>MNYM01000004.1 GCA_001873065.1 Flavobacteriaceae bacterium CG2_30_31_66
ACAGTGAAACTTTGGATGAATATCAGGTTGACAAAACAAAACCTTATGTTCTTTTCGTTGGAAGAATTACCAGACAAAAAGGTATTATCCATTTGGTAAATGCTATTAAATATATTGACGAAAACACACAAATTGTGCTTTGTGCAGGTGCTCCAGACACCAAGGAAATTGGTCTTGAAATGGAACAAGCTGTCAATGAAATAAAAAAAATCAGAAAAAATGTTATTTGGATTGATAAAATGCTTGAAAAAAAGCAAGTCATTCAATTATATTCTCATGCAGCCGTTTTTTGTTGTCCTTCTATTTACGAACCTTTTGGCATTATCAATATTGAAGCTATGGCTTGTAATACGGCAGTTGTAGCAAGTGCAGTTGGTGGCATAAAAGAGGTGGTTGTTGATGGTGAAACTGGAATTTTAGTACCTGTTGAACAACAAAATATTGCGCCTTTTGAGCCTGTAAATCCTGACAAATTTTCAAGAGATTTGGCTGATGGCATCAACAAACTAATCAATCATCCAACACTCAGAAACTCGATGGCTAAAAATGGAAGAAAACGAGTTGAAGACTATTTTGATTGGATTTCAGTCGCTAAACAAACCGAAGAATTATATAAATCATTAAAAAACAGCAACAAATGATCAACGACAAAGTATTAGGAATTATTTTAGGAGGAGGACAAGGTTCAAGACTCTATCCTTTAACAAAAGACAGGTCAAAACCTGCGGTCCCAATTGCAGGAAAATACAGATTGGTTGATATTCCAATCTCAAATTGTATTAATTCTGAAATAAAAAGAGTGTATGTTTTAACACAATTCAACTCTGCTTCCTTAAATAAACACATCAAAAACACTTATCATTTCAGCTTTTTTAGCTCTGCTTTTGTTGATGTATTGGCTGCTGAACAAACAATCCACAGTAATCAATGGTTTCAAGGAACTGCGGATGCTGTAAGACAAAGTATGCATCATTTTTTACAAAATGATTTTGAGTATGCATTGATTCTCTCTGGAGACCAACTGTATCAAATGGATTTTAATAAAATGATTAAAAAACATGAAGAAAGTGGCGCAGAAATTTCAATTGCAACCTATCCAGTGAATGCAAAAGATGCTACTTCATTCGGAATTTTAAAAACCAATGAAGAAGATTTTATCACTTCATTTATTGAAAAACCAGCTGCTGATTTGTTGCCAAATTGGAAATCAGAAGTAAGTGAACAAATGAAACATGAAGGCAGAGAATACCTTGCCTCTATGGGAATTTATATTTTCAATAGAGCACTTTTAAAAGAATTGATGCACAATCCAGATACCAACGATTTTGGAAAAGAAATCATCCCTCAAGCTATAGAAAAACATAAAACATTGAGTTATCAATTTGAGGGATATTGGACTGATATTGGAAATATCGATTCTTTTTTTGAAGCAAATCTTGGTTTGACAGATGATGTTCCTAAATTTAATCTTTACGACAATAAAGGTATTTATACTAGAGCTAGAATTTTACCAACAACCAAAATTTCAGGAACTATTTTAAACAAAACAATTATTGGTGATGGAAGTATCATTTTGGCAGAAAAAATTGAAAAATCTGTCATTGGAATTCGATCAAGAATTGGAAAAAACACGCTGGTTTCAAACACCTATATGATGGGAAGTGATTACTATGAATCACTAGAATTTATTGAAAAGAATAATGTTGAAATCATGATGGGAATTGGAGATAGATGCTACATTCACAATTGTATTATTGATAAAAATTGTAGAATTGGTGATGATGTGAGAATCAATGGTGGAAAACATTTAGAAAACACCGAAACAGAAACCTATGTTGTAAAAGAAGGAATTGTTGTTATCAAAAAAGGAGCTACAATTTTAAAAGGAACTAATATAGGTTAATCATTTTATATATTTTACACTAAATTAAATGCAAAATCAGAGTAGAATTGTTGTAGAAAATGTTGCGCCACAGATAAATGATGGAAACATTTTTATAAAACGTGTTGTTGATGAAATTGTAAACGTGACTGCTGATGTCTTGGTGGATGGCCACGATGTGATTCAAGCGAGTTTAATTTACAAACATGAATCAGAAAAAAATTGGTCAGAAACAAGAATGTCACCAACTTTTAATGACGAATTTACTGCCAGTTTTCAAACTACAAAACAAGGTTTTTATGCTTATAAAATTGAAGGTTGGGTTGATTATGCCTTGAATTGGCAGCATGGAATTCAAAGAAAAATTGACGATTACCAACACGTAAATTCTGAATTATTAGAAGGCGCTTTATTGCTAGAAAATATTTTAGAAAAAGTATCCGAACATGATAAAAACTATTTATTACACCTAATTTATATTTTCAAAAATGGGGAAAATTACAATGAAGCCATCAAAGAGGCCGTTTCTGAAAGATTGCATGCTATTTTTATACAGCATCCAGAGAAAATTTTAACGCAAAGTTCCCAAGAATATCAAGTATATGTAGACAGAAAAAAAGCACGATTTTCAACTTGGTACGAATTTTTTCCACGTTCAGCTTCTGAACATGAAGGCGTTCATGGAACTTTCAATGATTGTCATCGTTTGTTGCCAAGAGTAGCACAAATGGGTTTTGACACCTTATACTTTCCTCCAATCCATCCCATTGGCGAAATAAACAGAAAAGGAAAAAACAACACAACTGTTGCTCAAGAAGGTGATGTGGGTTCTACTTGGGGAATTGGTTCACGTTTTGGAGGTCATAAAGATACGCATCCAGAATTGGGTTCTTTAGAAGATTTTAAGAACTTAATTGCAAAAGCAACTGAATTAGGAATTGAAATTGCGATGGATTATGCTTTGCAAGCTGCACCTGATCATCCTTGGGTGAAATCGCATCCAAATTGGTTTAAATGGCGTCCAGATGGAACAGTACAATATGCTGAAAATCCCCCAAAAAAATACCAAGATATCTTGCCAATTTATTGGGAAACAACAGATTATAAAAATTTATGGAAAGAATGTTTGGATACGTTATTGTATTGGATTGATGCTGGAATTCGCGTTTTTAGAGTGGACAATCCTCATACAAAACCTTATTATTTTTGGAATTGGGTCATCAGCGAAGTAAAAAAACAACATCCAGATATTTTGTTTTTGGCAGAAGCATTTACCAAACCAAAAATCATGCAACAATTGGCAAAACAAGGGTATACACAGTCATATACGTATTTCACTTGGCGAGAATCTAAATACGAAATTATAGAATATTTGAACGAATTGACGCAAACCAAACAAAAGGAATTTATGCGTCCAAATTTTTGGCCAAATACACCTGATATCAATCCATTTCATTTGCAAGGTGCTCCAGAATCTAGGTATTTGCAACGTTATGCACTGGCAGCAACTTTGAGCTCAAATATTGGAATTTATGGGCCTGTTTTCGAACAAATGATTAGCACTCCAATTCCTGGAAAAGAGGAATATTATATGTCTGAAAAATTCCAATTGTGTCATTATGATTGGTTTAAAGAAAATAAAATCACTGCTTTAATTACCAAAATAAATCATATCAGAAAGCAACATGAATCGTATCAACAAACCAATAATATCCAATTTTTAGAAATAGGAAATGATCAATTGATTGCTTTTTATAAATGGAATGATGCAAAAACCAATGAAACTTTGACAATCATAAGTTTGGATGCTTATCATTCTCAATCAGGTTCTGTGCAATTGCCTTTGAGCGAATTGAAAATCCAACATGGTCAAAAAATTGAGGTAGAAGATTTGGTGACAAGAAATTGCTACAATTGGTATCATGAGTGGAATTATGTCGAATTGCATCCTTCATTGCCTTTTCATATTTTTAAGATTAATAAATAAATGATGTCATCACCAGAAACCTCAAATAGCAATATTTCAATTTTTTCTTCAGAAAATAAATGGGAACAATTGATGGATGATAAAGAATTTGTGAACGTTTTTTTATCTGATGTTTTAGAAGAATATATCGTAAAACAACGCTGGTATGGGGGAAAATCAAGTCAATTAAAATACATCGAATTAAGTGATTATTTTAGAATTCAACATCATGATGAAGTGTATTTTGGACTGTTGTTAGAAGTCGATTTTGAAGAAGCATTTTACCATCATTATTTTTTGCCAATCGCATTTGTTTCCGATGAAAATTTTGCCAAAGAAAACCGAATTTTACCCATAAAACTAAAAAATCAAGAAGGATTTATCATTGATGCCATTCATTTAGAATCCTTTAGAAAATTGGTTTATCACAGAATTTCAAAGGCTTTGCCTATTGATAAAACACCTGTTCAATACCACAAATCAGATACTTTTGAATTTCCAGCATATACCTCCTCAAGATTTATGGGTGTTGAACAAAGCAATACATCCATCATTTATAATGACGCTTTTATCCTAAAATTTTTCAGAAGAATCTATGCAGATAAAAATCCTGATTATGAAATGAGTCGATTTTTGTCAGATATCAAAGAGTTCAAACACACACCACCTTATTTGGGAAGTATCAATATCATTGATTCTGACAAAACAAATGTCACTATTGGTTTGATGCAAAAATTAGTTCCAAATAATGGGGATGCTTGGGAATATTTTTTGAAAGAATTAAAACTAATTTATCATAATATTGATAGTAAAAAACTAATTTTTTCTGATTTTCCTGATATTACCGTTTTTGAAAGAAAAAAAATCGAAGAACTTCCAGAGCAAATTGTCGATTTAATCAGTATCAATTTATTGAATAAAGTATCGTTATTAGCAAAAAGAACCGCTGAAATGCACATCGCTTTGGGTTCAGAATTTGCTGACACTGCCTTCACTCCTTCTCATTATAATAATGATTATTCTGTTTGGTTGAAAAATAGATTGACCTATCAATTTCAAAATAGATTGAATTTAACTGAAAATAACCTTCACAATTTAGAGGGATATTCATTGCAACTTGCCAAAGAATTTTTGGCAAATAAGAATATCATCCGTAAAAAATTGGTCAATTTTGATTGGACAAAACTCAAAGGCGAACGCATTCGCATTCACGGAGATTATCATTTAGGACAAATTTTAGTGCAAGATGATGATTTTTGCATCCTCGATTTTGAGGGCGAACCTGAAAGTACGATTAGAGATCGCAAAGTAAAACAACCTCCATTGAAAGACGTTGCAGGATTGTTTCGCTCTTTTCATTATGCCATTTATGCAACGATTTTTAACAATCAAGACAGTTTTTCAACATCGCAAGAAATCCTTTTCGAATTTGGCGAATTGATTTACAAATATTTAGTAGCGGTTTTTTTAGAAACTTACAGAGAAATCACCCAACAAGCGAATCTTTCTATTGGATATACTAATGAGAGAGTCTATTTATTAAAATATTGCTTATTAGAAAAAGCAATTTACGAACTCGGATACGAGTTGAACTCAAGACCTAAATGGACAATTATTCCATTAAAAGGTGTTGCAAACATTTTGAATTCATAACATTATGACAAAAACAAAAGTACACAGTCTTTTTACAGATTTTGATATTAGCTTATTTAAAGCCGGAAAACATTATCGTTTATACGAAAAGTTTGGCTCACACATTATCACTGTTGACGGTGAAGAAGGAACTTATTTTGCAGTTTGGGCACCAAGTGCAAAAATGGTTTCAGTTGTGGGCGATTTCAATTTTTGGCTAGAAGGCGAACACCAATTAAATGTGCGTTGGGATGGCAGTGGCATTTGGGAAGGGTTTATTCCTGGTGTTGGAAAAGGCAATATTTATAAGTACAAAATTCAAAGTTCCAATAACGATATCAGAACAGAAAAAGCAGATCCATTTGCACGCAGATGTGAACATCCTCCAAAAACAGCTTCTGTTGTTTGGGAAGATTCCCATGATTGGAAAGACTCAAAATGGATGAAAACTCGTAAAAAAAATAATGCTTTAGACGCTCCTTTTTCTGTGTATGAAGTACATTTGGGTTCTTGGAAAAAACAAGTTGCTGAAAATCGATTTTTGAGTTATATAGAATTGGCTGATGAATTGGTGAATTATGTAGCAGAAATGAATTTTACACACGTAGAATTTATGCCAATCATGGAATATCCTTATGACCCAAGTTGGGGCTATCAACTCACAGGATATTTTGCGCCAACTTCAAGATTTGGATATCCAGAAGAATTCAAATTTTTGGTGGAAAAATTTCACGAAAAAGGAATTGGTGTTTTGTTAGATTGGGTGCCTTCTCATTTTCCTTCAGACGATCATGGATTAGGATTTTTTGATGGCTCGCATTTATACGAACATCCTGATCAACGAAAAGGCTATCATCAAGATTGGAAAAGTTTGATTTTCAATTATGGACGCAATGAAATCAAAGCATTTTTGATCAGCAATGCTATTTTTTGGTTGGATCAATTTCACGCAGATGGTTTGCGTGTTGATGCTGTTGCCTCTATGTTATTTTTAGATTATTCTCGTGAAGAAGGTCAGTGGGAACCAAATATGTTTGGCGGAAGAGAATATTTAGAAGCCATTGATTTTATCAAAGATATGAACACAGAAGTCTACGCTTCTTTTCCTGATGTGCAAACGATTGCTGAAGAATCTACTTCGTTTCCAAAAGTTTCACGTCCAATTTATGATGGAGGTTTAGGTTTTGGAATGAAATGGATGATGGGTTGGATGCATGATACCCTTGAATATTTTTCCAAAGAACCTATTTACAGAAAACATCATCAAAATGATTTGACATTCAGTTTGAATTACGCTTTCACAGAAAACTTTATGTTGCCATTGTCTCATGACGAAGTGGTTTATGGTAAAAAAGCAATTTTAGATAAAATGCCCGGAGATGAATGGCAACGTTTTGCGAATTTAAGATTGTTGTATGGTTTTATGTTTACACATCCCGGAACAAAATTGTTATTTCAAGGAAGTGAATTTGGTCAACCATCAGAATGGAATTTTCAAACAAGTTTAGATTGGCATTTGTTGCAATATGATGTTCATAAAGGTGCTCAAAATTTGGTAAAAGACTTGAATAAGTTGTACAAAAAAGAACCTGCTTTGTATCAAAAACAGTTCTCTCATGAAGGTTTTGAATGGATTGATCATGGAGATCACCAAAATTCGGTGTTGACCTATATCAGAAAAGGAGAAAATGAGCAAGACAACGTCATTGTAGTTTTGAATTTAACACCTGTTCCAAGAGAAAACTACAGAATTGGACTCCCAAAATTAGGAACTTTGAAAGAAATTTTCAATAGTGATGACACAAAATATCATGGAACTGGAAATTATAAAAATAAAAATATGACCTCAGAAGTGAGAGAATGGAATAATAGAGAAAATTCACTAGAATTAGACTTGCCTCCATTGTCAATGATGGCTTTCAAATATCAATAAAATAAATCTTCCCTTTTTTGTAGCTATCATATTCTCAAAAAAGGGATTTTTTTTTATCATAAAAAAAATAAAAGTAGCCTTTTTTTATACTTTCTGAATTCTAATTGCATTCTTGAAATTACTTACACATTTCTTACTATTTTAAAGCTTTTATTTTATTTTTACACACGAACATTGTCGTAAAAAAATGATGAAAATAAGTGCTGTTTTACAAACTTTTACGATTTTTACACGACCAAAAAATAACATAACAAATGATTGTTAATACCGAGTTAGAACAAAAAGGAAATTTATTTCCATCAGAAATAATTAAATATAAAAAAGTTGTAGATAACTTATACTTTACAACAAAAAACAATGTCATCCTACAAATAAATGTTGTTAGAGACAGCGTTTTGAGATTCAGATATACCACAACCGGAAAATTTGACAACGATTTTTCTTACGGAATTACGATTCATGCTTCAAGAGGATACAATTTTTTAGAAGTTACTGAAGATGAAACTCACTATACTGTGAAGACCTTAAAATTGATTTGTAAAGTTGAAAAATTAAGTTTACAAATTAAAATTTATGATGCTCTTGATTTGAAACTCATCAACGAAGACGAACTTGGTTTTCATTGGGAAGAGAGTTATGAATTTGGCGGAGATATCGTAAAAATGAGCAAAGTTTGTCAACGTTCAGAAAGTTATTATGGTTTGGGAGACAAACCCGTTGGCGTAAATATGAAAGGAAAACGTTTCGAAAATTGGGTAACAGATTCGTATGCTTTTGGCAAAGATACAGATCCTATTTATAAAGCAATCCCATTTTTTACAGCGATTCAAGACAATAAATCCTACGGAATTTTCTTTGACAATACATTTAAAACTTTTTTCGATTTTGGTCAAGAACGTAGAAACGTAACAAGTTTTTGGGCAAATGGTGGTGAAATGAATTACTATTTTATTTATGGTCCAAAAATGGACGATGTTGTTGCTACTTATACTGATTTGACAGGAAAACCGCATGCACTACCTCCACTATGGGCACTTGGTTTTCATCAATGTAAATGGAGTTATTTCCCTGAAAGTGAAGTAAAAACAATCACTAAAACTTTTAGAGATTTAAAAATACCTTGTGATGCTATCTATTTGGATATTGATTATATGGATGGTTTTCGCTGTTTTACATGGGATAAAAATCATTTTCCAGATCCAAAAAGAATGGTAAAAGAATTGGAAGATGATGGTTTTAAAACCGTGGTTATCATTGATCCAGGAATTAAAATCGATTTAGAATACGATGTTTTTAAAGACGCTTTAGACAAAGATTATTTTTGTAAAAGAGCTGATGGCCCTTATATGAAAGGAAAAGTTTGGCCCGGCGAATGTTATTTCCCTGATTATACAAGACCCGAAGTTCGTGAATGGTGGTCTGAATTATTCAAAGAATTGATTGAAGATATTGGCGTAAAAGGGGTTTGGAATGATATGAACGAACCTGCTGTGATGGAAGTGCCCAACAAATCTTTTCCTGATGATGTGCGTCATGATTTTGACGGAAATCCTTGTAGTCACAGAAAAGCACACAATGTCTATGGTATGCAAATGGCAAGAGCAACCTATCATGGATTGAAAAAATTCGCCTATCCAAAACGTCCTTTTGTCATTACAAGAGCTGCTTATTCTGGTACACAACGTTACACCTCAACTTGGATGGGAGACAACGTTGCCACTTGGGAACATTTATGGATTGCCAATGTGCAAGCCCAAAGAATGGCAATGTCTGGTTTCTCATTTGCAGGAAGTGATATTGGCGGATTTGCAGAACAACCTCAAGGCGAATTATTCGCACGTTGGATTCAATTAGGCGTTTTTCATGCGTTTTGTAGAGTACATTCCTCTGGCGATCATGGAGACCAAGAGCCTTGGGTTTTTGGGAATGAAATTACTGATATCGTTCGTAAATTCATCGAATTACGTTACCAATTATTACCATATTTATACACCGCTTTTTGGGATTATATCAATGACGGAATTCCGATTTTAAAATCATTGGTGTTGTTTGACCAAGAAGATTTGCATACACATTATAGAAGTGATGAGTTTGTTTATGGAGATAAAATTCTGGTTTGTCCTATTTTAGAACCCAATACCAAAGGAAGAAGAATATACGTTCCTAGAGGGAATTGGTACAATTTCTGGACAGATGAAGTGGTTGAAGGTGGCAAAGAAATGTGGGTAGATGCAGACTTGGATAGCATGCCAATTTTCATCAAAGAAGGTGCTGTGATTCCAAAATATCCTGTGCAACAATATGTTGGAGAAAAACAATTTGACGAAATTACGTTGGATGTCTATTATAAAGTTGGCAAAGAAACTTCTAAATTGTATGATGATGCGCATGATGGTTATGACTACAAAAAAGGAAGATACAGTTTGCGAACTTTTAAGTTTACAGGAAAAGAAAACGAAATTATTTTACAACAACACAAAGAAGGAAAGTTTGATGCAGATTATACCAAATTTAAAATTGTATTCCACAACTTGCCATTCAAAATTACTTCTTTCGAAATTGACAATGTTGAAGTAGAATTACAAGAGTCAAAGTCAACTAAAAATCAAGAAATTTTGGTTGATAAGATGTTTACTGAAATTCATTTATTTGGGAAATAATAATGATTGATATCCTAATAAAAAGCCTCTTTGAAGAGGCTTTTTTTATGATTTTTATTTTTTTATTTATATCTAATTTTTAAAAATGAGAACTATTTTAAGTTACTTATTGAAAAAAATAAAATTTTGCGTTGCAAGATGTTTTATTTTGGTTTAGTTTTATTGGGAATTTTAGCGACTTATAAAAAAGTGATATAGAGTTGCGTATATTTACTTTTTGCAAGAAAACCCGACCGCTCTGATATATCCTGCAGTCGATAGCGCAGATTTGTAATCTGTGCTCATCCCTAATATCAAACAAAGAATAGCTTAAAAAAGAAGAATTATTCATTGAAGATTATTATTTTAGCTACGCAAGAAATGATGCAACATTTGAAAATGAATTGGATGTAATTGTTAATGATTTGTTTTGAAAATTGTTGTAGGCACGGATTGCAAATCCGAGCTATCGGGAGTGTTACTATTTATTTTCTAGCTTGTTCAATTTTCAACTAATTTCATAAAGAAAGAAAAGTCATAAATTCAATGTGATTTTGGCGCATAAAAAAACCTCAGAAAAAAATTTTGAGGTTTTTTTATTTTTGATAAAATTAGCCGTTTTTAAATCCCATCCCCCAATAATTTCAATTTTGAAGTGTTTTCTGCCATCATCAATTCGTCAATAATTCGTTGAATATCACCATTTAAAATATTGGGCAAATCGTATAATGACAAACCAATTCTGTGGTCTGTGACACGTCCTTGAGCATAATTATAGGTTCTAATTTTGGCACTTCTGTCTCCAGAAGAAACCATAGAACCACGCTTTAAAGCATCTTCATCTTGTCTTTTTGCCAATTCAATATCATACAAACGAGAACGCAACACTTTAAACGCTTTTTCTTTGTTTTTGTGCTGCGATTTTTGATCCTGACATTGTGCCACTAATCCTGTAGGAACGTGCGTTAAACGAACTGCAGAATAGGTCGTATTTACAGATTGACCTCCTGGACCTGAGGAACAGAAAAAATCGATTCGAACATCTTTTGGATTGATTTCTACATCAAATTCTTCCGCTTCTGGAAACACCATGCAAGTTGCAGCAGAAGTATGAACTCTTCCTTGTGTTTCGGTTTGCGGAACACGTTGCACACGATGAACACCTGCTTCAAATTTTAAAGTTCCATACACATCTTCGCCATTTACTTCGAACTGAATTTCTTTAAATCCGCCATTAGTTCCTTCCGAGAAATCAACAATAGAAACATTCCAACCTTTGCTTTCGCAATATTTTGAATACATTCTGAACAAATCTCCTGCAAAAATACTTGCTTCATCTCCTCCAGTTCCAGCACGTAATTCTACTACTGCATTTTTAGAATCTTCAGGTTCTCTAGGAATCAATAAAAACTTGATTTCATCTTCTAAAGCAGGTATTTTAGATTGTGCTTCGTCCATTTCAGCTTTTGCCATTTCTACCATTTCTGCATCTGAACCATCAGCCAAAATTTCTTTAGCTTCGTCAATACTATTCAATAATGATAAGTATTGATTTCCAGCTTTGACAACTTTTCCTAAATCTTTGTATTCTTTGCTTAAAAGTATATATCGTTTTTGATCAGAGATAATTTCTGGCTGAATAATCAAATCAGAAACCTCGTCATAACGTTGTTTTACAATGCGTATTTTTTCGATCATTTTATCCTCATTTCTAAGTGTGCGAATTTACAATTTTTATACCTATATTTGAAAAAAGGAAAATAATTTTTATGAAGCGTATTTTTTTACTTTGTTGCTTGACAATTTTTATTTCTTGCAACACAACTCCTGATAAACCATCAAAACCTACTTTTTTAATCGGAAATTGGGTGCGATTAAATGACACTGAAGGCAACAAAACTTTCGAAACTTGGAAAGCTGATTTTACAGGAATGGGATTTACCATCAAAGAGGAAAAAACCACTTTTAAAGAAATAATGAGTATCGTTGAAATCAAAGATACACTTCATTTAAAGGTTTCTAACGTGAATGAAACTCCCACTTATTTCAAGTTCACATCGCAAACTGATACTTCTTTTGTATGCGAAAATCCACAAAATGAATTTCCAAAAAAGATTCATTATTACATTGAAAATCAACAATTAAAAGCCATTATTTCTGATAATGATTTTCGAATTGATTTTATTTTTGAGAAAGTGAAATAATACTTTTATCTAGTAAGCAAGTTTATGGTCATTCAATTCAACGTCAAATGTAACTTTTGCGCCTAATACTTTGAATACTTTTAAAATTGTTGAAAAACGAGCATCTGTGGCACTGTTTTCAATTTTAGAAATTTGTGCTTTTTTCACCCCTACAAGTTCTCCAAGCTGTTGCTGCGTAAGATTTCTTTCTTTACGAGCTTTTTTTATTTCATATCCGATTAAATCCAAACGAAGTTCGTTGTCAAATTCTTCTCGTTTTTCAGTTCCCTTTTTTCCAATATAATTGTCCGTTAACTCCTCTAAAGTGAAAGTTTTCATCACTATTTATTTTTTTCGTTAAAATATTGCTCTCTTAAACGTAATGCCTTTTCAATCTCACCTTTGGGAATTTTATCTGTCTTTTTAATCAATCCATGAGTTGAAATAACAACTGTATCCTCTTTGTCGTTTTTGTCCCAAAATGCAAAAAGCCGGAAATACGTTTTATTATATTTTGTTCTGAATTCCCAAATTTCGTCTTGAAGTTTTTTAAATAGTTCTTTGTCGTTTGTGCTTCTGGCTTTCCAAATAGTATAAATGATTTTTTGACGCGACTTTTCGTCAAGTTTATCAAGAAACATTTTCACTTCCTCTAAAAATTCAACTCGAAAATTCAAATTTCTTAACAATTATTTTTTAACAAAGCTAACTGTTTCTTAAATAGGAAACAAATTTTATGTAAAAGTTTGTTCAATGCTAATTCATATCTAAATTCTACCCACATTTAGACGAACCACAATCTTTGCAAGTCAAGCAGCCTTCTTGATAAATCAATGCTTTTGAATGGCAATTTTCGCAGGTTTGACCTTTGGCGACAATGCCATCTTCCACATATCTTTTCAAGGCTCTCTGCACACCACTTTTCCAAGTATTGATAGAATTGTTATCAAAATGAAGCGTATTTATCAATTCTATTACTTTATGAATGGGCATTCCATGACGCATAATTCCTGAAATTAATTTGGCATAATTCCAAAATTCAGGATTGAATTTATAGGACAATCCTTCAATGATGGTTTTGTAACCCAACTTATTTTGATATTGAAAATCATATCTAGACTGTCCATCATCATCATAATTTTTGACAATCAAGCCTTTTTCAACCCATTGTGGAATGACAATTCCGTTTTCATCATCCAACAATCCTGTAAAAATTTCATACGGTTTGTTATCCACCAAACCAACCAACGCAATCCATTTTTCTTTTTGATTTTGAAAACGAACCACTTCAGCTTCCAATATTTGAGGACGTTTTACGGGAAAAAGACCAATCGTTTCTACCTTTTTTTCATCATTCGAAATCAAAACTCCTGATCTTGAACCATCTCTATACACAGTCACTCCTTTGCAACCAACTTCCCACGCTTTTATATACAATTCGCCCACCAATTCTTCTGAAACATCATTTGGTAAATTGATGGTGACACTGATAGAATGATCAACCCATTTTTGAATGGCACCTTGCATGGTCACTTTGCTCAACCAATCAATATCATTGGAAGTTGCTTTATAATAAGGAGATTTTTTTACCAAATCGTCAATTTCTTCTTGCGTAAAATTTCGATTGACATCCATTTGATTGACTTCCATCCAAGTTTTGAATTTATGATGAAACACCACAAATTCTTCCCAAGAATCTCCAACTTCATCCACAAAATCAATTTTTACATTTTTATCATTTGGATTTACTTTTTTTCGTCGCTTGTAAACTGGCATAAAAACAGGCTCAATTCCTGAGGATGTTTGCGTCATCAAACTGGTGGTTCCTGTTGGCGCAATGGTGAGTAATGCAATATTTCGTCGGCCATGTTCCAACATTTCATAATATAGTTGAGAATCAGCTTGTTTTAAACGGAGAATGAATGGATTATTTTTTTCTTTATCAGTATCAAAAATCGAAAATGCACCTCGTTCTTTTGCCAAATTTACAGAAGCTCTATAGGTTTCAACAGCCAATGTTTTGTGAATTTCTGTGGCAAATTGATTGCCCTTTTCACTTCCATATCGCAAACCCAAAGCTGCCAACATATCACCTTCAGCAGTGATTCCAATGCCTGTTCTTCTGCCTTCATACGCTTTTTGTCTGATGTTGAGCCACAGTTGTTTTTCAACTGCTTTTACAACATCTTCTTCAGGATCTTGATCTATTTTTTCTAAAATTTTATCAATTTTTTCCAATTCCAAATCAATGATATCATCCATCATTCTTTGAGCAATTTTCACATGTTTTTTGAACAATGGAAAATCAAAAGTGGCTTTTTCTTCAAAAGGATGCGTTACATACGAATATAAATTGATGGCCAATAAACGACAAGAATCATAAGGACACAGAGGAATTTCACCACAAGGATTTGTAGAAACGGTTTTATAACCTACATCAGCATAACAATCTGGAACTGATTCATTGATGATAGTATCCCAAAATAAAATACCCGGTTCAGCAGATTTCCAAGCATTGTGCACTATTTTTTTCCAAATTTTGGATGCTTCTATTTCTTTTTGAAAAACTGGATTTTTGCTAAAAACAGGATATTTTTGAAGGTATTTTGAATCTGATTTTACGGCTTTCATAAACGCATCATCAATCTTTACAGACACATTTGCACCTGTCACTTTGCCTTGTTCGAATTTTGCATCGATAAAATCTTCGGCATCAGGATGATTGATGGAAACTGATAGCATTAACGCTCCACGTCTGCCATCTTGCGCAACTTCTCTTGTGGAATTTGAATACCGTTCCATAAAAGGAACTAAGCCTGTAGATGTCAACGCCGAATTTTTTACGGGTGACCCTTTTGGGCGAATATGAGACAAATCATGCCCAACTCCACCTCTACGTTTCATCAATTGCACTTGTTCTTGGTCAATTTTCAAAATGCCTCCATACGAATCTGATTCTCCATTATTTCCGATGACAAAACAGTTGGAAAGTGACGCAATTTGAAATGGATTTCCAATGCCAGCCATTGGACTTCCTTGAGGAACAATGTATTTGAAGTTTTTAATGACTTCAAAAATTTCTTTTTCTGAAAGTGGATTTGGATATTTTTCTTCAATTCTTGCAATTTCTGATGCAATTCTGTGATGCATATCATCAGGAGAACTTTCATAAACGGTACCTTCTGAATCTTTTAAAGCATATTTATTCAACCAAACTGAAGCGGCTAACTCATCATTTTTAAAATAAATCAATGCTGCTTTTAAGACTGATTCTCGGGTAATTTTTGAAGTTTTTTTGATTGAAGAAGTTTCCAAATTTGACATTATAAAATACGTTTTTGAAGTTGTTTTTTTGCATGTGAAATTTCCTTAAAATAAGATATGTAAAACATGATATTTATCATAAAAATCAGTGATTTTTATATAAATATCTAATTATCTGTATTTTAAAACTTATCAACAGAAAAAAGTTGATAACTTCTAAATTTCAAAAAATACTAATACTCAAACAAACCAAACTCACTTTTAATCGTCAGTTTTTTGGCAGAAGAATCTTCAACACGACCTACAATTTGCGCATCTACATTATAAGATTTTGAAATCGCAATAATATCATTGGCAATTTCTGGAGAAACATACAATTCCATTCTGTGACCACAATTGAACACTTGATACATTTCTTTCCAATCTGTTTTTGATTGTTCTTGAATCAACTTGAATAAAGGCGGAATTGGAAATAAGTTGTCTTTGACAATATTCAGATTCTCAACAAAATGCAAAATTTTAGTTTGTGCACCTCCTGAACAATGAATCATTCCATGAATGGTTTCTGAAGTGTATTTTGACAAAATTTCTCTGATAATTGGCGCATACGTTCTTGTTGGCGACAATACCAATTTTCCTGCATCAATTGGAGAATTTTCAACGGAATCAGTCAGTTTTGTATTTCCTGAGTACACCAAATCTGATGGAACAGCAGCATCAAAACTTTCAGGATATTTTGTTGCCAACACTTTGTGAAAAACATCATGTCTTGCAGAAGTCAAACCGTTTGAACCCATGCCTCCATTGTATTCAGTTTCATACGTTGCTTGTCCAAAAGAAGCCAACCCAACAATCACATCACCTGCTTTTATGTTGGCATTGTCAATCACATCAGCACGTTTTATTCTTGCAGTTACTGTTGAATCTACAATAATGGTTCGCACCAAATCGCCTACATCCGCAGTTTCTCCTCCTGTGGAATGAATGTTGACTCCAAATTTTTTCAATTCAGCTATCAATTCTTCAGTTCCATTGATAATTGCCGCTAAAACCTCACCTGGAATTTTACTTTTATTTCTTCCAATCGTTGAAGAAAGCATGATATTGTCTATAGCACCCACACAAATTAAATCGTCAATATTCATGATTAACGCATCTTGCGCTATGCCTTTCCAAACAGATAAATCGCCTGTTTCTTTCCAATACATGTATGCCAAAGACGATTTTGTGCCTGCACCATCTGCGTGCATAATCAAACAATAATCGTCGTTATTGGTTAAAAAATCGGGCACAATTTTGCAAAACGCTTTCGGAAACAACCCTTTATCAATATTTTTGATGGCATTGTGAACATCTTCTTTTGCGGCAGAAACACCTCTTTGTGCGTATCTTTTTGAAACTTCTTGACTCATATAAATAGGAATGTTGCGTTTGCAAATTTAGTCTTTTACAAAAAAAATCCTACTGAAAAGTAGGATGATTTCTGTTATCTTGTAAACAATAATTCTCGGTATTTGGTTAATGGCCACAAACCATCATCCACCATGGTTTCCAATTTATCACAATGATAGCGTATTTGCTCAAAAAATGGTTTCACAGTTTTGCAATAAGCCTCTGCAGATTTTTCGCCATGCAATTGATTGGCAACTTTTCTAGCTTCCACCATTTGCAATGACAATGCATTGATTTCAGTAATATGATTGGAAATAATCATGATCAATTCTATTTGCTCTTTGGCAATTTTCTTGTATGATTCACCAAAAATTTCTTTCAAATTCTTCGTATTTTCCAGCAACGTATTTTGATATTTGATGGCTGTTGGAACCACGTGATTTCTAGCAATATCCGCCAACACACGACTTTCAATTTGGATACGTTTGGTGTATTCTTCCAACTCAATTTCATAACGAGCTTCCATTTCAATCTTGTTCATGACTTCCATTTCTTGAAACAAATCAATCACTTTTTTAGAAATTTTTATTTTAAGTGCTTCAGGTGTTGTTTTATTATTTGACAAACCTCTTTTTTTGGCTTCTTTTTCCCAAGATTCACTATAACCATCTCCTTCAAAACGTATTTTTTTTGACTCTTTGATATATTCTCTCAACACATTAAAAATTGCTTCATCTTTTTTGAGATTTTTATCATCAATCAAGATATCGACTTCTTTTTTAAAATCTTTCAATTGTTTGGCAACAATCGTATTTAAAATGGTCATTGGAATGGCACAATTTGCCCTAGAACCCACAGCTCTAAACTCAAATTTATTACCTGTAAATGCAAAAGGAGAAGTTCTGTTCCTATCTGTATTATCCAATAAAATTTCAGGAATTTTACCAATAATATTCAATTTTAAATCGGTTTTTTCTTCAGGAGAAAGTTTTCCAATAGTTACATTTTCAAGTTCATCCAACACATTTGACAATTGCGTTCCTATAAAAACGGACACGATTGCAGGAGGTGCTTCATTGGCGCCCAACCTATAATCATTGCTTGCAGAAGCTATGGAAGCTCGCATCAATTCTTCGTTTTCATAAACAGCTTTGATGGTATTCACAAAAAAAGTTAAGAATTGTAAGTTTTTCATCGGAGTTTTTCCAGGACTCAACAAATTGGTTCCTTCAGAAGTTGACAAAGACCAATTATTATGTTTTCCAGAACCATTGATTCCTGCAAATGGTTTTTCGTGAAACAATACTTTAAAATGATGTCTTCTCGCAATTTTTCCCATTACATCCATCAGCAAAGAATTGTGATCAACAGCCAAATTAACCTCTTCAAAAATCGGCGCTAATTCAAATTGATTGGGCGCAACTTCATTATGTCTTGTTTTTACAGGAATTCCCAACAACATAGATTCTTGCTCTAAATCGCGCATAAAATTCATGGCTCTTAGTGGAATACTTCCAAAATAGTGATCATCCAATTGTTGCCCTTTTGCAGGAGTGTGTCCTAACAAAGTTCTTCCTGTCATCAAAATATCATGTCTTGATTGTGCTAAAGCATCATCAATCAAAAAATATTCTTGCTCCCAACCCAAAGTTGCGTTTACTTTGGTAGCATTTTTATCAAAATATTTGCACACCGCAGTTGCGTGAATGTCAATGGCTTGTAACGCTCTCAAAAGTGGCGTTTTATTATCTAAAGCTTCGCCTGTATATGCGACAAAAATGGTTGGAATACACAATGTTGTTTCAAAAATAAAAGCTGGCGAAGTTGGATCCCAAGCAGTATATCCTCTTGCTTCAAAAGTATTTCTGATGCCACCACTAGGAAAACTTGATGCATCTGGCTCTTGCTGCACCAATTGCTCTCCATCGAATTTTTCCATAGCTAAACTGCCATTGATTGATTCAAAAAAAGCATCGTGCTTTTCGGCAGTTGCACCAGTTAACGGCTGGAACCAATGCGTATAATGAGTGGCGCCTTTTGAAATTGCCCAATCTTTCATGCTAACAGCCACTTGATCTGCAATTTTACGATCAATTTGTGTCCCTTTTTCAATGGCATTCATCACACTTTCATAGGCAGTTTTTGTAAGATACTGTTGCATAGCGTGTTTATTGAACACATTTCTACCAAATAAAGCAGAACGTTTTTCTTTTTCTTCTACTTTAATTACACTTGTGCTACGAGATTCTCGCAAAGCCGCAAATCTGATTGTTGACATAATATGATTTTTGAATGGTATAAATTATTTTATATACAAATATACCCTATAAAAATTAGGGATAAAATTATTTTTAATAATGTATAAAACTTTTACCCCTATTTTTTTTGATATCAATTCAAATTATTTCATTTTTGTACAAATTAATTAAAGAAAACTTAAAATAAATATAATTATGAGTAAGTCTAAATTAGAGTATATTTGGTTAGATGGATACTATCCAACTCAAAACATGAGAAGCAAAACTAAGATTGAAGAAGATTTCAGCGGAAAATTGGAAGACTGTCCAATTTGGTCTTTTGATGGTTCATCAACAAGACAAGCTGAAGGCGGTTCGTCTGATTGCTTATTGAAACCTGTTGCGATTTATCCAGATCCTGCAAGAATAAATGGTTATTTAGTAATGACAGAAGTTTTAAATCCTGATGGAACTCCACACGTTTCAAATGGTAGAGCTACTATTGATGATGAAGATGATGATTTTTGGTTTGGTTTTGAGCAAGAATATTTTATCATGGACAAAAAAACTTTATTACCTCTAGGATTCCCAGTTGGCGGTTATCCAGCACCACAAGGAATGTATTATTGTTCTGTAGGAGGTTTAAATACTCATGGAAGAGCGATGGTTGAAGAACATGCAAATCTTTGTATTGATGCAGGTTTAAACTTTGAAGGAATCAATCAAGAGGTTGCTTCTGGTCAATGGGAATTTCAATTGTTTGCTAAAGGAGCTAAAAAAGCTGGAGATGAAATTTGGGTTGCACGTTATTTACTAGACAGATTGACTGAAAAATACGGATGGTATATTGAATATCACCCAAAACCATTAGGAAAAGACATGGATTGGAATGGTTCAGGAATGCACGCAAACTTCTCTAACTCAACGTTAAGAACTTGTGGCTCTCAAGAAATTTATGAAAAAATCTGTGAGGCTTTCAGACCAGTTGTAGAAGAGCACATTGCTGTTTATGGCGAATTTAACGATCAACGTTTGACAGGTAAACATGAAACTGCTTCTATTCATGATTTTGCTTACGGAATTTCAGACAGAGGAGCATCCATCAGAATTCCAATCATCACTGTTCAAAAAGGATGGAAAGGTTGGTTAGAAGACAGAAGACCAGCATCTAATGGAGATCCGTACAAAATTGCAGGTAGAATTATCAAAACAGTAAAATCTGCTGGATTTTAATGGATTGTTATAGAAATATAAAAACTCCGAAATTAAATTTTCGGAGTTTTTTGTTTAAACTAGTAACTTAATGAAACAACTATTTTGAATCTTGCAGTGCAAAAACTTGTCGCAAAAGCGCCGTATTTCTCATCCCCACTTTTTCTCTAATTCCCTTTTCTTCAAGAGTAATCATAGTAAACACTCCTTTTAAAGCTTGACTGGTAACATAATCTGTTAAATCTGGATTTACTTTTTTAATAAAAGGAATCGAATTGTATCTAGAAATGATTTGATTCCATACTTTGTCTGCCCCAACTTTTGAAAAAGATTGATTGATGACAGGCGTAAAACTTTGATACAAATTTTGCTGAGTTTTAGTCTCTAAATAAATTGTTGCGGCATTGTATTCTCCTAACAAAATATTTTTAGCGTCATTAAAAGTGATATCTTTTACAGCATTTATAAAAATAGGTGTGGCAGTTTTTACAGCATCTTCAGCAGCTCTGTTTAAAACTTTGATACCTTCGTCAGCCAAATTTCCCAATCCCAAATTTCGTAATCCTTTATCAACTGTTTGCAATTCCTCTGGCAACAAAATTTTCACCAATTCATTTTTATAAAAACCATCTTCTGCGGTTAATTTGGTAACTTGATTTTTTATGCCATTATCCAATGCCTCTCTCAAACCATTGCCAATTTGCTCTTGAGACAAACCAGCCCCATTTGGCAAATTATTCACTACTTGTTGCAACTCTGCACAGCCTGCAAACTGAATTCCCATTACTAAAACTAAGACTTTTTTTATCATTTTTTTTGATTTATATATTTTGGTAGTATTCTTCTATTTTAAAAAACTTATTGAAAACAAAAAAATGTTTAAAAGCAAAAAAAACGCTCAAATGAGCGTTTTCTTGCTTAATTCTTTTTTTCTGGCGGAAATCTTGAAACTATTTCTTTTACAAATTCTTTGATTCTAATTTCTTTTTTGTCCCTGTTTTCATTTCGTAAAGCTCCTGTTCCGATTCCTTGCCAAATCAATTCTTTCTTTTCTTTGTCAATAAAATCAACAAATAATGTTCCTTCGGTAAACTGAGAAACATTCACATTATTCATACCTCCGTTCATCATCCAAGGATTCCATCCCCAACCCCAGCCCCAGCCAATATTGTTTTGATTAACATCAACTCGCTCTCTTGACTTTGTAAAAAAACTAACCAACATACTTGGGCTGTCAGATTTTGTGAAACCTTGTGCTACCAATTCTGATTCTAAAGCTCTTAAAATTCTTCTTTTGTCCAAATCAGAAATATCTGATTTGTCAATTTCCGGTTTATAAAATGCAAAAGTTTTGAATTTTGAAAAATCAACTTGATTGTCATAATCTGTGGTTACTTTGATAGAACTACAAGCACTCAAAACAATCACTCCCAAAAGTAAAATTATATTATTTTTCATTACTTTATATTTAAAATTTATTTAGTTTCTTTCATTTTGATTCAAAAAATTTACAACAATAATTATGCCATATCTACCATTAAATTCTGCATAAAATTAGCTCAAAAAAAATTCATTTTTGATTTATTAAAACATTTTTCGCATAAAATTTATATTTTTAAGGAATATTAACAATTTATAATCATTAAAAGATTGTCATCATTTTTTGAAAATTCTGTAAATTGCAAGCTTAAAATCAATCTTTTTTTACGAATGGAACAAATACAACCTTACAAACCTCAACATAAAATCAGAATTGTTACTGCAGCTTCATTATTTGACGGACATGATGCAGCCATCAATATTATGCGCAGAATTATTCAATCAACTGGAGTAGAGGTTATCCATTTAGGTCACGATAGAAGCGTTGAGGAAGTTGTGAATTGCGCCATTCAAGAGGATGTAAATGCGATTGCCATGACTTCTTATCAAGGAGGACACATGGAATATTTTAAATTCATGCATGATTTATTGCACCAAAAAGGTGCAGGACACATCAAAATTTTTGGTGGTGGTGGAGGCGTGATTCTTCCCGAGGAAATAAAAGAATTGATGGAATATGGAATTACCAGAATTTATGCGCCTGATGATGGACGCGAAATGGGTTTGCAAGGCATGATTAATGATTTGGTTCAAAAAGCTGAAAGCCCATCCCTAACCCTTCCCAAAGGGAAGGGAACTAATGCTGAAAAAGTTTGTAATGAGGATGGAGATTGGCTGATAGCACTAGGAAGTAAAAAAGTTTTAGAAAACTTAAAAAATAAAGATGTAAACACAATTGCTCGATTAATTTCTTTAGCAGAAAATAATCAAGAAGAATTCGATAAAATTTTCGACAAAGATTGGAGTTCCTCCCCTTTGGGGAGGTTGGGAGACGCTTCTCCTATTTTAGGAATTACAGGAACAGGTGGTGCAGGAAAAAGTAGTTTGGTGGATGAATTAATTCGCAGATTTTTAGTTGATTTTCCTGAAAAAACCATTGGAATTATCTCAGTTGACCCGTCAAAAAGAAAAACTGGTGGCGCACTTTTGGGCGATAGAATTCGCATGAATGCCATCAATAGTCCTAGAGTGTATATGCGTTCTTTGGCAACACGTCAATCCAATTTGGCATTGTCAAAATACGTGCATGAAGCTGTACAAGTATTGAAAGCGGCTGCATTTGATTTAATTATTTTAGAAACTTCGGGAATTGGACAATCTGACACTGAAATCATCGAACATTCAGATACTGCTTTGTATGTAATGACGCCCGAATTTGGTGCAGCTACTCAGTTAGAAAAAATTGATATGCTAGATTTTGCTGATTTGGTTGCCATCAATAAATTTGACAAAAGAGGTGCTTTGGATGCTTTGCGAGATGTGAAAAAACAATACATGCGCAATCATAATTTGTGGGAAACCCCTCTTGATGATTTGCCCATTTTTGGCACCATTGCTTCGCAGTTTAATGATCCAGGAATGAATGCTTTGTACAAAGCTGTAATGGACAAATTGGTTGAAAAAACTGGAGCAAATTTGAAATCAGCCATGAAAATTACCAAGGAAATGTCCGAAAAAATCTTTGTTATTCCGCCAAGTAGAGTGCGTTATTTATCTGAAATTGCGGAAAACAATAGAATGTATGACGCAAAAGTTAACGACCAAGTCATAGTTGCACAAAAATTATATGGCATTTATCAAACGATTATTTCTATAACAAATAGCGAAATTGAACTCATCAAAAATGGATTGGATGAAGATGAGATTCTGAGAAAAGCACAGAATGACAAAGAGTTCATCAAACTATTACTTGCGCAATTTGACAAAGTAAAATTGAATTTAGACCCGCTAAACTGGGAACTCATTTTGGCTTGGTCATCAAAAATCCAACGTTATAAAAATCCTCTGTTCACGTTTAAAGTGCGTGATAAGGAAATCCATATTGAAACTCATTCCAAATCATTGTCTCATTCTGATATTCCAAAAATTGCCTTGCCTAAATACCAAGCTTGGGGAGATATTTTACGCTGGAATATGCAAGAAAACGTACCTGGAGAATTTCCATACACAGCAGGTTTGTATCCTTTTAAACGAACTGGAGAAGACCCAACAAGAATGTTTGCAGGCGAAGGTGGCCCTGAAAGAACAAATCGCAGATTTCATTATGTGAGTTTGGGATTGGATGCAAAACGATTGTCAACTGCTTTTGATTCGGTTACTTTATACGGAAATGATCCTGGAAAAAGACCTGATATTTACGGAAAAATTGGCAATGCAGGGGTTTCGATTTGCTGTTTGGACGATGCAAAAAAATTGTATTCTGGCTTTGATTTGAGTCATGCAATGACTTCTGTTTCTATGACAATTAATGGACCTGCACCTATGCTGTTAGGTTTTTTTATGAATGCTGCCATCGATCAGAATTGTGAAAAATACATCAGAAAACATCAATTAGAATCTTTGGTGGAGGCTAAATTAATAGAACTTTATGATGACAAAGGATTAGAAAGACCCAACTATCAAGGAGCATTGCCTAAAGGAAATAATAGTTTGGGATTGCTGCTTTTGGGAATAACTGGAGATTTGGTGTTGCCAAAAGAAGTGTATCAAACCATCAAAAATGAAACCTTAGCACAAGTTAGAGGAACTGTGCAAGCAGATATTTTAAAAGAAGATCAAGCGCAAAATACTTGTATTTTTTCTACGGAATTTGCCTTGCGATTGATGGGCGATGTGCAAGAATATTTTATCAAACATCAAGTTCGTAACTTTTATTCTGTTTCGATTTCTGGATATCATATTGCAGAAGCTGGTGCAAATCCTATTACACAATTGGCGTTTACATTGGCAAACGGATTTACCTATGTAGAATATTATTTGAGTCGTGGAATGGACATCAACAAATTTGGACCAAATTTATCCTTTTTCTTTTCAAACGGCATTGACCCAGAATATGCTGTGATTGGAAGAGTGGCTCGTAAAATTTGGGCAAAAGCCTTAAAATATAAATACGGAGCCAATGAAAGAGCGCAAATGTTAAAATACCACATTCAAACTTCAGGGCGTTCTTTGCACGCACAAGAAATTGATTTCAATGATATCAGAACCACTTTGCAAGCCTTGTATGCGATTTATGACAATTGCAATTCGCTACATACCAATGCGTATGATGAAGCAATTACGACTCCTACAGAAGAATCTGTACGCAGAGCTATGGCTATTCAGTTGATTATCAATAAAGAATTGGGATTGACGAAAAACGAAAATCCGATTCAAGGAGCTTTTATTATTGAAGAATTGACAGATTTGGTAGAAGATGCTGTGCTGAAAGAATTTGACAGAATCACAGAAAGAGGAGGCGTTTTAGGTGCTATGGAAACCATGTATCAACGTTCTAAAATTCAGGAAGAAAGTTTATATTATGAAACGTTGAAACACAATGGCGAATTTCCAATTATTGGTGTCAATACTTTTTTAAGTTCGAAAGGTTCGCCAACAGTATTGCCTACAGAAGTCATCAGAGCTACAGAAACTGAAAAACAATACCAAATTAAAACGAAAGAAAACCTGCAAAAAGCTTTTACATCCGAAGCTGAAAAACAACTGAACATATTGCAAGAAGCTGCTATTCAAAATGAAAACTTATTCGAAAAACTGATGGAAGTTACCAAAATCTGTACTTTGGGTCAAATCACAGAAGCTTTGTTTGAGGTGGGTGGTCAATATCGACGTAATATGTAAGGGATTTTTTGACACGGATTTCATGGATTGGCATGGATTAAAGTATTTTATAAGATTTGCGAAATCCGTGAAATTCGTGAAATTCGTGTATCACATTTTTTTTCATCCAATTCAAAAAAAGTGTATCTTGAAGCCTTAAATTTCGATTATGAAACAGCTCACCAAAGAAGACATCAGTCAAGAAATTTTTGATTTGTATGATGATTATGCGCACAACAAAATCACTCGAAAAGAATTCTTAGAAAAACTCTCTCTTTTTGCAGTGGGTGCCATTACTTTGCCAGCATTATTGAGTTTTATTTCGCCCAATTATATCGAAAATATCTTGATAAAAACGGACGATCCTAGATTGAATTCAGGTTATATTTCTTACGATTCTCCCAAAGGTGGAGGCACTATCAAAGGATTATTTTCTATTCCAAAAGATGCAAAAGCCAAGTTGCCAGGCATTATTGTGGTGCATGAAAACCGAGGATTGAATCCGTATATTGAAGATGTTGGCAGAAGAGCTGCGTTGGAAGGTTTCGTGAGTTTGGCTCCTGATGCTTTGACACCTTTGGGTGGCTATCCAGGCAATGATGATGATGGAAGAACGATGCAAAGCAAAAGAAATCAACAAGAAATGCTAGAAGATTTTATAGCGGCTTTTGAATATCTCAAAAAACATCCTAGTTGCAATGGACAAGTGGGCGTAGTTGGTTTTTGTTTTGGTGGATGGATTTCGAATATGATGGCTGTAAAACTACCTGATTTAAAAGCTGCTGTGCCTTATTATGGAAGACAACCTTCAGAGGAAGATGCCAAAAAAATAAAAACGCCTTTATTGTTACATTATGCAGATTTAGACAAAAGAGTGAATGCAGGTTGGCTTGCTTTTGAAAAAGTATTGAAAGAAAATAACATCAAGCACGAAGCTCATTTTTACCCAAATGTAAACCACGGATTTCACAACAATTCCACACCAAGATTTGACAAAGCAGCTGCTGATTTGTCTTGGGAACGTTCTATTGCGTTTTTTAACAAATACTTAAAATAATTTAAGGTCGATTCATAAATGATTGATTAACAATAGATTATTTTTGTAAAATATACAACTTTGTGCTTTTTGTCCCGAAATTTCGGGACTTTGAGCATTTTGAGTAAAAGCTATTACACAGAGTTGCACAAAGAAGGCACAGAGAAATTTTATAAAATTAATTATCAGTAAAATACAATAAAAGTTACATCGAATTCACATTAAAATAAAAATCAATATGAAAACAATACATTTAAAAATAAGTGATAACGTTTATGATAAATTTCTTTGGTTATTAGGTAAATTTAGTAAAGATGAAATTCAAATTATAGATGAAAAAGATAGTTTTACACTAACAAAAAAATATTTAGAGAATGAACTTTTTGAAATTGAAAATGGAAAAGCTTCATTTGTCTCCGAAAGCGAATTAGAGGATAGATTAAACAACATCATCTAATCTTCTTCATGAAAATAGTTTTCAAACAATCTTTTGTAATTAGTCTTGAAAATCAGATTAAATTTATTGCGCTTGACAAACCGACTGCAGCTAAAAAATTTAAAAATGATATTTTAATCGCTCTAAAATCTATTTTACCAAATCCTTATTTGTACAGAAAGTCAATTTATTTTGAAGATGATTTCATAAGAGATTATATATTCAAAGGGTACACAATCGTTTTTAGAATTGCTAAAATGCAAATAGAAGTTTTTGGTTTTGTGAAATTTCAAGAAAAGCCAAACACATAAATTATTTAAAAGTAAAACTGAATAAAATCTTGACTATTTTTCTAAGAAGCCTTTTCTTTTCGAACATCATACCCCACTTTCAAAGCCAGTTTCAATTTTTTTGATGGCTGATAATTGATATGAAACTTTTTGATATGTTTTGTAGGCGATAAAGTTGCTGCTTCATCAACAGCTTTGCATTGAAAACCGATTTTAAATTTCCCAATAAATTCCAAGTCCACCACTTTTCCATCAGAGAGATAAAAATCTAGTTTTTTGCCCAAAGCCACTAAAACCGCTTTGATATCCGCTTCATGCAAGGTACATTCATTGCTAATTGCCCTGCTCATGGTGTCAGCATCCACAATCCCTGTGTGAATGGCTTGCATGATAAACTGTTCTTTTTTGTTTTGAATGGTATTGGTTCGTTTGGTGATTCTATATTTTAGTGCCATGTGTTTGATTGCTATATTGATTAAATGATGGATTGCTATTCGTTGAACTAAAAATTGCAGTACTGCATGTAGCAAATTGCAGTACATCTTCAATGTCATAGCAGTACCGCAATGAATCCGTTGTAGAGCAGCTCTGAAACAAATTATCTAGATAATTTGCACGAATTATCTAGTATTTTTGTGGCAATATACTACATTAATTTTGGAAAAGTACTAGTATTTTTAATTAAAACCCTAGCAAGAAGCAACGCACTGTTGCCAAACAGCCCAAGCAGGGCTTGTATCTAAGAAAAGTAAAGGTAGCAAATAAAATGAAATAATTGGGTTTTTTAGAAAAAAAAGGGTACTTTCGTGGAAAGAAATTGCAAGTTATATGTTTTG
>MNYM01000049.1 GCA_001873065.1 Flavobacteriaceae bacterium CG2_30_31_66
CACGATATTGTTTTTGCGTTAATTTTGTTGGTCTGGCAAGTTGTGGTTTGATTAAAGATTAGAAAACACGATATTAGTTGATGTCTTATCTTCTAATTATCAAGTATTTAAAAGTAAATATCGTGCAAAAAAATGCTTCTTTTTCAGTGCAAATGCCTGTTATTGAAGCATTTTTTTTATTTCAATATTGAAGGGACAAGTCACGACTTATCCGTACGTGTGCGTTGTTGTTAGAATATCTTTATCCAAATTCATTTATTTTGTGATATCCAAAAATGATATATCATTAAAAATAAATTTATTTAAAAAAAAATCAAAAATGAAAATTAGAAAAAGAAATCGATTGAAAGGATATGATTATTCCAGAAATAATTTATATTTTATTACAAATTGTGTTAAAAATAAGGTGTGTTGTTTGGGGCGTGTTGTTGCGGTAGGGACAGGTCGCGACCTGTCCGAAAAACATCCCGAAAAACATCCCGAAAAACATCCCGAAAATCCATCCGAATCAAAATATATCTGTAAATTAAATGAATTTGGTGAAGTGGTAGCAAATAAAATTCGTTGGTTATCTCATCAATATGAATATGTTGAAATTCATAATTTTGTGGTGATGCCCAATCATTTCCATTTGATTTTGGAAATTGATGCTACAAAATTGAATGATAAGCAGATAAAAATAAAATCAGTATCTAGTTTAATTGGTGCTCTAAAATCAACAGCATCTCATCAAATTCGTCAATTGGGATATGTTGATTTTGAATGGCACCGATCTTTTCATGATCATATTATACGAACGGATGAAGCGTATCAAAATATTTCAAATTACATTGATAAAAATCCAGAGAAATGGTTTGAGGATACATTTTTTTGAAAACATTAAAACAATTCCAATTGGCTTGGTGGAGGTGCTTTTGGTTTTTCCATTCGTCCCCAAAAATTCATAATATTGCCATATTGCTTATCGGTAATTCTTAAAATACTCACTTTTCCTAAAGGTGGCAGTAGCATTTTGATGCGTTTTTCATGCACATCAGCACTTTCACTACTGGCACAATGTCTGGTATAAACTGAAAATTGCATCATGTCAAAACCATCTTTCAAGATATTTTTTCGAAATAAAGAGGCATTTCTTCTGTCTTTTTTGGTTTCAGTTGGCAAATCAAAAAATACGAATAACCACATAATTCGATACCCATTTAGTTCCACAATGCCGGATATTTTATTTTTTTTCGCTCTCCAGTGAAACACTGTTGCAATGAACTTGCTGTTTTTTGTAACCCAACCATCAACGGACTTTTTTCGTCTTTAAAATAAACGGTTCTTGTGAGTACTTGCAACAGTGCAGCTTTCATTTCAGAGGTTAATAGTAGCTCATCATATTTATGTATCAACTCTAAAACGGCTTCATCAACTGCTGGTCTATAGGGTTCCATAATGTCATCAGCCAAAGCAAATGCATTGTATTTATTTTTGTGGTAAATACCCAACGTATTTAACAAACCACTACCTGATAATGCCCTTGCAGTGGCTGCTCGCAAAATGGTGTATCCATAATTCAAAAAAGCATTGGGATAATCGCCATTTCGCATTCTAACGAATTCAAAATCAAAGAGATTTTTCCAATAAAAACTGGCAGCAACTGCCTCTCTATTACTACTATCTCCACTCAAAACTTTTGAGGAATAATAGGCTAGAGGATGTTCTTTTTTTTCTAACCGATCTAATAAAAGTCCTTGATTGGTGATTTTTTGTTGGATTACTTGTTGCCAAAGTTGTTTTTTTAATGGAGTTGTAGCTTGTATTTGCTCTTTAAAAATTTCCTGCTGAATGTAATGTCCATCCAAATTCAACAACATACTTTGAGGCATGTGTGTTGTATCGCAAAAAATTACGGCAACATTGTTTGATACTAATTGAGAAATTGCAGGAATTGAAATATAAATTTCTTGATTTTCAATTATTATATAGCCAATATCTTCTATTGGAATTGTGCGAATTTCTGTTTCATTTTTAATGACTAATTGATTATTTTTAGTGCTTAAAGAATATTTTTTTGAAAAAAAGAGTGTTTTCTTAATCATATTTTTTTTCTAAAAGTACAAAAATTAAATTACAAACAGTTAAAAGTCAATTATTTGAAAAAAAAGGTTTTTAATCAATTGTAATTATTCCTGCTTACAGTTTGTTAGTAATTATATAATCGTATTTACTCTATCAAAAAATTGGTATTGTTTTTTAAGAATTTATCAAAGTAGTGTTGAGTTATAGCTAAGTAAGATTTAAAAAAAGGAAATAGCAATTTATACCATGGTTTTTACGTGACCACATCTGCTTTATAAATACGTTTGGTAGAGGTGTAATATAGATTTCAATTATTCCTTAACAGAATTGGTTTTACCAACGATGATAGTTTATTACTTTAAAAAAAGCTAAAAATGTGGTTTCTGGAAATCATAAAAAAATCTCCAGAAACCACATTTTTTTAATTTTATAAATAGAAAGATTATCCTTTATAAAAAGGAAATTTCACAACCGTTGCAGGTATGGCATTTTTTCTTATTTGAATGTTGATTTGACTGCCCAAACTAGAAAATTCAGTAGTCACATACCCCATTCCAATGCCTTTTCCAATGCTAGGGCTCATTGTCCCTGAGGTAACGATTCCAATCACATCGCCATTCGCATTTACAATATCATATCCATGTCTTGGAACACTTTTTTCGTTCATTTCAAAGCCTACCAATTTTCGAGTGGGTTTGTCTTCTTTTTGTTTTGCCAAGAATGTTGCATTTACAAAATCTTTCGTGAATTTGGTAATCCAACCCAAACCAGCTTCAATGGGTGAAGTGGTATCGTCAATATCATTTCCATACAAACAATACCCCATTTCCAAACGCAAAGTGTCTCTGGCTGCCAAACCAATTGGTTTGATTCCAAAGGATTTTCCTGCTTCAAAAACACGATGCCAGATTTGTTCAACGTCACTATTTTTACAATATATTTCGAATCCTCCTGCACCTGTATAGCCTGTTGCAGAGATGATTACGTGATCAATTCCTGCAAAATCGCCCACTTTAAATTTATAAAAAGGAATGCTTGATAAATCGACTGAGGTCAATGATTGCATGGCTTCCACAGCTTTTGGACCTTGAATGGCTAACAATGAATACTCATCAGAAAGATTGGTTAATTTGGCATTAAAATTTTTGTTGTATGTAGTAATCCAATTCCAATCTTTGTCAATATTAGAAGCATTTACCACTAGCATATACGTATTTTCTTTAATCCTATAGCAAATCAAATCATCTACAATTCCACCATTTTCATTCGGAAAACAGCTGTATTGTGCATCACCAATAGCTAATTTTGAGGCATCATTAGAAGTTACTTTTTGAATCAATGCCAACGCATGTTCTCCTTCTACCAAAAATTCCCCCATGTGACTCACATCAAAAACGCCCACAGAATTGCGAACTGTGTGATGTTCTATGGTTACGCCTTCATATTGAACAGGCATCTGAAACCCTGCAAATGGAACTATTTTTGCGCCTAAGGCTTCGTGAATGGAGTGTAATGCAATTGTTTTCATTTATTAAATTCTTTAAATTCAAGCAAAATTATTGAAAATTACATAAAAAAGGAACATTATTAATTCAGTATTTTTCTAAAATTTGAAAGAAATTATACTATTTTTGAAAATTATCTTTAAATACATTGTTTATGAAAAGTTCCAAATTCTTTTTACCCCTTTTTATTGTTCTTTCTTTCAGTAGTTTAGCACAAACTCCTACTAATTATTTATCAAAAGAATTTCATAAAGAAAGAAGAAATTTATTGCGTTCTAAAATGCCAAAAAATTCGGCGGCTGTGGTGTTTGCCAATCCTGTAAGAAACAGGGCGAATGATGTTGATTTTATATTTCATCAAGATCCAAATTTTTATTATTTGACAGGCTACAGAGAACCAAATGCAGTTTTAGTGCTGTTTTCTGAAAATCAAACGGATGATAAAGGAAATTCATACAATGAAATTTTATATGTTCAAAAACGCGATCCTAGAGCTGAACAATGGAATGGAAAACGTTTGGGAATTGAAGGTGCTAAAACTGAATTGGGCTTTTCAGTTGCTAAAAATGGAGAAGATTTTTTAGCAGATGCCATTGATTTTAAAAAGTTTGACAAGGTTTTTATTGAAAGATTCAATGACGATTATCGCAATTTGAGTGATGCTGCTGATGTGTTTGATTTGGTGAAAAATTTCAAGCAAAAAGCAGGCTACAATCCTGATATATTTTTATCAAGACCGAAAGAATATTTGTACACAAATATTGCTGAAACACCTGTAGAAAGTAGTGCGAATGTAATTAACATTATTGATAGATTATCTATTCAATTTGAGGATATTAAGGATGATGAACTTATCAAACAGTTTAAGTCTGCAAAGACGAATGAAATGCGTAAAGATATCAAACAAAAAATTACGCTTGCATTAAAACCAAAGACAAATATTGATTTAACTTTTTTAGAAACAAATTTGGCAACAATGCGTGAAATTAAAACAGAAGCTGAAATAAAATTGATTACAAAAGCCGTGCGAATTTCTGCCATTGGTCAAGTAGAGGTGATGAAAGCCATGAAACCTCATTTATCAGAAACTGAATTACAAGGAATTCATGAATTTGTGTATAAGAAATATGGGGCAGAATATGAAGGATATCCCTCAATTGTGGGCGCTGGAAATAATGGTTGCATTTTGCATTATATCGAAAACAATCAAACACAAGTAGGTAATGAATTGGTTTTAATGGATTTAGGTGCTGAATATAGAGGTTTTACTGCAGATGTAACTAGAACAATTCCTGCAAATGGGAAATTCACTCCTGAGCAAAAAGCAATTTACGATTTGGTCTTCAATGCGCAAGAAGCTGGAATTGCATCATACACAATAGGTTCAAGCATGGCTGAACCAAGAAAAATTGCTACTAAAATTATCAATGAAGGACTTTTTAAATTGGGAATCATAAAATCTATTGATGAAAAACACAATTATTTTCCTCACGGAACTTCGCATCACATTGGTTTAGATGTTCATGACCCAGGAAATTATGTGAAATTTGAAGAAAACATGATTGTTACTATGGAACCTGGAATTTACATTCCTGAAGGAAGTCCTTGTGATAAAAAATGGTGGAGAATTGGTATCAGAATTGAAGATGATATTTTAGTAACTAAAAATGGTCCTATAAATTTATCAGCAGAAGCTCCAAGAACTACTGAAGAAATTGAAAAAATGATGGCAAAGAAATCTGTTTTGGATACTTTTACATTGCCTGATTTGGATAAATAATGGGAAAATCTGCCATTATTCTAGGGGCAACTGGTTTGACAGGAGAAATTTTGTTGAAGAAATTGATTGCAAATCCTTCATACGAGTCTATAAAATTATTTTCAAGAAGTCACTCAAAAATCTCGTCACCTAAAATTCTTGAGTTTATTGTTGATTTGCAAAATCTAACCAGTTTTTCTGATGATTTTACTGCTGATGAAGTGTTTTGTTGTATCGGAACAACTGCTTCAAAAACAGCGAATAAACAACAATACAAGAACATCGATTTTGGGATTCCTGTGGTTGCATCAAAACTTTCAAAACAAAATAATATTCCAACGTTTATTGTGATTTCTTCAATGGGTGCGAATATTTCAAGTAGCGTTTTTTATAGTAAAGTTAAAGGTGAAATGGAAACAGCTGTTTTGTTGCAGAATATTAAAAAAACCCACATTCTTAGACCTTCTTTAATTGGAGGAGATAGAAATGAATTCAGATTTGGAGAAAAAATAGCAAAAGTAGTTATGGGATTATTAAATCCGTTGTTGGTGGGCGATTTGCAAAAGTATAAAATGATTCATCCTGAAAAGATTGCAAATTGCATGATTACGCTTGCCAATTCTGAAAATAAGCAAGTTATTTTTAGTTCAGACGAAATAGAAAATATATCAAATTATACTAAGTAAATGAGCCAAGAACAACCCAATAATCCCCTGCATGGCGTCAAATTAGCCACCATGTTAGAGCAATTGTATTTGGAATATGGTTGGGAAACTTTGGGAAATACATTGAATTTAAAATGTTTTCAGAACAATCCAAATTTCAAATCAAGCTTAAAGTTTTTAAGAACAACACCTTGGGCGAGAGAAAAACTAGAGAAATTTTATTTAAAAACCATGGTGAAATAATTTTCGATTAAAGTTTTAATCAAAATAATATCGATTCATTTTAAAAATATGAATTTAGAAAATTATTTAAAATTGAACAATTAATCTAACTTTTTTTGATTTTTCTCATCATTTTTTGTTGTTGTTTGATGGTCTGCGAACTTCCATCATGACTCCAACCTGGAGCGCCAAAAGCATACATAAATTTGTGTTTCCAGTTCTTGGATTTCTTTACATCTCTCCAAATATTTTTATATTCGTGCGTTAAAATGGTTATAGGATTATAAGAATTTGGGGGATTTGTCACTCCATATTTGATGTCAATAGTTTCATCCAACTCTTTCCAAGTGCCAAATATTCTGTCAAAAATATTTAAAAATCCACCATGATTCTTATCCATATATTCTGAATTTTGAGCATGATGCACTTGATGCATGGTGTGCGTATTCAAAATCTTTTCAGCAAAACCCAATTTTGGAACATACACTGAATGCAATTGAAATTGCCACAAAGCCTCAATTCCCAGACAAACAATCAACATTTCTGGCGGAAAACCAATGGCTGTAATCCACATATAAAAAAATGGTTTGTAAAGAATCGTAAACCATCCATTTCTAACTGCGGTTCCTAAATTGAAATTGTCAGAAGAGTGATGCACAATATGAGCCGCCCAAAGAAAGCGAACATTGTGGTTTTGTCGGTGAAACCAATAGTAACTAAAATCATCTGCTAATTGACATAAAATCCAAATATACCAAGCATAACCAAATGATTTATAACCAAATATATTAGTGCGAATACCATCAATGATTGGATTAAATATTTCATAAACAAAATTAAAAAGAACAATGGCTGCTATGGTTTTGGTTAAAGGTTCTAAAATGGTGGAACCAATTCCCATAATCAAACTTGCGCCTAAATCTTTCCAATGGTATAATTTTTTGTTTTTTATAGGCTGATGATGTTTGCTGTAAGCCAATTCAACCAAAATAAGCCCCAAAAAAAGAGGAACACCATATACTAAAGGATTTGTAAAATTCATTAAAAATATTCTTTTTTTAAATGTTGGCTTTTCGCTTTAAAAGGCAAAAATGACTATTTTTGAAAGGTAAAAAAAAATAAGTTTACAAAATTTTATACGTGATTTCTTTTCGTGAAAAACTGTAAACTTTGAAAGGTTTTATCGTTTAATTAAAAATATAATTGACAATTCTTTTTCAACGATTATAAATCAATCTAAAAAAAATTATTTCGAAATAATTTCCAAAACCAATTCTTTTGTCAATGGTTTTCCGTTGGCAATTTCTTTGATTTTTTCAAATGGGAATAAAAAGGTGCACCCATTTTTATATTCAGAGCAACCATAAGCTGTTTTGCCTTTCAAGATAATTCCTTTTTGACATTTTGGACACGGAATTTTTTCAGTTTTAGTTGTTTCAGTTTTGGAAACAATTCCTTTTTTGGGTTCTAATTTCACATTGAAATTTTCGTCAAAACGAATCAAACCAGCTACTTTTTTAGTTTCATAAGTAAAACCTGTCAAATGGGTTGTACAACCTTTTTCAATCAAACGAATTAGTTGATTTTCAGAGATTTTCTTGCCAAAAATTTCAAAAGGAATTTTGAAATCACAGTTATTTTTATATTCAGAACAACCAAAAGCAGCAGAACCTTTTAGGATTGTTCCTTTTTTACATTTTGGACATTTTTTTCCTGCAAGTTGTTTGTCTTTTTTGTCATTACGAGGAGTTGAGGACGAAGTACTCTTTTTAGTATTAGCAGATTGCTTCGCGGCATTCGCAATGACTGGTGAGTTTGATGAGATTCTTTTGACAGTCGAATTTGAACGCACTTCATTCACCAAATCTTCCACCATTTTTTTCATATTACTGATAAAAGTTCCAGCGTTGAATTTCCCTCTTTCAATTTCTTTCAAACGTTTTTCCCACTGTCCAGTTAATTCAGCTGATTTCAGCAATTCATTGTCAATCAAATCAATCAAATCAATGCCTGTTTGGGTTGGAATTACCAATTTTTTTTGACGCTCAATGTATTTTCGTTTAAACAACGTTTCAATAATACTCGCTCTTGTAGAAGGTCTTCCAATACCATTTTCTTTCATCAATTCGCGCATTTCATCATCATCTACTTGTTTTCCAGCAGTTTCCATGGCTCTCAACAAACTTGCTTCTGTAAAGTTTTTGGGAGGTTTGGTTTCTTTTTGCAAAAAAGAAGGTTCATGAGATCCTTTTTCTCCTTCTATGAATGTGGGTAAAATAGCGTGTTCATTGGTTTCTTTTTTTAGTGCGCTTTCATTAGTCGCAAAAACCACTCTCCAACCTTGCGTAATGATTTCTTTTCCAGAGGTTTTGAAAGGAACATCAGCAGCTTTTCCTAAAACAGTCGTATTTGCAACTTCAGAATCTGGATAAAAAACAGCAATAAATCTTCGAGTTATGCTGTCATAAACTTGTTGCTGATTGTATGGCAAATTCGCCTCAATTCCAGTAGGAATAATTGCATGGTGATCTGTGACTTTTTTATCATCAAAAACCCGAGTTGTTTTTTTGATTTTCTTGCCTAAAAGCGGTTGTGTCAAATCGCTATAATTTGTTAGTTTTGATAAAATTCCACCAACTTTCGGATATACATCATTGGGTAAAAAAGTAGTATCAACTCTTGGATACGTTACCACTTTCATTTCATACAATTTCTGTACGATTTTTAAAGTATCATCTGCAGAAAATCCAAATTTATTGTTGCAATGAACCTGCAAACCAGTTAAATCAAACAATTTAGGAGCATAATCTGTTCCTTTTTTTTTGTTGACAGACACAATTTCAAAGTCAGCTTCTTTGACTTTATTTGCCAAAATTTCACCCTCTACTTGATGTTGAAATCGTCCATCTTCATAATTGAACAAGGTATTTCTATACGTGGTTTGCAACTCCCAATAAGGTTCAGGTTTAAAATTTTGAATTTCTTTATAACGATTTACCAACATTGCTAAGGTAGGAGTTTGCACTCTTCCAATAGACAACACTTGTTTATAACCACCATATTTTAAGGTGTATAAACGAGTAGCATTTAAGCCCAAAAGCCAATCTCCAATCGCTCTTGAATAGCCAGCATAATACAAATTATCGTATTTTTTGGAAGATTCTAATTTTTCAAAACCCTCTTTGATGGCTTCTTCCGTCAAGGAAGAAATCCATAGACGTTTTACTTCGCCCTTATAATTGCATTGATTCATCACCCAACGTTGAATGAGTTCACCTTCTTGTCCAGCATCACCACAATTGATGACAACTTCGGCTTTTTCAAACAAGGATTTTACAATATTAAATTGCTTTCTGATGCCAGCCTCATCTGTAACTTTGGTATCAAAACGATCTGGCAACATGGGTAAATTGTTCAAATCCCAATTTTTCCAATGAGGTTTGTAATCTTTTGGGTCTAAAAGTGTGCAGAGATGTCCAAAAGTGTAGGTTACTGCATAGCCATTGCCTTCAAAATAGCCATCACGTTTGGTGTTGGCTCCTAAAATTTGGGCAATTTCTCTTGCTACACTTGGTTTTTCGGCAATACAGACTTTCATGAAGGGTTTTTAATTCGATGCAAGCTACTGAATTATTTTCTCAAATGCCAAACGTTTGTCTCCATAACTTGTCTTAATAATGCCACAATATTGATAGCCCAACCTTTTCACCAAAGATTGCATTCCTTGATTTTCTTGATGTGTATCGATTTTTAAACTTTGGATATTTTGTTCCTTTAAAAATGCGTGAAAATAGTCAAATACGAATTGTGCAATTCCTAGTTTTCTGAACTCTTTTTTGGTTGCCAATCTGTGAATAACGCCATATTTTTCAGTTTCTGGAATCACCCAATTTCCTTCAATAATTTTGTAAGTTGGTTCACCAGTTATAGAAAACATAGTGGTTGCAATGATTTGGTTTTCAGTATTTAAAACCACATAACTTTCGTTGTTTTTGATATCATTTTCAATTTGAGTTTTGTTTGGATATCCATTTTGCCATTGGTCAATTTGAAGAGACTTCAACAATGCTTTTGCATCATCAATAATTTCTAAAATGTTGGGAATATCATCAAAAGTTGCTTTTCTAATGTTCATAAATTATTTGCATAAAAAAACCACGAAATTCCAAGTATTTTTTGAAATTTCGTGGCTAAAAATACTATTTTATTTTAAGCTGTGACAGCATTTTTTGAGGCTGTTTTTGGGAGTTTTACCACTTCTTGATTTTGTAAAATATCTTGAATGGTTTGTCTTTTTCTGATCAAATAATCTTTGCCATCCACAACCATTACCTCTGCAGGCAAATACCGTGAATTGTAGTTGGAAGCCATTGAAAAACAATAAGCACCTGCATTGTGAAAACACAAAACATCTTCTTCTGAAATTTCGGCAATTCGTCTGTTTGAGGCAAACGTATCAGTTTCACAAATGTAACCAACCACAGAATAATAGCGATCTCGTCCTTCAGGATTTGAAATGTTAGTGATGTGATGATACGCATCATACATCATTGGTCTTACCAAATGATTAAAACCAGAATCAACATGAGCAAAAACAGTTGAAGTAGTTTGTTTCACCACATTTACTTTGGCTAAAAACGACCCAGCTTCAGACACTAAAAATTTTCCAGGTTCGAACATTAATGTGATTTCTTTGCCATATTCTGCGCAAAATTCATTGAAACGTTCTGTCAATTGAATACCTAATTGTTCAATATCTGTTGAAATATCATTGGGTTTATAAGGTACTTTAAAGCCACTTCCAAAGTCAATAAAATCGATATTATCAAACTGTTTTGCAACATCAAACAAAATATCTGTGGCACGCAAAAAAGTATCAATGTCCAAAATATCAGAACCTGTGTGCATGTGAATTCCGTTGATATTCATTTTGGTATTTTCCACAACTCTTTTGATATGAGGCACTTGATGAATGGAAATTCCGAATTTAGAATCAATATGACCTACAGAAATTTTTGAATTTCCACCAGCCATGATGTGGGGATTGATGCGTACACAAACCGGAATTTCAGGATGTTTTTGTCCAAATATTTCTAAGATTGATAAATTATCAATATTGATTTGTACACCTAATTTGGCAACTTCCTCAATTTCTTGTAATGAAACGCCATTTGGAGTGTAAATAATTCGTTTAGGATCAATGCCAGTTGTCAATCCAAGTTGCACTTCTTGAATAGATACAGTATCCAAACCAGCTCCTAAATTGGTAAAAAATTGTAAAATATTAATATTTGAAAGTGCTTTTACTGCATAATTCAATTTTAAGTTTTTAACGCCGCTAAAAGCAGTTGTTAATCTATGATATTGAGAAGCGATTTTATCTGTATCATAAACATACAAAGGACTTCCATATTTTTTTGCCAATTCTAAAAGTTGTGATCTTTCCACTTTTTTCTATAATTTTGAATTGCAAAAATACATAATTTGTTAACTATTTTGTGATTTGTATAAAAATACAACAAATTGATTTTTTTTGTGTTTTTTGTCTGTCAAAAGTTGTTAAAATCCGTTGAAATCCTGTTGATAACTAATTAAAACAACCTTTTTATTTTATTGGGTTAAATGGTAATTTAGCGAGTACTTCAAACCGATAAAACGAACGTGATTTCATGAGTCAAGAAACAAAATATACAGAAGATAATATTAGATCATTAGATTGGAAAGAGCACATCAGAATGCGTCCAGGAATGTATATTGGAAAATTGGGTGATGGTTCTTCTGCTGATGACGGAATTTATATTTTATTAAAAGAAGTTATTGACAATTCTATTGATGAATTTGTCATGGGTTCAGGAAAATCCATCGAAGTTTCTATTCAAGGAGAAAAAGTTACGGTGCGCGATTTTGGACGTGGAATACCACTTGGAAAAGTAGTGGACGTGGTTTCAAAAATGAATACTGGCGGAAAATATGATTCAAAAGCGTTCAAAAAATCAGTAGGATTAAATGGTGTTGGAACCAAAGCTGTGAATGCCCTTTCTTCTTTTTTTAAGGTTGAATCTACACGTGAGGGAAAATCTGCTTCGGCAGAATTTTCAAAAGGAGAATTGCAAAATCAAGAATTATTGGAAGAAACTTCTCGCAGAAAAGGAACCAAAGTTTCATTTATTCCTGATGAAACTATCTTCAAAAAATACAAATTCAGAAATGAATATGTAGCCAAAATGTTAAAAAACTATGTGTATTTAAACACAGGATTGACGATTATTTTTAATGGAGAAAAATATTTTTCTGACAACGGTTTGAAAGATTTATTGGAAGATTATAACAGTAAAGATGACATGTTATACCCAATAATTCACCTAAAAGGTCATGATATTGAAGTCGCAATTACGCATAGCAAAACGCAATATTCTGAAGAATATCACTCGTTTGTAAACGGACAAAATACCACGCAAGGAGGAACACATTTGGCAGCATTTAGAGAAGCTTTTGTGAAAACAATTAGAGAATTTTATGGAAAGAATTTTGAATCCTCTGATGTTCGAAAATCAATTATATCTGCGGTTGCGATTAAAGTGACAGAACCTGTTTTTGAAAGTCAGACAAAAACAAAATTAGGTTCTACTGATATGGGCGGAGATTTGCCCACAGTTCGAACTTTTATCAACGACTTTCTAAAAACGCATTTAGACAATTATTTACATAAAAATCCGGAAACTGCCGAGAAATTATTGCGAAAAATAATGCAAGCAGAAAGAGAACGAAAAGAGCTTTCTGGAATTCGAAAATTGGCAAAAGATCGTGCAAAAAAATCGAGTTTACATAATAAAAAATTGAGAGATTGCAGAGTGCATTTAGATGATATCAAACACGAAAATTATCTAGACTCCACCTTGTTCATTACAGAAGGAGATTCTGCTTCTGGTTCTATCACAAAATCAAGAAATGTCAATACACAAGCCGTTTTTAGCTTGAAAGGAAAACCTTTAAATTCGTATGGATTGAGTAAAAAAATTGTGTACGAAAATGAAGAATTTAACCTGTTGCAAGCAGCTTTGAATATTGAAGATGGTTTGGACGAATTGCGTTACAATAATATTGTGATAGCCACAGATGCTGATGTAGATGGCATGCACATTCGCTTATTGTTAATTACTTTTTTCCTACAGTTTTTTCCTGAATTGATCAAAGAAGGTCATTTATATATTTTAGAAACACCACTTTTTAGAGTTCGAGACAAAAAGGAAACCGTTTATTGTTATTCTGAAGAAGAAAAACAAGCTGCTATGGAGAAATTAAGAGGAAAACCCGAAATTACTCGTTTTAAAGGTTTGGGTGAAATTTCGCCCAATGAATTTGTTCATTTTATTGGTGACGATATTCGTTTAGACCCTGTGATGTTGGACAAAGAAATGTCAATTGAACAAATGTTGGAATTCTATATGGGGAAAAACACGCCTGATAGACAAAAATTTATCATTGATAATTTGAAAGTGGAATTGGATATTGTAGAGGAGGTTTAAATTTTTAAAAATATGAACATCAAATTTCAAACAAAAGAAGAAAGTAAAAAAGAGCAATTAGCTGCTTTTTTAAAACTAACACCTTCAGAAAGAGTGATTCATTTTTATAGATTGATGGAGCGATTGAAAGATTTCCCAACTCAAAAAACAATTAAAAATAATTTTGAAATTATCATTCATGAAAAATAATTGGGAAGAGAACATCAATCAATTTATTGGTTTGTCTAACAAATATCAAGTAAAAATGATTATGGTTGGTGGCGGTGCTGTCAATTTTCATGGATATCAACGTCATTCTGCTGATGTAGATTTTTGGATTTCAACGGTTGATGAAAATTTACAAAAATTGGTAAATGTTTTCAAAGATATGGGTTACGAAATCGATGATTTTCCTGACGAAGTTAAAAATCAAATGCAAAATATTTCTGTTAAGTTTTCTCCTTTAGATTTAGATTTAGAATTGATAACACGTTTTTCATCATCCAAAACTTTTGAAGAAGCCTATAAAAAAAGTGAAGAAGCGTTTATTGAAGGAGAAAAAATATTGAAATGGCGTGTTTTGTCTTTTGATGATTTGATTGATAGTAAAATTAAAGCACAAAGACCCAAAGATTTGTTGGATATTCAGCAATTGCAAGAAATAAAAAATGAAAAAGAAAGAGGAAATTAGTATCATTCTTGATGAAATTATTTCAAACAAAATCTATTTGATTCGAAATCAAAAAGTAATGATTGATAGAGATTTATCGGAATTGTATCAAGTGGAAACAAGGGTTTTAAAACAGTCCGTTAAAAGAAATATCAATCGTTTTCCAGAAGATTTTTTGTTTGAACTCAGTAAAAATGAATTTGAAAATTGGAGATCACAATTTGTGACCTCCAATGCTGACAAAATGGGATTAAGATACGCTCCAATGGCATTTACAGAGCAAGGTGTTGCCATGTTGTCAAGTGTTTTGAATAGTGAAAGAGCCATTGCAGTGAATATAAAAATCATCAGAATTTTTACAAAAATGCGCGAATATTTGTCTGATAATTTGACTGTAAGACTTGAAATTGAAGAAATTAAAAAGAAATTATCCAATCATTCAAAAAATATAGAATTGGTTTTTAATTATTTAGATGAATTGATTGATAAAAAAGAAAATCCAACATCAAGACCAACTATAGGTTACAAAAAGAAATCATAAAACTCAACAAATTATTTTTTAGATGAGTGAAGAAATAAACGAAAACGAATACGAAAAAAACATTCCTAATCAAGCTGAATCAGCACCAGAGGAAACTATTACCAAAGTTACAGGAATGTACAAAGAATGGTTTTTGGATTATGCCTCGTATGTAATTTTAGAAAGAGCAGTGCCTGCTTTGATGGATGGATTAAAACCTGTTCAAAGAAGAATCATGCATTCAATGAAAGATTTGGATGATGGTCGTTACAATAAAGTTGCCAATATTGTGGGTCATACTATGCAATATCATCCTCATGGAGATGCTTCAATTGCAGACGCAATGGTTCAAATTGCGCAAAAAGAATTGCTCATTGATATGCAAGGAAATTGGGGAAATATCCTCACAGGTGATAGAGCTGCAGCTTCAAGATATATTGAAGCACGTTTATCAAAATTTGCGTTAGAAGTTGTTTTCAATCCAAAAACTACCAAATGGCAGGCTTCATACGATGGACGAAAAAAAGAGCCTATAAATCTTCCAGTGAAATTTCCTTTGCTTTTAGCGCAAGGTGCTGAAGGAATTGCCGTTGGGTTATCAACCAAAATTTTACCCCACAATTTTATTGAATTGATTGATGCGTCTATCAAATATTTAAAAGGAAAATCTTTTACAATTTTGCCTGATTTTTTAACAGGAGGTATTGCAGATTTTTCTCATTATAACGACGGAAAACGTGGAGGAAAAGTACGCGTTCGAGCAAAAATTTCGCAGTTTGATAAAAAAACACTGATTATTACTGAAATTCCTTTCGGAACAACCACCACAACATTGATCGAAAGTATCATCAAAGCCAATGAAAAAGGAACCATTAAAATAAAAAAAATTGAAGACAACACTGCTGCTGAAGTAGAAATTGTGTTGCATTTGCCACCCAATGTTTCACCTGATAAAACCATAGATGCTTTATACGCTTTTACGAGCTGTGAAAATTCAATTTCGCCTTTGTGTTGCATTATCGAAGACAACAAACCTTTGTTTGGAGGTGTTACTCAAATGCTCAAACATTCTACTGATAACACAGTTTTGCTCTTAAAACGTGAGCTGGAAATTCAGTTAGATGAATTGGAAGAACAATGGCATTTTGCCTCTTTAGAACGCATTTTTATTGAAAACAGAATCTATAGAGATATTGAAGAAGAGGAAACTTGGGAAGGAGTTATTGAAGCTATTGATAAGGGATTAAAACCACATATTGCACATCTTAAAAGAGCGATTAGTGTTGAGGATATTGAGCGTTTGACGGAAATACGAATTAAGAAAATTTCAAAATTTGATATCGACAAAGCCAAACAATTTATTGAAAGTTTGGAACAAAAAATTGCAGGTGTTAAACATCATTTAAATAATTTGATTGAATTTGCCATTGATTATTTCAAAAGTTTGAAAGAAAAATTCGGAAAAGGCAAAGAACGCAAAACCGAAATCCGAATTTTTGATGATATTGAAGCTACAAAAGTAGCCATGAACAATGCCAAACTATATGTAAACAGAGCAGAAGGTTTTGTGGGAACTTCATTAAAAAAAGACGAATTTGTCACAGATTGTTCAGACATTGATGACGTTATTATTTTTAGAAAAGATGGCAAAATGATGGTTACCAAAGTCGATGCAAAAAACTTTGTTGGAAAAGATATTATTCATGTGGCTGTTTTCAAAAAGAAAGATAGAAGAACTGTTTATAATTTTATCTACAAAGATGGTTCAAAAGGGCCAAGTTACATGAAACGCTTTACAGTCACAGGCGTAACACGTGACAAAGAATATGATTTAACGAATGGCAACAAAGGTTCAGAAGTGCATTATTTTTCTGCAAATCCAAATGGAGAAGCTGAAGTGGTGACTATTAATTTACGTGCTGTTGGAAGCGTCAAAAAGCTGAAATGGGATATAGATTTTGCAGATTTAGCAATTAAAGGAAGAGACGTTCGTGGAAATACAATTACCAAATTCGCCATAAAAAGCATCGATTTCAAGTATGAAGGAGTGTCTACTTTAAAGCCAAGAAAAATTTGGTTTGATGACACAGTGCAACGTTTAAATGTAGATGAAAGAGGAGAATTGTTGGGCGAATTCAAAGCAGAAGATAAGTTGTTAATCATCACACAACATGGAAAAGCAAAAGCTGTAAAACCAGATTTGACGATGCATTTTGAAGATGATATGATTGTTTTAGAAAAGTGGAAACCTCAAAAACCAATTTCTGTAATTTATTTTGATGGCGAAAAAGAGCGCTATTTTGTAAAACGTTTTATTATTGAAACTCCTGAAAAAGAAGAACTTTTTATTTCTGACCATCCAAAATCGCAATTAGAAATTGTAGCAACAGATTATAGACCAATTGCAGAGGTTTTTTTCTCAAAAAGAAGTTTGGAAAACCTCATCGTAAATTTTGAGGAGTTTATTGCAGTAAAAGGAATCAAAGCACTTGGAAATCAGTTAACTACTGAAAAAATAAAACAAGTCAATTTGAAAGAACCTTTGCCTTTTGAAGAGCCAGAAATAGAACTTATTGATGATGTTGAAGTCATTGATGAAGAAATTGTAGCCGATATTTTGCCTTTAGAAATTACAATTGTTGAAAAATCAAACTCAGACTCAGATGAAGAAAAAACAATTATGAAGAAAAAAATTGATAAAAAGAAAAATGACGATGAAAGTCAAATTAAACTATTTTAAAATGAAACTTAAATATTTTTATTTATTATTGGCTATTTTGGGTGTGATTTACACTTGGTATTTCAATATTCAATATTTTCAAAGTGTTGAAAATGCTACTTTTACAAGTTTTATGAATGATGCACAAATCAATTTTGCAGGAAAATCTTTTGGTGCAGATTTAACTGTAGTTGTCTTTACTTTTTTTGTTTTTTTAGTTACAGAATCTTTGCGCTTGAAAATTAAGTTTTGGTGGGTGTTTATTCCCTTTACATTCTTAGTTGCGGTTGCATTTACTTTTCCACTTTTTTTATATTTCAGACAGCTAAAATTGGAGGAATTAAAAGAAATTTGATATTTCAACCAAAAAAAGTTGCAATTTGCAACCCTTTTAGATTATTATTTTTGCCAAGGATAATAATTTTTTCTTTCTGGTCCTTGCAAATCATGCATTTTTCTATTTCCAATGGTAACTTTTAAATCCGAAGTTACTACTCGATTCCAGGGTCTTAAATTTTTTAGTTCTAGAGATCTTAATTCAGGGTTTACAATACCTTTAACGTTCAAAACGGTAACCTTTTTTTTCCTATCCCATACGTTTATGTTTTTAGCCTTTGGTCCAGCTAATGGTTGCTGAGCAAAGACACTTCCAACGAAAAACATCAAACAAATAATTCCTAATTTTTTCATAATAATTTGCTTTTGAGTGAACTATTTTATTATTCAAAAATAGAAAACTAAAGAAGTTAATGGTGTTAAAAAAATGCTAACATACTCAAATACTTTTCTACGAATTATGAATTATGTAATAAATGAATCTAATTATACTACTAATTTAATGTTATTCAAAAAAAGCTCGTTTTTGATATGAATAATTTTCCAAATCCTTTTATTATTAGTTTTTTTCTAATTTTTCAATTTTGGGCAGTTGCATTGCGCAAAGTTTGAGTTTTCTGACTTTAAGAAAACTTATTAAATATGACGATTTTTTGAGTCTTATGCTTTGGAAAACGGTTTCAAAAATGGAAAAAGTAAAAATGCAATTGAAATAAATAACAAATATTACTTCATCACAAATTGTTGCAAATTTTTGTCAAAATGAATCATTTCATCAGGAAATAACTTATCAAATTCACTTTTTTCAATCAACTGTTGTGGAGTGCCTTTATAAATTTTTTTTTCAATCATCAAGGCTATTTCATCCGAAAATTTGATTGCCAAGTTTACTTCATGCGTAGAAATCAGTATAGTTTTTGAAGTTTCTGTTACTAATTTTTTCAAAACCTTGAATATTTTCAGGGTGTGATGCAAGTCTAAATGTGCTGTTGGTTCGTCTAAAATAATCAAAGGAGTGTCTTGTGCCAAAGCTCTTGCTATAAAAACACGCTGCAACTGACCATCACTCAATTCATAAAATCGATGGTTTTTTAAATGCGCAGTTTCAGTGAGTTCCATGGCTTTCTCAATGTTGAGAATATCTTCTTCCAAAAGCGTATCTACCCAATTTGTATAAGGCTGTCTGCCAAGTGCAATCAATTCAAAAACAGTAAGTTGACTTTCTGGTAATCGTTCTGTGAGTACCAAACTAACTAATGTTGCCAAACTTTTACTGCTATACGTTTCTAGTGGTTTTTCATTGATGAAAATAGTGCCTTTTAATGGTTTTTGAACTTGAGAAAGTGTTCGCAAAAAGGTAGATTTTCCAATCCCATTTTTGCCTAATAAGGTTACAAAAGTTCCTTTTTGAAGGTGAAATTGGATGTTTTCGCAAACTACAGTACGTGTTTTTTTGGAAGTATAACCAATACTTAAGTTTTCGGTATGTAAAATGCTGTTTTTCATTATTATACAAATAATTTCTTTTTTCTGACCAACAACCAAATGACAACTGGCGCTCCAAAAAGTGCTGTAATTGCATTGATAGGAAGCGTGAATTCGCTTGTAGGAAGTTGAGCGATGATATCGCAAATCAACAGAATAATTGCTCCTAATAACAAGGTTGCAGGAACTAAAACTTTATGATTGGAAGTCGTAAAAAACATGCGAGCAACATGAGGAACTGCCAAACCAACAAATGCAATTGGTCCTGAAAAAGCGGTGATAACTCCTGTTAAAATACTTGTAATTACCAAAATCGTATTTCTAGTTTTTTGAAGATGAATGCCCAAACTTTTTGCATAGTTTTCGCCCAACAATAAACTGTTCAAAGGTTTTATTATTGGAATAATGCCAATTATTCCTACAAAATAAAACACTGCAAAAATGAATAATTCTTGCCAACTTAGATTTCCCAAACTTCCAAAACTCCAAAAAACATATTGCTGAATCTGAGAGGCTTCACTAAAATACGCAAGTACACTGATAATAGCTGCTGTAAAACTGCCAAACATCAATCCAATAATTAAAATAGACATGGTATTTCGAACGTTATTGGCTGCAATAATCACTGCTGACAACACTAAAAAAGCACCCAAACTTGCTGCAATTGGCAAACTCCAATGTGTAAAAGAAGATGAAACTAAAAATCCTCCAAATAAACTAGAACCTAATAATAAAAAAGCAATACCTAAACTTGCGCCCGAAGAAATGCCCAATACAAAAGGGCCAGCCAAAGGATTTCGAAACAAGGTTTGCATCAACAAACCACTTACTGAAAGTCCTGAGCCAACCATCACAGCAGTAATTGCTTTCGGAATTCGGAAATTCAACACAATGATTTCCCAACTTTCTTTACTCGCATTTTCGCCCATCAAAACAGCCATAATATCCTGAATTGGAATCATTACAGAGCCCAAACTGATGTTCACAAAAAACAAAACAATCAGTAAAACTGAAAGGATTAAAAAATGTTTTTTGTAACTTGTTTTGTTCATTTTAAAAGTTCAATACTATTCAAATTTTTTAATGATTACTTTTTTATGCTACATAATCCCTTAAAAAAGCAACTAATTTTTCAATCGCCAAACCTCTATGTGAAATCCGATTTTTGTCTTCTGAACTCATTTCAGCAAAGGATTTTTCAAATCCATTTGGTTGAAAAATGGGATCATATCCAAAACCTTTGTTTCCTTGTGGTTGCATCAAAATTGTTCCTTTGCAAATGCCTTCAAAATAATATTGATTTCCATCCAAATTCAAACAAATCACAGTTCTGAATTGTGCATTTCTGTCAGTAAAACTAGCCATTTCGTACAATAATTTTTCCATATTTTTTTCAGCATTTGTTGGCTCACCAGCAAAACGTGCAGAATAAACGCCAGGTTTTCCATCAAGTGCAGCTACTTCCAAACCAGTATCATCAGCAAAACAATTGAGTTGATAATTATCGGTAATATAATTGGCTTTTAAAATGGCATTTCCTTGCAATGTAGTTTCAGTTTCGTCAATTTCTTCCTCACAATTGATGTCTTTTAAAGAAACCAATGTTATCGAATTTGGTAGCATTTCCTGAACTTCTTTCAGTTTGTTGATATTATTGGTAGCAAAAACCAGTTTCATGAATTCTTTTTTTTAAAAAAGCAAAACTAATCAAAATTTTAAGGGTTTTTGTAGTTTGTGTTGTTTGAAATGTTTCTGTTGTTTGAAATGTTTCTGTTGTTTCTATTGTTACATTGATACATTGTTACATTGTTTCTATTGTTACATTGTTAAATTGATACATTGTTACATTAATTCACTGATGATGATATGGCTCATTTTTCAAAATAGTAAAAGCTCTATACAATTGTTCTATCACAAAAACACGAATCATTTGATGCGAAAATGTCATTTTTGATAGCGAAATTTTGCCTAGCGATTTTGCATATACAGCCTCAGAAAATCCATATGGACCACCAATTACTAAAACGAATTGTTTGACGCCTGCATTCATTTTTTTCTGTAAATAGGATGAAAATTCTAAAGAGCTAAATTGATTGCCGTTTTCATCCAACAATAGCAATTCGTCTGTTGGTTGCAATTTGCTGAGAATCAGTTCGCCTTCTTTTTCTTTTTGTTGTGATTCGCTTAAATTCTTGGCATTTTTGATATCAGGAATCATTTCAAATTCAAATTTGATGTAATGTTTTAAGCGTTGTTGGTATTCATCCATCAGCAATTGCAGTGGTTTACTGTCTGTTTTTCCGATGGCAAGCAGTTTGATTTTCATACCTCAAAATTACAAATTATGACAATTGAATTTGTATTTTTACCACAATTAATAAAAAAACATGATTTCAAAAGCACAATTTGAAAAGGAAATACAACTGATTATCGAAAATGCCATCAGAGAAGATGTTGGTGATGGCGATCACAGTTCGCTTTCTTGCATTCCAAAAGAAGCGAAAGGGAAAGCAAAATTGTTGGTAAAAGACCAAGGAATTATTGCAGGAGTGGCATTTGCAAAACAAGTTTTTGAATATGTTGATGCCAATTTAAAAGTAGAAACCTTCATCAATGATGGTGAAAAAGTAGCTTTTGGCGATGTTGTTTTTCATGTTTCAGGAAGTTCGCAATCCATCTTAAAATCGGAACGTTTGGTGCTGAATGCCATGCAACGAATGAGCGCTATTGCTACAAAAACAGCTTCGTTTGTGGAATTATTGAAAGGCACAAAAACCAAAATTTTAGATACCAGAAAAACCACTCCAGGTATTAGAGCCTTAGAAAAATGGGCTGTAAAAATTGGAGGAGGAGAAAATCACCGTTTTGCGTTGTATGACATGATTATGATTAAAGACAATCACATTGATTTTGCTGGCGGAATTTCAGCAGCAATTAGCAAAACAAAAGCCTATTTAAAAGCAAAAAATCTCGATTTGAAAATTATTGTGGAAGCTAGAAATTTGGATGAAATTTCAGAAATTCTTCAAAATGAAGGTATTTATAGAATCTTAATTGATAATTTTTCTTTTGAAGATACCAAAAAAGCAGTCGATTTGATTAGCAACAAATGTTTGACAGAATCTTCTGGAGGCATCAACGAAAATACTATTAGAAAATATGCAGCATGTGGTGTGGATTATATTTCATCAGGCGCTTTAACACATTCTGTGTATAATATGGATTTGAGTTTGAAAGCTATGGATTGATGTATCAATGTAGCTATGTATCAATGTAACAATTTACTAATCTAACAACAGAAACAACAGAAACCCTCAAACAACTGAAACAAAAAAATGTCCAAAGAAGTAGAAGCGCAATTACAAAAAATACCCATCATTAATTGGTTGATGAAATTTGGAAAGAAAATCAAAATTCCGGGTTTGGAAGGCATGTCTTTATATGACGTGCTTGAATTGTATGTCATTGGCATCATCAAAGGAGCATTAACGTCAAGAGCAGGAGGTATTGCTTTTAGTTTTTTTATGGCGATTTTTCCGTTTTTTCTATTTATTTTAACGCTCATTTCCTACATTCCTATTGATGGTTTTCAAGAGGAATTATTTACTTTTATTAGGGGTGTATTGCCACCAAAAACCTTTGAAGCAGTTCGAGTTGTTTTGGGCGATATTATCAACAATCAGTATGGAGGTTTGTTGTCTTTCGGATTTATTTTGTCAATTTTTTTAATGACAAATGGCGTAAATGCTATTTTTGGAGGCTTTGAATATTCCTATCATGTTAAGGAATTTCGAAACGTTTTTAGAGCCTATTTTGTGTCGTTAGGCGTTTCATTGGTATTGTCATTTTTTTTGATAATCACAGTCACCTTAACCATTGTATATCAAGTAGCTATTTCAAAAATAAATGATAGAGGTTGGTTAAATACGGATGATTTAAACCTGTTTTTAATCGGTAAAAATATCTTGTTTTTAATCATGATTTTCACCATTGTTTCGCTGCTTTTTCGATATGGAACTAAGCAAGGAAAAGACGTAAAATTCTTTTCAGCAGGCGCTATTTTGACAACAGTTGTTTCGCTATTTACCTTTTATTTATTCGGAATTTATGTTGAGAAATTTGCGCAATACAATCAGTTGTATGGCTCAATTGGAACGCTTTTAATTTTGATGTTATTCGTTTGGTTAAATGCCATTATTCTCTTGTTAGGTTTTGAATTGAATGCTTCTTTGTATTCACTAAAATGGAGAAATAAAACTCAAAAACGACTTGAAAATAGCTAGGTTTTATCGATATTTGCGACTTGATTAGGAATTAGGAATTACGAATTATCAAGTATAAATTCGTAATTCCTAATTAAAAATTTGTAATTAATTATATGAAACCAAGCATTCCAAAAGGAACTAGAGATTTTTCACCAACAGAAGTTGCTAACAGAACTTATATCATCAATACCATAAAAACCACTTTTGAAAACTTCGGATTTCAGCCAATTGAAACACCTAGTTTTGAAAATTCGGAAACCTTGATGGGAAAATATGGTGAAGAAGGTGATCGTTTGATTTTTAAGATTTTGAATTCTGGGGATTATTTGGAGAAAGTAACTGAGCAATTTTTGGCGGATAAAAATAGTTTAAAACTCACTCCTCAAATCTCCGAAAAAGCTTTGCGTTACGACCTCACTGTCCCTTTTGCAAGATATGTTGTGCAACACCAAAATGACATTACATTTCCATTTAAACGCTATCAAATTCAGCCAGTTTGGCGCGCAGATCGTCCTCAAAAAGGGCGTTTTAGAGAATTTTATCAGTGTGATGCTGATGTGGTTGGAAGCGATTCTTTGTGGCAAGAAATTGATTTTATAAAGTTGTATGACACCGTTTTTTCAAACTTAGGTTTGAAAGGAACTACCATCAAAATCAACAATCGCAAAATCCTTTCTGGAATTGTAGAAGTGATTGGGGCATCAGACAAATTGATTGATTTTACAGTGGCTTTGGATAAACTAGATAAAATTGGCAAAGAAGGGGTTGAAAATGAAATGATTTCTAAAGGAATTTCTAAAGAAGCCATCGCAAAAGTGCAACCTTTGTTTGATTTTTCTGGCAATAATTTGAATAAACTAACATCCTTAGAAAACCTTTTAATCACTTCTGAAGAAGGAAAAAAAGGTGTTTCAGAATTGCGTTTTATTATTGAAAACATACAGCAATTAGGGTTACAATCTGCTGATTTAGAGATTGATGTTACCTTAGCAAGAGGTCTCAATTATTATACAGGTGCCATTTTTGAGGTTGCTGCTCCCAAATCCGTAAGCATGGGTTCTATTGGTGGTGGTGGAAGATATGATGATTTGACAGGAATTTTTGGATTGAAAGATGTTTCTGGAGTGGGAATTTCCTTTGGATTGGATCGAATTTATTTGGTTTTAGAAGAACTACAGTTGTTCGAAAAAGTGGCTTTGCCAAAACCAACAGTGTTGTTTTTAAATTTTGGTGACCAAGAAGCATTGTTTTGCATGAAAGCCATTGCTGAATTGAGAAAAGATGGAATCAAATCAGAATTGTATCCTGAAGCTACAAAACTAAAAAAACAACTGAATTATGCTGACAAACGCGAAATTCCGTTTGTGGTCATTGTTGGTTCTCAAGAAGTAGAAAAGCAAGTTTTTACATTAAAAAACATGATTTCAGGCGAACAAACAAGTTGTTCTTTATCTACATTATTTGGTGTAGTAAATAAATAAAGCCTTAAATTTGCATTTTTAATTATACAATTAAATGTTTGAATTGCGAACTAACATGAACGACGAAATCATCAACGAAATAGGAGAAAATCATATTGGAACTTCAGCTCAAAACCCTATTAGAGCTGATGCTTTTGAACTTTCTGACCAAGAAAAAATAGATAAAATTCAAGAAAGCGTGAAAGATATCTTACACACTTTGGGCATGGATTTAACAGACGATAGTATTCAAGGAACTCCAAGAAGAGTTGCCAAAGCCTTCGTTAATGAAATTTTTATGGGTTTAAATCCTAAAAATATGCCAAAAGCATCCACTTTTGAAAACAATTACAAATATGGAGAAATGTTGGTAGAAAAAAATATTGTGGTGTATTCTACTTGTGAACATCATTTATTACCAATTATTGGACGTGCACACGTGGCATATATTTCGAATGGTAGAGTAGTTGGGCTATCGAAAATGAACAGAATCGTTGAATATTATGCCAAAAGACCTCAAGTGCAAGAACGTTTAACGATGCAAGTTGTGCAAGCCATGCAAGATGCATTAGGCACTCAAGATGTTGCTTGTATAATCGATGCCAAGCATTTGTGTGTTAATTCTCGAGGAATTAAAGACATCGAAAGTAGTACTGTAACTTCCGAATTTGGGGGGAAATTCAAAGAAAAAGAAACCAAAAGAGATTTTTTAGATTATCTAAAATTGGAAACGAAGTTTGAATAAGTTGAGGTAGAAGAATTAAGACTAAAGCAGAAGAATTAAGACTAAGGCAGATGACTAAGGCAAAAAAGAGAATAGAATAAAGAGCTAAAACTTTTTAATCCAACATCTTTTGACTATCGAACAACAGCCAAAAACAATTAACCAATTCCATGAGTCAAATAACCACCAGTACTTTTTTTAAAGTAGAAACATTTTCAAATAAATGGTGGGCATTTACACAAATGCAATTAGGTCATCGCGGTTTGAAAAATGTTGCTGGTCTCACTTTTTATAAGATATTAGGCTCAGGAGCAAAAAATGGTTTTAGTGCGATTCCGAATTTTGGAACTTATGTTTTATTTTGTATTTGGGATTCTGAAGAATTTGCCAATACTTTTTTCAAAGAAAATTCATTTTTTAAAAACTACCAAAAACGTAGTAGCGAACATTTTACAGCTTATTTGAATTCTTCTGAAGCTCATGGTTTTTGGGATGGCACTCAACCTTTTAAAAAAAATGCAATATTATCTAAAGACAAACCAGTGGTTGTCCTTACGAGAGCTCGCATTCGATTCAAAAAACTCTGGTCTTTTTGGAGCAAAGTAGGAACAGTAAGCCAAAGTTTGGAGGGTTATGATGGGTTGGTTTTGTCTATTGGAGTAGGTGAATGGCCTTTGATTCAGCAAGCCACTATTAGTATTTGGAAAACCCAAGCAGAAATGATGGATTATGCCTATAAAAATCCAAAACATAGAGAAGTAGTATTATTGACTAGAAAGCTAAACTGGTATAAAGAAGAATTATTTGCAAGATTTGTTCCTTTTAAATTTGAGGGAATTTGGGATGGAAAAGATGTAGCAACAACATTTACTAATATCGTTTAAAAGAAAATTGATAATTTTTTCGATTTTAGTTTCAAAATGTTTTTGAGTTTTGCTTTGTATCGTATGTTTATTTTCAATAGTGTTATTAAAAATCTTTTACAAAAAAAAATCAAGACCTCACAGCTCCCAAAGCATAAAGTTGCTCTAAATTTGGGGTTTCACTTCCTCCAGCAGGTTCTAAAGTGATACCAAATGCTTCTGAATTATTCGAATTTTTTATTGTGAAAATCTTATTAGCATCCGCACTGAAATTGTCTAAAGTTCCCAAACTTGTCGGAGTTAAAGGGGTCACTTTTAGTGACCATATTTGATAAACTTTTCCTTTAGGAGGTGTTGGCAAACCTTTGGCATCCAAATAAATATTTTTGGTTTTTTTATCCCAATACACTTTTGCATAGGAACTGGGAGAGGCATTTTGTCCTGCTAATGGTACAGAAATAATGTCTTTATCTCTAAAAATTTCAAGCAATTTTTCTGTTTGAGACAAACTATTTTTTACCCTGTCAATTTGCTCTTCTAATTGTTGTTTTTCGCCGGCAACCATTGTGGTTGATTGTTTGTTTTGAAAATTAGTATACACAAGAACACCCCCCAAAATAAAAGCGGCAACCCAACCTGAATACGTCCAAAAATTTTTTTTCGGTTTTTGCATTGGAATAACTTTTGGTTCGTTTGAAATCTTCTTTTTGATAGCGTCAAATGAATAAGAATCTCCTTGATTTGTGGCAGCAGTGAGTAGTACAATTGCTTTTTCGATGGCAATTACTTCAGCCATCAATTCTGGATATTTTTGAATTGCATCATGCACTTCTTCGTTTTCTTTTTCAGAAAGCGAACCTGCAACGTACAGTTCTAATATTCCAGATGCTATGTATTCTTTTATGTTCATTTTTACAATCCTAGTATTGAACGCAATTGTCCAACACATATTTTATTTTTAGTTTTTATGGTGCCCAAAGGCATGTTCAACTCTTCGGAAGCTTCAACTTGTGTAAATCCTCTGAAATACAACAATTCAATTAATGATTTGCAGGTTTCCCCCAATTTATAAACAATATCTTTTAAACCAATTGCATTTGTGCTACTGTTTAAATCATCATGTGTTTCAAGAATATCTACGAAAAAATCAGTAGTTTGGTTTTGTTTTGATTGTTTAAAATTTTTGGATCGAGTGTGGTCAATAGCTGCATTTCGTGCAATATTTAATAACCATGTAAAAAATCGTCCTTTGCTTGGTGAGTAAGAAGCAGCATTGTTCCATGCTTTTAAAAAAACGTCTTGAGTAATTTCTTCTGTCACCTCAGGATTTTTTACAATCGTATTTATAACACCTGCAATACTTTTACAATAAGCATTGTAAAGTTTTTCATAGGCTTGCACATCTTTTTGCTGAAACTGTAAAATTAAAAGCTCTTGATTTATCATAATATCAAGAGCTAAAATAGTAAAAAAAAATAGTTTGGCTAGTTTCTTTTGATAAAAATAAAATCTCCTCCTTCATCACCAGTATTTGCAATTGGTGCATATTGTGGTTGATTTTCTCCAGTTGTGTTATTGATTACTGGATCTTCAATCATATTGAATAATTGTCCTGCTGAAATGTAAGTATCAGTATTGTCTTTTAATTTTTTCAAAAGATATTTCATAAATACACTTTCATTAGGAACTGTCGTTAAAGTTCCACTGGTGATAGCTTTTCTACTTGGCAACTCATATTTTTTCTGAACTGCTTTTGTAGCTTCTTTAAAATCTCGATTTCTAACTAAAATACTTCCACTAAAACAAGCATCTGCAATCAACAAAGTGTGTCTTGAATTAATGGCTTTTATATAAGAAACAATACTGGTATTTAAAATTACATTTCCTTCAAATTCCATTTCAGCATCCGAAGGCATCCAATAACCTTTTTCACTGGCTTTGTCATAGTTTCCATGTCCTGCGTAAAAAATGACTAAATTATCATTTTTGGTAATTTTATTTTTTAAATTATAAAATTCCCTAATAATTTCGTTTTCTTTCGCATTTTTTAGGACACTAACATTTTGTTTGTCAAAATTATAGTAAGTAACCAAAATATCAGCCAAAGCTTGAGCATCTTTAGTTGGTTCTCCATTTAAACTTTGGATGGTTTTATCTTGATATTCACTAACACCAATTATCAATGCATAATACTTTCCGAAGCCAATATCTAAATTTTCTTTTTTGTCAACATTGGTAATATCAGCATCTATGATTTCTGGAGAATTTCGTTTGATAACAAAACTTTTTGTTGAGGACGCTTGTTTTAAATCAGTTGCTTTTACAATCAAATCGTTTTTTCCATATCCTAATGGCACACTAACAAAGAAAGTTCCATCTTCAGAAACACTTGCTTCTTTGCCATTAACAGTGATTTCGAAAATGCCATCTGCATCAGTTGCTTTTCCTTTTACTGTAATTGATTTGGCTTCCACAATTTTAAATCCTCTTACTTCTTCAACAATTGGTTCCGTAATGACAATTACTGGAGGATTGTTATAGCTGTCAGTTTGGTATTTAATATCTAAATATTCTGCGCCAATTTTTCGATCAAAATAAATGGTGTATCCAAATTTATTGTCAAAAAATCGTTCAAAAGGAGTTTCGCTCACATACGTATTGTTGATGTAAAAACGAATTAATGAACCTGATTTTACAATTTTTATGACATTTAAAGCATTAGTTCCTGTTTTGATTACGGATGAAAATGTGAGTGGAATGATTTCTTTATAGACATCATTATCAAATTTTCGGAATTTATAATTTCCATTTCCTGACAACAAAAAGCTGAATTCGTTTGAAGAATTTTTTCTGCCAAAAGTAATTCCATACCAACCTGTAGAGGTGTTTTCTTCGCGAATAGCAGATTCTATAATAAAGTCTTTGCTATCATCAATAGCCACATCTTTACTGATAAAAATTCCACCCTCTTTTTTTCTATGCATTATCAGTTTTCCTCCTGTAAGTTCTGTAGAATAATCGTCAGCATTCTCTAAATTCCAACTATTTGTGTTTGAAGAAAAATCATCGTATAAAGGAATTTTTAAAGCATCATTATTTACAATTATATTGTTGGTATTTTCTTTAATACCTTTGATGCTCAAATAATCAACTGAAATTTTTTGTTTGTAATAAACACCATAACCAATTTCATTTCCATAAAATTTTTCATAATCAATTTTGGTAATATAAGTATTATTGATATAAAACTTATAATATTCACCTTCTCTTTTGATTTTTATAGTATTTTCACCTCCAACGCCCTCTTTTAAATAGGTGGTTTTCGTCCATTTGATGATGTCTTCATTAACGTTATTAACAACTTTATTTACTTTATAATAACCATTTGTCGTAATCAAAAATTGAAAATAATTAGAATTTTTTTTGCCCCATAATATTCCAAAGGGTAAATTTGTTTCTCCTGAAACGTGTTGAAACTTGGTTTCTATTTCAAAATCTTTATTGCTGTCAAATTCTCTTGTGATATGACTTAACCGTCCCTTTTCATTTAATTTATGATTTAAATAATATTTTCCATTACTAATATTAAAGTCGTATTCGTCAGCATAATTAGTATTCCAATTATTTCCGTTTGAAGAAAAATCATCAAATAAAATACTCTCACCAATGTTATTATTGATATTATTATTCGTGTCGATATAATTATTATTTTTTGAGCCAATATACCTCATGCTCAAATAAGTTATAGAAATTTTTTGACGACCATAAACAATAAACCCAGTTCTTTCACCATAAAAAGTAGGAGCGTATTGCGTATGAACCAAAGCACTATTGATATAGTAGTTCATCGCATTTCCTTTTTTCTCAACTTTTAAATAGTTGTATTGGTTGTTGCCTGTTTTGATTTGGCTTGCAGTTGTCCAACCTTTTATAGCTGTAGATGAACCATTTGATGTTTGTTGAATATAAAACATTCCATTTCCAGAAATGAAAAACTCATTTTGATTGTCATTGTCTTTTCTGCCAAAAATAAGTCCATAACCTCTGTCTTGAACACCAATCATTTTTAAAAAAGAACCTTCAATATAAAAATCTCTGTTGGTGTCAATTCTTTTTTCATAGGTGGTATTCCAGCCACCATCATCTCTTTTATGGTCAAAATCGTATCCCCCATTTTTAATTTCTAAAGTAACATCATTGTTGTTTTGAGTTGCCCAATTGTTATTGTTATCATCAAAACCATCGAACAAAATAGTTTCTCCTGAAGTGATGTTTTTATTGATTATTGAGGATGTTTTGGTAACTCTAATATAATCAACTGAAATCTTTTGGTTTCTGTAGAGTTGGAAGGCTAATTTTTTTCCAACTATTGATTTATGAGTAGTTGTGTAAACATAGGTTCCATTGATATAAAAAGTAACTGTTTTTCCTTTTTTAGTAATTTTAAGAACATTTGTTCCATAATTTCCTGTTTTCAAGGCAGTTGATGCTACCCAAGCTTGTAGCGTAGAATAAGTTCCGCTTACGGATTCTGCCACTCTATAATAACCGTTTGCAGTGATTCCAAATTCTTTGTAGTTATTTTCATCTTTATAATCGTATAAAAATGAAATTCCATAATCTTGAACTCCAGAAATTTTTTGAATAGAAGTTTCTATTTCAAAATCGTCACTATCTGAAAGTGAAAAATCGGCTGTTGAAACTTTCCAAGATTCTGTTGTTCTTTTGTGTTCAAAATAATAGCGACCATTGTAAACGCTAAGTTCACGAGTGTCATTATTGCCTGTTGGCCAATTATTAGTGTTATTAAATTCTTCTTGGTAAACGTAAGTACTTTGACTAAATCCAAGAAACGATAATACAAGGAAAAAAAATACTATGTTGTTTTTTAGGATTTTCATGAGTGTTTATTTTATTTGTGATTCATTTCAATAAAAATAGGGACAACCTTTTCAACATTGCTTTTTGAATTGGCATCAAAAGCAATTTTATTACTACTGAAAGTTACATCAGTTCCTTTAAAAATGCTTGAAGACAAAGCGCCTTTTATATTGGATACAAAATCTCCAGAACTTGTTCTTGCTTTGCTTACAATATCATCAATATTTAGTTTGTCTTTGCTATATAAAACACACAAAATATCTCTTCCAGGATTATTATCAAATTCTATAAAATAATCCTCATTTGGTATTGCAATTTCACTATCAACATAATTGAAATAATCAGAGAAATTATCAAAAGGATACAATTTGTTCACTGATTTATCAGCAGAGCCAAAACCAATTAAATATACATATCCTCGTTGTTTGGTTTTTAAATAAATACGAAATTGTGTTCCAGAAGTGTAAGTATTATTAACTCTATATGTAGTATTTGTCGCTTTCACAATATTGAAATTTCTTGTTGCACCATCAGCTAATTTTATTGGCATATCTTCTCCTGTGTCTAGTTTCAAGGTCAATTCACCTCCTAATTTATTGTTAATAACTGTATTGATGTTTACATTAATAATAGTATTGTTATTAATATTATTATCATCTCTTTTATCAATCAACACATACGCAGTTTTTATTTGACGTTCAAAATCTGCATAACGAATCCAGAAGAAACCATTGTTTCCAAAATTAGTTCCCCAAGAATTCATGATTTCAAAAGCACCACCAGCTTTATTGTCATCATAACCAACAACTACCATTGCATGTCCATTAGTTCCTGTATTTGGAATCCAAACTTTGTTGGCATCTAACATCAAACTGTTGTATTGAAACAATCCAATAACCACAGGGTTTTTCTCAGAAATGGCTTTTTTTACTTTTCCAACTAAATTTACTGGATTATCCCATCTTGCTAATCGCTCATACGTTATTATTTTATGATTACTAGCAGAGGACAATACATACGATGAAGGTGAAGTAGTACAAGATTGATCAGTATAAGGAAATTCATTCATTTTTGCGGCACCATTCATATTTAAAACTTTCATAGCATTTTCAATGTAAGCACCTTCACAATTATTGTTTACACGAATTTGATTGTAAACAAAAGAAGGTGAATAGGTATTTTGATTGATCATAGCTGTGTTATATTGCCAATTATTTTTTACGGCATTTGCAATTGTTCTTGCACCAAAAGCACTTGCCCACCCAACACACGAACCTTGTCTTCCTTGACTTTGTGGAGTTGGAGCATAACCTTTAATGCTAAAAGAACTTGGCAAAGCAGTAAAACTTCTGGTAACTAATGGAACAGATTGTGGCAAATCTTCATATAATTTTTGGTCAAACTTTAGTCCTGTGCCAAAATTGTCTTGAGAAAATGCGCTTATTGAAATAAACAAACTGCAAAGTAAAATTGATATTTTTTTCATGGTCGGCGTTTTTAAAATGAGATTAAGCAAAAATCGCCATAAATATATAAAAAAAAATACGTCATTTGACGTATTCGTAAAATTTATAGATAGTATATGAATTATAATCAACTGAAAATTAAAATTATAGTATAAATGTCAGTAAAAATCACAATTTTTTAATAACGCACAATTTTCAATACCTTATTCTTTTTTAAATAGTTTTTTACTAAGTGTTTTGCCAATTTTCTATTATCAATTGGGGTTACTAATTTTCTAATAATTGACAAATCATTTTCTTGAAACGCCAAATTTGTGTGCCCAAAACCAACGATTTCATTATTTTCAACCAAAACAATTCCATGTTCTTGCAATTGTCTTCCTTTGTCAATAATCAAAAAATCGGGATGATTGAAATTTTCTTCAACAATCAAGAATTTCTTTTTGAAATTGTATTTTGGAGACAATTTGTCCAATTCCAAATAATATTTTAGTTTAATGAAAAGCTCATTTCCAAAAATATCAAATGAAATCGAATTTGCATGGATTTGGATTTTCAATGCCCGTTTTGAAGTTTTCATTAACACGCGATTTAATTCAGATTTCATGTTTTTATGTCTGCCAATATAAATCACGGTTCCTTTTTCATCATGAATATAAAAAACACCCAAAGATTCAGGTATTTCTTCAATCATTTTTTTCAGTTTTTCTTTTTCAAATTTTTTATCAAAGTATTTGATGGCTTTTTTAATGATGGTTTTTTGAGTATCTTTTTCAAGCAAAATTTTGAACAAATGAACGGTTGCCAAAGCGTCTCCAGAAGCTCTGTGTCTATTTGACATCGGAATTCCCAGAGATTTTGTCAGTTTTCCAAGGCTATACGAATTTTCTTCTTTAATCAACTCTTGACTCAACTCAACCGTACACAACGTATTTCGTTGAAAATTATATCCCAGTCTGTCAAACTCTGTTTTTAGGATTCGGTAATCAAAACTTGCATTGTGAGCAACAATTGTACAATTTTCTGTAATTTCAATAATTCTTTTTGCAACCTCAAAAAATTTTGGTGCATTTCGCAACATAGCGTTATTGATACCTGTCAATCTTACGACAAATTCTTGAATGTCTTTTTCTGGGTTTACAAGTGAAATAAATTGATCAACAACTGTTTGTCCGTCAAATTTATAAATGGCAATTTCAGTGATTCCTTCTTCATTGAATTTTCCGCCAGTGGTTTCAATATCTACGATTGCGTACAATTTCTTTTTCTTTAATGCGCCAAATTTAGAGAATATAATTTCGTTGACCAAATATGGCACTTCCAACGCGAATCATAGTACTGCCATTTTCGATAGCAATTTCATAATCTCCACTCATTCCCATGGATAAAATTTTGAAAGATGGATGCGTGTTTTTTAATTCTTCAAACAACTTTTTTAGTGATGCAAATTCGGTTGAAATTTGTTGTTTGTCCTCTGTAAATGTTGCCATTCCCATCAATCCAACAATTGAGATATTTTTAAGTTTCGTTAATTCTTCGGAAAATAAAATGCCATAAATCTCGTCAAAAGGCAATCCAAATTTGGTTTCTTCATTGGCAATTTCTGCTTGCAGTAAACATTTTATAATTCGATTATTTTTTAAAGCTTGCTTATTGATTTCTTGTAAAGTTTTAAAACTGTCAACGCCATGAATCAAATCCACAAAATGCGCCATATATTTCACTTTGTTGCTTTGCAAATGCCCTATCATGTGCCACTGGATATCTTTGGGCAAAGCATCGTATTTTTCAATCATTTCTTGCACTTTATTTTCTCCAAAAACTCGTTGACCAGCATTATAGGCTTCTTGCAAATCTGAAATCGGTTTTGTTTTAGAAACAGCAACTAAGGTCACATGTTTAGGAATACTTTTCTTAAAATTAACTATATTTTCTTTTATCATAAATTGAGTTTAAAAGTTTATAAGTTTCAAGTTTAAAAGTTCATAGTTAATTGCCAAAAGCCACCAACCAAAAACCATTAACTAATTTGCAAACAAATCAATAATTTGTGTCGCCAATGCTATTCCAATTCTTTCTTGTACTTCTAAAGTTTCGCCTCCAATATGCGGACTTAAAGAAACTTCAGGATTCATCAAAATTTGAATTTCAGGAGTTGGTTCGCTTTCAAAAACGTCTAAGCCTGCAAATTGCACTTTGCCACTTTCAATAGCATTAATCAAATCTACTTCGTTCAAAACGCCACCTCTTGCAGTATTAATGATACCAACACCATTTTTCATTTTAGCAAATTCTTTGGCTGTCAATGTATATTCCTCTCGTGCAGGAAGGTGCAAAGAGATAAAATCAGCCGTTGTTAAAAGTGTTTCTAAAGGTTGCGTTTCAATAGAAAACATCATTTTTTCCTGATTAAAAAAACTCAATTCAATAGTAGCTTTTTTTATTTCAGTATCAGAAGCTATCACATTCATACCTAAACCTATCGCAATTTTTGCAACTTCCTGACCAATACTTCCAAAACCAATAATTCCCAATGTTTTCTCTCTCAATTCAATTCCTTGCGAAAATGCTTTTTTCAATTCATTGAAATGCGTATCGCCTTCTAAAGGCATTTCTCTGTTGGATGCGTGAAGAAAACGTGCCATTCCAAAAAGATGTGCAAACACCAATTCTGCCACAGCATTTGAAGATGCGTCCGGGGTGTTAATAACATGCAATCCATGATCAATGGCAAATTCAACATCGATATTCTCCATACCAATACCACCTTTTCCAATCAATTTCAAACTGGGGCAAGCCTCGATCAATTCTTGCGAAACTTGGGTGGTACTTCTTACCAAAAGCACATCAATTTGTTCTTCATTGATAAATTTTTTTAATTGATTTTGAGCAACTTTCGTAATAATTACGGAAAATCCATTTTTTTCTAACATGGCAATTCCGCTTTTTGAAATGCCATCATTTGCTAATATTTTCATCCTATCCCAACCTTCTCAAAAAGAAGGCGTTTTTTATTTTTAAAGTAATACCAATCTAACCTATAATCTTTAATCTCCAACAACCAACAACCAACAACTAAAAACTCCTCTCCAATTCCTGCATTACATCCACCAAAGCCTGAACACTATACAATGGTAATGCATTATACATACTTGCTCTATAACCTCCCACACTTCTATGACCGCTCAAACCACTAATTCCTGCTTCATTTAAAAGCGTTTCAAAAGTTGATTTTAATGATTCATCTATCAAATTAAAAGTGGCATTCATCACACTTCTGTCTTCTTTAGCAGCAAATCCAACAAATAGCGGATTTCTGTCAATTTCGTTGTATATCAATGCTGCTTTTTGATTATTTACAGTTTCAATAAACGGAATTCCGCCTAAATTTTTCAACCATTCCAAAGTCAACATTGATACATAGACTGAAAAAACGGGTGGAGTATTGAACATGCTTTCTTTGCTGATATGCACTTTGTAATCTAAAATTGATGGAATTGCTCTTGAAACTTTACCAAGAATTTCTTCTTTTATAACCACCAAAGTAGCTCCTGCAGGACCCATATTTTTTTGAGCACCTGCATAAATCAAATCAAATTTTGAAAAATCTAATTGACGAGAAAAAATATCAGAACTCATATCACAAATCAATGAAACATTCGATTTTGGAAATTCTTTAATTTGTGTTCCAAAAATAGTATTGTTGCTTGTAACGTGAAAATAATCAACATCAGTTGGAATTGTGAAATTTTTTGGTATATAGTTGTATTTTTGTGATTTAGATGAAGCTACTTCAATAACTTGTCCAAAGTTTTTTGCTTCTTTGATGGCGTTATTTGCCCAAGTTCCAGTATCTAAATAAGCTGCTTTTTTTTCTAGTAAATTGTAAGCCACCATCAAAAATTGCATACTTGCACCTCCTTGTAAAAAAATAGCTTTGTATCCTTTGTTTTCCAAATCAAGGATTTCCAAAGCCAACTTACAGGCTTTATCCATCACTGCTACAAAAGGCTTGCTTCTGTGCGAAATTTCAATCAAAGAAAGGTTGTCGTTATTAAAATTTAGGATTGCAGTAGCAGCTTGTTCAATAACGGATTGAGGTAAAATACAAGGACCTGCGCTAAAATTGTGTTTTTTCATTTTTTTTTGATTTTAAGAGTTTCAGAGTTTCAGAGTTTTGACTTTTTCTCTTTGCAACTTTGTTACTTTTTCATATTTCCGATAAAAAAGTCAACGTGTTGATACCATCTGCATAATCCCATAATTCCGGATTTTGGGTTTTACCGAAACGGGTTTCATTAGGCAAAAAACCTTTAGAAACCACACATTGAATTTTATCTTTGTCTTGGTATAATTTTATTTTTAAATCAATTGGATTGTCATAATATTCATAAAAAACAGTGGCAATAGGAGAGGAGTAACTTTCATCTTCTTTGATCATCAGAAATCCGTTTTCTAACAAATCAAACTCGCTCATCAAATAAACAGCTTTATTATAATCGTAATTATTGGCGTATTTAGCGTTGTAAAGCAGGTCTTTTTTTTCATAAATTCCATTGAAAAAAAGATTAAAATCAAACTCTCTAGGAACATATAATTTGGAAACACTTCTACAACCCAAACCAAAATACGTAAAAATATCATCAGCCAAATTTTTAAAATCTTCTTCAGTTTCATTTCCTGTAATTACAGCTACTGAATTGCGACTTTTTCGGATAATATTGGGTTTATTACCAAAATAATACTCAAAATAACGGGCAGTATTGTTGCTTCCAGTGGCAATAACAGCATCAAAATCGGTCAATTTATCATCAATAAAAGTGATGCAATCTTTCAAAGTTGGTTCTATATATTCTAAATATTTTGCCAAGAAAGGCAACAAATGTTTGTCGTTTGAAGATTGTTTAACAAGCACATCATGTCCAGAAATCAACACTGATAAAAAATCATGAAAACCCACCAAAGGAATATTTCCAGCCATGATGATGGCAACTTTTTTGGGAGCAACTTCGGTCAAATTTTCTCTGGAAACCCAAGTTTCTAAGTTTGATTTTTGAAGTGCAGCTGTCCAATTTTCAATTGACAATAAGAGATTTTCTTCGGTAAACCAAGAATTATTTTCTTGAGCTAACTTCATTTGATGTAAAAATCCATCAAAAAACAATTCATTAAAATCGATATCAGTTGCTTTAGATATGCTTTTTCTTGAAAATTGACTTAAGAAAAGTCCTAATTTGTTAAAAGCGTATAATCTGCTTTTTATTAACTCCATTTAATTTGTATGTAATTATTTTTGGGTTTATTTTTGCAATTGCAAAGTTACACAAACAAAAAGAAAAAACGATGGCAATTATAATAACAGATGAATGTATAAATTGTGGTGCATGCGAACCAGAATGCCCAAATACAGCAATATATGAAGGAGCACAAGATTGGAAATATAAGGATGGAACTAACTTAAAAGGCAGTGTAATACTTCCAAATGGAAAAAAAGTAAACGCTGATTTAGATCAAGAACCAGTTTCTGACGAAATATATTTTATTGTGGCTGATAAATGTACTGAATGCAAAGGGTTTCATGACGAACCACAGTGCGCTGCTGTTTGCCCTGTAGATTGTTGTGTTCCTGATGACAATCATGTGGAAACTGAAGCAGAATTGTTGGAAAAACAAAAATTCATGCACGGAAGCTAAAAACTTTAAAATACTAATCCCCATTATTTTTGGGATTTTTTTTGCTTTAATTTGATTGTTTATTTTTAATTTTTTGTTTGATGATATTTTTTAAACTAATCTAGATTTTCTTCAATTCGCTCCATAATTTGAAATTTCTTTAAAGCATAATTGTTTCTTACTAATTTTAATGTTAGAGAATTTGAAAGTAACTATAATTCAAGTTTTGAAAAACAGAAAGAAGAAAAATTATTATTTTACTTTTAAGTTTAACAATCACTCTAAACTTTTTTGCCCATTCAGCATCAAAAAAGCTTTCAAGAATTCTCCAATATTTCCATCCATAATAGCGTCTACATTGCCAGTTTCGTGAGCAGTTCTTACGTCTTTTACTAGTTTATAAGGATGCATCACATAATTACGAATTTGACTTCCCCATTCATTTTTCATTTTATTGGCTTCAATGTCATCTCTGGCGGCTTGTTGCTTTTTCAGTTCAATTTCATATAATTGGGATTTCAACATTTGCATGGCAGTTGCCCTATTATCATGTTGTGAGCGTGAATTGGAACACTGAATTTGAATGCCTGTTGGTTTGTGAGTTAGTTGCACTTTGGTTTCTACTTTGTTAACATTTTGACCTCCAGCACCACTTGAACGTGCAGTAATAATTTCAATATCAGCAGGATTTATTTCAATTTCAATCGAATCATCAGCCACAGGATACACATACACAGATGAAAAACTCGTGTGACGCTTGGCATTGCTATCAAAAGGAGAAATACGCACCAATCTGTGAACGCCATTTTCGCCTTTGAGCCAACCAAACGCATAATCACCTTCAATTTCAACAGTAACCGTTTTAATGCCTGCTGCATCTCCAGCCTGATAATTGAGTGTTTTAAGTTTGAAACCTTGCTTTTCTGCCCACATGGTGTACATTCTAAAAAGCATTTCTGTCCAATCGCAACTTTCTGTGCCTCCAGCACCAGCTGTAATTTGAATTACTGCTGACAACGAATCACCTTCTTCAGACAACATGTTTTTAAACTCAATATCCTCTAAAAACGAAAGCGTTTTTTCAAACTGATCTTCTAGTTCAGATTCTTCAACCTCACCTTCTTTGTAGAATTCATACAACACGTTTAAATCCTCATTTAGTGAAGTAACTTCTTGATAATCAGAAACCCATTTCTTTTTAAAACGCAATTCTCTTAACAAAACTTCCGCTTCTTTTGGATGATTCCAAAAGTCGGGATTGGCTGTTTTTTCTTCTTCATTCGCAATTTGAATGAGTTTTTTATCAATTTCTAAATACGATTTTAATTTTTCAATGCGAATAGAAATATCCTTAAGTTGTTCTAGTGTAATCATACGAAGCACAAAAATAAATCAATTTTTAAGATTTTTAACTCAATTTATTTAGAGTTATTCAGTAATTTTATAACATTTTTTTAACTTCTTCAAAATCATCATCAATGATTATCGATTTAATTTCAGATACCGTAACAAGACCTACACCACAAATGTTGGAAGCAATGATGATCGCAAAAGTGGGTGATGATGTTTTTAAAATGGATCCTACAGTAAATGCTTTTCAAGAAAAAGTTGCTGATTTATTCGGAATGGAAGATGCCTTGTTTTTCCCATCAGGAACTATGGCAAATCAAGCAGCGATTAAATTGCATACCCAACCTGGAGATTTATTATTTTGTGATAAATATGCACATGTTTACAATTATGAAAGTGGAGGAGCTGCATTTCATTCAGGAGTTACGTGTAAATTAATTGACGGAAAAAGAGGCATGTTTACTGCTGAACAATTGCAAGAGGTTACTTCAAGTGGTCCAGAAATTTATTTGCCTTTTGCAAAATTGGTATGTATCGAAAACACAACGAATAAAGGAGGAGGCGCTTGTTGGGATTTTTCTGAACTCGAAAAAATTCAAAAAATAACCCAAGAAAAGCAACTTTCTTTTCATTTAGATGGCGCACGTTTGTTCAATGCGTTAATTGAAAAAAATGAATCGCCTAAACAATATGGGCAATTGTTTGATACGATTTCAATTTGTTTTTCCAAAGGTTTGGGCGCACCAATTGGTTCTATTTTGTTAGGTTCAAAAATGCACATATCAAAAGCGTTGAGACTTAGAAAATTATATGGAGGAGGTATGAGACAAGTTGGTTTTTTGGCAGCTGCTTGTGACTATGCTTTGGAACATCATGTAGAAAGATTGGCAGAAGATCATCAAAAAGCCAAAGAAATTGGGGCGGTTTTGGAAACGCTTTCTTATGTTACAAAAGTAGAGCCGATTGAAACGAATATTTTAATTTTTTATGTAGATAAAAATATAGGTGATACTAATTTTATTGAAAAAATGAAATCTGAAAACATCTTGTTAACGCCTATGGGAGAAAGAAAAATACGCATAGTTACCCATTTAGATTACACCAATGAAATGCATCAAAAATTAATTGAAACATTGAAAAATTTTAAGTGTTGATTAGCTAATTTCGGACTCTAATTTTGCCAATTCTTTAAAATTTCGGTTCAGTTTTTTAAGAAGAATTCCATACAATAATTGATAAAACAACCAGAAAAGTCCAAGAATAATGATAGTTGCAATTAGCATTAAAAAGACAACTAATAGAATTTGTTTGTTATTTAAATGATCAATATTTATTTTGATGGACGCAATTGTGACAACAATCATTGTCAACCCCAAATAACTCAAATTAAAAAACACATAATTACGAACTGTTTTTCGTGTTTTTAAAATCTTTTTCATCAATTGTTTGGTAGAATCTGTAGTAGAAATTTGTCTATAATTAAGATAAAATTGCGCTAAAAAGTAGAATAAAATTGCGTAGGCAACAATTTGAGAGTAGAAAACGAAATCTTCTAATCCCATTTTTTTGTATTGTTTATAGGCTTCTTCCATGTCCATAAAGAAATACAAAGAATTTAGTATTACAAATTCAAGAATTCCAATAATAAAAATCCATTTTACGATGGATGAGGATTTGGAATGTGCCATTTTATATATTTCTAAAGCAGAAAATTTACAAGGCATTTCAACCTGATTACTCCACGTTTTTTTATAATTTTCTAATAAATCCATTTTTATGGGTTCAAAATCGTTTTTAATTTTTCTTTTGCTCTGTTCATTTTTACTCTTGCATTTACATTAGAAATTCCCAAAGTATCTGCAATTTCATTGAACGGTTTGTCTTCTAAATACAAGAATATCAGTGCTTTGTCTATGTCATTCAACTGATGAATGGCTTTATACAAGGCTTCCAATTGTTTTTCTTCAGTATCATCATATTCTGTGGATGAAATTTTAAAAGCAACATCGCTAAAATCATCTGTTTTCACAGTTCTTGTTGACTTTCTATACAACGAAATTGCAGTATTCAAAGCCACTCTATACATCCAAGTACTAAATTTAGCCTCACCACGAAACTTAGAATAGTTTTTCCAAAGTTGAATGGTGATTTCTTGAAACAAATCATTATGCGCCTCTTGGTTTGTAGTGTACATTCTACAAATTTTATGAGCAATATTTTGATTTTTTTCAAAATCTGATAAAAATTCAGCTTCTAAATCTTTTTGCACTTAAATAGTTAGTTTTGAGTATTAGTAGTGTAAAATTAATAAATGTTACAGTTTTTTTTTAGCCTATTTTGTATTTAGATAAAAAGTGTAACTTTGTTCACTTCAAAACGAAATAAATTGAACAGTATTAAGCAAGATTTTACCATCAAAGACCTAGAAAATATTTCTGGAATTAAAGCTCACACTATCAGAATTTGGGAAAAAAGATACAATTTATTACAACCAAATAGAACAGATACTAACATTAGATATTATTCTCCTGAGAATTTAACGAAGCTTTTAAACATTGTTTTACTGAATAATAACAATTTTAAAATTTCAAAAATCGCATTAATGTCCAATGATGAAATTTTACTAAAATCCAGAGAATTGGCTTTTAGCAATGCGATTAATGACGAAGCGCTAAATTCATTCAAAGTATCTATGTATCAGTTTGATAAGATTTTGTTTAACAATACTTACAATACACTTCTACATAAAAAAACATTCAGAGAAATCTTTAAAGATGTTTTTATTCCATTTCTTGAACAAATTGGTTTGTTATGGCATACTGACACTTTATTACCTGCTCATGAGCATTTTATTTCGAACTTAATTTCGCAAAAAATCCTTGCAAATACTGAGAAATTGCAATATAATATCACGAATACCAATAAAACCTATGTATTGTTTTTACCTGAAAATGAAATACATGAATTGGGATTGTTATATTTGAATTATGAGTTGGTTTTGCGTGGTTTTCATACCATTTATTTAGGACAAAGTTTGCCTTTAAATAACCTAAACTATTTCTTAGAAAGTGGCAGAGAAATTTGTTTTATTACTTCATTAACCATTCAGCCTTATGATGATAAAATTGAAGAATATTTTAAGGAAATTAGCGAAGTAATGCAAGATACCAATAATAAATTCATAGCAACAGGAAGAAAAATCAAAAAGATAAAGCATTTAGAATTTAATTCAAATATTCAGCTTTTTGATTCTATTTCAGATTTGTTAAAAGTCTTATAAATTTAAAATAATTTAAACACAAATGTTTAATTAATAATTACTTTTGTTAAACAATTTAACTTATGAAAAAAAAAATATATATTATTGGTTCAGGATTTTCTGCTTTAGCAGCTTCATGTTATCTTTCAAAAGAAGGTTTTGAAGTAGTCGTTTTAGAAAAAAATGCCACTTTAGGAGGTAGAGCAAGACAGTATAAAAAAGATGGTTTTACTTTTGATATAGGCCCAACTTGGTATTGGATGCCAGATGTTTTTGAGCGTTTTTTTGCTGATTTTGGTAAAAAACCTTCAGATTTTTATCTGTTAAGAAAATTAGATCCTGCTTATCAAGTTTATTTTGGTGAAAATGATTCTGTCGTAATTGATGGAAATCTAAATAAAATCTTCGAAACTTTTGAAAAAGAAGAAAAAGGAAGCTCCGAACATTTAAAATCCTTTTTAGGTTCTGCAAAATCAAATTATGACATTGCCATCAAAGATTTGGTTTATAAACCAGGTATTTCTCCTTTAGAATTGGTAACGCCAAAAACGGTCACAAAATTGAACCAGTTTGTTTCTACCATCAGAAAAGAAGTTCGTAAAAACATTAAAAGCAACAAACTAATTCAAATTTTAGAATTTCCTGTGTTGTTTTTGGGAGCAAAACCAAGCAATACGCCTGCTTTTTATAATTTTATGAATTATGCAGATTTTGGTTTGGGCACTTGGCATCCTTTAGGAGGTATGTATAAAGTGGTGGAAGGAATGGTTACTTTGGCAAAGAGTTTGGGTGTTGAGTTTAGAACAAATGCCAATGTTGAAAAAATCATTACTAATGCTTCAAACGATATCACAGGTTTGACAGTTAATGGTGAAAAATTGGAAGCAGATTTAGTGTTGAGTGGTGCAGATTATTATCATACAGAAACTTTATTAGACGAAAATTTACGCCAATATTCAGAAAATTATTGGTCAAAAAAGACTTTTGCGCCTTCTTCATTGCTTTTTTATGTTGCTTTTGATAAGAAATTAGAGAATGTTTGTCATCATACATTATTCTTCGATAGTGATTTTGATGTGCACGCAAAAGATATTTATGACACTCCAAAATGGCCTGAAAATCCATTATTTTATGCTAGTTTTTCTAGTATTACTGATGACTCTTTTGCCCCTGAAGATTGCGAAGCTGCAACATTTTTAATACCTTTAGCACCAGGTTTGGAAGATACGGATGAATTGCGAGAATTGTATTTTCAAAAAATAATTACACGTTTAGAGAAATTAACAAACCAAGATGTTCAAAAAAACATTATATTTAAAAAGTCTTTCTGTGTGAATGATTTTGTAGAGCAATACAATTCATACAAAGGAAATGCTTATGGTTTGGCGAATACGTTATTCCAGACCGCATTTTTAAGACCGAAAATAAAGAGTAAAAAAGTAAATAATTTATATTTTACTGGTCAATTAACAGTGCCAGGTCCTGGAGTGCCTCCAGCCTTGATTTCTGGAAAAATTGCATCAGATTTAATTGTAAAAAATCAATAGTAATTACTATGAAAGAATTGTTCGACAATGTTTCAAATGATTGTAGCAAAATGGTTACTAAAAAATATAGTACCTCATTTTCTATGGCAGTTAATATGTTGTCTCCAAAAATCAGGGCTGATATATACAATATTTATGGTTTTGTACGATTTGCAGACGAAATTGTAGATACTTTTCACGACTTTGACAAAGAGCAATTGATGTCTCATTTTGAGAGAGATTACTATTTTGCAAGGGAGCACAAAATCAGTTTAAATCCGATTTTAAATTCATTTCAACAAACCGTAAATAAATATAATATTCCTGATGAAATGGTGCAGGCTTTCCTAAAAAGTATGAAAGCAGATTTGCACAAAACGGAATACAATACCAAGGAAGAATATGATGAATATATTTTTGGTTCGGCTGATGTTGTTGGTTTGATGTGCCTGAAAGTATTTGTAAATGGTGATGAAGCACAATATTTAGAGCTAAAAGATGCTGCAATGCGTTTGGGTTCTGCATTTCAAAAAGTAAATTTTTTACGTGATTTGAAAGATGATTTTGAGTTGCTAAATCGTTCTTATTTCCCAAATATTGATTTAGGTAAACTAGATGCTGTCTCAAAACAATTGATTATTGACGAAATTGAAGAAGATTTTGAGTACGCCTATAACAACGGAATTCTTAAATTGCCAGCAGAGGCTAAATTTGGCGTTTATATGGCATATAGATATTATAAAAGGTTGTTAAGTAAATTAAAAACACTTCCTTCAGAAAAGATTATGGATACAAGAATTAGAATTTCTAATCCTATGAAAATTAATCTTTTAGCAAGAAGTTACGTAAAGTATAAATTAAATATTATCTAATGTTGTACGCATTTATTACCCTTGGGGTTTTTATCGCAATGGAAGGCATTACTTGGTGTACACACAAATATGTAATGCATGGTTTTGGATGGTTTTTGCATGAAGATCACCATCAACCAGGATATCCAAATGTGTTTGAAAAAAACGATTTGTTCTTTGTTATTTTTGCTATTCCAAGTATGTTCCTTTTTATTTTTGGTTCAAATACTCAATATACTTTTCTGATTTTTATAGGTTTAGGAATCTTATTATATGGTTTGGCTTATTTTTTTATCCATGATATTTTAATTCATCAACGTTTTAAATGGTTTAAAAATACGAATAATTGGTATTTTAAAGCTCTAAGAAAAGGACATAAAATTCACCACAAAAACATGGGAAAAGAAGAAAGCCAATGTTTTGGAATGTTATTTGTTCCGTTAAAATACTTCAGAGAATACTTATAATCAACACAATTTTAACTTTAAAACATCTTTTGTTTTAATGTAACTAATTCAATATAAATGGTTTGTAATTTTTTATTTTTTTGATGAACAATTACGACTATATTATTGTTGGAGGAGGAGCCTCAGGATTAATGATGGTTTATAGAATGTCAAAAGATTCTTTTTTTGACAATAAAAAAATCCTGATTCTTGACAAAGAAAAAAAAGCAACAAACAATCGAACTTGGTGTTTTTGGGAAAAAAATGAAGGTGAATGGGATGATGTTTTAACCAAATCTTGGAAAAAAATCCTATTCAAATCTCCTATTCATTCGCTTGAAGATTCCATTTTTCCGTACCAATATAAAATGATTCGAAGTGAAAAATTTTACCATAAAATTTGGAATCAGTTAGCAAATAAAACCAATATTACTTTTATTGAAGAGGCTGTTTTGAGTATTCATCAAGAAGAAAATTCAGCAAAAGTGATTACTTCTTCAGCAACTTTTCATTCAAAAGTGGTATTAAATAGCATTATTTTTTCTGATGAATATAAAAAGCAAACAAAATTCCCTGTTTTACAGCAGCATTTTGTTGGATTTTTCATAAAAACTTCAGAAGATTCTTTTAATGATGAATCTGCGACTTTTATGGATTTTAAAATTCCTCAAAAAGGAAATACTCGATTTATGTATATTTTGCCTTACAGTAAAAATGAAGCGCTTTTTGAATATACGTTGTTTTCAGAAAATTTGTTGCCAATTTCAGAATATGAAATTGAAATCGAGAAGTATTTAAAAGAAAAAAATATCACAAACTATACAATTACCGAAAAAGAAAAAGGGTCAATTCCGATGACTTGTTATCATTTTTGGAAAAATAATTCCCAAAATATTATCCATATTGGCACTGCTGGAGGATGGTCTAAAGCAAGTACTGGGTTTACTTTTAAAAACACGACCAAAAAAACCATTCAATTAATTGCATATTTAAAAGGAGGAAAACCTTTGCAATCGTTTCATAAAATCAATAAATTTTGGTTTTATGATTTATTATTATTGGACATTTTGCACGAAAAAAATTATTTAGGATCAACTCTTTTTGGAGAATTGTTCAAAAGAACTTCTGTTCAAAATATTTTAAAGTTTTTAGATGAAGAAACCTCATTTATCGAGGATTTAAAAATTTTGATGAAAATGCCACCTGCAAATTTTATTCGGGCAATTTTTAGGCGGATTTTTTAATTCTTAGGAAATTTTTTCCGAATTTCTTCCAATCCTAAATTGTGAATACTACCAATATGAGTATGCTTTTTGCCTAAAGTTGCTTTGTAAGTTCCTGATTGCACTTCACCACCAATTTTTTGATACGCTTCTCTAAAAGGCATTCCATCTGTCATTAAATTATTGATGCTATCAACTGTAAATAAATACTGGTATTTTTCGTCATTCAAATCAATTTCTTTCACAATAATTTGTTGAATCGCAAAATTGAAAATGTCTAAAATAGTTTTTACATCTTCAATAGCATTGATCATATTTTCTTTTAACAATTGAAAATCTCTATGATATCCTGAAGGTAAATTGTTGGTTATCAGTATCATTTCTGTTTGCAAAGCCTGAATTTTATTGCATTTTCCACGAATCAATTCAAACACATCAGGATTTTTTTTATGTGGCATGATGCTACTTCCTGTGGTCAATTCGTCAGGAAAAGAAATAAAACCAAAATTTTGACTCATATACAAACAAATATCCATTGAAAAACGCGCTAAAGTGTTGCACAAACTTCCCAATGCAGCTGCTATAGAACGTTCACTTTTTCCTCTGCTCATTTGAGCAGCAACTACATTGAATTTTAAAGTGCTGAAATTCATTTCTTTAGTAGTAAATTCTCTGTCAATTGGAAACGAACTTCCATAACCAGCGGCAGAGCCTAAAGGATTTTGATCTACAATTTTTGAAACGGCATTCAATAAATAAACGTCATCTATCATCAATTCTGCGTATGCTGAAAACCACAATCCAAATGAAGAAGGCATCGCTACTTGCAAATGCGTATAACCAGGAATTAATTGATTTTTGTGAGTTTCAGCTAATTGTAAAAGTGTTTCAAAAAGAGTTTTAACTTGTTGATTGATAGTAAGTAAATTTTCTTTATAATACAATTGGAGAGCTACTAAAACTTGGTCATTTCTTGAACGTGCTGTGTGAATTTTTTTGCCAACTTCACCAAATTTTTGAGTCAGTTCCCATTCAATTTTTGAATGAACATCTTCAAAAGAATCTTCAATTTTGAAAGTTCCTATTTCAATATCATTGGCAATATTTTGCAAGCCTACTTCCAAGTCTTTGAGTTCCATTTCTGAAATCAATCCAATGGAATTCAACATTTTAGCATGTGCCATTGAAGCTATTACATCATATTTTGCAATGTGCATGTCAATTTCGCGGTCATTACCAACTGTGAAAATTTCTATTTTTTTGTCTATTGAAAATCCTTTATCCCAAAGTTTCATTTTATTTGCCTATCGTTTTTTACTGTAAAATATTGGTATGTTTTGATAAAAAAATCAAATTACACAATAGCAAATTTACAAGAAATAAGGAAACACTGCCATTTCTCTTGAAAATTTAAAAAAGAAATTGTTTTAGTTTTTAGATTAGAAAATTAATTGTTCTCTAATCAATGAAATTTTTAAAAAAAAAGCATTTTTTTATCATCAGATGTATGAATTTTCTAACTTTTTTCAATAAAGAGCTTGAGTTGAAGAAATGAGTAAAAACAACAAAAAAAAATGGGTTTTGAATTAAAAAACTTAAAAATCAAGTATTCACAATTTCAGAAAACTAAAAATAAACATATTTTCTAAAGATTATTTTTTTAAACTTTTATTTATTAAAAAACTTGGGTATTGTCAAGACGAATCAATTTCTTTCGAATAAGGCTATTGTTTCAATATGTGATGTATGTGGAAATTGATCTACCAAACAAATTTTTTTTAATAAATAACCAGCTTCATGCAAAAGTGCGGTATCTCTTGCCTGAGTTGCAGGATTGCAGGAAACATACACCATTCTATCAGCATTCAAATCAATAATCTTTTGCAAAGTTTTTGGAACTATTCCTGCTCTTGCAGGGTCTAAAATAATGGTTTTAATTTTATTGATATATTCACGATGATGATTTAAAAACTTTCCAACATCTGCTGCAAAAAAATCAACAGATTCAATACCATTTCTTTTCGCATTTTTTTGAGCATCTTCTATGGCAGAGGCAATAATATCAACACCAATAATTTTGGCGTTGTTGCTTTTCGCAGCTACAATTTGCCCTATAGTTCCCGTGCCACAAAACAAGTCCATCACAACAGTATTATCCACTTTAGATTGGTCTTCCAACACATATTCCACCACTTTGCTATACAATTTTTCAGCGGCTTTTGGATTCGTCTGAAAAAAGCTTTTCATGCTAATTTCAAACTGCAAACCCAATAATTCTTCTACAATTTTGTCTTTGCCATACACCAATTGTTCGCTGCCAGCAGTAGCAATCGTTCTGTCACCAGTTTCATCATTGATGGTGTGAATCAACCCTGCCATTCTTTCTCCAAAAATATTCAATAAAAATTCTACAAATTTTGGTAATGAAAATTGATCTAATCCGTCAGAAGTCGTCACCAAATTAAATAAAAATTCATTGGTTTTAAATGATTTTCGAACCACAAAATATCTGAAAAAACCATTTTTTTTGGGGCCATGCCAAGGTGGAAGTCCAGATTTTTCACAATAAATACGGATATTTTTAATATTGTCTTCCAATTGTTTATCGAACAAACCTGAGTCTTTTTCTAAGTTATCACCCATCCACCAAACACCACGTCTTTTGAAACCCAAAGTGAAAATATCAATATCGGTTTTGTTAATGCGGTCATATCCAATTGCCGAAAATCCGTATTCCATTTTATTTCGGTAATGAAAATCGTTTGGGGAAGTAATAAATTCATCAAACAAATCATCAATATGTGCCACATTTCCAATGCGTTGAAACAAAGACAACGTACTTTCTTTTTTGTATTGATGTTGTAAAGCAACAGGCAATTGAATGTATGGAGCACCAGGAATGTCTTGAAAAGGCATTGCAACTTCGTCTTTTGAGGAGGTAATAACCTCTATCAAATTGGCTTCAGCGTACTTTTTGCTCGATTTCACAATTTGTGCTTTCACCAATTGTCCAGGCAGGGTATTGGACACAAACACCACAAAGACGCCTTTCTCAGAACGAATACGTGCAATCCCTTTTCCACCAAAAGCATAATCTTCGATAAGGAGTTCTAAAACTTGATTTCTTTTTACAAACGGATTGCGTTCTCTACTTGGCATAATGTTAATTTAAGGATTGTAAAATTAAACAATATATTAATGTAGCAATGAAACAATAAATTAATGTAGCAATAAAAATGTAATAATAAAAACAGTTAAATATAAGAATCAATAGAAACCCTTAAACAATAGAAACTTTTAAACATTTTTCTTATTTTTGCACAACTTCGAGGATGATTTCTTTCCCACGCTGAATTTCTATCTTGATAATTTTCAGGATTTAGAAAGATAAAGGTAGAACAGGAATGGTTATATTATTCATTTTAAAACAATAATTAATGACTGTTTTAGAACAACTTACGTCGCAAGAAGCGATAGATTTAGAAAACAATTATGGCGCTCACAATTACCATCCATTGCCAGTAGTCTTGAGTAGGGGTGAAGGCGTGTATGTGTGGGATGTTAATGGTACACAATATTTTGATTTTCTTTCTGCTTATTCCGCTGTAAATCAGGGGCATTGTCATCCAAAAATTGTAAATGCTTTGGTGCATCAAGCACAAACTTTGGCATTGACTTCTCGTGCTTTTTATAATGATATGCTTGGCAAATATGAGAAATTTGCTACTGAGTTTTTTAAGTTTGAAAAACTTTTACCTATGAACACTGGCGCAGAAGCTGTAGAAACCGCTCTCAAAATTGCTAGAAAATGGGCGTATGAAGTAAAAGGAATTGACGAAAATGAAGCTGAAATAATTGTGTGTAAAAACAATTTTCACGGACGAACAACTACGATTATTTCTTTTTCAAATGATGAAAATGCGCGTAAAAACTTTGGGCCTTTTACAAAAGGATTTATCAAAATTGAATATGACAACATACAAGTTTTGAAAGAAGTTTTAGAATCCAATAAAAATATTGCAGCTTTTTTAGTAGAACCAATTCAAGGAGAGGCAGGAGTTTATGTGCCTTCAGAAGGATATTTAGCCACTGCAAAGCGTTTATGCGAAAATCATAATGTGTTATTTATTGCAGATGAAGTGCAAACAGGAATTGCAAGAACAGGAAGGTTGTTAGCAACTTGTGGTAACTGCAATTGTGCAGATAAAAACTGTTCAGGTACACCAGAAGTGAAACCAGATATTTTGATTCTTGGAAAAGCTTTGAGTGGAGGCGCTTATCCAGTATCAGCAGTTTTAGCGAATAACGAAATTATGAATGTCATTAAACCAGGAAATCATGGTTCTACTTTTGGCGGAAATCCGATTGCAGCAGCAGTTGCAATTGCAGCTCTAGAAGTAGTTCGTGATGAACATTTGGCTGAAAATGCAGATAAATTGGGTAAAATTTTTAGAGCAGAATTATCCGAATTTGCAAGAGAGAATGAATTGATAAAATTGGTCAGAGGAAAAGGTTTGTTGAATGCCATTGTAATCAATGATACTGAAGATAGCGATACTGCTTGGAATATCTGTTTGAAATTGCGTGACAATGGTTTGCTAGCAAAACCAACGCATGGCAATATTATTCGATTTGCGCCACCATTAGTGATGACAGAAAATCAACTGTATGAATGCATTGAAATTATTAAAAAAACGATTACCAGTTTTCAGAAATAACGATTATATTTGATAAACAATAACTTAAAATAAAATCAAACATGTCAGAACCAATCATACAATTAGCAGAATTAAAATTGACTAGCGAAGCAAAATCTTATTTGCGTGAAACCGCTAAATGGGCATTTTTCTTATCTATTGTTGGATTTGTTGGAATTGCTTTATTAGTTATTGTGGCGTTATTTGCATCAACTATTTTTAGTTCAATTCAAGAAATGCAGTCTCAAGTGTATCCTTTTAATATTGGGAAAATGATTACTATTATTTATCTAGTGATGGCTGCAATTTATTTATTTCCAGTATATTATTTGATGCAATTTGCTAATAAAATGAAAGCAGCTTTGGCAAATACTGATGATATAGACTTGACAGCATCTTTTGAAATGTTAAAATCACACTATAAATTTATAGGTGTTTTTACCATCATAATTTTGTCTTTATATGCCATGCTATTTGTGGTTGGCATGTTGGGTTTTTTTGCGATGTAAACTTACTAAATAAATGTAAAAAAAAAAAGGAAGCTTATTGCTTCCTTTTTTAGTTTATGATTGTGCTGCTTTGAAATCTTCCATAGCTTTGTTGAATTCTTCCATAAATATTTCCCAATCTGTAGTTGCCAAACTGTAAATAGTATATGCTAGAAACAATCCATTAATCACTAAAGTAACCAATGCAAATGTTTTGGCATTATTCATAGCTGACAGTGATTCTGAGCTGTAGTTTTCTGAGTCTAATTGTGCATTTTTTAAACGGTTGTTGGCAACCAAATAAGAAGGCAAAGCAAATAAAATTCCCAATCCACCAAAACAGCAACAAAGAATACTGATCGAGGATAAAACATAAATAAGCGTCGTTTCTAGTTTTTTCATGATGTCATTTTTTTTAAAAGGTTAGTTTGATAAAATAATTAATAAGGATGATTGATAAGTTGATATATGCCAATTTTGAAATGATTTTATGCGCATTTTTAATCCTGATTTTCCAACTGACAATGATAAATAATCCAAAAATCAACAGTGTAAAAATCGCAGGATACATTTTGAAAGCATTCCAAAATTCTCCATTAATCAAAAAAATAAAAGAACGTTGCAAGCCACAACCTAGACATTCAAAACCAAACATGGTTTTGCTAAGACAAGGCAACATATATTCTTCAAAAATCATTTTCGAGGTTTAAAAATTCATTCCAGGAATTTTGGGCATTCCCATTTTGGCAACACTTGCCAATTCATTTTCATTGATGGTTTTCGCTTTTTCAAGCGCTTTGTTGAGCGTTAGAATTAAATAATCTTCCAATTCATCAGCATCAGAAAGCAATGAATCATTGATTGAAATTGATTTGATATTGCTATTTGCAGTCACAGTTACTTTCAGTTTTTCATCACTCGAAACTTCATCAATCAAAACAGTATCGAGTCGTTTCTTGGTTTCTTCAACTCTTTGTTGCGTTTCTTTTAGCTTTTTCATCATTCCTGTAAGATCTCCAAACATAATTTTATAATTTTTAAGTATTCATTTGCGCTAAATTAGTAAATTTAATGAGAATTAATTTGGAAATTAAAATGATAAAAAAAATCCTAAGCACATTGCTTTTAAGTACTATTTTTGCAATCGCTTGTAAAAATGACGCAAAACTTATGAAAAGTACTGATGCAAACACACCTATAGCTGAGAAACAACCTACAAAATTAGAAAAACACGGAGACGTGCGAATTGATAATTACTTTTGGATGCGTCTTTCTGACGAACAAAAAGTAGCGCCCGTAAAAGACGCACAAACTCAAAAAGTGATTGATTATTTAGAATCAGAAAATAGCTATTATGAATCTGTAACTGCATATTCAAAAAAGTTTCAAGACCAACTTTTTGAGGAAATGAAAGGTCGCATCAAAGAAGATGATTCTTCTGTGCCTTATAAAGACAATGGCTATTTTTATATTACGCGTTTTGAAACTGGTAAACAATATCCTATTTATAGTCGTAAAAAAGGAACGCTAAAAGCCAAAGAAGAAATCATGTTCAATGTCAATGAAATGGCTGAAGGCTATGATTATTTTCAATTGGGAGGATTGAGTATTTCTAATGACAATAAATACGCTGTTTTTGCAACAGATACAGTGAGTAGAAGACAGTATTTTTTGAGAATCAAAAACTTAGAAACTGGTGAAATTCTAAAAGATATTATTGACAATACAACAGGAGGTGCTGTATGGGCTAATGACAATAAAACGATATTTTATACTAAGAAAAACCCAATTACACTAAGAAGTGAAAAGATTTACAAACATATTTTAGGCACTTCAGAGTTTGACGATGTGGAAGTATTTTACGAAAAAGACGAGACTTTTAATACGTATGTGACCAAATCAAAATCAAAAAGTTTTTTGATAATTGGCTCTTACAGCACCCTTTCTACAGAAGCACAGTTTTTGGACGCAAACAATCCAACAGGAAAATTCTCAATGTTGCAAAAAAGAGAAAAAGATTTAGAATTTACAGTGGCTCACTACAAAAATCATTTTTATTTGTTGACCAACAAAGACAGGGCAACTAATTTTAAATTGATGAAAACGCCAATCACAGCTACCTCCAAAGAAAATTGGATAGATGTGATTCCGCATAGAAAAGAAACTTTACTAGAAGATTTTTCGATTTTTAATGATTATTTGGTTTTGGAAGAACGCACCAATGGTTTGAATAAAATCCGCATCAAACGTTGGGACAATAAAGATGATTATTTTTTACCTTTTGACGAAGAAACCTATTCAGCGGGTGTTTATGACATGCCTGATTTTGACACGGATATTATCAGATATTCTTATAATTCTTTTACAACACCAACTTCGGTCATTGATTTCAATATGAAAGAAAAGTCCAAACAAATCATGAAAGAGCAAGAAGTGTTAGGAGGAAAATTTATGAAAGAAAACTATATCAGCAAGCGAGTTTGGGCAACTGCTAGAGATGGAAAAAAAGTACCAATTTCGTTGGTATATCAAAAAGACACAAAATTAAACGAAAATACTCCCTTGTTACAATATGGTTATGGTTCTTATGGCGCAACCATCCCAGATAGTTTTTCCACGACTCGTTTGAGTTTGTTGGATAGAGGATTTGTGTTTGCGTTGGCACATATTAGAGGTGGAGAGTATCTAGGTCGTGACTGGTATGAAGATGGAAAAATGTTGAAAAAGAAAAACACGTTTACTGATTTTATTGATTGTTCAAAATATTTGATTGATAACAAATACACATCTGCCAAACATTTATATGCAATGGGAGGTTCTGCTGGAGGTTTGTTGATGGGCGCAGTTGTGAACATGAATCCTGAGTTGTATAACGGAATTATTGCTGCTGTGCCTTTTGTGGATGTTGTTTCAACTATGTTGGATGATAGCATTCCTTTAACCACAGGCGAATATGATGAATGGGGAAATCCGAATGAGAAAAAATATTATGACTACATGAAATCATATTCTCCTTATGACCAAGTAAGTTCAAAAAAATATCCAAATATGTTGGTGACAACAGGATTTCATGATTCGCAAGTGCAATATTGGGAACCAGCAAAATGGGTTGCAAAATTGCGTGAATTGAAAACTGATAAAAATTTACTCTTTTTGCACACCAATATGGAAGCTGGTCATGGAGGCGCCTCAGGACGTTTTGAAGCGCTGAAAGAGACTGCAAGAGAATATGTCTTTTTCTTAGCCTTGGAAAACAAAATTGCCAAAGAAACTATAAAACCTTAAATCTGTTAATCAAAGCTAATTGTACCAAACTTATTGGTTTTTAAGTATTATCGGGCGAAGTATTTCTTTTAAATTCAAAAAATAGTGAGATTTTTTTTAAACATATGTTAATGTTGAATTTTTAAGTTTATTTCTTTTATTTTAGGATATTTAGGATTTATCTTTAAATAAACATTCTATTTTAACATAAATCCATTATAAATAGAATGAATTTAATAATAAATTAGTTTATTATTATGAAAGAAATGTATTTTTGTACCGAAATTACAAAACGAATATGTGGCGTAGATTTTTTTTGAGAAAAAATCAAAAATGACTAGAAACCAAGGAATCACCGAAAATATTTTACAACTCGTTGGTCAAACACCTTTAGTAAAACTTCATCAAATTACGAAAGCTTTACCGGGTAAATATTATGCAAAATTAGAGGCTTTCAATCCAGGACAATCTGCTAAAGACCGAATTGCTTTGCATATTATTGAAGACGCTGAACGAAAAGGAATTATAAAGAAAGGATCAACCATTGTTGAAACTACCTCTGGAAACACAGGTTATAGTTTGGCAATGATTAGTCTTGTTAAAGGGTACAAATGTATTTTAGCTATAAGTGATAAATCATCCCAAGATAAGATAGATTTGTTGAAATCTATGGGAGCTGAAGTTCATATATGTCCCGCAAACGTAGCTCCAGACGACCCAAAATCCTATTACGAAGTTGCAAAAGCTATTCAAAAAAGAACAAAAAATTCCATTTATATCAATCAGTATTTTAACGAACTGAATATTGAAGCACATTATCGTTCAACAGGTCCAGAAATATGGAAACAGACTGATGGAAAAATTACCCATTTAATTGTAGCAAGTGGCACTGGAGGAACAATTTCAGGTACAGCAAGATATTTGAAAGAGCAAAATCCAAAAATTAAAATTCTTGCAGTTGATGCTGTTGGTTCAGTTTTAAAAAAATACCACGAAACCGGAGTTTTTGATAAGAATGAAATAAGCCCTTACAAAATAGAAGGTTTAGGAAAAAACTTGATTCCAACTTCAACAGATTTTGATGTAATAGACTTTTTTGAAAAAGTAACTGATAAAGAAGCCGCTTTTACTGCAAGAGAAATTGTTCAGAAAGAGGGAATTTTTGCAGGATATACCTCTGGGGCTGTTGTGCAAGCCGCGAAACAATATGCAAAAATGAATTATTTTGATGAAAATAGCATGATAGTTTTGATATTTCCTGACCATGGATCGCGCTACATGAGCAAAATTTATAACGATCGCTGGATGGAACAGCAAGGTTTTTTTGACTAAAATTAACCATTCCATAAACATTTGATTAACTGCTAAAAAATCGGTTAATTTGTATTTATTAATAATTAATTTTCAAAATCATGACTAAAGATTTATTTGAAAGAATAAAGCAAGATAAGGGACCGTTAGGAAAATGGGCGGAACAAGCTGAAGGATATTATGTGTTTCCTAAATTAGAAGGTCCAATATCAAATAGAATGTCTTTCAAAGGAAAAAAGGTAATTACTTGGAGTATCAATGATTATCTTGGATTGGCAAGCAATCCTGAAGTATTAAAAGCAGATGCAGCTGCAGCTGCTGAACATGGAATGGCGTACCCAATGGGAGCTAGGATGATGTCAGGACACACCCCTTTTCATGAACAATTAGAACAAGAATGTGCTGCATTTGTGCATAAAGAAAAAGCCTATTTGCTCAATTATGGTTATCAAGGAATCATGTCAGCCATCGATGCTTTGGTAACAAAACACGATATTATTGTATATGATATGGATGCTCATGCTTGTATTATTGATGGTGTCCGGTTACATGCAGGAAAACGTTTCGTGTATCGTCACAATGATATGGAAAGTTTTGAAAAAAATATCAAACGTGCCACTAAAATGGCTGAGCAAACGGGTGGTGGTATTCTTGTCATTACAGAAGGTGTTTTTGGAATGCGTGGTGAACAGGGAAGATTGAAAGAAATTGTAGCGTTAAAAAAACAATACAATTTCCGCTTATTGGTAGATGATGCTCACGGTTTCGGAACTCTTGGCGAAGGAGGAAGAGGAACAGGTTTTGAACAAGGAGTGCAAGATGATATTGATGTTTATTTTGCAACTTTTGCAAAATCTATGGCAGGAATTGGTGCTTTTATTTCAGGAGATAGAGATGTTATTCAGTATTTACAATACAATTTACGTTCTCAAATATTTGCAAAATCTTTGCCAATGGCAATGGTTAAAGGTGCTTTGAAACGTTTGGACATGATTCGTACCATGCCAGAATTGAAAGAAAAATTGTGGATAAATACCAATTCATTACAGTCTGGTTTGCGAAATGCTGGTTTCAATTTAGGAAGTACACAAACTTGTATTACTCCAGTATTTTTGAACGGAGAAATTCCTGAAGCAATGGCGATGGTAAATGATTTGAGAGAAAATCACGGAATATTTTGCTCAATTGTCGTGTACCCAGTTATCCCAAAAGGATTGATTATTTTGCGTTTGATTCCAACTGCAACGCATACGCAACAAGATATTGATGAAACCATTACTGCTTTTTCAGCAATTAGAGAAAAATTGGAAAATGGGGCTTATAAGCAAGTGGCTGCAAGCGTTTAACAATTTATTTTTAGCTTTAAACTATCAGATTAAAACACTTATTTTACTTTCAAAACTCTTTACATCCTTTTGTAAAGAGTTTTTATATTATGTATTTTCAATTCTTCTCTCGTTATTCTTTGAGTTTTCCTCTTTATTTTCTCTGTCCTACAGTTTAACCATTTATTTACAAAAAATTTCTCTTATTATCACTATTTTTGTTTTTTAGGTTTTTGAGATTAGCTTTGAACTTAACGAATCAAAATCATTGATTAAGTGAATTTTAAAAGAACATACTTTTATAAAAGAACAATTTTTTATAAAAATTAATAACCAACTATGAGATTAGATCCTATTGACAAAATTTTAATTCTTCCAATTACTAGATTTATAAATAATTCAACAACAAGTGGAATTTTACTGTTTGCTTCGGCTATCGTTGCATTAATTCTTGCAAATTCTCCCTTAAAAGAGGCCTATCACCATTTTTGGGAGCATACTTTTTCTATTGGTTATGATGAATTTAGGATTACCAAATCACTACATCACTGGATAAATGACGGATTAATGTCTATATTCTTTTTCGTAATTGGTCTTGAGCTCAAAAGAGAAATTATTGCAGGCTCACTTTCAAAACCCAAAGATGCTTTATTACCTATTTTTGCTGGACTTGGTGGAATGATTTTTCCTGCATTGTTATATTTAACTTTAAATTCTTCTGGAGAAACTAACTCTGGTTGGGGAATTCCAATGGCTACCGATATTGCGTTTGCATTAGGAATTTTATACATGATAGGTGACAAAGTACCAACTTCGTTAAAAGTTTTTTTAACAGCTTTGGCAATTGCTGACGATTTAGGGGCGGTTTTGGTCATCGCATTTTTTTATACTTCCGAAATTTCTTCCATAAGTTTATTAATTGGTGGAGTTTTTTTAGGAATCTTGATAATTGCCAATTATATTGGGATTCGAAATATATTTTTTTATGGATTGATTGGAATTGGAGGTCTTTGGATGGCTTTCCTATTATCAGGAATTCATGCTACAATTGCTGGTGTAATTGCTGCGCTTACAATTCCTGCTAATGTAAAAATTCAAGACAAACAATTTGTTGAAAAAATGAACAAGTTGACCAATAATTTTAAAAATAGTATCCCAAATGATGTAACTCTTCTTACTCATGACCAATTGTATATTATCGACAAAATTAGATATTATTCAAAAGCAGCTTTAACGCCTCTTCAAAGACTTGAACATTCGATGCATCCAATGGTTGCTTATGTTGTGATGCCAATTTTCGCACTCGCCAACGCAGGCATTACTTTTTCAGGAGATATTTCAGAAAATATTGTCAGCAACGTAAGTCTTGGTGTTATCCTTGGTTTGGTAATTGGAAAGTTCGTTGGAATTGTAACTATGACCAAAATCTTAGTGAAATTTAAAATAGCAGAACTTCCTGAAGGACTTCAATGGAAACACATTTATGGAGTTGCATTGATTGCTGGTGTTGGTTTTACAATGTCTTTATTTATCACAGATCTTGCTTTTGATAATGAATTGTATATCATTCAAGCGAAAATCGGAATTTTTATTGCCTCTCTGATTAGTGGTTTTGGCGGATTTTTGATTCTAAGAAAATTATAATTTATTTTTTTTAATTCCAAATTTGTGAAAGGTGGTTTGCTATTGTTTTCAAAAATAGTTTCCTCAATTAGCCCTTACTATTTTTGAAAATTAATCAAAAAAAAGTTAAATCAACAGACTTTTAATTCCCGAAATTTTATTATATTTCGATTGATTTTAATATAATAGAAATGCTGATGTTAGATTGATTCGATTACATATTTTTTTGATTTTTATTAAAGTGCTTTTTTTAAAGTAATAAATTAATTCATGATCCCCAAATTAATCAACACTAATTCTAAATTTTATTCGGTTTTTAAAGCCATTTTATCACCCATTTATATTTGGCAACTTACAGACAATGACTTTGAATTGGCTGAAGCGAATGATGCTGCATTCAATGATGATAGCTATCAAAAACAATTTTTTATTGGTGTTAAAGCAAGTGAGTTTTACAAAAAAAATCCTTCAATAGTTGATGATTTAAAAAAATGTTTAAAAAATAAAAATTCATTTGAAAGAGAAATAACTATAAATTTTGATGATAAATCTCAAATATCGGTATTCCTTTTTACTTTTTCTTTTATTGATGCTACTACTGTTTTAATACAAACCAAAGAAATAAATAATCATAATCAACATTTTTTTTATAATGAAGAGCAAAATCAATTATTAGCTTCATTTATCGAACTCAACCCTACATCAATTGCAATGCTTGATAATGATTTAAGATACATTGCAGCAAGTAATAAATGGATTTCTCGATACAAATTAGATAATGATACCCTTTTTGGAAAAAAACATTATGATTTATTTCCTGAAATTTCAGAAGAGTGGAAAAAAATTCATAAAAAATGTTTAGAGGGCGCAATTGAAAAAAATGATGAAGATAAATTTATTCGTGCTAACGGACAGGTTGAATGGGTAAAATGGGAAGTTCGTCCTTGGTATAAAAAATCAAAAGAAATTGGTGGCATCATGATTTTTTCTGAAGAAATTACTGAACAAAAAAATACCGAAGAAAAAATAAAAAAGGATGCTGAAAAACTTAACAAAATTCTTGAAAATCTTCCTTTTGGATTGAGTATTGAAAATAACAAAAATGAAACTATTTTTTATAATAAAACGTTAATTGAAATGCTAGGGTATGATCTTAATGATGTGCCTAATGAAGAAGCTTGGTTTCAAAAAGCTTACCCTAATGGAAAATATCGAAAACAGATTAGAAAAATATGGGATCAAAAAGTTGAGCAATCTTTAAAAACAAATAAAAGATGTGAATCTATAAAATCCATAGTGCAATGTAAAGACGGAAGTGAAAAAAATATTGAAAGCTATTATGTAACTATTGGTGATGAATATGTGACTTTAGTTCAAGATATTACTGATATAAAAAATAAAGAAAATCAAATAAAAGATGTAAATGAGGTTATTATTCAACAAAATAATGAACTTATCAAAGCAAAAATCCTTGTTGAAGAAAGTGAATATAGATTGTTGCAAGCGCAAAAAGCTGCCAAAGTGGGCAATTGGCAAACAGATTTAGAAACGCTAGATGTTATTTGGTCTGAAGAAAACTATCATACATTTGAGGTTGATTCTGCAACTTTTCAACCAACACACGAATCTTTTTTAAGTTATGTGCACCCTGAAGATAGAGAAAATGTCAATGAGGCTTTTTTAAAATCATTTAGTTCAAAAGAATTTAATACTGTTGAACATAGAATTATTACTGCAAAAGGAAAATTAAAATATGTTGAAGAACGTTGGATAGTCTCATTCAATGAAAATGGAATTCCTAAAAGCGTTTTTGGAACTTGTCAAGATATTACTGAAAGAAAATTAATTGAACTACAATTAATTGAAACAAATATTAAGATTGAGGAGAATGAACATCGCTTAAAGTTGGCACTTGATGCAGCAAAATTGGGTGTCTGGGAATGGATTATAGAAGAAAGAAAAATGATTTGGGATGATAATATGTTTGAAATGTATGGTCTGAAAAAAGTAAATCAAATTATTGATTATGATTCTTGGGTAAATACATTGCATCCTGAAGACAGAGAAAGAGCTGTTTATGAATCAACTTTGATTATTGAAAACGATAAGCCTATTGACACTAGTTTTAGAATTGTCAAAGAGAATGGAGAAGTAGCTTATATAAAAGCGGATGCTCAAATCATCAAAGACAAAAACGGAAAACCCATTAAAATTATTGGTACAAATAGAGATATTACTGAAAAAAATCTTCGTAAAAAAGCCCTTCAAGAAAAAGAAATAAAATACCGAACTTTATTTGAAACCTCAGTTGATGCAATTTTATTATTTAGAGATAACGTTTGGGTAGATTGCAACAAAAGTGCTTTAAAATTATTCGGAACAAGCAAAGAAAAAATAATTGGTAGTAACCCCATTAATTTTTCTCCTAAATATCAGTCTAATGGAATTCTTTCTCAAGATGATATAAACGAAAAAATAAAAACCGTCATGAATGGAGAATCAAAAAATTTTGAATGGGAACATTGCAAAGAAGATGGTACTGTTTTTATTGCAGATGTTAGGCTTAATTCTATAGAAATTGATCAAAAACAATATATTCAAGCAATTATAAGAGATATTACTGCCAATAAAATTACTGAAAATAAACTCAAAGAATTTCGATATTTTTTTGAAAATAGTAATGACTTATTGGCAGTATCTGACGAAAAAGGATTTTTTGAAATCGTAAATAAAAAAATGATAAAAACGCTTGGATATTCTATGGAAGAATTATCTAGCAAAGAATATGACGAAATCATTTATCAAGATAATGTTGATGAGGCTCATAAAAAAGCAGAAAATCTTAGAAATGGAATTCCACTTGAGAATTTTTCAAGTCGAATTTTAAAAAAAGACAATTCTTTTATTTGGGTTGAATGGAACGTATTCATAAACAAAAGTTTAAATAAATACTACTCAATCGGACGTGATATTTCTGAAAGAAAAAAGTTTGAAGAGCAATTGGCATTGTCATCTTTGATTGTAAATTCTTCTCATGACGCTATTATCAGTATTTCAACCGATAATGTGATTACTTCATGGAATAGTGGCGCAGAGAAAATTTATGGTTATAACGGAGAAGAAATTATTGGACGTTCAGTGTATGATGTGATTCCAAAAGAGCAATTTGATGAGGAGGAAATTATTTTTCAAAAATTGATGCAGAAAGAATTGGTTGATAATTTTGAGTCAAAACGAGTCACTAAAGATGGAAAAACAATTGATATTTCTTTAACAGCAACCCCTATTTTAGATGAATTAGGAAATGTGATTGCCATATCAAAAATTATTAGAGACATTTCTTCACAAAAATTAGTTGAGCAAGAAAAGAAAAAAATCATGAACGATTTGATTCAACGAAATAGAGATTTGGAGCAATTCACAAACATTGTTTCTCATAATTTAAGAGCGCCAGTTGCGAATATTATTGGTCTTAATAATTATATGATTAAAAAAGAGTTGCCTCCAGAAAAGAAAAGAGAAATGGATGTAGCGTTGAACAAATCAGTATCAGCTTTAGACAATGTTATCAGAGATTTAAATAATATTTTACAGATAAGAAAAGAAATTAGTGAGCAAAGATCGAAAGTGAAATTCTCGGATTTGGTCGAAAAAATAACCACTTCAATTTCGAATCAAATTAAAAAAGAAAATGTGAGTTTTGTGCTCGATTTTAGTAAAGTAAAAGAAATGATGACCATAAAAAGTTATCTTTATAGCATCTTTTATAATTTAATCACTAATAGTATAAAATATAAACAGCTTCAAGTAAATCCTGTGATTGAAATTAGAAGTGCAATGAATGGAAAAAATATTGTCCTCTTTTTTAAAGATAATGGTCTGGGTTTTGATACTAATAAAAATCAAAATCAAATTTTTGGTCTTTACAAACGATTTCATTCGCATGTAGAAGGAAAAGGTTTGGGACTTTTTATGGTGAAATCTCAAGTAGAATCTTTGGGAGGAAAGATTTCAGTAAATAGTGAAATTAATAAGGGAACTGAGTTTAAAATTGAATTTGAGATTTAAATTTAGATATTATGAGTAAACAAGTTACATTTATTTTAATTGACGACGACGCCATTAGCAATATGTTGAGTGAAATTATAATTGAAGACGAATTTCCTGACGCTCAAATTATTTCATTTACAGATCCTAAACAAGGAATTCAATTTTTTGAATCAGAATTTTCAGAATCAAGCATAAATAAAACCTTTCTTTTTTTAGATATTAACATGCCATTAATGTCAGGTTGGGAATTTTTGGAATCACTTAAAGAAAAAAAAATAGAGATGAAAAACAATGTTTTTATTTATATGTTATCATCTTCAGTAAATCCTAATGATGTAAAAAAAGCAAAATTAAACCCAAATGTTGTTGATTTTTTAGAAAAACCTTTGATAGATGAATTTTTAAAACAACTCTCGGAAAAACATTCCTTTATTTAGATGATTTAAAAAGAAATTAGATCTCAATTATAAAAAAACACACGAACTGTGTTAACTAATTTTCTCTTGCTACAATTATTTAAAAAAAAACTAAAGGCAAAGGTTAATTTTTTTAAAAGCTGTTTTTGACAAAATAAGACCATGAAAATAAATAAATATTTCGCTGCTTTTTGGTTCGTTATTACACTTATGATGAATGTTTTTTATGCTCAAGAAAAGCGTCTTTATTGGGATGAAGTTCAAACAATTAAAAATTTTGATAAAATTTATATCCCAAAGAAAAACCCTATTATTTTCGTTGGGAGTTCATCTATAAGACTTTGGAAAAATGCTGAAAAGATTTTTGAAAAATACGATGTTTTGAATAGAGGAATTGGAGGCGCTCATGTTGATGATATTATCTTTTATGCAAATCAATTGATTTTAGATTATAAACCGCGACAAATAGTGATTTATATTGGCGAAAATGATTTGAAATACGCATCAGTTTCTGCAGATACTGTTTTTGAACAAACGAAAAAATTATTTTCAATTATTCGTCATAAATTACCAGAAGTTCCTATTGTTTATATTTCTTTAAAACCAAGTCCCGCAAGAGATTCATCAAATCTTAAAATGCTACAAACCAATCTTTTGATGAAAAAATATATTGCCAAAGAAAAAAATATTAAGTACTTGGATGTCTATAAAAACATGATAACTAAAGATGGTAATTATCGTCCTGATTTGTTTTCAAAAGACAAAATCCACATGAAAGCAGCAGGTTATAAACTGTGGCAAAAAGCATTAAAACCTTATTTGCTCAAATAGTAATATTTTTAATTATTTATTGTTTTTTTTAAATATATTTTATACTTTTTAAAAAAAATAACAATTCTTTGATTTTACTAAACATAATGTAATTTTTAAAAATTTAAAAAAATACTTGGCACGTTTTATGTTAATTAATAATTGTCTTTGCTATTTCAATGAGAATTAAAAGAAGACTCTAAAAAAATGACCAAACATTTTTAAAAGGTGTGAAATCCGAAAAACAATAAGAGTAGGAAATATTTAAATTATAAGTATGAAAACAGTATCTTATTTACTGACATTATTGATTGTTGTATCGCTAACTTCTTGTGCAACTACCGCAAAATTTCCTGTATCAAATGTTGCACCTGCAGCAGATATTAAGGCAGTTAAAAAAACAGACAGTAACAAAAACATTACGCTTGAAATTACTGCAAAAAACTTGGCAAGTCCAGATAGAATGAGTCCTCCAGGAAATGTTTATAGTGTTTGGATCGTAACTAATGACTATGGAATTAAAAACGTTGGACAATTAATGAATAATAATGCAAAAAAATCTTCATTTAAAACGGTAACTCCTTTCGATTTTAGTGAAGTTTTTATCACTGTTGAGAATGATGGAAATTTGAAATTCCCCACAGGAACTGAAATTTCAAGAACAAGAATTTAAAAATTTGATTTTTAATAAAACCCACTTCAATTCGAAGTGGGTTTTTTTTTGAAAATATTGGTAAAAATGAACAAGCAATAAATGTTGACCAACGGTTGAAAATTTTAATTTTTAGATTATTTTTTTTCTAAAGATTATCCTTCTAAATTTATCAACTCTTTATACATGAGCAATATATTTCTTAATATTATGTATTAAAAATATAAATATAACTTAATTATTGAAAATAATTAAAAAAAAACTATTTTATAGTGCAGTTTAAATAAAAGCAAATGTAACTCAGTAATTATTTTAAGAATTCTGAAAATCAACGTACTTTTAACACCGTAAATTTATTCAACAAATATCATGATAATAGGTATTCCTAAAGAAATTAAAAACAATGAAAATAGAGTAGGTATGACACCTGCTGGAGTTTTTGCGTTAAAAAAAAATAATCATATTGTGTATGTTCAATCAACCGCTGGTGAAGGAAGTGGTTTTTCCGACAAAGATTATACTGATGTTGGCGCAATTATTTTGCCAACTATTGAAGAAGTATATGCTGAAAGCGAAATGATTGTGAAAGTAAAAGAACCAATTGCATCAGAATACGATTTGATTAAAGAAAATCAGATTCTCTTCACGTATTTCCACTTTGCATCAAGTGAAGAATTGACCAAAGCAATGATTCGCAGAAAAGCGATTTGTATTGCTTATGAAACTGTTGAAGACGAAGATGGATCATTGCCATTGTTAACACCAATGTCCGAAGTTGCAGGAAGAATGGCAATACATCAAGGTGCCAAATATCTCGAAAGACCCATCAAAGGTAGAGGTATCTTATTAGGTGGTGTTCCAGGAGTTGCTCCTGGAAAAGTATTGATTTTAGGTGCTGGAGTTGTTGGGGTTCAAGCTGCCAAAATGGCTGCAGGTTTGGGTGCAAGCGTAACTGTAATGGATGTAAACATGAAAAGATTACGTTATGTAAACGATATTTTACCAAATCATGTAGTTACAGCATTTTCTAATGAATATAGCATTCGTCAGCATATAAAAACACACGATCTAATCATCGGTGGTGTATTAGTAAAAGGAGGAAAAGCTCCAAAACTAATCACTAGAGACATGTTGAAAGAAATGAGACCTGGAACTGTTATTGTTGATGTTGCTGTGGATCAGGGGGGCTGTTTTGAAACGACAAGACCAACAACGCACGAAGACCCAACTTATATTATTGATGATGTTGTTCATTATTGTGTAGCAAACATGCCTGGTGCAGTTCCTTATACATCAACTTTAGCACTGACAAATGTTACTCTAAATTATATTTTGAAAATCTCAAATTTAGGATGGAGAGAAGCATGTAACATAGACAAAGCTTTAGAAAAAGGTTTAAATATCGTAAATGGAGAAATCGTTTATGAAGAACTTGTGGGTATTTTTGATATATAAAATCTTATCCACAGCATCTTTCTTAAAATAGGCAAGCAATCTACTTGCCTATTTTTTTGCCCAACTTTTTCTCAAATCTTTTGAAAGAATTCCTGTTCCATCGTGTTTCCAACCTGGAGGTTTTAGAAAATATTTTATCTTATTTATGAAAATGGTGTTTGATGTAATCACGTCCTTAAATAAAAGAATCCATTCATTAAATGCCACTTTTATAGGATTATAAGTATTGATATTTTTCACCAAACCATAAATAGGTTTTTCAATTTCGGGTTCAAAAGTGCCAAAAAGTTTATCCCAAATAATTAAAATTCCTGCGTGATTTCGATCTAAATATTGTGGGTTTGTAGCATGATGCACTCTATGATGACTAGGTGTATTGAAAATTGCCTCAAACCATTTTGGGAGTTTTTGAATCAACTCTGTATGAATCCAGTATTGATATAACAAGCTGACAGATATTTGCCCCAAAACCATAATTGGGTGAAAACCAAAAATAATTATTGGAATCCAAAAAATGAAAGAATAAAAACTTCCAGACCAAGTTTGCCGCAAAGCAGTGCTTAAATTATATTTTTGAGATGAATGATGTACTACATGACTTGCCCAAAATAAACGGTTTTCATGACTCGTTCTGTGAAACCAATAATAACAAAAATCTTCGGCAAACAATATCAAAATCCAAGACCACCAAGTAAAAGGAATTGTGAAAATTCTAAATTCATAGAAAAATAAAAATACTGAAAGCACCAAACTTTTGGAAATCAATCCTAAAAAAACATTTCCCAAACCCATGGTAATCGATGTTCCAGCGTCTTTAAATTCATAATCTTCCATTTTTACTTTTATGGTTAAAATGACTTCTACAATCACCGTTACTAAAAAAAAAGGTATTGCATAATGAATCAAATTTGGGATTTCTGGAATTTTCATTACTACACTTTAAAATTAATGCAATATAAAAATTTTTAAAAATAAATAAGTAATTGATAATTCCTAAAAAGTTACTATATTTGCACCCTTAAAAATAAACAAAAAATATTTACTTATGAATCATTACGAAACTGTTTTCATTTTGAATCCCGTTTTATCTGATACTCAGATAAAGGAAACAGTACAAAAGTTTGATGACTATTTGGTTTCTAAAGGTGCCGAAATGATTTCAAAGGAAGATTGGGGCTTAAAAAAATTAGCTTACCCAATCCAAAAGAAAAAAAGTGGTTTTTACCACTTATTTGATTACAAAATAGCTGGTGAAGCAATTTCCGCATTCGAGTTAGAGTTTAGAAGAGATGATAGCATCATGCGCTATTTAACTGTTAAATTAGACAAACATGCTGCAGCTTGGGCTGAAAAAAGAAGAGAACGTAATAAATCTGCAAAAAAATAAGCCATGGAAACCATAGAGCAACAATCAAAAAGTGGTAAATCTGCCGATGTAAGATACCTAACTCCGTTAGATATTGATACAAAAAAAGAAGAAAAATATTGTAGATTTAAGAAAAAAGGCATCAAATATATTGATTATAAAGATGCAGATTTCTTAATGTATTTGGTAAATGAACAAGGTAAAATTTTACCAAGACGTTTAACAGGAACTTCACTAAAATATCAACGTAAAGTTGCGCAAGCAATCAAAAGAGCGCGTCATTTAGCGTTAATGCCTTACGTTGGAGATATGTTAAAATAATAAGAAGTAGAGATATGGAATTGATATTAAGACAAGATGTAGAAAATTTAGGATTTAAAGATGATTTAGTAATTGTGAAAAACGGTTATGGAAGAAACTTTTTAATCCCTACTGGACAAGCAGTTTTAGCTACTTCGTCTGCTAAAAAAGTATTGGCAGAGAATTTAAAACAAAGTGCTTACAAAGAAGCTAAATTAATTGCAGATGCTACTAAAATTGCTGAAACAATTAAAGGATATGAAATTAAAATTTCATCAAAAGCTGGTGGAGACAAGTTATTTGGCTCTGTTAGTAACATTGATGTAGCAGAGGCTATTGCAAAAGCAGGAACCGAAGTGGATAAAAAATTCGTGAAAGTTGTTGGTGGCACTGTGAAAAGATTAGGAAAATATGAAGCATCTGTAAGATTGCACAGAAATGTGGTTGCAGATATTACTTTTGAAGTAATCGCTGAATAATTTCACCTTAATTAAATATCAAAGCTCGTTAGAAATAACGGGCTTTTTTTTAATGAATTGGATTATGAAATATAGGTTGTTAATCAAAGAACAATTTGAAAATTTGCATCAAGAATTTGCTCGATTTTTGGCATCGCAAAGCATTGATGTTACTGAATGGAATGACATTAAATTGAACAAACCTCAAATTGCACTCAATGAAATGGAAATTTTTTCGGATATTGTTTGGGAAGAAGTTTTGACCAAAGCTAGCTATATTGAACATTTTTCAGAAACAACTGCCAATTTTTTTAAATGTGACGAACTCGAAATTCATAGAATCGTTATCCAAATTACTTGGGATATCAACTTGTTAACACAAGAAGGTTTTGAGTGGTTGATGCACAATCCTTTAGACAATTCTGTGGAGATTTTTAAAGGAACAAAAAACTATTCTTCAGAAAGAAACTTAGAAATTTTCGATTTAATTGAAAAAGGAAGCACAGTTTCAAAAGGAGAATTGTATGAATATTTTAACCAATTAATAAGTTAAGGAGTTTTTGCGTTCCTGAGCTTGCAACGTCATTGATAATTGTCAAATTCCGAAATTGATTTTGATTGATTTGAGGATTAGGATCAATGAAATAAATGGGAGTATTTGGTTTCGTATAATGAATCAAACTTGCTGCAGGATATACTTGCATAGAAGTTCCTATAATCACCAAAATATCAGCCGTTTTGGTAATTTCAAAGCAGTATCCAATAACGGAACTTCCTCTCCAAACCAAACAATATGAGGCCGTAACTGACTTTTTTTCTGACAAAAATCGCCCAAAACAAGATCTTTTTTCCATTCCAAAATATCATTTTTATTTACTGAACTTCTCACTTTTAGTAATTCTCCATGCAAATGAACTACGTTTTTACTTCCTGAGCGTTCATGCAAATCATCTACATTTTGTGTGATGATTTCTACCTCAAAATGATCTTCTAATTTCACTAAATATTGATGTGCTTTGTTTGGCAAAACCTCCAATAATTGCCTTCTGCGTTGATTGTAAAAATCTAAGACCAATTCAGGATTTTTAGCAAAACCATCAGGAGTTGCCACTTCCATCACATCATGACCTTCCCATAAACCATCAGCATCTCTAAAAGTTTTGAGTCCACTTTCAGCAGAAATTCCTGCGCCAGTAAGAACCACTATTTTTTTCTTCATTCGTAAAAAAATATTGTTTATTTAGAAAATATGAATGGAAATACATTTCTTTATTCAATCGTTATTTTCTCGATTGTAGCCGTTGAATCACATCTAGAAACATATAAACTGATGTTTTTTAACTCGTTTTTTCCAGTGATAAAATATTCAGCACAAGGTTTTTGCCTTGGTTTTCCTTTTTTGAAATCGACATCAGCATTTTTTAAAATGGTTGAAATTGTTGCTGTGTCAATTTTACTGTTTTCAATTACTTTAGTAGCTTCATCAGAAAAAAATCGTTTTTTAATTCGAATGGTTTTTAAAGTTCTTGCATCCATTCCGTAATCAAAAGTTGCATTTTTATTTTTCCAAATATAGGAAACAGCAACAGCACCAATTGAAACTCCTACCAAATAATATCCAATTCGTTTGATTAACATGTGATTGTTTTATTCTACAAAAATACTTTTTTTAAAGAAGAAAACAATTTATAAAAGCAATAAATTGATATCTCTGTAAGGCAGATCAAACCAATCAGCCACAGTTTTATTTGTCAAAATTCCATGGTAAAAATACATGCCATTTCTAAGACTCTTGTCAAAACGAGCCGAATTTTCAAAACCTCCTTCTTCAGCAATATTTAATAAATAGGGCGTAAAAATATTACTAATTGAAACAGAGGCTGTTCGTGCATATCTTGCAGGAATATTGGGTACACAATAATGAATCACACCATATTTTACAAAAGTTGGCGTGTTGTGAGTCGTTACGTTTGAGGTTTCAAAACAACCACCTCTATCAATACTAACATCTACAATCACAGCGCCCTCTTTCATGGTTTTTACCATATCTTCAGTGGCACAAATGGGCGATCTATTTTTACCTCTGATAGCGCCAATTGCAACATCACAGCGCATCAACGCTTTTGCAACAGATTTTGGTTGCACAGTTGATGTGTAAATTGGAGCGTGCAAGCAATCTTGTAATTTTCGCAATTTACTGATAGAATTATCAAAAACTTTCACTCTCGCACCCAAACCAATAGCGGTTTTTGCTGCATATTCTCCCACAGTTCCTGCACCAAAAATCACCACGCTTGAAGGTGGAACACCACCAATATTTCCTAATAACAATCCATTTCCTTTGTTGATACCACTCATCAATTCTGCCGCAATTAAAATGGAGGCTGTTCCAGCTATTTCACTGAGCGACTTTACAATAGGATAAGAATTTTGTTCGTCTTTGATAAAATCAAAAGCAACTGCTGTAATTTTCTTTTTTGCCAAACTATCAAAATACTGTTTTGACTGTGTTTTTAATTGAAGTGACGAAATTAAAATGGTTTGAGGATTGATAAATTCAATCTCTTTTTCTGTTGGAGGAGCTACTTTCAGGACAATATTGCATTTAAAAGCCTCTTCAATATTGTATGAAATTTTGGCGCCAGCCTCTGAATATTCTTTGTCAGAATAATTAGCGTTGACGCCTGCACCAGTTTCAACTACAATTCTATGACCATGAGTGCACAATGCAGAAACTGCATCAGGAGTTAAACACACTCGTTTTTCGCCCAAATAAGTTTCTTTAGGCAAGCCAATAAAAAGCTCTCCTTTTCTTTTTTGTACTTCTAACATTTCTTCTTGGGGTAGCAATTCTTCTTTGCTAAAAGGAGAAAATGAACTCATGATTTCGAATTATTTAATGTGAATGTTTCGTTTGCCATCTTCTACATTAGAAAGATGAATTTCAACAGCCTCTAAAGGTAGTAAATTTTTGATGTTTTGCGGCCATTCAATGAAACACCAATGATTGTCATAAAAATAATCTTCTATTCCAATGTCTAAAGCTTCATTTTCGTTTTTAATTCTGTAAAAATCAAAGTGAAAAACAGTTTTATTTTTTTTAGTTTTATATTCATTGACCAATGAAAAAGTGGGAGAAGAAATGTTGTCTAAAACCCCTAATTGCTTGCAAATTTCTTTAATTAAAGTTGTTTTTCCAACACCCATCTCACCATAAAAAAGTAATGTTTTATTGCTTGTTGATGCAATAATTTGAGATGCAATTTGAGGTAATTCTGATAAAGAATAATTTTTATTCATAAAGTTAAAAGTACTAAAGAAAAAGGATTTTGGGTTTAGAAAAAGAACAAAAATTTATTTTCATCAAAAACGGAGTTACATTTATTTTATATTCATTAAAAAGACTGCCATTTCTGACAGTCTTTTATTTAAAATATTTATTGAATTTTTAAAAAGCAAACTCTAACCCTGCATACATTCCAAAAGGATGTCCAGGTCTTACTCCCGAAGGAACTCTTGAAACAATATAAGTATTATCTAAGAGATTGATGATATTTAATGTTGCATTCAATTTTTTATTGATAAAATATTTTCCAGAAAAATCAACTATAAAATTACTAACTACTTTTTCATTTTCAGGAATTGTTCCCTTGCCAGCCAAGGTTCGAAATTCACCATTAAAACGCGCATTGATATTTATTTCAAACAATGGGTGTTCAACCGAAAATCCAGCATTAAATTGGTGTTTTGGAATGTAAGGCAATTCATCTCCAATAGTTACAACTCCCCATAAATCTTCTAAGCTTCCGAAACTATTTTTAAATTCGGTATTGGTAAATGTATATCCAAAAGAAATTGGAAGCGCAATTTTCGAATCTTTTTTGAAAAAATCATAGTTCATTAAAACTTCAATTCCATTTACAGAAACTTCCCCAGCATTGAATTGATCCAAAGAACCTGTGCCACCAGTTGCAGCCAAATCACTACCTAATAAATTAGAATAATAGTTATAAAATCCCACAAATTCTCCTCGAAGTTTCCCAACTGAAAAACGGGTTCCTAATTCATAGTTCATGCTTTCTTCAGGTTTTTCTCCATCTTGATTTCCTGGAGGTGAAAACCCTTTGTGAACGCCACCAAAAACAGAAACTTCATTGGTGAATTTATAATTGGCGCCAATTCCAGGGATAAAAACATCAACTGAATTTTCTCTTTCAGACAAGTTTTTACCTGTTCTAGTTACGTCATTTTTGCCAAAATCTTCTCTTTGTAATTGGATGTTTTCATAACGAATTCCTGGAGTAAATGTCCAATTAAGATATTTTAATTTATAGGTAATGTAAGATGCAAATGCATTTGCACTTGTAATTCTGTTTGCATCAGTTCCTGGAATTCCAGCAATAGTTTGAGTCATAATTCCTGTTGAAGAAATTTCATATCTGTCAACCCATTGAAAACGATCTTCTTCATCATAATGAAAACGTGCACCAATTTCTAAATCATGAAAAACGCCTCCTTGATACCAATGATAATCTAATTTTGTTTGAATTCCTTGTGAATAATATTTTCTATTATTCGCTTTAATTCCAATTACATCAGCATCAGAATTTACGGTTCCGTTAACAATTGCAAAATGATTTGGGTATTTTTTATTATTTTCTAACACATTAGCAATACTTTGTCTGTTTCCATTAAAATTTATAAAATCTAACTTATACCAATTTCTAGCAAAATTATTTCGATAAGCAGTAGTCGTAATTCTGCTATTTTTAGAAAAATTTATTTGGTGCGTTAACATAAATTGTGTGTGATCGGTGGTCATTTTATCATTGTCAGATGAAGGATATCTGTAAAATGGATTTGATTTAAAGTCTTTTTCAGAAAGCCCTAAATAAGTTTCATTTCCAATTTCGTCAGCATATTGAAATTTGAATTCTAAAGATTGTTTAAAAGCAGCATTTGGAAATAAATTTGCCCTGATTTTTGCCACAAAATCATTTTTATTAAATCCTGTATTTTTTCCACTTGGCAGGGTTTTAAATCCATCTGAACCGTAATTTAAATATTCTAAAACGTATCCAAAATTGGCATTGCTTCCCCCAATTTTAGCATGCAATTGATTGGAATTAAAACTTCCATAACTTGCTCTAATTTTTCCAGAAAATGCCGTTGGAATTTGAGCAGAAATCATGTTAATTGCACCTCCAGTTGTGAAAGGACCATATTGAATTTGACTACTTCCTTTGAGAACTTCAATGGCTTCCATTCGGGCAATTGTAGGAAAATAATAAGCCGCAGAAGCGCTGTAAGGAGCTGGAGAAATTAAAACGCCGTCTTCCATCATGGTAATTTTTGAACTTCTTTCAGGAGATGTGCCTCGTAAACTGATATTTGGACGCAACCCAAATCCGTCTTCTTCATAAATTGTAACTCCAGGAATTGACCGTAAAGCCCTGTTGATGTCTGTAAAACTGAATTTTGCCAATTCTTTTGAAGACAGATAAAATGCAGAACCAGTTCTGTTTTTAGCAACGTATTTATTTCCTAAAATCGTTGAAGTTGAAATGATTACTTCATCCAATTTTTGAATTGAATCCAACATTCCTTTATCATTTTTCTTGTTTTGAGCAACCAAACTCATTGTAAATATGATAGTTGCAAATAATAATAATAAGCTTCTCATTTTATTTAGATTAATTATAAATAGTATTTATTTCGGAGGCAAATATACAACGTAATAATACTTTACCAAAACTTATTTAGAATAAATAAAAATAAAAAGATAGAATATATTTTTGAAATTTTAAATTTTAAAAAAAATTAATTGGAAAGAAATTTGTTATTTAAAAACCAAGAGGTTTCATAATGATTG
>MNYM01000028.1 GCA_001873065.1 Flavobacteriaceae bacterium CG2_30_31_66
TAAATGTGCATCTAATTCTGCATTGAGCATGTGTTCTACTGCTCGTTTGTGCATTTGTTTGAAAAATGAAGTTAAGTCTTCTCCATTTTTGAAGGATTTGTAAAATTCCTTGTCGTTTAATAAGTCATCTTTGTTTATCATATCCGTATAAATATTTAAAGTTACTAAAAAAGTTATTCCGAAAATTTTTTTGTCTTTGAAGGGACAAAAATTTTCAAAATAACTTTTTAAACTTACACAGTTATTGAAATACTACCAATACAAAAAATTTATATTCATTTGATTATTTGTGGTTTCTATTTTTTATTAACCATTTCTACACTTGCAACCGTCCTAAATCCCATGTGATCAGAACCAGAATCCTCTGCAACGCCCATTTTCGCAGAAATTCTAAAACTGGCGCAATAAGAAGCGTTGCACAAAAACGAACCTCCTTTCATCACATATTCTACTTGATATGGATTGTTAGGATTGTAGGGTTTTTCAGCTCCTTTTGGATTTATAATGGGCGTTGAAATATCCAACTCACTGTAATAATTCACATTAAAATAATCCGAAGTTATTTCCCAAACATTTCCAGACATATCATACAAACCAATGCTATTTGCTGGGTACGATTTTACAGGAGCAATGTATTCAAATCCATCTTTACTTTCGTTTTTGACAGGAAAAGTTCCTTGCCATGTATTGGCATTCTTGTCCAATAATGTTGTGTCATTTCCCCAAGTAAAAATCGTATTTGTGTTCGATCCTAATGCTGCAGATTCCCATTCAGCTTCTGTTGGCAAACGTCTATTTGCCCATTTACAATAAGCCAAAGCGTCTTGCATTGCAATGTGTACTACAGGAAAGTCATCTTTGCCTTCTATGGTTGAATTTGGTCCTTGAGGTTGTTTCCAATTCGCACCAATTTTCCAAGTCCACCATTGATAATAATTTTCCATACCAACAATAGCTTTTACATTTTTATTAAAAATCAAACTTCCTGGTTGTAGAATAGAATCATGAGGTTTTGGAGTTCCTGGAGGCAATTGCTTTTTCATTTCTTCCCAAATAATTGGGCGTTCAGCCACTGTCAAATAATTTGTTGCTTCTACAAATTTTTTGAATTGAGAGTTTGTAACTTCAGCAATATCTATAAAAAAACCATCAACGGTAACTTTATGAGCGGGTTTTTCTCTTGGCATGGCATATTTATCTCCTTCTTTTGCGCCTTGCAAAAAAGTTTTTTGAGGAACCCAAATCATTCCTTCGGGTGGAGTTAAATTTTGAACTTTTGTTTCATTTTTAACACATGAAAATGAAATTAAAACTATTAAAATTGCTAAAAAAGAATATTTTATGGTTTTGATATTCATTATTGTAAATTATGATTTTGTGATTTCAGTCATTAAAAATTCGATAAAATAATTTTAACTAATTTTCATCTTTATATTCATCAAACAAGAAATCATTATAAGGAAAACGTTGAACATGAATTTTCTTCACTTCTTCATATACTTTTTCTTTAAAATCCTCTAAATTATCTTTGTTGAGCGCTGAAATAAAAATGGATTCTACATCATAATCATTCATCCAAGTTTTTTTCCAGTCTTGTAATGTATAATGTTCTTTGCCTTTTTCGGTGATTAAATCGTCTTCATCAATCGTTTCAAATTCATACGCATCAATTTTGTTAAAAACCATCAAAGTGGGTTTATCTCCACATTTGATATCCAATAAAATGGAATTTACAGAGGCAATATGATCTTCAAAATGTGGATGAGAAATATCAACCACATGCAATAATAAATCTGCTTCACGAACTTCATCTAACGTAGATTTGAATGATTCTACCAATTGTGTAGGCAATTTTCTGATAAAACCAACAGTATCTGTCATCAAAAAAGGAATATTTTTAATCACCACTTTTCGAACTGTGGTGTCTAAAGTCGCGAATAATTTATTCTCCGCAAAAACATCACTTTTGCTGATAACATTCATCAAAGTTGATTTTCCAACATTCGTATAACCAACCAATGCAACACGCACCATTTTTCCACGATTTTTTCGCTGAACAGCCATTTGCATGTCAATGGTTTCCAGTTTCTTTTTGAGCAATCCTATTTTATCGCGAATAATTCGTCTGTCAGTTTCAATTTCTGTTTCACCTGGACCACGCATTCCAATTCCTCCTTTTTGCTTGTCAAGGTGCGTCCAAAGTTTGGTTAATCTTGGTAAAATATATTGATTTTGAGCTAGTTCTACTTGAGTTTTCGCAGAACTTGTTTGTGCTCTTTGTGCAAAAATATCTAGAATTAAATTGGTTCTATCAAGTATTTTACAATTTAGAATTTTTTCGATATTTCTTAATTGACCAGGAGTAAGTTCGTCATCAAAAATCGCTGTTCCAACTTCATTTGAATCTATAAATTGCTTTACTTCTTCTAGTTTTCCAATTCCTAAAAAAGTCTTAGGATTTGGCTTGTCAACTCTTTGGACAAAGCGTTTTATAACAACTCCACCTGCAGTAAGTGTAAGAAATTCTAACTCATCTAAATATTCTTTAGATTTTGCTTCATCCTGAAATTGCGTGATTACGCCAATCAAAACGACTTTTTCTGAAATGACTTCTATTTGATCTATCATACTTTACAAAAGTACAAACAAATCTGCTTTGTGAAAAAAGAAAAACTTCAACAAGATGTTGAAGTTTACGTTCTTAAATAATTCAAATACACTATAACTTTCTCTTTTACAAACTTCTTCTTTTATTTATTAGATGCAACAAATTTAGAGTGAAAGTTTTTTTTGAAAGTTATTCTAATGTTATTAAATCAATTATTTTAGGTTACTTAAATAAAGTTAAATTCTTTTTTTTAAGAATAAACATTGTAAATCCTCAAAAAAAGAAGAATTAAAATTCTAAATTTTTTTTGATAGATAACTCAGTTTTTACCCACGTTTTTAAAAGCCTCTCTTAATTTTTCATCATTGATGATGTATTTTTTATACCTTCCACCCTTGTATCTATGGTAAATAAAAACGGGCATAAAAATAAAAGACAAATACATGACACCCAAACCCATCACAATTTGAGCCTTTTCATGTTCAGTTTTAATGAGAAAAAAACCAGTTGCCATCCAAATTAAAAAGATGACAAGCATTATTTTTAATACGATTTTCATATCACAAAAATACAAAAACGCTATCTTTATTTTTTAAATTATTTCTTATGAAATGGAAAATTATATATTTAACGTTAACCATCATTTTTGGATGTTCAAAATCTAAGGTTATGAATCAAAAGTCATCAAAAATTGTCATCGCACATAGAGGAGCTTCAGGATATTTACCTGAACACACTTTGGAAGCAAAATCAATGGCGCATGCCATGAATGTTGATTTTATTGAACAGGATTTAGTGTTGAGCAAAGATGATATTCCAATAGTTATTCACGATATTTATTTGGATGATGTAACAAATGTTTCCGAAATTTTTCCTGATAAAATGAGAAATGATGACCGATTTTATGTGATTGATTTTACGTTTAAGGAGTTAAAAACATTACAAGTTTCTGAACGATTTGATCCAAAAACAGGCAAACAAATTTATCCAAATCGTTTTCCAAAAGAAAAAGGTTCTTTCAGATTGCATTCTTTGCAAGAAGAAATTGAATTGATTCAAGGTTTGAATAAAAGTACCAACAAAAATATTGGCATTTATCCTGAAATCAAAGCGCCCGAATTTCATCAAAAAGAAGGAAAAAAACTGACGGAAATTGTACTGAAAATTTTGTCAGATTATGGCTATAAAACCAAAAAAGACAATTGTATTTTACAATGTTTTGATGCCAAAGAATTAGAGCGAATCAGAAAAGAATTGCATTCTGAATTGTTTTTGGTGCAATTGATAGAATTTCCGGAAGAGACAAATCAACTTGACTATTTTGCAACATTTGCAGACGGAATTGGTCCTTGGTATAAACAAATTTTAGATAAAAAGTTGGATAAAAAATGGATGTTTACTTCGCTAGTTTCTGATGCGCACAAACTTGGTTTACAAGTGCATCCATATACTTTTAGAGCCGATCAACTAAACGAATTTATCTCATTTGAAGAGATGTTAGAAACACTTTTAATTGAAGCAAATGTTGATGGCGCATTTACAGATTTTCCTGATTTAATGGTGTCATTTTTAAATAAAAAACAATGAATAAAATAGCTTACGAAATCAAACAAGATCACAACAAATTATCACTTTTAAAATTAGGTAAAAAAGAGAAACTATTTACTTCATTTTGGTTTATGGAATTTGGTAAAACAGCAGCAGAAATCAATGATGAAAGAGGAAATTTGAGATTTGAAATCAGCAAAAAATTTGAATTTTGGAAATGGAGAATGGCTTATTATATCCAAGAAAATAGTTCTAAAAAAAATGGTCATTTATTATCTCAAAACAGCAGAAATACAATTTTTAAAATTGACTTTAATGGTAATTACGAACTTAAAATCCATTATAAAAAGAAAAAATCAGTCTTTAAAAATGGTTTTAAAATTGCAGAATTTGATGAAACTCCAAATGAAAATGAAAATATAAAATTATTGATTTCAGATGAAAAAGAATCAGAAATTGTATTTCTCTTATACACATGCTTATTAATAGGAGAAACCAATATGAATCAAAAAACGGCATTTAAAAGTCAGAAAGAACTCGAAAAAAACGAAGAAAATTGGTTTTAAATTAGACAGTTAATTCAATGAGTTTATTTCTGTAGGCAGTTAATAATTTTGATTTTGAAATAAATCCAATATAAGCCCCTTCTTTCACAACAGGCAAATTCCAGGCTTCTGTTCGTTGAAATTTTTGAATCACAGTACTCACATTGTCCACATCAATATCGATAAAATCAGGTGGTTGATGCATAAAATATTTTACACGTAATTTTTTTTGTGAATTTTCATCAAACATAAATTCTCTGATATCATCCAAAGTAATAATACCCACTAATTTATTTTCATTTTCAATCACAGGAAATAAATTTCGATTGGATTTTGCAACAGCCGTATGCAGCATTTCTTTAAAGGTCATTTCGGGATTCACTGCAATAAATTGTGTTTCAATTAATGGTTTTAGATTCAATAGCATTAAGACAGTTTGGTCTTTATTGTGAGTGACAAGTTGGTTATTTTTCTTTAATTGGCGTGTATAAATATTATGATCAACATATTTTTTTGAAATGCCAAAAGAAACTGAAACCACTAACATCAACGGAATAATTAATCCGTAACCGCCTGTTATTTCTGCAATTAAAAAAATAGCAGTTAATGGCGCTTGCAAAATCCCCGCTAATAAACCTGCCATTCCTAGCATCGCAAAATTGCTTTCGGGCAATTGAATATCAAAAATGTTCAGAAATTTGGTATAAAAATTTCCTGTAACAACACCAAGAAATAATGTTGGTGCAAAAATACCACCAACTCCACCTCCATTTAAGGTAAGCGAAGTTGCGATTGGTTTCAACAAAATTAAAAACAGAATAAAGCCAAGAAATATCCATTTATTTTCAATAAAATTAAAAACGATAAAATCTAGTTTTAGAGCTTCAGTATTGTTCAGAATTAGGTTGTTCATAAACTCAAAACCCTCACCATATAATGGATGTGCAACAAAAACCAAAATTCCAACACAAATTCCGGCAAAAGCGGCTTTCTTGTAATCGTTTTTAATACTTTTTATATTTTCTTCGATGAATATATATGACTTTGTGAAATACAAAGAAATTGCGCCTGTAAAAACACCAAAAGCGATAAAATATAAAATATTTTTTATATTGAAATTTTCAATGGAATGGAAATCTAAAATATATTGTTCGCCAAGAAATAAAAGTCTTGTAAAAACTGCTGCAATAGAAGCCAGTAACAAAGGTAAAAGTGAAGCCAACGTTAAATCTAAACTAAAAACTTCAATTGCAAAAAGGATGGCTGCAATTGGAGCTTTAAAAATTGCAGATAACGAAGCTGCTGCACCACACACCAAAAGGAGTTTTCGGGTTTTCGATTTTAATCTAAAAACACCCGCAACATTCGAAGCAATAGAGGCTCCAGTTGCCACAGAAGGACCTTCAAGCCCAACAGAACCTCCAAAACTTACCGTAATTGGCGCAGTAATCATAGAACTGAAAATGTTTTTAGCATTCATTCTTCCATCGTGTTTTGACAATGAACCTAGTGCCATTGGAATTCCATGACCAACTTTAGATTTTAAAATATTTTTTGATATGAAAACAACAATCAAAAAACCAATAACTGGCGTTATGAAATAAAACTCTCTATAATAAGTACTAATGTATTTATTATCAGATAATAAACTTAAAATAAAAGTTAAGTTTTTAATAATCACAGCTCCCAAACCAGCGAATAATCCAACAATAATGCTTATTATGTATAAAAAATTATCATCGCTGATATTTTTATATCTCCAAATTAGTAATTGCTTTAAGAAAGTGTTTTTTGCAGGCATTTTTTTGATTGATAATTGGCAATTTAAATTTAATAAATTTTGAAAATTATAAATTCAAAATCAAATTATGGTTAAATATAATAAAAAAATCCCGCAAAAAACAGGTGTTTTTTTATGCTTGAATGTCTAATTTGATATTTAATTCTTTTAGTTGAGCATCATCAATAAAAGCAGGCGCATCAATCATTACATCACGTCCAGAATTGTTTTTTGGAAACGCAATAAAATCTCTAATAGTTTCTTGACCACCTAAAATTGCCACCAATCTATCCAAACCAAAAGCCAAACCTCCATGTGGTGGCGCTCCATATTCAAAAGCATCCATCAAAAATCCGAATTGGGCTTTGGCATTTTCTTCAGAAAAACCCAAATGACGTAACATGGTTGCTTGCGTTTGTTTGTCATGAATTCTGATTGAACCTCCGCCAATTTCATTGCCATTCAGCACCAAATCATACGCATTTGCTTTTACTTTTCCTGGATTTGAATCCAACATTTCTATTTGTCCTGGTTTTGGTGAGGTAAATGGATGGTGCATTGCATGATAATGTCCAGTTTCTTCATCCAATTCTAATAACGGAAAATCAACCACCCAAAGTGGCGCAAATTCAGTTGGTTTACGCAAACCTAAACGTGCTGCCAATTCCATTCGCAAAGCCGATAATTGCGCACGAACTTTATTGGTTTCACCAGATAAAACGCAGATTAAATCTCCTGCTTTTGCACCAGTAATTGCTGCCCATTTTCTCAAATCAGTTTCATCATAAAATTTGTCAACAGACGATTTGAAAGTCCTATCTTCGTTTACACGACAATATACCATTCCAAGAGCACCAATTTGAGGTCTTTTTACCCAATCAATTAATGCATCAATTTCTTTTCTTGTGAAAGAATTTCCTCCAGGAACAGCAATTCCGACAACCAATGCTGCATTGTTAAAAACTGAAAAATCTTTGTGTTTGGTAACTTCATTCAACTCGCCAAATTGCATTCCAAAACGAATATCAGGTTTGTCATTTCCGTATAAACGCATGGCATCATCATAGAACATTCTTGGAAATTTTTCAATCTCAATTCCATGAATTTCTTTCAACAAATGTTTCGTCATTCCTTCAAAAACAGCCAAAATATCTTCTTGCTCCACAAATGCCATTTCACAGTCAATTTGTGTGAATTCAGGCTGTCTGTCAGCGCGTAAATCTTCGTCTCTAAAACATTTTACAATTTGAAAATATTTATCCATTCCGCCAACCATTAATAGTTGTTTGAACGTTTGCGGGCTTTGAGGCAAAGCATAAAATTGTCCTTTATTCATGCGTGAGGGCACTACAAAATCACGAGCTCCTTCAGGAGTTGATTTGATTAGATAAGGCGTTTCAACTTCAATAAATCCTTGATTTGATAAGAATTTTCGAACTTCCATGGTTACTTTATGACGAAAAATCAAATTTTCTTTTACAGGATTTCTACGAATATCTAAATAACGATATTTCATACGGATGTCTTCACCACCATCAGTTTGGTCTTCAATCGTAAAAGGAGGTAATTTTGCAGCATTTAAAATTTCGAGTTTAAAAACCAACACTTCAATTTCTCCAGTAGGCATTTTGTCATTTTTAGATTCGCGCTCAATCACAGTTCCTGTAACTTGAATCACAAATTCTCTTCCTAAAGATTTTGCTTTTTCCATCATTTCTTTTGGAGTCCGTTCTTCATCAAAAATAAGTTGCGTTATGCCATATCTATCACGCAAATCAACCCAAATAATAAAACCTTTGTCTCTTGATTTTTGAACCCAGCCAGCCAAAATAACTTCATTATTGATGTGAGATGCTCTTAATTCTCCGCAAGAATGACTTCTATACATTTTTTCTAAATTTAAAGGTGTAAAATTAAACATTTCATCAGAAAAAAGACCTCTTTTAGGATTTGATTTATAACCATAAAATCTTTGTAAATTTGTTACATGAAGGTAGTTAATCTTCAAAAAACAAATTGATTTATTTCAAGACCAGTGGCCTCCACAAAAAATAGGAGAATTAAATGGACAACAAATTTTATTAGTTAAATTAAAAGGCGAGTTTGTTTTTCATAAACACAAAAATGATAGATGAGCTTTTTTTAGTGAAAAAAGCGTTTTAGAAATGCATTTGCGTGATAAAATTATCACCACAAACGAAGGCGAATTTTACAGTGTGTCAAAAGGAATTGAACATAAACCAGTTTCTAAATAAGAAGTTCCTGTCTTATTATTTGAGCCACTTTCTACAAAACATACAGGAGATGTCGTTGCAACGATTACTTTAGAAAATTATGAAGAGATTTAAAATCATTATAACAAACATTCTTATTGTGTGTTTTTTTAAAAAAACATAATTAAAATTTTTTTATTGTGTTTTTTTGTACATTTACACAATAAAGAACCCTTTTATTATGATAAATTTTAAATCTGGTTTATATCAAAATCAAGGATATTATAAAAGTTTTCAACCAACTCTTATTTATAGAGATTGGATGATAAATGATATGAAGTTGCTTCAATTATTGAGTTTAGCAGACAGACAATTGGGAAGATTAGATATGTATTCTGAATATGTAAATATTGATTTATTTACACAAATGCATATTGCAAAAGAAGCTACACAATCATCAAAAATAGAGGGAACACAAACAAATATTGAAGAAGTATTTCTAAAAAAAGAAGATATTTCTATTGAAAATAGAGATGATTGGGAAGAAGTACAAAATTATATACAGGCAATGAATCACGCAGTTAATTTGCTTCAGAATCTTCCATTCTCGAGTCGTTTAATAAAACAAACTCATAAAATATTATTACAAGGTGTTAGAGGTAGTCATAAACTGCCTGGAGAATACAGAAGTAGCCAAAATTGGATTGGTGGGGCTACAATTAACGATGCTGTATTTATTCCTCCAATTCAGAATACAGTTAACGAATTGATTTCAGATATTGAAAAGTTTGCTAATGATTTAGAAAATCCTTTGCCAGATTTATTAAAAATTGCATTAATTCATTATCAATTTGAAACAATACATCCTTTTTTGGATGGGAATGGAAGAGTGGGAAGATTGTTAATTACATTATATCTTGTAAATAAAGGTATTCTTAAAAAACCAATCCTATACTTATCTGATTTTTTTGAAAAACACCGAACTTTGTATTATGATAATTTAATGCGAGTTCGAACTCATAATGATATCAATCAGTGGTTTAAATTTTTTTTAACGGGTATTATAGAAACTTCCAAAAATGGTGTGGAAACTTTTAATTCGATACTGAACTTATCTAAATCTATAGAAGAAAAAATCACGAAACTGGGAGCTAGAAGTGCTGATGCACATAAAATAATAGATTATTTATATAGCAACCCAGTTATTGATGCACAAAAAGTTGGAAGTATTATTGACAAAAAACCACAATCTGCATATCAATTGATAAATAAACTTGAAAATTCGAAAATTTTAAGAGAAATTACTGGTTCTCAAAGAAATCGTTTGTATGTTTTTGATGATTATATAGAAATTTTTAATCACTAATTTATGAGTAAACTATATCTAGTGCCAACTCCAATTGGAAATTTAGAAGACATGACTTTAAGAGCCATCAGAATTTTAAAAGAAGTTGATTTCATCTTAGCAGAAGACACTCGTACTAGTGGAAAATTGCTAAAACATTTTGAAATCTCTACACAAATGCACAGCCATCACATGTTTAATGAACACAAATCAATTGACGGAATTATCAAGCGATTGCAAGCAGGAGAAACTTGTGCTTTGATTTCTGATGCAGGAACACCAGCCATTTCAGATCCGGGATTTTTATTGACAAGAGCTTGTATTGAAAACAAAATTGACGTTGAATGTTTGCCGGGAGCCACCGCTCTTGTACCTGCTTTGGTCAACTCTGGATTGCCTAATGACAAGTTTGTTTTTGAAGGGTTTTTACCTGTAAAAAAAGGACGTCAAACTCGATTATTGTTGTTGGCAGATGAAAAAAGAACAATGCTATTTTATGAATCGCCCCATAAAATCTTAAAAACATTAGCAGATTTTGTCACATATTTTGGTGCTGAAAGACAACTTTCTGTTTCAAGAGAATTAACCAAAATGTTTGAAGAAACCATTAGAGGAACTGCCAAAGAAGTTTTAGAATATTATACCAAAAAACCAGCAAAAGGGGAAATTGTGATTGTGGTTGAAGGAAAAAGGTAATATTTAGATTGTCAATAATTAAACTTATCATAAATCCAAAAAAAATGTAATTTTTAAATTCATAAAATTACTAATATTGCAATCAAAAAAAGACACATTTATTTAGTTGATTATGCCATTAAAATCTGTAATTTACAAATCTTGCTTCATAGTAATTTTATTTTTAAGTAATTCATTTATAGCACAAAATAAAAAAATAAGAGTATTATTCGTTGGCAATAGCTTCACCTATTATAATAACCTTCCGCAAGTAGTATCTGCAATGGCAAAATCGCAAGATATTATCATAGAAACCAAACATTCTACAGTTGGCGGTTCAAGTCTTGAAAATCATTGGAAAGGTGAGAGAGGCACTCAAACTCGCGTGATGATTGAATTGGAAAAATGGGATTATGTGGTTTTTAACAATCATAGTTTGAGTGCCATAAACAAACCTACAGATTTTATTGAATATGGTAAAAAGTTTGCAGAATTAGTAAGAACAAAAGGTGCAGAGCCAATTTTTATGATGACTTGGGCTTACAAATCAAACCCATTAATGTTGCCAGAAATTGAAAAAATGTATAAAACTTTATGCGACCAAACCAAATCTGATTTTGTTCCTGGTGGACCACTTTTTGCAAGTTCATTAAATTATCGCCCTGATTTAGAATTATTTCATGATAATATTCATCCCTCTTCAAACGGAACGTACCTTTTAGGATTGGCTTTTTACAAGTATTTTACTGGAAAAAGCGTCAATACAATTCCTACAAATATTGCAACTTTAGATACAAATGGGCAAATTTTATACTTGGTTTTTATGAACGATTTAGATGCTATTTTTATGCGTCAACTGGTGAATGAATTTCCTTTTAAAACATCATCATTAAAACCTGAGTCGATTATAACTCCAAAATAATGACGATTTAAGAATTTAAGAACAAGTTAAAATCGGCTTTAAAATCTATTTTGTTTTCTGAAACTGTGTGAGTAATTGAAGTGAATTATACCTTTTTACCAACTGCGTTTTTAAATGGAAAAATTAGGAATAATGCTATCAAAAATTCAGGTTCTTTAAGTTATTTGCACTTGAAATTAAACAAAACTTTACCAACTAAGAAACCTTTTTTTGTATTGGCTATCATTATAAAAAAATTTTAGAGGATTCAACCGGAACTTCACATCAAAATATTCGAAACTTTATAAAAACTGGTTTTGAAGGATTGACCTTTGAAAAAGAAGCACTACAATTAAAATAAGTTTATTTATCTAATCAAACTGAAATTTCCTGATTTTTCAATGGTATTTCCATTGATATCAGTTAACAAAACTCGAAACCAATAACTGTTAGAGGGTAGTTTTTTGCCCTGATAATCGCCATTCCAACCTTGAGAATTTGGTTCAATCTGATAAATAAGTTTGCCAAATCTATCAAAAATTGAGATTTTTGAAATCGTATAAAAACTCGTATCAAAACCAGAAATTGTCCATAAATCGTTTTCTCCATCGCCATTTGGCGTAAAAAATTTAGGGTATGCTAAAATTGAGAATCGAAACGAAACTACTCCACAACCCAGTTTGTCTCTTACAAACAAAGTGTGAATTCCAGGTGATAAATTTTGAAAAAAACCAACGTCAACATAGTTTCCAAATTCGTTGTCAATGGCAAATTCATAATCGCCAATTCCTAAAGTTGGATTCGCAACCTGAATGGAATTATTAGTTGAATCATCCGTAATAATAACATCATCTTTTGTGATTGTTGCTATTTCAGAATTTCTAACAAGAATCATTTTTTCATCTGAAACACAACCTGCTTCAGAAATGGCAACTACAGAATAATTACCTTCAGCAGTGACAGAAATTGAAGAGGAATTTTCAGAAAAAAGAGTAGTTTCATTTCGCCAAACATACGTATAATTTCCTTGAGGATTTGATGTTTCTATGACAATTGAACCAATGTCATTACATAAAACATATTCATTTTGAACCAAATCAAACTGAGGAATTGTATCATCAAGAATTGCATTTACTGGAGTTCTAGATGTGGTTTCACAGTCATCCAAATTTGCAGTTACATAATAGGTTGTAGAGCTTGTTAAAACAGGTGTCTCAAAAGAATTTCCTAAAAAAACGGGCGTTAAACTTGTTAAAGAATCATACCAAAAAACCTGTCCTGCAGAGGCATTTGCAGTTAACGTTGCTTTTCCTGAACAAATCAAATCGTCAGTTGTTGAGGTAATAGTTGGTCTTGGATTTACAGTAACTGTAACTGCTGTTCTTAGCAAGGTTGTGCAAAAATTTACAGAAGCTGTAGCATAATAAGTAGTAGTGTTTGTTAAAAAAGGGCTCGTAAAATCATTTCCCATTCCAACTTGAGTTCCGTTTGTTGGTGCATCAAACCAAAGTATATTACCATCACTAGCAGTTGCTGAAATTGTAGCAGTTCCTGATTCACAAATAGTTGCATCAACAATTGAGAGAATTTGTGGTATGAAAATTCGTGTAGTTGCTTGAACATTTGTCGGATTATCTCCTGACATTCCTCCATATTCTACAATGTAACCCTGAGGATGATACAATGTTCCTGGGGGATCTCCAATATTTGGCAAATCATTCCAAGCACCAGGAATTCCTACAGACGGATCCGTAATATGCGCATAATCTTCATTGTTATTAGTATTATTTGGCTCTCCATTATTCCATTTTGAAAACCCAATTCCTGTCCCATATACTTCCCCTAACCAAAAAACAGTTCCTGCTTCAGGACCTGTCACCCATTTCCATTCGCCTTCATTTTCAACGTCACTTGCTCCAATCCAGCCAGCTCCTGTTGATTGTTTGCCAGCAAAATTTGCTTCAATTTCTGAAGTTAATGTCGCTAAATATCCTTTTCTGCCATAATAATTACTGTTTTCAGCTGCAATGTTTGCCTGATTCCAAGAGATTCCAACATTGGAAATAAATTTGTAAAAGTGATCTGTTTCAGGTAGATAATTGGCATCTCCTATTGACAATGAAAACTTTTTTTCTGGAATAATAGTGTTTGCTGCTGCAGTAAAAACAATGTCTTTTACTGCATTTTCTAAATCTGTCAATAACATTTCTGTTCCTCCCATTACTGAAAGTAAGGTTAATTTTCCCTCATCTTCATTCCATGTTGGAAGAATTGAAGGGTGAAAAGTAGCTAAACTAAGTCTATCAAATCCTCTTTGATAACCTTCAGAGATCTGAATATAAAAAGCTTGAATACTAGTGCTACTTGGATCAGAAATACTAAAATCTGTAACAATATTTATAGGACTTCCTGCACAAAATGACTGATTTCCAGATGCTGAAATGGATGCTTGTCCAAAACTAGCCTTCACTGAAAATATCAATAAAAATAGAAAATAATAAAGATTCTTGTTGATTATTTTTTGCATTTTAAAGTCGAACTTGAGGTTGTTTTCTTATTTTTGTAAGAATGCACAATTTAATACTTCAAATTTTAAATAAAGAAAAATTATGGTTAAAAATATCGTAAGTACAGTTTGGACTCAAAAATCGCAGTTTGAAACCGACAATCCAAGTGGATATAAATTCACAATGTTTGATAAATCTCAAGATAATGGAGATGTTGTTGGCTTCGCTCCAAAAACGTTAATGCTTTCATCTTTAGCAGGTTGCTCTGGTTTAGATGTGGTTTCTCTGTTAGAAAAAATGCGTGCACAAGTTGCCGATTTCAGAATTGTAGTTACAGGCGAATTGACTGATGAGCACCCAAAAATTTATAAAAAAGTACGCGTTGAATATCATTTTACGGATAGCAATTTACAACCAGAAAAAATTCAAAAAGCGGTAAACTTATCAGTAACAACTTATTGTGGAGTCATGGAAATGTTTCGAAAATTTGCTGAAATAGAAACTGAAATCGTTCTACACAATACCTAGAAAAAATTTGCTATGAGATGGACTATAAAACCAAAACCACCCAAAAAAAAAGTAGAAAAACTCGCCAAAGAACTGCAAATTGAAGAAACATTGGCAAGTATTCTTTGTCAAAGAAACATCGAAACTTACGAAGAAGCAAAGAAATTCTTTAGACCTAGTTTAGAAAATATTCATGATCCTTTTTTGATGAAAGACATGGGCAAAGCTGTTGAAAGAATTGAAAAAGCGATTGAAAACAATGAAAATATTTTGATTTATGGTGATTATGATGTGGATGGCACTACAGCTGTTTCCTTGGTTTCTGCGTATTTAAAAACGATTTATACCAATATTGCAACCTACATACCTGACAGATATAATGAAGGTTATGGAATTTCTTATATTGGAATTGACTTTGCTTTTGACAATGATTTTTCGCTAATAATAGCCTTAGATTGTGGCATCAAAGCCATTGAAAAAGTAGCGTATGCATCAGAGAAAAATATCGATTTTATCATTTGTGATCATCACAAACCAGGAGCTGAAATTCCAAAAGCAGTCGCTGTTTTAAACCCAAAAAGAGTAGATTGCAACTATCCTTATGACGAATTGTGTGGTTGTGGAATTGGTTTTAAACTCATTCAGGCTTTAGGAACAAAAAGAGGTCAAACCATTGTTGATTTTTTGCCATATTTAGATTTGGTAGCAACTGCAATTGCTGCTGATATTGTGCCAATTACTGGCGAAAATAGAATTTTGGCACACTATGGATTGCAAGTTATAAACTCTCATCCAAGAAACGGAATTAAGGCAATTATCCATCAAATCAAGAAAAAAGAGTTGACAATTACAGATGTCGTTTTTATCATTGCTCCAAGAATTAATGCTGCAGGAAGAATAAAACACGGCAATTATGCTGTAGAATTATTAACAGAAATGGATTTTGATTCGGCTGTACAATTTGCAAAAGTAATCGAAGTTTTTAATGCTGACAGAAAAGAATTGGATAAAAAAATCACTGCAGAAGCCTTGAGTCAAATTATTGAAAATGAGGAAGAAAATCGATTTTCAACAGTTGTTTTTCAAGAAGATTGGCATAAAGGCGTGATTGGAATTGTGGCGTCAAGACTCACAGAAACCTATTACAGACCCACGTTAGTTTTCACAAAAAGTGGTGAAAAATTAGCTGCTTCTGCGCGTTCTGTAAAAGATTTTGATTTGTATGAAGCTTTAGAACAATGCACTGATTTTATTGAACAATTTGGCGGACATAAATATGCTGCTGGATTGACATTATTACCCGAAAACTATAAAAATTTCAAACAAAAATTTGAAGAAGTGGTTTCAAAAAGTATTGACAAAAAATTATTGACTCCGGAAATTTTGATTAATGCTGAGATTGATTTGGCAGAAATTACCCCAAAATTTTTCAGAATTATTCAACAAATGGCACCATTTGGTCCTGAAAACATGAAACCTGTTTTCAAAACAACAGGTGTTAGAGACAATGGTTATGGAAAACGAGTGGGTTCAGATAGTTCGCATCTGAAACTCAATTTGTTTCAAGGAGACAATCAAAAAACATTTAATGCCATTGGTTTTGGTTTAGGAACTAAAATTGAAATGGTTGAAAATGAGTTTGACATTGTCTATTCTTTAGAAGAAAATGAATGGAATGGATTTGTTTCTGTGCAATTGATTTTGAGGGATTTAGAATAGATTTCGATCAAAAAAATCAAAATATTAAAGTAATCAAATACAGGTTTTTTTTAAGTATATCACCGAATCAAAAACTTTGGAGAAGCAATTATCAAAAGAATAGAATAAATTTTAGTAACGCTTATATCATTTTAAAAACTTAAAGATATTCCCTATAAATAAAAGGAATTCTTTCCTTTGATTTAGATTTTGGTAATGATTTGTATTTTTTGACTAAATAGATGCCCATTATCAAATGATTTGGTTAAAAAAACTCAGATAACTGATGAAAGTGTTCAGTTGATTTATAGTGTAAAATACACTAAATACTTCAGCTTAAAGATGCAATAAACATCATAAAAAAAAGGCTTATAACATCAAAAATTTAAAAGTTTCGAAACTCTTTCATATAATGAACACCAACGTTGTCGTTCATGATATTTTGGTTTTTAAAGACAAAAAGCAGTTATCAAAGTCATAGCTTTCTTCTGTTAAAGAGAAGAAGATTGTTTATTAGAAATCAACGAATTTAAGTAACTGTGACCTCAAAGTAACCTTTATCTTAGCTATGAATTAGTTGGAAAATTTCATTTTTCATGGACTAAAACTCAAAAATACTTTGAATAAAATTTATAATTTGAATTCACTTTAAAGAATATCCACCTCTATTAGCAACTCTTTTGCTTAGAAACGAATTACCACGATTTATTATTTGTAGAAAAAAAAATAAAGATTTGATTTATTAGAAGTTTATATTTGATAATTTATAATCCAAATCCCGCTTCAAAATTCATTTTATTTTATTGAAAACTGATACAAATTTCGACCACGAAAACCTGATTTTTCATCAGTAATAATCACAGTATTGTTGTCTTTAAAGCAAATTCCTTCCTTTTGAGAAACATGTTTAAACAACATCGTTTTTACATTTCCTGATAAAAAAGCGTCTCCTTTAAAATCTGTAAAAACCATCACATTTTTTTCTGAAAGTAATACAACTTTTGTTCCGTCATCAGATATATCTGCGGCTGTAATCCAAGAATAACTAGAATCTCCGTTATAAAATTCACCCAATAATTTGGCTTTATACTTTCCTGGTTTTGAAGGAATTTTATACATAAAAGTTTTGCCATATTGATTTTTTACCTTGGTTTTAGTAAAAATATAAAAATAGTTTTTAAAGTAAAAAAAAGCTTCCGCATCAAAGAAAAGTTGTTTTTTATCGGGAGGAAATGCTTGTTGGTTTTCGTACTCAAATTCAATGATTTCAGGAGTAACCTCATTTTTGATCAGAAATTTATTAGAAACTTTTAAAATTCGTAGATCTTTGCGATTGTTGCGATTATTCCCAAAATCGCCAATATATACATTGCCACTTTCATCACTTGTGATATCTTCCCAATCTTGGTTGTCGGCATTAATAGTTACTTCTTTGACTATGGTTCCTTTTTCAGAAATTCCGAAAATTTTTGACTCATTTCCTCCATCATTGTGCATCCAAATCAACCTGCTATTTGCTATTTTTTCGTTTCCAGAAACCTCATTTAACTCGCTTGGCAAGGAAGCTAATAGGGTAAGTTTGCCAAAGTTTTCCTCTTTTTGACAACTTAGAAAGAACAAAAAACTAAAAAAAATAGTGATTTTTTTCATTTTAGTTACCATCCACCAGAGGCTCCACCTCCACCAAAAGAACCTCCTCCAAATCCGCCACCAAAACCACCTCCACCAAAAGAACCTCCTCCTGATGAACCACCAAAACCGCCACCAAAACCTCCTCTTCTGCCAGCATTCGTGAGGATTATGGTTTGTAAAATATCTGCAATAATGTCTCCTTTTTGATAATTGCCACCTCCATTATTATTCTTGTTGCCTTTTGAAAATAATATTAATAAGATAATAATAATAATAACGAAAATGATAATACCAAAAGACTTGTTGGATTCTTGTGGTTTCCGAGTTCCCTTGAATTCCCCTTGTAAAGTTCTGAAAATATACTCGACTCCGTTGTCTAAACCGATATAGTAATTGTCTTTTTTAAATTCAGGTTCAATTACCCTTTCAATGATTCTTTTTGATTCAAAATCGGTCAAAAATTCTTCAACCCCTTTTCCTGTCTGAATGGTGATTTTTCGGTCGTCTTTCGCCATTAAAATCAAGATTCCATTGTCTTTTGCTGCATCTCCAATTCCCCATTTTTCACCCCAATTTGCTCCTAAATAGGCAATCAATTCACCTTCAGTAGATGAAATAATGATCACTACAATTTGGGTAGAAGTAGAATCAGAATATCGTACTAATTTGCTTTCTAAACTGGTTTTTTCCTTTTTTGACAATAGGTTTACATAATCGTAAACACTGGTTTGAAATTTTGGTTTTTCAGGAATTTTGTAGCCCTGAGATAATAAATTTTGGAAACTACATATAATTCCAAGAAATAATATTGATTTGCCAACAGCCGAAAGCCAAGAGCCAAGAGCTTTCTTCATCCTTTAGAGATTTGATTAGAAAGTTCGTTTTCATCATCAACTTGCCAAGGAAAATGTGCTTTTAATTCTTCACCAGCTTTTAGGATTCCATCAATCAATCCTTGTTTGAAATTACTTTGTTTAAAATGTGCTTGCATGATGTTTTTAGTAGATTCCCAAAAATTGTTTGGGACTACATCATTGATGCCTTTATCACCACAAATCACGAATTTGTGATCGTGAACAGCCACATAAATCAACACACCATTTTGGTTTTTTGTTTTATCCATTTCTAAAAGAAAAAACACCTCTAACGCACGTTCATAATGATTTTTTTTTGAAAAATTTTCAATATGAACTCGTATTTCGCCTGAGGTGTTTTTCTCAGCAGTTTTTATGGCTGCAACAATTTCTTGTTCGTCAATAGGTGTTAAAAATTCTTCAATTTCAGGCATGAATTCTTATTTCTTATTGAAATCAAAATTCACATTTGGTGCATTTTCTGACCCTGGATTTGATTTATAACGATTCATTTCGCTAAAATTAAACATTCCTGCCAACATTGAATTTGGGAATACTTTGATGAATTTGTTATAATTATTTACACCTTCATTAAAACGGTCTCTTGCCACGTTTATTCGATTTTCTGTACCTTCTAACTGACTTTGTAATTCTAAAAAGTTAGCGTTTGCTTTCAAATCAGGATAACGTTCAACCACCAATAACATTTTAGACAAAGCACTGTTTAAACCTGTTTGTGCTTGTTGAAATTGTGCCATGTTTTCGGGAGTCAAATTGTTAGCATCAATTGTTGTTGAGGTTGCTTTTGAGCGTGCTTCAATGACTTGAGTAAGGGTTTCTTTTTCGAAATCAGCAGCACCTTGCACCGTTTTTACAAGATTTCCAATCAAATCATTTCTTCGTTGATACGCACTTTCCACGTTTGACCAAGTGGTTTTTGCGTCTTCTTGTAAAACAACTGCTTTGTTATTGAAGTTTTTTAACCAACTATATACGCCAAATATGACAACAACAATAGTAATTAAAGGGATAAGCCATTTTCTCATAATTTCTAATTTTTAGTTTTTAGTTGATGGTTATTTTATTTCATAATTCTTAAATTCCTAAACAAATTTACATACTTTTTTGCTAGGATTAGAATTTTAAAGTTGGTTTTTAATTTTGACCAGCTCCGCTTTTACAGCCTCAAGTCTGCTGATAATTTCTTGATTGTTAAAAATCTCTTCAGGATTTTTCTTTAATTTCAGTTTTGCACCATCTAACGTAAAGCCTCTTTCTTTAACCAAATTGAAAATAACTTTGATATTTTTCAAATCTTCTTGTGTAAAAAGTCGGTTTCCTTTGGCGTTCTTTTTTGGTTTTAAAACATCAAATTCCTTCTCCCAAAAACGAATTAATGAAGTATTTACTTGAAAAGCTTGGGCAACTTCACCAATTTTATAGTATCGTTTTTCAGGTAAATCTATATGCATATATTTAAGTTTTTAATCTAAAGATTGACTTTCTTCAGATGCTTTTTGAAGCGCTGCAAACTCCTCTAAAGTAACATCACCGTAATAAAAATTAAGCGGATTTAAAACTTGCCCATTTTTGAGTACTTCATAGTGTAAATGTGGTGCAACAGACAATCCAGTGTTGCCAACATAACCAATTAAATCACCTCTTTTTACATATTTTCCACTTGTAGTAGCAATTTTATTCATGTGTGCATAAATGGTTTCATAGCCATAACCATGTTTGATATGCACCACATTTCCATAGGTACTATTTCTCTCAGCCATAGTTACTCTACCATTTCCTGAGGCATAAATTGGGGTGCCTCTTGGTGCTGAAAAATCCATTCCTTTGTGAAATTTATTGATTTTCAAAATTGGATGCATTCTCATTTTATAACCTGATGCTACAAAATATTCGCCTTTTTTTATTGGAATAATGGCAGGAATCGACGCCAACATGTTTTCTTTGTCTTTTGCCAAAGACACAATCTCATCCAAAGATTTTGACTGAACAACCAATTGTTTTGAGAGAATATCAACTCCTTTCGTTAAATTAATAATCAATTCCGAATTGTCATAACCTTCCAAATCTTTATACCTGTTTACCCCGCCAAAACCAGCTTTTCTTTGCTCTTCCGTGATCGGATTTGCTTCAAAATAACTTCTATAGATATTGTTATCTCTTTGTTGAATTTGGTCTAAAACACTCGCTGTTTCCTCCATTCTTTTGCTCAATAACTCATAATGTAGTCTCAAATTCTCTAATTCGCGCTTTTGAGCCCGTTGTTTTGGAGACATAATAAATTGACTAAATGTTATAAAACCTATAAAGGCTATTAAAATGACAGCCAATGAACTGAAAATAATTCTTCGATAACGATCACTCTTTTTTACCTTAATTTTTCTGTAAGAAAGGGTGTTTTCATCATAATAATATTTTACTTTCGCCATAATGCTAAATGTACTATTTTTGTGGTTTAAATAAGAATTTCAGTAAAAAAAACTTATCTATAAACATACAAAACTAAAAAATATTTTATAAATGCCTTTTTTTGCATGTTTTTTTAAAAATAATTAACACAATCCAACTTCCATTAGAAACATTTTCTTTATGAAATCTCAAGATATTCGTGCTGCTTTTTTACGCTTTTTTGAAGAAAAATCACATTTAATTGTGCCATCTGCACCTTTAGTGCCAAAAGACGACCCAACTTTGATGTTCGTAAACTCGGGAATGGCTCCTTTTAAAGAATACTTTTTGGGAAATGCTATTCCAAAAAACACTCGAATTGCTGATACTCAAAAATGTTTACGTGTTTCAGGAAAACACAATGATTTGGAAGAAGTGGGGTATGATACCTACCATCACACTTTGTTTGAAATGTTGGGAAATTGGTCTTTTGGCGATTATTTCAAAAAAGAAGCGATTGCATGGGCTTGGGAATTGTTAACCGAAGTTTATAAAATTGATAAAGACATTTTATACGTCACTGTTTTTGAAGGAAGTGAAGAAGACAACCTTGAGATGGATACAGAAGCTTATGACTTTTGGAAGCAATTTATTTCTGAAGAACGAATTTTAAAAGGAAACAAAAAATACAACTTTTGGGAAATGGGCGATCAAGGACCTTGTGGACCTTGTTCTGAAATTCATGTAGATATTCGTTCAAAAGAAGAAAAAGCGAAAATTGATGGCAAACATTTGGTGAACAATGACCATCCTCAAGTAGTGGAAATCTGGAATTTGGTGTTTATGCAATTCAATAGAAAAGCAGACGGTTCACTTGAAAATTTACCCAACAAACACATTGATACAGGCATGGGTTTTGAGCGTTTGTGCATGGTGTTGCAGGGTGTTCAATCCAATTATGATACCGATGTTTTTACGCCAATTATCAGAGAAATTGAAACCATTACGAATACCAAATATGGCAACAATCCAAAACAAGATATTGCCATTCGCGTTATTTGCGATCATATAAGAACAGTGGCTTTTTCGATTGCTGACGGACAATTGCCAAGCAATACAGGCGCAGGGTATGTGATTCGAAGAATTTTGAGACGTGCTGTGCGTTATGGATTTACGTTTCTTGACAAAAAAGAACCTTTTATGTATCGATTGACAACTGTTTTAAGTGAAAAAATGGGTGTTGCTTTTCCTGAATTAAAAGACCAAAAAAAGCTGATTGAAAACGTGATAAGAGAAGAAGAAGCTTCGTTTTTGAGAACACTTGACCAAGGATTGATGCTTTTAGATGGCATTATTTCATCTGCAAAAACCAATCAAATTTCTGGTGAAAAAGCTTTTGAACTGTATGATACTTTCGGATTTCCTATTGATTTGACTTCGTTGATTTTATCAGAAAAAGGATTTACTTTAGACGAGAAAGGATTTCAAGAAGAATTGCAAAAACAAAAAAATCGTTCAAGAGCTGCAAGTGAATCTACCACCGAAGACTGGATTGTGATTAGAGAAGATGCTTTTGAAGAATTCGTTGGATATGATTATTTAGAAGCGGATGTAAAAATCACCAAATACCGAAAAGTAACCTCCAAAAAAGACGGAGAATTGTTTCAATTGGTGTTCAATTTAACCCCTTTTTATCCTGAAGGTGGAGGTCAAGTTGGCGATAATGGGTTTTTAAAAGATCGTCAAGGAGACCTTGTTTATGTCATTGACACCAAAAAAGAAAATAACTTAATTATCCATTATACCAAAAATTTACCAAAAGATATCAATGCTGTTTTTCAGGCAGTTGTGAGCAGTGAACATCGAAAATTATCGGCAAGCAATCACTCTGCAACTCATTTATTACACCAAGCGTTGCGCACTATTTTAGGTACGCATGTAGAACAAAAAGGGTCATTAGTAAAACCTGCTTCTTTACGTTTTGACTTTTCTCATTTTGCCAAACTAACTTCGGAAGAATTGCGGGATGTTGAAAAATTTGTAAATGCAAGAATTGAAGGCAAAGTTCCTTTAGAGGAAAGAAGAAATATTCCCCTTCAGCAAGCTATTGACGAGGGAGCAATGGCACTTTTTGGAGAAAAATATGGTGATACTGTAAGAGCTATAAAATTTGGAAAATCGATAGAACTTTGTGGTGGAATTCATGTAAAAAATACGAGTGATATTTGGCATTTCAAAATCGTTTCTGAAGGTGCAGTTGCAGCGGGAATTCGAAGAATTGAAGCCATTACCAATGAAGCTGTAAAAAACTTTTATTTTGATACGTATAGTGCACTTTCTGAGATAAAAAATGTGTTGAACAATGCTCAAGAGCCTGTAAAAGCTGTTCAACATTTACAGGAAGAAAATGCTGGTTTGAAAAAACAAATCGAACAATTATTAAAAGAAAAAGCCGCAACTGTTGCTGAAACCATTCAAAATCAATTGCAAGAAATCAATGGTGTCCAGTTTTTAGCAACCAAAGTTGATTTGGATGCGAATAGCATTAAAAATATTGCATTTGGTTTGGGACAAAAACACCAAAATTTATTTTTGGTTTTTGCTACTTCTCAAGCTCCAGACAAAGCCATGATTACTTGCTACATCTCAAAAGAATTGGCAAATGAACGTGGTTATGATGCAGGAAAAGTAGTGAGCGAATTAGGAAAACTCATTCACGGTGGTGGAGGTGGTCAAAATTTCTTTGCCACTGCTGGAGGAAAAAATCCTGGTGGAATTCCGAAAGTGTTGGAAAGAGCGAAGGAATATGTAAAGTAACATGAAACTTCAAACACAAATTCCGTTTCTAAAGCAATTAAAAAACTCCATCAATTACCATTCAAAAATGGTGTTGTTGGGTTCTTGTTTTTCTGAAAATATGGGAGCGAAATTTGATTTTTTTAAATTTCAAGTGCTTCAAAATACATTTGGCATTTTATTTCATCCAACAGCGATTGAGAAATTTATCCATCAAGTTGTCTCAAAAAAAGTGTTTTCAGAAGCTGATATTTTCTTCGAAAATGAACGTTGGCATTGTTTTGATGCACATTCTAGTTTGAGTTCGCCAAACAAAGAAACGCTTTTATCCAACCTAAATGCAGGAATTGAATCAACAAATATGGCACTCAAAAATGCAACTCATTGTTTTATTACGTTAGGCACTTCTTGGATTTATAGACTTGTTGAAACCAATCAAATTGTGGCAAATTGTCATAAAATTCCACAAAAGAAATTCTCTAAAGAATTGCTTTCTGTTGTTGAAATAACAGAAAGTTTACAACAAATTATTTCACTTTTAAAAACGGTAAATAGTGACATTTCCATCATTTTTACAGTTTCGCCAGTAAGACATTTGAAAGATGGTTTTGTTGAAAATACGCAAAGCAAAGCGCATTTAATTGCAGCAATTCATTTGGCTTTACAACATAAAAATCTGTTCTATTTTCCTTCTTATGAAATCATGTTGGATGAATTGCGTGATTATCGATTTTATGCAGAAGACATGATTCATCCAAACAAAATTGCCATTGATTATATTTGGGAAAAATTGATAACTACTTGGTGTTCAAAAGATATCATTCCTATAATGAATAAAATTGAAACCATTCAAAAAGGATTGTTGCACAAACCTTTTCACGAAAATTCTGAAAAGCATCAAGAATTTTTAGAAAATTTGAAGCAGCAAATTGCCCAAATTAAATTGGAATTTCCGTTTATGGAGTTTTAGAAATAGCTGTTTTTCATACCTACAAGGCCTTCAAGACCTTGCAGGAAATCTTCAAACCATTTAGAAAAAATACGGCAAATTGCGTATTTGAAAACTTGCTGATTTTTTTCTTTCTTTACATCAAAAAAACTGACATGCTTAAAAATATTTTTTATCCAACGTCACAAACTATTTTTATTTGGTTGAGCACCATTTACTTGTTTTTCTTACTTTATTTGGGAAAAATAAGTCCACTTACGGTTCTTTTTGTGTATTTTTTAGAAACAATCATCATTGGAATTTTTAATGCACTGAAGATGTTTTGTACCATAAAACTTGGCAATTCTAGCGGTTATGGAACGATTGTTTTTTTTCTGTTTCATTATGGATTTTTTGTGGCAATACAATCCATTTTTGCATTTGCAATTTTCAGTATTGGCGATACTATTGTGTTTAAAGAGCCTTTTCATTTGATCGATAATTATAGCATCATTCTAAATTTAGCAGACATACTATATGCATTGCCAGCAATTATTTTCACACATGTTGGAAAGTTTTTTACAGATTTTATTGGACATCAAAAATACCTGAAGTTCGACATCCAAGAAATCATGTTTTCACCATATGTGCGCATTTTTATTCAGCAATTCGTGGTGATTTTATCTTCCTTTTTTATCATCATTTCAGAATCAGGAATTTTTGCGGCAATACTTTTAATTCTCTTAAGATTCTTTATTGATTTAGTGATGGAAGCTATTAAAGAAAAATCAGAAATGTTAGATTTTGTCTCAGAAAAACTTAGTAATGAAAAAGCATCCAAGGAAACCATCAAAAAGCAACTTATCAATTTTACAGAATAAAAATTGATAAAAACATCAATTATAACTGATAATCAATATTTTACTATATTTTAGAAATACATTTTTAGTTCATGGAAACAGAAAATCCACTTATTGAATGGCAGTATTCAACAGAAGAATGGAACGAATTTGTGGATATTGAAAAAGCCAACAAAAAAGAAGACAATATCTATTTTGGTATTGCAATTTTACTGATTGTACCTTTTGGATTGATGTTTTACAGAAACACTTCTTACCTATTTTCATTGTTGTTTTCTATTCCATTTGCTGTTTTAATTCCAGTCTTACGCATGAAATTTAGCTACAAACATTTACAAAAAAATGTTTCAAATCCTCATGTAAAACTTTTTGATGCTTATATGATGATCAATAATCATACAATTGAAGTGGCATCCAGAAGAAAAAGAATTAAAAGTTTAAAAATTATTGATGCAAAAAACAATAAAAAACTATTGGAAGTTGACGTTCAATGGAAAACAAGAAAAGGACCCACTAATGACGAAACCCGAATTTTAATTCCTGAAAACAAACTTTTTGAAGCCGAAAAACTGGTCAACGATTTTTATAAAAACAATGATTAGTTGAATATAAGGCAGATGCCCTATTTCAAAAAAAATGAATTCTATCGATTTTTGAACTATTCATAAAACGATTAGCCAAAGAAAGAGAATAAGTAGTATTGAGGAAAGTTATGAGTGTGTAGCAACATCTACACACTCTATTTTCTCATAAGTTTTCAAAAAAAATCAACAAAAAATCGAAAAAATGAAAAATTGTATCAGCTTCCTTTTTATACTTTTTGTCGCAATCTCAAGCGTATTTTCACAAACAGAATTATACAATTTAGAATCTCAAAGACTACATAAAAGAGTAAGAAAAACCATTGAACATTATTACAATTACGATGAAGAAAGTGGTGGATTTGTAAAAACTTCTGTTAATATCAATACCTATAATAATGATGGGAATTTAGTAGAAAATTATTCCTTTTATGAAGGAAAATATGGAGAACCAAAACCGGTAAAAAAAACCTATTTATACAATTCAAAAGAACAACTTACTGAAATTAAAGATGTTAGTGATGAAATAGGAACCTATTCATCAAACTTTATTTATAACTACGATTCCAAAGGAAATCTTGCAAAAAAAGAAACAATTTATAAAAGTGGTGGTGGCTCCTATTCTATCTACACTTTTGACAATAAAGGAAGACAATTTAAAGAACAAGCCTTTGATAAAAACGGAAAACTAATTTCCGAAAACACCAATTCATACAATGGAAAAAACAAAACAAATGTCTATGTAAGTTACAGTAGCCAAGATGGAAGCATCATTGGTACATACACTACTTTGTATGAAAATGACATCAAAACGACTTACATTTCTAAAGGGAAATACAGTGATAATAGAGCCACTTATACGTATGATAAATTCGGAAATATCACAAAATCTGCGGATGTTGGAAAAACCAATACCTACACTGCAACCTATGATTATGAATATGATGATAAAGATAATTGGATAAAAAAGCACTATAAATCAGGCAAATACCAATATTTTTATTTCAGAGAAATTCATTTTGACAATGGAGAAGTTACAGGAAGCATCGATTTTGATAAACAATATATCAACAGATATGGAAATTTTCCGAATGTAATTATTGTTCCAATCGTCAAAAAACAAACAAATTACAACACCAATAATAACACTTTAAATAACAACACCAACTCAGAAATGCCAACAATTAGCAATACCAATTGGAGCTATACGTATGTAAATATGAAAGAAAAAATTTCAGATATTTCTGGAAATATTTTCATGACTGTTTCTGGAAAATCAAAATTAGATGCAGGTACTCAAGCAAAATTTACTGTTGAAATTACTGGCGCTGAAACCAAAATATTAGACTACAATGTAAATAGTTACTATTATGACGAGGCTACCAAAAGACATTTTTGGCTGATGAAAACTACCAATAACGTGAGCGAAGGAACTTTGTGTATATTTCAAACTCCTATGGTTTTAAGAGAAAAAACAGTCAAAGGATTGCTGATGATGGGTGCTGAAGACAATAAAATTACTTTTTATTTATTATAAAAATCTAATGGATACAATTCCCTATTTTTTAACTTTTTTGCTATTGATTTTTTCAATTTGGACCTTTTTTGAAGTTAAAAAACACCAAAATATCACTTCAAAAAAAATTGCTTTCATAGAAATAGAAATCGAAAAAGAAAGAAATTATGAATCAAAATTGATGTCAGAATCAGAGAAAATAGTTGACTTAGAAAAAAATACACAACAACAATTTTTGAAAATTAAAATAGCTATTGTAAATCTCGACTTTACATTGCAAGAAATTTTATAAATTTAAGCATTTATTTTAAAAAAATGAAACAAAACAAATTACGAATAATTGTATGTTGGATTTTTTGTGTTGTTTCAATTTCAAATTTTGCACAGCAAAAACAAATTGATGCTTTAAAAAAACAATTAAAAAATCGCTCTCTTTCAGATTCTTTAAAAATTAAATATTTGGGTGATTTGGGTTGGTATTTCTCAAGTTTCTCATCGGACTCTGCTTTTAAATACAACGAACTCGCTTTAGCACTTTCCAAAAAAACGAACAATTTGCGGGGCATTGCACAAGCATATAACGATTTGGGGATCGTCTATTATCGTTTGTCACAATTTGATTCTTCGTTAGTTTTTTACAGAAAATCATTCTCTATCAGAAAAAAAATCAATGATAATGTAGGCATTGCAAGTTTGTATAACAAAATGGGAATTGCGCATAATCAATTATTCCGATTAGATTCTGCCATTTATTATGCTTTTAAATCTTTAAAAATTTATGAGAATTTAGGTGAAAAAAGATTTGTAGCAGCCAACTTAAACAATATTGCAAATCTGTATAAAGACACAAAACAATTCAAAAAAGCTTTTGAAAAACATCAAGAAGCGCTCAAAATTCGAAATTCATTACAAGATGAAAAAGGAATTTTAGAATCGTTTGTAGGAATTGGAAATGTTCATATTGCACTTAAAAATAACGATAGTGCTAAAGTATATTATGAAAAAAGTTTGGATATAGCAGCTAAACTGAATGCTATCAATGAATTATCTACCATTTACAACAATTTAGGAACTCTCTATAAAAGCGAAAACGACTTTACAAAATCATTCGCAAACTTCAAACAATCTTTGCAAATTCGGCAACAACTTCAAGACAATTATGGCATTGCAAGTACTTTATTAAGTTTGAGTGATTTGCAAATGAAACAAAAAAACTTCCTTGAATCTGAAAGATATTTGCATCAAGGATTATCGATTGCTAAATCTGTAAAAGCAAATGAATTGCAGCAAGATGCTTACAAACAATTCATGGAATTAAAAGCGTATTTGAAACAGCCTGATAGTGTGAGTTATTATAAAGAAAAATTCATAGAAATGCAAGAATTGCTCATCAACAATAAAGTAATTCAACAACTCTCTGAATTAGAAACAAAATATCAAACTGCTAAAAAAGAAGCTGAAATTGCCGCTCAAAAAGAAGTCCTTTTAGAACAAGAATTGGCATTAAAAAACAAAAGTTTGTATGCCACAATCATAACATTTGCTTTGTTATTTTTAGGATTATTATTCTTCGCAAACTATAAAAAAAATCAGTTTAAACGCAAACAATTACAAAAAGAAATTGACTTAAAAGATGCATTAGCAACCATCAAAACTCAAAATAGATTGCAAGAACAACGTCTCAGAATTTCAAGAGATTTGCACGATAATATTGGTGCGCAACTCACGTTTATCATTTCTTCTTTAGACAATTTAAAATACCTTTCCAAAGACGCAAATGATTCCTTAAAAGAAAAATTAACCAACATCAGTTCGTTTACTTCAGAAACTATTTTTCAACTCCGAGACACAATTTGGGCAATGAATAAAGCCGAAATTTCTGTGGAAGATTTGCATACAAGAGTGCTTTCTTTTGTTCAAAAAGCCAAAAAAGCTATCACAAATATTGATTTTGACATCAGTTATGATATTGACACCAATGTTGGATTTTCATCATTGATTGGTATCAATATTTTTAGAGTTATTCAAGAATCGATTAACAATGCCATCAAATATGCAGATGCAAAGAAAATTACAATACATTTATTTAAAAATGAAACTATTTTTAAAGCATCCATTGTTGATGATGGAAAAGGATTTGACTTGAAAAAAGTAGATTTAGGAAATGGTTTGGCAAATATGGAAGAACGTGTTTCTGAGATAAATGCTTCTATTTCAATTGATTCAACAATTGGAAAAGGCACAAAAATAACTATAGAAGTTCCCTTGAAAAATGAAACTCACGTATGAATTTAAAAGTTTGCATTGCCGAAGACAACTACTTTCTCTTGAAAGCCATCAAAGAAAAATTGTCTTTTTTTGAAGATATTGCTATTAAATTTACGTCAAATAATGGCGCAGAATTGATTGGAAAATTAGAGGAAAATCATTTGATTGATGTTATTTTGATGGATATTCAAATGCCAGTAATGGATGGAATCAAAGCCACAGAATTGATCAAAAATAAATATCCGCATATAAAAATCATCATGTTGACAGTTTCTGATGACGATGAAGATGTTTTTAAATCCATTAAAGCTGGTGCTAATGGCTATTTATTGAAAGAAATTGAAGCCGAAAATTTATACAATTGCATCCTAGAAGTTGTCAATGGTGGCGCACCAATGACGCCAAGTATCGCTCTGAAAACCTTGAATTTATTAAGAAATCCAAATTTTATTTCCTGTAAATCAGAAGAAATTGACGATGTACAATTGACCAAAAGAGAAATCGAAATTTTGATGCAATTGAGTAAAGGACTGAACTACAACGAAATTTCGGACAATTTGATTATTTCGCCTTCAACTGTGAGAAAACACATTGAAAACATCTATAAAAAACTGCAAGTCCACAGCAAAATGGAAGCTGTAATGCTAGCTCAAAAACGAAATTTGATTTAGGAATAACTATTTTCCAAGATATTGATCAACATTTTGCCAAGGCCCTCCATTGATAACATCAACGCCATTTTGTTTTAAAAATTGGGTAGCTTGCCCACTTCTTGCACCACTTCTGCAAACAGCAATAATTGGTTTTTTCCAAGATTTAATTTCGTCAATTTTCACAGGAACCAAATTTAAAACGACGTGTTTTGCGCCTTTACTGTGACCTTCATTCCATTCTTCTTGTGTTCTCACATCAAGAATTACAGCATTTTTACCTAAATATTCTTTAATTTCTGCACTCATATCTTTGCGTTTAAACATGTCAAAAAAACCCATGTTGTATCTGTTTTTATTGTTGGCACAAAACTAAACCATTTTCAATCAATTTTGTGTAACTTTTATTACTTTTCAAATCATGTAATGCTTTTAAAATTTCTTTCTGAGAAGCATATTTTTTTTTGATAGCTATTTCGTGTAATTCTAATAACAACAACCAATCCTTAGAAAAATTCGTTGTAACTTCCTCAAAAATTGCCTGTATTCGTTCTTCAGAAATGACATTTGAATTTCTCATTTGACGCACTTCTTCATACAATGAAAACAATCTTTTTTCAGCATTTGAATAGTTAATTTTATGCGTTTTTGTGTTTGACACTTTGCTCATATCTTCAAAAGAAGTTACATCTGCAGCTCCTGCATAGGCTGAAACAACTCCTTTTCCAATGGCCATATCATAAATTCCCCATTCAGGTTTGAATAAAATTTCGTTGTTGAAAGTTACTGTGCAATTATCTAAAGTGATTAATAAGATTTTTCCACGCAAATCTCTAGTTCCAGTGATGGCTTTTCCTTTCACAATCACACCACTTTCAAACTCTAACGTCATGAATTCGCCTTCGTAAATTCCGTAAGCTTTCAAATCTCTTGGACTCATGTCTTCAATCGGCAAATTGATGCCTTTCAATTTTCCAACAGGACTTCCAAAACCATCAGTATGATGCGAAATTCCATGACCAATCAACTCTTTATCTCTGTTTGATAAAGCGGTTTTTCCTGAGGTTTGAAAATACGCAACGTTGTTATTTTTATCTTGAATCACTTTTGAAAAAACTCCCGAAATTTGAATTCCAGTGGACAATTCAATAGTACCCAAATTTTGAGAATCAATCAACTTTTGAATGCCTTTTAAACCTCCTGTTCTCAATGCCATTGTGTTTGCAAATTCATCCAAAACCAAACTCAAATACGCAAAATCAGGCGTAACAAACAACTGAGGTTGAGGTTTAGTGATGTCAAAATTTACATTTGCAGCGTCTATTGAATACGGAACTTTTATAACCGATTTTTGCATACACCAAGCACTTTCGCCAATGGAAGACAACAATCCTGCTCCATAAATTTTAGGATTTTCAAGGCTTCCAATCAAACCATATTCCACAGTCCACCAATGCAAATTTCTTATTTGAGCCATTTCAGACAATTCGCCCATATTTTCTTGTAAAAATGCCACTGTTGATTGCGCTGCTACAATTTCTTTTTCATCCGAATTTGGATCTTCTTTCAAAATAGACAACAATCTAATGGCTTCATACATTTCATAATCTTTTGCCGAGGAAATGGCTTTGCTGCCAATTTCGCCAAAACGTCTTAAATATTCAGCATATTCAGGATTTGAAATGATGGGTGCATGACCAGCAGCTTCATGAATTATGTCTGGTGCAGGCGTATATTCTATGTGATTAATGGTGCGCATATCAGAAGCAATCACCAACACATTATACGCTTGAAATTCCATAAAAGCATTTGGCGGAATAAATCCGTCTACAGAAACTGCAGCCCAACCAATTTCTTTCAAAATCCGATTCATGCCTTCCATTTGAGGAATATTTTCGATAGAAATACCTGTTTTTTCTAGTCCAGCCAAATAAGATGTATGCGCCACTTTGCTCAAATAATCCACATTCATTCGCATAACATATCTCCAAACAGCTTGGTTTTGTGATGTATATTCCTTATAAGGTTGTTTTACAACAAACTTGTGCAAATGTTTGGGCAATTTTTTGGTGACTTCATTCAACTCAAAATGGGATTCCATTGTATATTTCATAAAATTTATGATGTAAAATTAAGGATTTTGTAATAAAATTCGATTTCAAAATTGTTAAATAATAGTATCAAAAAAAACCGCTTTTTGTTGCTTAAGTCTATATATATATATATTTAGACCCTTAAAACCCCCGAAAATCAAAAACGTGTTTCCTCTCTCTAAGTTTCCTCCAAAAATTAAAAAACCACAAATTATATTAAAATGAAACAAACCAGTAAATTTCTTGCTCTGTGTTACTTTGCTATAACTATTTCCGCAAATTCACAAGAAAAATTAGATTGTGTAACTAATTACAACAATGCGCTGCTTTTTCTAAATGGTTCAGAATACATCAAAAAAGATTCATTAAAAGCTATTGAGTTTTTAAAACCCTGTTTAGAAAACGATGATGCAAATGCTCAATTATTAATGGGAAGATTATTGCTTGCGAAACAAGATGAAGAAAGCTTTGAAAAAGCATTTAAACTTTTTAAAAAAGCTGCAAAACAAGATAATCCAATTGCGATGGCAGATTTAGGAATCATGTATAAATATGGTAGAGGGTGTGATTTAAACTTTAATAAAGCAAGAAAATGGTTTGAAAAAGGAGCAGCATTAGGCAATGACAAAGCAACATACAGTTTAGGCTATCTATATTTAAAAGGTTTTGGAGATATAAATCAAAATTATGAAATGGCCGTAAAATGGTTTGAGAAAAGTAACTATCCAATGGCTAAATATTGGCTAGGCGTTTCTTATTATTATGGGTATGGTGTTGAAAAAGACATACAAAAAGCAAACGAATTGTTAGGAACAAATTTTGAAATTAGCAACTCTAATACTAATAGTGTAAACACAAACGAAAATGCTACAGATAATTTTTCTACAAATTTAGTTAATGATACTGTAACTACTAATACAACTATTGAAGTTTTAGACGCTAATTTAACAGGAAAATGGAAAGGTGTTATCCTAAAATATGATTGGTCTGGAAAACATATAGAGCGTAAATACGAAGCAATCATTGAGTTTAAAAAAGACTCTATAACGGAAATACCATGGTATAAAATTAGGATTATAGACCAAGAAATTAGTGGGGTTTTAAATATTTTAGAAAACGCTATATATTTTGATGACAATCAACTACAACTACCACACGCTTCATTTAATGAAAGCATTCCTAATGTTTTAAATTACTCATTTCTATCTTCAGATATTAGCTTAAAAGAACTGAATAATAGAACTTATTTAATTGGAAACATAGAAAGTTACATTCCTGTTTTTAATGAAACTGGAGCACCTTTAAAATTATTAGTAAAAAAAACAGAAACATTTACAAATTCTAATGAAGAAATGTCTGACGAACTTTTAGATGCATTAGCAAGCCAAGAAGAAAGTTTTATAAAATTGTATCCAAATCCATTTCAGAGTGATTTAGTAATTTCTTATACATTAGAAAACAAAAGTTTTGTAGAAGTAAAAATTAATGATCTCTATGGTAATATGAACGCTATTATAGAAAAAGGCAAAGAACAAAATGCCGGAAAACACAGTTATTTTTTTAATGGAGACATTTTAGAAAAAGGAGTTTATATAGTAAGTGTATTTGTTGATACTAAAAAGAAAACAAAAATAATTGTAAAAAAGTAAGCTATGAATTCTAATTATAAAATATTAAACTTGATGTTTTTTTTATTTTTTTTAATTACATCTTTAAATGCACAGAAAGACGTTTTAATTAACTATGAGAAAACAGATGAATATTTGAATCAAAAAAGTTTATATGATATTTATGACGCAAATAAAACATCAGGGTCATCAACTGAATTGGGTAATTTATCTTTTTTAAACCCAATAAACGATGCTTTTACAAATGCAGCAAATATTGAAATAGCTAAAAGTCAAATTTATCTTGAATGGGTAAAAAAACAAAACCTTTTAATTCAGGAATATCTAAGTAAAAAGTTTAATGAAACATTTGCTAGTTATGATATAGCTAGAAATAAAATGTTTATTGAAAGTGAAAATGATAAGGTATTAAAATTATCATTGAATTTAAAGAGTCAATACAGCAACCAATTAACTGCTGTAAATCTTAAAAATGCTAAGAACTTAGACGAATTAAAGTTATTACAAATAAGAATTCAAGAAATAAATGCAGGAAATTTTAATAATTCTCAATTTCCTTTTGCAATAATAGATGGTATTTATTTAAAAGATTTTAAAGATTTGAATATTATTAGCCAAAAATGGTATAAAATAGCTCCTCTTTTAATGGATGGATTAGATTCAAAAGCAACAATACAAAATGCGTATAACAATTTGATAGGTATAATAGCAAATGATAAAGATATTAAAGGTAAATTTGATAATTTTATTTTAAATTTAAAAATAAATTATTCAAATTCATGTAACGATTTTGAAAGATTGCATTTAATACAATATGTAATAAACTATTATAATTGGATAAAAGAAAATCCATCAGGGCCATTAGTTATACCTAATTTTAGTGGAGCAAGTAAATTTTATCAATTTTATAGAGTAAATGACCAATTTATAAATAATTATGTTATTGGGACAAATTTAGGCTCAATTTCCATTTTTAGCATAGATTATTTTTACCAATTACTTGCAACTGCTAGGACAAGTTTTTCAAATCAATATGTTGATGGAAGTGATATGTACTCTGAAGTTCAAAATCAATGGGAAAGAGAAAAAGAACAAGCCATAGAAAATATGTTGAATAATAGAAATATTAAAAAATGGTATTTAGACTCAGATAATGATGGATATCATGCAAAAGGTTCTTCACCAAAAGCACAAAGTACAAACCCTGGTATCGGTTGGAGAGAGGGTGTTTCTAAAGGTGAAGATTGTGATGATACAAATGCTAAATATAAATTTTCAAGTTTAAATGTTAGTTTATCAGTTGACAACAGTACAAAACCACTTTATGAGGAATCTGGAGATTTTAGAAGTGGAGATTTAAAAAATTTTCAAGGGATACATGATGTTATTAATAATTCAAAATTGAATTTTATAGAAAAAGTTAATGCCCATTATGAAACTTATTGGGATGAATTTTTTGATAAATTTATGACTAACGAAGATTATATTAATAATTTACGAGATTTTGCAGAATGGACTACTTTTAATGATGATTTGGTTAATGAAATGATTGATAGGTTTAAAAAAGGCGATTCAAATACTCATTTTACGAGTAATAACTTAACTAATTCTTTGTTGGGTAGTGATGGTTTCAGTTCATTTAAAAGTGAATTAATTAAAATTATAAAAAATAAAATAATAAATGATGTTACTGAAGATATCCCAAAAATACTTATCGAAAATTTAAAAGGTCCCGTTTTTAAAGACAATGGTGGATTATTTTCTTGGAATGCTTCACATTCTTCAAATCTTATTGTAAGCAATCTAGTAATCAACTGTAAAACATTTACTATGTCAGCTAAATTGATAATGTATGATCGTTTTGGTTTAGATAACGATGATTTATATTCCCAACCTTTTGGAGTAACTGGTATTGATGAATATATTGCTAGAAATAGCCATGCAATGAGAGGCTGGTTTATTTTACAAAGAATAAAAGGGTTTAAACCTTTTATAAGTGAAGTTTCTACAACAATAAATTTATCAAATGAAAATTTTTAAACTTATATTATTTATATTATTTATTTCTTGTGATTTTATAAAAAGCTCACCAGAATGTCTTGAATTTGAAAATTATCCAAATACAAATAGAGTAACTGAAACAAAAAGTATGTACAAGTATTATTTCATAAAAAATGCTCCTGATAATAATGAAGAATTACGTGTATATACAGATAATCTAGTTTATAAATTGATGAATTATAAACTCAATGATTCATTAAAAAAAATTACTTATTTCTTTTTTACTGAAAAAAAATTTGGCTTATTTTGGGGTCCTATTGATGAAAATTATTCTTCAGAAGGCCCAACTGTTGAAGATCATAACAATCCAAGAAGAGCAGAATATACGTTTTCAATAAATGAAGAAAAAGAAGTTTGGTTAAGTACAACTATATATAAAAATGAAAGAACAGTATTACCTTCAATTGTATATTCAAAAAGAAAATTAATTAATAAAATAAAATGAAATATATAAAAACAATTAAATTAACAATAATAATCATTTTTGTTAGTATCAATATTAATTCACAAACAATTTTAAATTTGAATATTGAAAAAGAATATACCTTTAATGGAGACAGAATAAGTATGCAGGAGAATTTTGTCGTAAAAGATTTTTCTAATATAGATTTAGTTTTATTAAATAAACTTGAAACATATTGCAATACTAAACAAAGTTTAATTAATAATAAATATTTAGATCACACATATATATTCTTTAAATATGAAAAAAATATTTTAGACAATAATATTCAGCTTACTATTGAAAATTTGTACAATAATAAGATTAAAGCAATAGCAATATTAAGATACCATAAAATAAAAAATGGTTCTATTGAAAAGCGATTTATGCTTTTAAACAATGGAGAAGTATTAAAGTATTTTATAAATGGCGTTGAAAAACAAAAAATATAATATAAGAAGACCGTTAGCGGATTTATAATCCGTACCAACAAAATAAGTTTAAAAGTGCAAGAATACTTTATATTTAAAAGAAACTATGCTGAGTTAGGTTATAAATTAAAGGTTTCAGTGCTTAATTTGTTTTAATTATTGATGTTGCACGGATTACAAATCCGCCTTTAGGGTTTTGTAAATCAATCTTCAAAAAATACCTGTTAAAACTTAATGAACACTCTTTTAAATAAAATTAATTATATTTAGTTTTTTTCAATTTAATGGCTAAAGAAGGATTTGTTGCGCATATTTTTGATACAATAAGAAGTGATAAAAGGTCACGTGCTTCTACTTATGAAAAAATCAAAAATTTTAAAAAAGGAACTAATTTTCAAGTTCAATTTAAGAGAAAAGCAACCAACATTCAACTTATCAGAATTCGAGAAAAAATTCAACAAGAAAATAAAAAAGCGTTGCAAAAAAATATAATTCTAATTACAATTCTGATTTTACTACTCATTTACGTTATCGGTTTCGTAAAATTTTAAACAACGCTCTCAAAACTTTTGTAACTTTACTTTTTAAACTTTTACAATGAACAAGAAAGTAATTTTAATGATTTTGGATGGTTGGGGAATCACTCAAGACCCAAAAGTATCTGCAATTTACAATGCAAAAACACCATTTATCAACTCATTATATGACAAATATCCAAATGCGGAATTGAGAACTGATGGAGAACATGTTGGCTTGCCTGATGGACAAATGGGAAATTCGGAAGTGGGTCACATGAATTTAGGTGCAGGAAGAATTGTGTATCAAAATTTGGCAAGAATCAACAAAGCAGTTAGAGAAAAAACCTTGGGCGAAGAAAAAGTGTTGATTGATACTTTCACTTTTGCTAAAGAAAACAACAAAAATGTCCATTTATTAGGCTTGGTTTCTGATGGTGGCATTCACTCTCACATCAATCATTTAAAAGGATTGTTGGATGTTGCCAAAGAAAATAATGTTGAAAATGTCTTTTTACACGCGTTTACTGATGGACGTGATTGCGACCCAAAATCTGGCGCATTTTTCATCAATGAAATGCAAGAATATATGCAAAAAACTACTGGAAAGCTGGCAACAGTTACAGGTCGATATTTTGCAATGGACAGAGATAATAGATGGGAACGTGTTAAAAAAGCATACGATTGTGTAGTCAATGCAATTGGAACAAAAACTACGAATGTCATCAATCTCATCAAAGAAAATTATGCCAATAATATAACAGATGAATTTTTAGAACCCATGATCATTACTGATGAAAATGGTGCTCCAAAAACTCAAATTAAAGAAGGTGATGTGGTGATTTTCTTCAATTACAGAACTGATAGAGGAAGAGAATTGACAAATGCACTTTCTCAGCAAGATTTTCCTGAATTTGGAATGAAAAAACTAAACTTATATTTCACCACAATGACCTTATATGATGAATCATTTTCAGGAATTAATGTGATTTATAATAATGACAATTTGAAAAATACGTTGGGTGAAGTGTTGTCAAAAGCAGGGAAAAAACAAATCAGAATTGCTGAAACTGAGAAATATCCACACGTAACTTTCTTTTTTTCTGGCGGACAAGAAACGCCTTTTGAAGGAGAAAAAAGAATCCTTAGAAACTCACCAAAAGTAGCTACTTACGATTTAAAACCCGAAATGAGCGCTTACGAATTGCGTGATGCTTTGTGCGAAGATTTAAAAACTGGAGAAGCTGATTTTGTGTGTTTAAACTTTGCAAATGGAGATATGGTTGGTCATACAGGAATTATGGAAGCAGCCATTAAAGCCTGTGAAGCTGTAGATATTTGTGCAAAAGATGTGATTGAAACTGGATTAGCCAATGGCTATACAACATTGTTAATTGCCGATCATGGAAATTGCGAAACTATGATGAATCCTGATGGTTCACCTCACACTTCTCATACTACAAATCCTGTTCCTTTTATTGTGATTGACAACGAAATCAAATCCGTAAAAAGTGGGGTTTTGGGTGATATTGCTCCTACAATTTTAGAATTAATGGGCGTGAAACAACCTGCTGAAATGACTCAAAAATCTTTGTTATAATGTTTAAAAATTTGGTTTTCTTATTGACATTGCTATTTTTTGTTGGATGTTCTTCTAATAAAAAAGCTGTTGATAAAAAATTAGTGATTACTCCTAAAATCGAAAAAAAAGAAGCTGAAGTTCCTTCAAGAATTCCTTTTGAAACTATAGTCACTTCAAAAAAAGATGCTGATGGTTATTTGGTAGGCATTTCCAATAAATTTGATTTTCAAGATAGTGCCTACAAAGAATGGTTTGATAGCAGGTATGAAGAGTATTCAACTGACAAACAAGTTGTTACTGAAATTTCAAAACACATTCACAAACTGACTATCAAAGCATTTATGGGAACTTGGTGTGGTGATAGCAGAAGAGAAATTCCTAGATTTTATAAAATTTTAGACGAAACAAAATTTGATGTGAATTATTTTCAACTCATTTGTGTTGACAGATCAAAAACTTCTCCTGACCATCTTGAAAAAGACTTGAATATTTTTAGAGTTCCAACCATCATTTTTTATAAAAATGGCAGAGAAATTGGTCGTTTTGTGGAATATCCAAGAGAAACTATCGAAAAAGATATCTTAAAAATTGTTTCTGGACAGCCTTATAAACATTCGTATGTTGGGAAATTAGAACACTAATTTCTTGATTAATATAGTAACTTTGCGCTTTATTTTTTGAAAAATGATTGTAATTAAAACCAAAGAAGAAATAGAAATTATGCGCGAAAGTGCATTAGTCGTTTCTAGAACTTTAGGAATGCTTGCGAAAGAAGTAAAACCAGGCGTTTCAACTTTATTTTTAGATAAACTTGCTGAAGAATTCATCAGAGAACAAGGTGCAATTCCTGGCTTTTTGGGTTTGTATGATTTTCCAAATACCCTTTGCATGAGTCCAAACTCGCAAGTTGTTCATGGAATTCCAAACAAAGAACCTTTGAAAGAAGGAGATATCATTTCTATAGATTGTGGCGCACTCAAAAACGGATTTTATGGCGATCATGCATACACATTTGCTGTAGGTGAAATTGATGCTGAAACTCAAAAATTATTAGACATTACCAAACAAAGTTTATACCTAGGAATCAAAGAATTTAGAGCTGGAAACAGAGTTGGAGATGTTGGTTTTGCGATTCAGAATTTTACAGAAAAACATGGTTTTGGAGTTGTAAGAGAATTGGTTGGACATGGTTTAGGGCGCAAAATGCACGAAGATCCTGAAATGCCAAATTATGGCAGAAAAGGTGTTGGAAAAAAATTTATGGAAGGTATGACTGTGGCCATTGAACCAATGACAAATATGGGAACACACAGAATAAAACAACACAAAGATGGTTGGACAATCACTACTTTAGATGGAAAACCTTCTGCGCATTTTGAACACAATGTGGCTATTGTAAACGGAAAACCTCAACTTCTTTCCACATTTCAATACATTTATGATGCATTAGGAATTATTTCTGATGAGGAAGATGAATTCAGAAAAAAAGACTAAAATTCAATTAAAATGAATATTCAAGAAATCCCACAAAAAGAAATTGTAAAAGGCTATAAAGGAAGATTTGTGCACATGGAAACCTTTACACTTGCTTTTTGGGAAGTGGAAGCTGGAGCTGAAATTCCAATTCATTCCCATGTTCACGAACAAACTACTCAAGTTATAGAAGGTAAATTTGAAATGACGCTTGATGGTATTACAAAAATTTATTCTCCTGAAATGTTAGTAACAATTCCTTCATTTGCTAAACACGGAGGAAAAGCAATCACATCTTGCAAATTAATGGATGTTTTTTGTCCTGTAAGAGAAGATTATAAATAGAATTCGTGTCTATATTCAAATCCATTTTAAACACCGTTCCAAGACCATGGCTCATCAAAATTAGTTATTTGGTGCGTCCAATGATTGCTTTTTATTTGAAAGGAAACAATTTTACAGATCCTATTGATGGAAAAAGTTTCCGAAAAATGTTGCCTTATGGTTATGGAAAACAGCGTGAAAATGCACTTTCGCCATCAACATTATCATTGGAAAGACACCGATTGATGTGGCTTTACTTACAAAATGAAACCGATTTTTTTTCATCTGAAAAAAAGTTAAAAACTTTGCACATTGCGCCTGAACAATGTTTTTTATCACTATTTAAAAAACAACAAAATTTAGAGTATATCACAGCAGATTTAGAATCGCCCATTGCTGATGTAAAAGCCGATATTTGCAATCTACCCTTTGAAGATAATTCGTTTGATGTTATTTTTTGCAATCACGTTTTAGAGCACATTCCTGATGACAAAAAAGCCATACAAGAATTATTCAGAGTGCTAAAAAAAGGCGGTTTCGGTATTTTTCAAATTCCTCAAGACCTTTCAAGAGAAACTACTTTTGAAGACAATTCAATTACTGATAAAAAAACACGTGCTAAAATTTTCGGACAATATGATCATGTCAGAATTTATGGAAAAGATTATTTTGACAAACTTCGTTCTGTTGGATTTTTAGTTCAAAAAATTGAGTACACACAAAAAATCGCTCCAGAAAAAGTGGAACGATTTTGTTTGATGAAAGGCGAAATATTACCTGTTTGTTTTAAATAATTATCTGCCTGAATTATTTCTTAAAAAATCACTCATTTTTTCAAGTTTTTCATCTCCCAAAATAATCATTCCATCTCTTAAGAGTTGATACGATTTGTTTGGTAATTTTGAAAGTTTCGTTATGCCTTGATAATTTTCAGCCTCGTCAATTGCGGCATTCATTTTAGTACCGTTTTGATTGACCCAAAAAACTTGATTTCCTAAAATTGCTTGTGCACTATTGTTGTGAAAAGCACCAATGAAATCAAAATATGAATTTGTTATTAAAAATCGACCATCAATTGAGCATAAAAAACCCACCAAATTATATCCCTCTTTAGAGTAAATAGGATGAATTCCTCCTCCTAAGTGACCACCAAAATGATACCAATCTTTACCTATTTTTACTTCACCCTCTTTATTAAATTTATCAATAAAATCAGATTTTTTAAGACTATTTAAAACTTCCTCTGTATTTGAAATTCTAACTACTTTTTTTGCAATCAAATCGAATACGAAGGTTTCATTTGTATTGTTTGGATATGTCACCAATCTTCCACTTCCTCTTGGCAACATGACTTGTCCAAAATGTGTGGAAAGTGTATTAAAATCTGAAACACTTGGGAGTAAAAAACCATTATTCACACTTGAATTATAACAAAACAGTTCTGTTGGTTCATCAACCTTATTTTTGAATATGAAATACCCATCAAACACTAAAACATCTTTGTATTTATCGGCTTTTACTATAATTTCCCCCAAATCATTAATTAATCCAAAAAAATCTGTATTTTTAAATATTGCGACATTTTGAGAGTTAAATTTATAAATACTATCAACATTTATGGAGAGCAAATCTGACTTTTTCATCCAAATTGCTTTCAGAGAATCTATTTTGCGAGTCTCTTTTTCTTTTAAAATTCGTTCTTGTTCAATCCTTTTTTTCTCCGCTAATTCATCATCAAACTTTTCATTGATATCAACAGAAAGGGTCAGCATTTCAGCATATTCTTCAGATTTATTATTTTTTTTAAGTTCAAAATAATAGTTACAAAATTTTTTGGCTTCTGAATATTTTCTAAGTTCAAAGTGAATAAAAGTTCCCAATCTTGCAATTTCGGGTGTATTAACAGAATCAAGATATTTCATGGCTTTGTCAAAATGTTCTTTAGCCACCTCAATGTTTAAGTTTTTTAAACTTTCACTAGCCCTTTTGATATAAACTCCCGCAATTTCATTGTTTGATTGTGCATTTATTTCTACAAAAATAAATAAACACAGAAGTGTTAAAATTAATTTTTTCATAAGTTTTTGGTTAATATGCTTTTTTTTTCGCAATATATAAAAAAAAAGGAAATTACTGAAATCAAAAAAAATTATTTGGGTAAAAAAGTGTCATAAACTTGCATTTTATTATTTTCATCCAAATAAATCAAAATTACTTGTATGTTATTATTGTTTTCGATGAACTTTTTTGCTTTTTGAAAACCCATTGCCATAAAAGCAGTTGCATAGGCATCTGCGTCAGCACAGTCTGTTTTTGTAAAAACGGAAGCACTCAACAAATTACTTTCTTTAGCCAAACCAGTTTTAGGATTGATGGTATGTACATATTTTTCTCCATCATCTGTAATACGAAATTTACGATAATTTCCAGAGGTTGCCATCGAAACATTTTTCAATTCAACATCTTTAAAACCATCTTTACTCGCCGAATTTACTGGATCTACGATTTTTATAATCCAAGGTTTATTTTCTGGTTTTGAGCCTTTTGCAGTGATTTCTCCACCAATTTCAATTAAATAATTTGGGATTTTTTTTGAATCAAAAAAACGAGCAACCACATCAATAGCATATCCTTTCGCAATAGAGTTGAAATCTAAATATATTGTTGGATGATCTTTTTTGATTTTTCCGTGAATCAATGAAACTTTTTCAAAACCAACATCCTTCATTAATTTTTTGATAATTGAATCTGATGGAATTGATTTCTCTTTTTTAGGCCCAAATCCGTAGGCATTTACTAAATTTCCAACTGTTGGATCAAAAAAACCTCCAGTTTCTTGATGAATTCTTTTCGATTTTTCAAAAACTTCTGTAAAAAATTGATCAACCACAATGCTTGTATCTCCATTGTTTATTTTACTAATATCAGAGGTCGGAATATAAGTTGACATGGATTTATTGATTTCAAAAAACAAACTGTCCAAAGATTGTTGGAAATTTTTCTCGGAATTTAAATAAGTAATACTATAAGTTGTCCCAAAAACTACACCCTGCAAATTATAATCCTTCTTTTCAATTTCTGAGTTACAGAAAGTTAAACTTAAAACAAAGGTTATTAAAACAAATTTTTTAATAATTTTCATAAAACGATGATTTTTAAACAAAAATACTACTTAAAATTATCATAAATTACGATTAAACAACTCTTTTATCAAGGAGTTTTGTTAAATTTGCAAGTACAAAAAAAAACTTTTAAAAAAAATGAAAAAATTACCAATCTTATTAGTAACAACAATTATTCTTAGCTCGTGTGTGGCTAAAAAAGAATTTGTTGAATTGCAAGCCCTACATGAGAAAACAAAAACAGAGTTGGTTGATACCAAATCAAATTTGCAAAAATGTTTGATTGAAAAAGAAAAAGATGATTCAAAAATGTTTGCTTTGACTGAACAAGTAAAATATTTACAAGAAGACAAAAAAGTAGCATTGAAACAAGTTGAAAACTTAACAGTTTTAACACAATCCTCTTCAGATAATATCAAAAATGTAATTTCACAATTAAGTGAAAAAGACAAATACATCAATGGAATTAGAAAAGCAATGACTGCTAAAGATTCATTGAACTTGGCAATAAAATATCATTTGACTAAAAATTTAACTGACGGAATACAAGACAAAGATATTGAGGTAAATGTTGAAAAAACAGTCGTTATGATTTCTATTTCTGATAAATTTTTATTCAAAAGCGGAAGTTACAATATTTCAGAAACTGCTTACACTGTTTTAGAAAAAATCGCAAAAGTAATCAACGACCAGCCAAAAATGGAAGTAATGATTGAAGGTCATACAGATGCTACTCCAATCAAAAAAGATTTGATTCAAGACAATTGGGATTTATCAGTGTTAAGAGCAACCTCAATTACCAGAATCTTACAAACAAAATATGCTGTAAAACCTGAAAGATTAATTGCTGCAGGAAGAGGTGAATACATCCCTTTAGCGCCAAATGATACTGCTGAAAACAAAGCAAAAAACAGAAGAACAAAAATTATTATCATGCCTAAACTTGACCAATTTTTTAGTTTATTAGAGCAAGACGGAAAATAATTCTTAACTATTTTACAATATAAAAACCATCTGAATTTCAGATGGTTTTTTATTTTCTGAGAAGTTTCTTGAAGAACTATTTATGATGTTATTTTCACAAAATCCTCAAAAGCTACATAATAAGGTTGGTCTTTAAAAACCGGATTTTCAACACTTTCGGCATTGGCAATTCCCACACCTGCAAACCAAACTTTGGCATTTTGTTGTTTGGCATGAGAAACAAAAGTCTCCATCCAAACCACATCATATTCATTGGGATTTTGCAAATTACTGGTTGCTTTTACGAGTACAAAAATGGTAGGTTCGCCTTTTTTGAACAACACAAATTGTGGATGTCTTTTCAATTGACTATTGATTGCTTGAAATTCATATCCCATTTCCACCAACTTTTCTCCCACAATATTCATTGCCAAATTATGCAATTCTTGCTTGGTTAAAATCTGCATTGTTATTTTTTATTTCTTTTGTTGTAATTTTTATCCCCTCTAGTTTTGGGTTTTTTATATTTTTTTGCAATTTCTCTGCGATAAGAACCACCTAAATTTACTTTGCTATTTTTTTCACTTTTTTCATGAAAAGCTTCCCCAGGAACATATTCAATGCCTGTTCTGTTTTTAGATTGCTCATGCTCTTCTTTTGGGCGCTCATCTTCAGTTAACATTTCAGAAATGGCAACTTCTTGTGGAAGTTGAAGTATGGGAATTTTATAATCCATCAAGGTTTCAATTGCCTCTTTGAATTTTTGTTCTTTTTCTGTGGACAATAAAATGGAATTTCCTTGTTTTTCAGCACGTCCTGTTCTACCAATTCTGTGCATGTAATTTTCAGGAAAATCTGGCGTATCAAAATTGATAACATGACTCACATTGTCAAAATCCAATCCACGAGCCATCACATCTGTGGCCAATAAAATTCGGTTGAAACCTTCGTCAAATTGTCTGATGGAACGAATTCTGTAATTTTGGGTTTTATTGGAGTGAATCACACAAGATTCGTTTCCAAAAAACGGTTCTAAATGTTTGAATAATAAATCTGCTGTTCTTTTATAAGCCACGAAAATTAATACTTTATTGTATTTGGTTTTGTCTTTTAAAAGATGATGCAGCAAATTCACTTTTGTAAAAAAATTCGGAACATTATACCCAATTTGAGTAATGTTTTCGAGAGGAGTTCCACTTACTGCAATCGAAATTTTCTCAGGATTTTTGAAAAAATCATCAATCAAAAGAGAAACATCTTCAGTCATAGTTGCAGAAAAGAGAATGTTTTGTCTTTTTTCGGGCAATAAATCAAAAATATTCATCAATTGAAATCGAAAGCCTAAATCTAGCATCACATCTACTTCATCAATTACCAATTTTTGAATGGTTTTTAGTTTCAAAACATTGCTCAAAGCCAAGTCATATAAACGTCCTGGAGTTGCCACAATAATATCTTGACCTTGTGCAATTCCTTGTTTTTGAGTATTGATATTTACGCCTCCATAAACTCCTAAAACACGTATATTGAGATATTTAGCTAATTTTTGAATATCTTCAACTGCTTGCAAAACCAATTCACGCGTTGGAACCAATACTAAAATTCTTGGATGCTGGGTTTTTAAAAAAGATAAATCTCTTAAAATTGGCAACATATATGCAAACGTTTTTCCTGTTCCAGTTTGCGCAATTCCAACAACATCTTTTCCTGATCTGATGACCGGAAATGCTTCGTATTGAATTGGAGTTGGTTTTTCAAACTTTAAATCGTCAATAGCATATTGCAATTGGTTGGAAAGGTCTAAGTCTGCAAAATTCATGATTTGTATTTTTTGCAAAGATACATTTTTAAAAAATGGGTTTCAATAGCATTCTAAATCGGTTTTTAGTAGTTTTGCTAATGAAAATTTAGCTAAAAAATGATTACTGATACACATACTCACCTCTATTCAGAACAGTTTGATGAAGACCAAAAAGCCATGATGCAGCGTGCAAAAAAAGCGGGTGTTTCTCGTTTTTTTATTCCTGCAATTGACTCAACCTATTCTGAAAAAATGTTTCAACTAGAGAAAGATTTTCCTAATGATGTTTTTTTGATGATGGGTTTGCATCCAACTCATGTGAATGAAAATTATTTGGAAGAATTAGCGCACGTAAAAAAATGGATTGCTCAAAGACATTTTTATGCGATTGGTGAAATTGGCATCGATTTATATTGGGACAAAACTTTTTTGCCTCAACAACAAGAAGCTTTTAAAACTCAAATTCAATGGGCAAAAGAAAAAAAATTGCCCGTTGTGATTCATTGTAGAGATGCGTTTGACGAAATTTTTGAAGTTTTAGAATCCGAAAAAAGCAAGGATTTATTCGGGATTTTTCATTGTTTTACAGGCAATAAAGAACAAGCTGAAAAAGCAATTTCCTATAATATGAAATTGGGAATTGGTGGTGTTGTCACTTTTAAAAATGGTAAAATTGATCAGTTTTTGCATGAAATAGACATCAAACATATTGTTTTAGAAACTGATTCCCCTTATTTGGCGCCAATTCCATACAGAGGAAAAAGAAATGAAAGTGGTTATATTACACATGTTATTGATAAATTAGTTGAAATTTATGGGCTTACTTTTGATGAAATTGCTGCCATTACAACACAAAATTCTAAGGAAATTTTTGGAATATAAATGACAATCGAAACTGCTTTTTTAGAAACTCCCATTGGGACTGCAAAAATTGTTGGCGATGAAAATGGCATTCAAGCTGTGACTTTTTTGGATGAAAAATTTCCAAGTTCAACTAAAATTCCAACTTGTTTGCAAGAGTGTATTTCGCAATTAAACGAATATTTTGAAGGAAAAAGAACCGAATTTAAATTGACAATCCATCCAAAAGCAACTGCTTTTCAATTGAAAGTTTGGAAATCTTTATTGCAAATTCCTTACGGAAAAACAACTTCTTATTTAGAACAAAGTTTGAATTTAGGTGATCAAAAAGCCATAAGAGCTGTAGCTTCAGCCAATGGAAAAAATCCAATTTTAATCATCATTCCTTGTCATAGAGTTTTGGGTTCAGATGGTTCATTAACAGGTTTTTCTGCAGGAATTTGGCGTAAAAAATGGTTATTAGCACATGAAAATCCTGTAAAACAGGAATCGATGTTTTAATTTAAAAACTACTTTAAAAAACCTCAGGAATTTGTTGTTGCCACAAATCAAAATAATTATTTTTCATAGCATATAACTCTTTGTGATTTCCTTGTTCCAAGACAACTCCGTTTTGTAAAACTACAATTTCATCAGCATGAACAACTGTACTTAAACGATGTGCAATAACAATTATGGTTTTGTTTTTTTGTCTCAAATCAGTAATTGCTTTTTGAATATAATTTTCTGATTTAGAATCTAATGAAGAAGTTGCTTCATCCAAAACCAACACCTCTGGTTGCTTATACAAAGCTCTTGCGATAGCAATTCGTTGTTTTTGTCCGCCTGAAAGTGAGGCGCCATTTTCCCCTAAATAGGTATTGAAACTGTTTGGCAAACTTTCTATAAATTCTAAAATTCCAATGGATTTACAAATATCAATAATCAATTCCATGTTTGGAGCAAAATCACCAACAGCAATATTGTCAATTACATTTCCTGAAAATAAATCAATTTTTTGAGGAACAACACTTACCAAATCTCGTAAACTTTCGAGTTGCATATATTTTAAATCCAAATCGCCAATGGTAATTTTTCCCTTTTGAAGCGGATATAAATTTTGTAATAAGGAAATTAATGTTGATTTCCCAGAACCGCTTTCGCCAACAATGGCAGTGACTGTTCCTTTTTTGATGGTTAGATTAAAATCACTAAATACCTCTACACGAGTTCCATAGCGAAATGCCACACTTTTAAATTCAATATCTCCTATTTTATCTTTGGTTAATACTATTTTTTCTGTGTCTTCTTCTCGTTCCAAATCCATAATTTCAAACAAACGATCGGCTGCAATTAGGGCATTTTGAATTTGTTTGTTCGAACCAATCAAACTTGCAACAGGATTCATAAAATAACCAATAATGGCATAAAAAGAAAGCAATTCTCCCGGAGTAATTTCACGTTCAATAACATAATATGAACCTATCCAAAGCAATAAAATAGTAAATAATTGTGCTACAAAAGAAGTGGAAATACCTGAAAAAATAGAATTTAGCGCAGATTTATAACCAATATTTAAAAGGTTTATAAATTTCATTTCTGTTTTGATATTTGCAAAACCCTCTAAACCAAAACGCTTAATGGTTCCCACAGCATTCAAAGATTCTACTAACTGACTTTCAAGTTCAGCTCCATTTTCCATAATTTTTCGTTCTGTCTTTTTATTCAAAACATTCGTAATCCAATAAATGATCGCGTAAAAAGGGATTACCAATGCCATGAGCAAAGCTAATTTCCAATAATACAAAAACATCAACCCAAAAGAGAAAAATAGAATTAAAACATTGACCGTCAATGATAACGACACTTCGTTTATAAAAACTCGGATTTTTACAGCATCATTTACTCTCGAAATAATTTCTCCAACACGCATGGTATCAAAAAATTGTTGTGGTAACTTTAGTAAATGTTTGTAATACCCCAAAATAAGTCGAGCATCAATTTGTTGCCCTGTTTTTATAAGAAATATGTTTTTATAAACCCCAATCACTAATTGCAATACCATGATTATAAGCATGATAGTGCTCAATAAATTTAGGAGTTTTGTATTACCACCAATCAACACAAAATCTGTAATTTTTTGGATATAAATAGAAGTCGAAAACCCCAGTAGTGTATAGATTACCGCACCAAAAAGTGCCTGAAAAAGTACTAATTTGTGAGGTTTTAGCAAAAACCAAAACCTTTTAATAACCGATATTTTTTCGTTGGTTGGTGTAAACTCTTCTTTAGGCATCAAAATTACCAAAACCCCTGTCCATTCTTTTAAAAATTCTTCGTGCGATAGTTTATGGATTTTTCCATCACCTGGATTCATTATTTTGATGAAATTTTTTTGTATCTCATAAATCACCACATAATGATGCAGTTTTTCTTTTACAATAATATGAGCAATGGCTGGTAAGGGAATTTTGAACAAACTATCCAATTCGCCACGAACGCCTTTTGCCTCAAAACCTAATTTTTCTGCAGCTTCAATGAGTCCTAAAACATTGGTGCCTTTTTTGTCTGTACCCGCATATTGGCGAATGCGTGCAATAGGAATTTGTAAATGATAATGAGAAGCTATGGAAGCCAAGCAAGTAGCCCCACAATCTGTAATGTCATGTTG
>MNYM01000045.1 GCA_001873065.1 Flavobacteriaceae bacterium CG2_30_31_66
GGTCTAGAAGTGAGTGCACGGAACGTTCACTTATTTTCATCAATGTTGCTATTTTTTGTGGTGACCCAGTTTTTTCTTTTACAATGATATGAGCAATGGCTGGTAAGGGTATTTTGAACAAACTATCCAATTCGCCACGAACGCCTTTTGCCTCAAAACCTAATTTTTCTGCAGCTTCAATGAGTCCTAAAACATTGGTGCCTTTTTTGTCTGTACCCGCATATTGGCGAATGCGTGCAATAGGAATTTGTAAATGATAATGAGAAGCTATGGAAGCCAAGCAAGTAGCCCCACAATCTGTAATGTCATGTTGTTTAAAAGTAATTTTTGCCATTGATTGTTTTAAAATGGCAAAGTAACGCGTGCTTACTGAAAAGAGTTTGCAGGGAGTGAAGTTTTTGAAATACTTTTTTTGAGTTGCTTTTTTTCGTAATAAATAACAATTGCAATAATTAGCATAATTTGGATTATAATAGAAAATACAGAACCCTCAAAACCAAAATCCCCAATATTGAAAATGTTATTTTCTTTAATTTCAAAATCAATAATTGAATAAAAATCTTGTCCACTAACATTGAACCCAAACAAGGATTGAAAAAAATTCCAACTGAAATGTAAAGCAATTGGAAACCATAAGTTTTTAGTGTAAATGTATGTTATACCCAAAAGAATACCTGCTAGAAATAAGTCAAAAAAAGTAAACAAATCCATGTAAGGATTAGCAAAGTGAAATAATGAAAATAGTATAGACGATATTGCAAGGGATGTATATTTATTAAATGAATTCATTAAATTCCGTAAAATATAACCACGCATCAAAAACTCTTCAGTGATTGCTACAATAGTAAAAATAAAGAAAGCATAGATTATTTCATATAAATCAAAATTTATTTGTGGAGAATATATACCATCATAATATTTTAGAACAAAATACCCAAAAACCATTATTAAGGCACCTATTAAAATACCAGAAATCAAATCAAATATTCTATTTTTAAAATGAAGTCCAATATTAACAAAAGGTTCCTTATCAATAACTTTCATAAAAAACCATAACAACAATAAATGACCAATTAAGTTTGCTATTCCAACTATTAAATGTTGTTTTGTGGCTAATAAATATAAGTCACTCTCATTTCTAACTCCTGATGCAACTAGCCCAACTAATTGAAAAACACCAATAAAGGAAAAATAAGCAACTATAAGTATTATAACACGATTATATCCTTTTATTTCTGAATCAAAATCATTCATTTTGTCAACTTTCAGTAGTTTTTTAAATATTAATTTGCAATATTCAAAGCATTCTAAGCGATCAATGATAATCGTTTAATTTAAATTTAATATGATTTAGTGGATTTGTTTTTTTGTATAAAATATACCAAAATAAAAACTGCAGATAAAACACCATAAATTATTCTAATATTCCATATACTGGTTTCAATTGATAAAAAACTCCCACGTTGAGAATCCTCTAAAAAAATACTCCAAATCAAAATAAAAGCAAAATAAATTGCTATAATAAGACTAAATTTTTTCATTTTATGTTTTAATTATTTTAATTGAAGCCAATTATAATTCAAATTTAATTTTTTTGATATATAAAAGGTTAATAAAATTTGATAATATTAAATTGGAGGTTTATTTAAAAAGGCCTCATATTTTGTGATTTACTATTTTTTTGGGTGAAATTTATTTTGGGTTAAGAATGTTAAGGTAATACAAATAGATTTTAACAAATCATTTATTTTAAAATTTCTATTTTTAAGAGAAGGCAATATTTTTTTGTTGGTAAAAAAGCAATGTGCATTAATTTTTAGCACATTGCCAATTAATTAATCAAAAAGATAAACTTAAAAAGAATTTTAAATTATTTTAAATCTTTATAAGCTTCTTTCATTCCACCTATAAATGCATCTGTAACATCCCAGACAGCTATAGTAAGAGATATTGCAATACCAACTGGAGTCCACCAAACTCCGCCAGAAACCATTTTTAATTGTTGTGCCGTAAGTTCCACTAAATTTTTATCTAGTTTTTTAAATTATTCGATAAGTCCATTTTTACAATGTATTAAATTATTTTTAAAGTTTTATTTTTTTGCTAATGCATCAATATATCTAACCATAACTTGCTGTTCAGTACCTACAGCATATGCATAATAATAACCAAGTGTAGCCCAAAAGCCTTTTCCACCAAAAGTAGTTATCAATTGTTTTTTTCCCAACTCTTGAACGCCAAAACTCTGTAAATTTTTCATAAAAATACGTTTTTAAAATTATTAATTTGTTTTTTTTGGTTGTAATTTTTTTTACAGTCAGTTTTAAAAAATCAATATAGATTTAAAGAGAAGAGCATAAAACGTCAATACGTTTTATGTTATAATTGAAAGGTTGTGTTTGAGAGAAGTTATTGAAAATAAAAGAAGAAAACTGGTAAGAAGTAGATTTTATTGACTTTGTTATTTTTTGTGGATTACAATTTTTGAATCAAAATAATTGCAAATAAAATATGAAATTACACTAGCTAATAATGATGAAATAACATCCAATAAATCAATAGTAGCTCCTGGATAGATATGAATCTGAATAAAGAACTCATATATCACCAATCCAACAAAAGAAAAAAAACAAATTTGAAAATTATTGTGTTTATTCTTTTGTCTTTTTTTAAAAAAAACAAACATCAAAACAGCTAAAAAATTTGGAGAAGTATCGGCAATATAAAAATCAAATAAATCATATCTATAAATAAATGTTCTGTATGGAAATCTAAAAACTATAAAAAGTAATGATGTAATAACGACTAAAATTGTATAAATATTTCTCATAATTTAATTAAAATAGGTGATTCCTTAAAAAAAACCACCTATTATAAATTAATCAATACCCTAAACTGTTATATTCTTTTTTGGATAAATTTTATAAAGTAAATAAAAAAAAACCCCATAAACAGACCGAAAATTAAATTTAAAAAATTTATATAATTATCTGTTTTCCAAAAAATTAACCAAACAACAAATATTATTATTGCTGGTATAAAGTAAACATAAAAAATATTTCTTTTTTTAGAAAAAAAATTATTCAAAATATACATTATCAAATAACCGATACCGATAGCAATAATTTCTAAATATTTTAAATTCATTTTGTTTGTTTTAATCTAAACTCTAGGTATTTGTTGAAAATTAATCAGCAATATTTAAAACATTCCCATTTTGAATTTCTTTCATAACATTATCTCTCTGTGAATCAGTATAGTTTTCTAAATATCCATATAATTTACCAAACCATTTCCATATTGGACCGCCACCATTAATTACAAGAAGCTCCTTTTTTGTCAAATTTCGCATAATGTTATTATTTTCTAACTTCATTAAAACCCTCCCAAAAATCTTTTTTACAATTACCCCAACCTTCAGTGATAAGTTCAATAGCTGCTCCAGTAACAATACCACTTCCAAGCCATCTAAAAATAGGACCAATTATTCCTCCTTCAGTTTCTCTGACCTCCTTAGCATCCAACTCTTGAACGCCAAAACTCTGTAAATTTTTCATAAAAATACGTTTTTAAAATTAATTTGTTTTTTTAGTTGTAAATTTTTTTACAATCCATATCAAAAAAAAGTACCATGTGCACCCAGTCTATTTTTTTAATAACCCAAAAGTAGGTTTGTTCACTGCAACTAACTTGCAACAAATCATTTTTTTGAAATTAAATAAAAAAGTAATTCATTTACATTTCTATTTCAGCCTTTTTAATAATCGTTTTCAAACAAAAATCCTGTAAAACATGAATCGTTGTTCTAATTTTCGTGGCTGTAAAACATAAAAACATATTTTTACGTTCTTTAGGTAGCGATTTTATATGTTTCAAAAAGTACTATTTTTTGCTGTTTTCTTCCTTGGATTTTCCATCCAATCACAAACGGTTTCTAGCGATTTTAGAACAAAAACGTTGGAAATTAAAAAAGACAGCATTCAATTAGATTCTGTAGCCATAAATCCTCAAAAATTCTTGATTTTAGACAGCTTGAAAAAAACAATTTCTGCTAATGAATATACTATTGATTTTAGTAAAGCATTATTGATCATCAACTCCAAAAAATACCCAATAATCACAGTTAGTTATTTCAGAATTCCTGATTTTATCACCAAAATTTATTCTCCTTTTGATGAAAGTCGGATTTTGCCAAACACCAATAATGACGGCATTTTATACAGTTTAACCACCAATAAAAAACCTTCAGAAGTTGTCCTTTTTGAAGGATTGCAAACGCGTGGTTTTATCACAAGAGGCATCACTTCTGGAAACAATCAAAATGCAGTGACAAATGCCTCTTTAGATTTGGAAATCTCAGGAAAATTATCAGAAAACACGAATTTGAGAGCGAAAATTTTTGACACCAATATTCCCATTCAACAAAATGGATATTCTCAAAATTTGACAGATTTTGACCGAATTTTCATTGAAATGTACAGCAAAAATTGGCGTGTAAAAGCAGGGGATATTGCACTCGAAAATACGGAGAGCATGTTTATGCCCATTAACAAACAAATTGCTGGTTTGCAAGTGGAAGCGAATATCAATGAGAATTTTAAAATTGCGGCTTCAGGTGCTGTTGTGAGAGGAAAATTCAACAATTTTCGATTTACAGCTGTGGAAGGAAATCAAGGTCCTTACAAACTTTTTGGGGCAAATAATGAAGCAGCGATTTTGATTATTGAAGGAAGTGAAAAAGTATTTGTAAACGGCGCAATAATCAAACGTGGTGAAAATCAGGATTATGTGATCAATTATAATTTGGGAGAAATTATTTTCAATACCAGATTTCCGATTACAAATGACATGCGAATTGTGGTCGAATTTCAATATGCTGAACGAAATTATACGCGATTTGTGACGTTTGAAGAAGCTTCTTATAAAAGTGAAAAATTTGCTATTAGTGGGTTTTTCTATTCTGAAAATGATGCCAAAAATCAACCTCTACAACAAAGTTTGACGAACGAACAAAAGGAAATTTTGGCAAATGCAGGAAATAATACGGATGCAATGTTTGCAGAAAGTGCTTTTTTAGACAGGTTTGATGCCAACAAAATTTTATATAAAAAAACCATTCAAGGAACTACTGAAATTTTTGAATATTCTCAAAATCCGAATGATGAATTGTATTTTGTAAGTTTCTCAAATGTGGGTCAAAATAATGGTGATTATCAATTGGATAGAACCACTGCCATTGGAAGTGTTTTTGTATTTGTAGGCGTAAATCAAGGAGATTTTAGTCCGATTATAAAATTGATTCCTCCAAATAAATTTCAAACTTTTGTGGTAAAATCTGATTTTGCTCCTTCAGAAAAAACCAAATTCAATACCGAAATTGCCATTTCAAATAATGATAATAACTTATTTTCATCTATTGATGACAACGAAAATGTAGCTGTTGCAGCAACAATTGGTTGGCAACAAACCTATATTGATAAAAAATGGCAGTTGAAAAGCAACCTGAATCATCAATTTGTACAGCGAAATTTTTTAACAATTCAACGTTGGGAACCTATTGAATTTAACAGAGAATGGAATATTTTAACAAATTTGCCAACAAAAAACTATTTCCAATCAGAAATTTTGTTGCAAAAAAAAGACCAACATTTTTTACTATATAAATTTGAAAATTTAAAATATACTGATGCTTATAAGGGAAATAAAAATGAAATTCTGGCAAAATTTCAGCTCAATAATACTACGTTTTCTGCAAAAGGAAGTTTCATGACGAATACATCAACCTTAGAGGACAATTCGTTTTATGTGGCAAAAGCGACTATGGAACATCGTTTTAAAAAATCTTGGGTTGGTGGTTTTGTAAACTTTGAAAACAATTCACGAAAAAATGTCAATACAAACCAATTCGTCAATACTAGTCATCGTTTTAAAGAATATGAAAGTTATATTGGATTAGGAGATACCACAAAAATATTTGCAAAAATAGGGGTCAATTTTCGAAATAATGACAGTATCAAATCGAACCAATTTACGGAAATCAACAATCGAAAAACGTTATACATTGATAGTAAACTCATCAAAAATACCCAAACCAATTTGAGCATTTTTGCTAATTATAGAATCACACAGAATAATTTTACAGAAGATGAAAAAACACTCAATTCAAGAGTGGTTTTCAATCAAAAATTGTTTGATAATTTCGTGAATTTAACGACCATTTATGAAACTTCTTCTGGAAATGTTGCCAGACAAGATTATGTGTATGTAAAAACGGAACCTGGTTTGGGATTTTATACTTGGATTGATTATAATGAAGACGGAATTCAAGATTTTAACGAGTTTGAAATAGCCCTATTTCAAGATCAAGCTGAATATTTGCGATTGCCAAAACCAAATTTGCGATTTATTGCCACTCAAAGAGCGAGTTTTCAACAAACGCTTAGTATCAATCCTAAAAATTGGGCTGAAAAAACAGGTCTTAAAAAGTGGCTTTCTCATTTTTATAACAACTCTTTTTTAACCATCGAAAATGAACAAGAAAGAGTTGGAAATTCGTTTCAATTGAATCCTTTTGATGTGAATAGCAGCGCATTAATTGGATTGAATTATAATTTTAAAAATAGTTTGTATTATCACAAAGATTTACAAAATCACAGTGTGACTTTTACGTATGGAGATTCGCAATTAAAACAACAGTATTTCATTGGAAGTCAGGAAAATAAAATCAATTTGCATCAATTAGATTATGCTCATAAATTTTCAACTTTTTGGCTGATTGATTTGACAGGAAAACTCACCAATAATGATTTAATCACAGAAAATTTTGACGATCGAAATTATGAAATTGATTCTTATGAAATAGAGCCAAAAATTAGTTTTTTATATAGCAAAAACAATCGTTTTTCAGCATTTTATCAGTTTAAAAACAAGCAAAATACTCTTCAGAATTTTGAGCAATTACAACAACAAAAATTCGGAATTGAATACTTTTATTTGGGTGAAAATAACAACCAAATTTCCGCAAATGTAACTCTATTTTTGAATGATTTTCAAGGAAATGTAAATTCGCCAGTTGCCTATCAAATGTTAGAAGGTTTACAAGCTGGAAAAAATTATACATGGAATTTTTTATTCAATAAAAAGTTGAATTCTTTTTTGAATTTACAGTTAAATTATTTGGGAAGAAAAAGCGAAAATTCGAAAACAATTCACACAGGAAGTTTACAATTACGAGCTATTTTTTAGTTAAATTAACACTAACAATCATTATAATTCAATTATATTATTTAGTTTTGCCGATATAATGATAAAAATAATTGCAATTTTATTGTCAAACTTGGTTTTATTACAAAGTTTACATATTGATTTTAAGGATATTAACAAAATTAGTATTCTTTTAACTCATGCGCAATTTCATCAAGAAAAATATGGTGAAGGTTTAGGTCAATTTTTGTTTGAACATTATGTTGATCAAGATGCTGATAAGAATCAAAACCACAAAGAACACCAAGATTTACCTTTTAAACAAGGAATTTATCATTTCAACCATTTAGTATCTATAGTTGATTTTCATCATTTTTTCATAGAAAGTAAAACTTCTATCGATTGCCATTCAAAAAAGAACTTTCTCTATAAAGAATCTTATTCTGAGTCTGTAAAACAAGCAATCTTTCAACCACCCAAACTTGCATAATTTATTTTAGAAAAAGAAACCTGTAAAACAATTCAGGTAAATCATATATCTATTATTTATTATCAATTATGTTAGAAAAAATTATCAAATTCAGCTTAAAAAATAAGCTGATTATATTCATATTTATTGCGTTTGTCTTTGGTTTCGGAATTTATTCATTAACCAAAATTCCTATTGGAGCGGTGCCTGACATTACCAACAATCAAGTGCAAGTCATCACCACTTCACGCAATCTTTCTACGCAAGATGTAGAACAATTTATTACCTATCCTGTTGAAATAGAAATGGCAAATTTGCCTGGCGTTGAGGAAATTCGCTCAGTTTCAAAATTTGGTTTGTCTGTTGTAACTATCGTTTTTACGGATGAAATTGGCACGTATTTGCCAAGACAATTGATTGCTGAAAAAATAAAATCTGCCGCTGAAAAAATTCCATTAGGTTTTGGGACGCCAGAAATGGGGCCAATAACAACGGGTTTAGGTGAAATTTACCAATATATTTTAGATGTAAAACCTGGTTTTAAAGATCGCTATACCACAACAGATTTGCGCACTTTGCAAGATTGGATTGTAAAACGTCAATTGTCAGGAATTCCTGGAGTTGTCGAGATAAATACTTGGGGTGGAAATTTAAAACAATATGAAGTTGCCATTAGCCCTGAAAAATTAACCGCCATGAATATTTCTGTGTCAGAAATTTATGATGCGCTCGAAAAAAACAACAGTGTTGCAGGTGGAGGTTATATCGAAAAAACCAATGAAACCTATTTTATTAGAGGTGAAGGTTTGGTAAAAAGTTTGGAAGATGTTGGCAATATTATCATAAAAAACGAAGGTAATCCTATTTATATTAAAGATGTTGCCAGAGTAGGATTTGGAAGTGCCACTCGTTTTGGTGCCATAACTGGGAATGGTGAAGGTGAGAAAGTGTTAGGTCAAGTCATGATGCTAAAAGATGGAAACTCCAAACAAATTATTGATGCCGTAAAAGAACGTGTTGCAAAAATTCAAGGTTCTTTGCCCGAAGGTGTTTATATTAATGGGTTTTTAGAACGAAGTGAATTGATTGCAAAAACCACTTTTACAGTTTCTGAAAATCTAATTATTGGTTCATTGATTGTGATTTTTGTAGTGGTTTTATTACTCGGAAATTTACGTTCAGGATTGGTAGTGGCATCCGTAATTCCTTTGAGTCTTTTATTTGCAATTTCAATGATGTCCACTTTTGGAGTTGACGCCAATTTGATGAGTTTAGGTGCTATTGACTTTGGGATTATCATTGATGGAGCTGTGATTATTGTTGAGTTTATAGCCTTTCGGATTATGAGGGAGAGCGAAAAACTTGGCATGATTTCTAAAAAAGAAAGACAAGACGAAGTGGATGCAATTACGCTAAAAAGTGCTTCAAAAATGATGAATTCAGCCATTTTTGGGCAACTTATTATTTTGATTGTTTTCATTCCAATTTTATCTTTGAGTGGTGTTGAAGGAAAAATGTTCAAACCAATGGCATTGACTTTTAGTTTTGCCTTGATTGGTGCCATGATTTTGTGTTTGACCTATGTTCCTGTAGTTTCAGCATTGTTTTTAAAACCTCAAAAACCAAGTGATAAAAATATTTCTGTTAAACTGATGAAACTTTTATACACCTTGTATAAACCCTCTATTCATTGGGCTTTACAAAATAAAAAAATGGTAGTTGGTTTGGCAGCTTTCATGCTGTTGATAAGTGTGTTTTTATTCAGTAGAATGGGTGGTGAATTTGTACCAACCTTGGATGAGGGAGATTTTGTGATTCAACCTGTTTTAAAAACAGGAACTTCCCTTGGAAAAACTATTGAAATTACCACAAAAATTGAACAAATTTTATTAAAAAACTTCCCAGAAGTTGACCAAGTTGTGAGTAGAATTGGTGCTGCTGAAGTGCCAACAGACCCAATGTCAATGGAAGAAAGTGACGTGATTATTAAACTGAAACCAAAAAAAGAATGGACAAGTGCCTCAACTAAAGACGAATTAGCCAACAAATTTAAAGAAGCATTATCCGTAATTCCTGGAATGGAAATCGAATTTACGCAACCTATTGAAATGCGTTTCAACGAATTAATTACGGGAGTTAGAGCAGATGTTGCAGTGAAAGTTTTCGGAGAAGATTTGTCTGTTTTGGCAAAAAAAGCGGATGAAATCAAGAATTTAATTCAAAATGTAGCAGGCGCCTCAGATATTATTGTGGAAAAAGTAGCGGGATTGCCTCAAATGAGTGTTAAATATAACCGAAGTAAAATAGCACGATATGGGTTGAATATCGCTGACATCAATCAATTGATTTCTATGGGATTTGCAGGACAAGTTGCAGGCAATGTTTTTGAAGGCGAAAAACGTTTTGATCTGGTAATGCGTTTTGATAAAAATCATCGAAAAAATTTAGAAAGTTTACAAAATTTATATGTTGATACGCCCAATGGTAACAAAGTTCCTTTAAGTGAATTGGCGAGTATTCAATACACGACAGGTCCTGCAAAAATTTCAAGAGATGATACAAAACGTAGAATTGTTGTCGGAATTAATGTGAGAGATCGTGATTTACAATCAGTTGTTGATGACATTCAAAAAATACTTGATGCAAAATTGAAATTACCTGCTGGTTATAGTGTAACTTATGGAGGGCAATTTGAGAATTTACAAAGTGCCAAAGCACGTTTGATGGTGGCTGTTCCTATTGCTTTGACATTGATTTTTTTACTGTTATATTTTGCATTTGGTTCTGTAAAAGAAGCGTTGTTAGTCTATACTGCAATTCCACTTTCAGCTGTAGGTGGCGTGATTTTACTTTGGTTGCGTGATTTGCCATTCAGTATTTCTGCAGGAGTTGGATTTATTGCGCTTTTTGGAATTGCCGTTTTAAACGGAATTGTATTGATTGAACATTTCAAAGAACTCAAAGAAGAAGGTATGAAAGATATTGAAGAACGGATTAAAAGAGGCACTAAAGAACGTTTGCGTCCTGTGTTGTTAACAGCTGCTGCAGCTGCTTTAGGATTTTTACCAATGGCAATTTCAACCAATGCTGGCGCAGAAGTTCAGCGTCCATTAGCGACTGTAGTTGTGGGAGGTTTGATTTCTGCAACTGTATTAACTATGATTGTTTTGCCTGTTTTGTATGCTTGGTTTGAGGAAAAAAAAGATTTAAAATTGAATAAAAAAATGATTTTGTCAATTATTGGTTTCTTATTTATTGTGAATTCGAATGCACAATCTCCTTTAAGTATTGAAGAAACACTCAATATAGCTCTAAGAAATAATGCCAATTTAAAAGCCGCATTTTCAAAAGTTGATGAAAATAAAGCATTGATTTCTAGTGCATTTGACTTCGAAAAAACATCCATTTATCACAGTTTTGATGAAAATAATATCGCTATAAATAATTTACCAATAAATGTTTTCGGAATTGCACAAAATTTCAAATTCCCAACATTTTATTTTGCCGACAAAAAAGTAAAAAAAGCACAATTGAGCATTGAAGAAACCAATTATAACATCGCTTTTCAACAATTGCAAAAAGAAGTGTATGCTAATTATTATCAATTAAGTTTTGCAAAAAACAAAGCAAAAACTTATCAATATTTAGATAGTTTGTATCAAGATTTTGAAAAAAAATCCGAACGAAGATTTGAATTGGGAGAAACCAATTATCTAGAATTGATTACCGCAAAATCAAAACAAAAACAGCTAGAAACGCTTTATAAACAAGCTTTGCAAGAAGTCATTCTATCAACTGAAAACCTGAAAAGTGTGGTGCAAATTGATACCTTAATTACGAAGGATGAAGAATTATTTAAAATCCCATTGCAGCAATTGACAATCAATGACAATTTGGGGTTACAATATTTTGAAAATGCCAACAAATTTCAAAACGCTTTATACAAAAAAGAACTCCAAAATTTGTTGCCAGATATCAGCTTAGAATATTTTCAAGGAACCAATAATCAATTGAATACAACATTGAGAGGATATCAAATTGGATTGAAAATTCCGCTGTTTTTCTCAGGAAATGCCTCCAAAATTAAAGCTTCCAAAATTGCTCAAAACACGATTTTTGAACAACAACAAGATTATAAAATAAAGTTGAAAAGCAAGTACAATTCACTTTTAGCGTCTTTAAAACAACATGAAGAAGCGATTCAATATTATGAAACGCAAGGAAAAAATCTTGCAAATGAAATTATCAAAACTGCCAATCGGACTTTTTCTGAAGGCGAAATTGATTTTTTCCAATACATCCAAAGTTTGGAAACAGCCAAAGATATTGAATTGTCATATCTTGACAATTTAAATACTTATAACCAAATAGTTATCAACATAAATCACCTTATTTTAAATACATTTTAACGATGAAAAACGCAACCATTTTCTTACTTTCTTTGGCATTTTTTGCTTGTGGAAAAAAAGAAATCAAAACAGATACAAATCCTGAAAATTCAGAAATAAGCAATCAAATTGTCATCAACAAACAACAATTTGAAAACGAAAAGATGGCATTAGGAACTTTTATTGAACACGAATTTATTTCATTCGTAAAAGCAAACGGTATGATTGATGTTCCACCAGAAAACAGGGCAATTGTGAGCACTTTTTTGGGTGGTTATGTTTCTAAAATTCCGCTTTTAATTGGGGATTATGTAAAAAAAGGACAATTTGTAGCAAGCCTAACAAATACCGAATTTGTTGAAATTCAACAAAATTACTTAGAAATTTCTTCACAATTAAACTTCTTGAAAAACGAATTTGAACGTCAAAAAACGTTGTATAATGAAAAAATTTCCTCTCAAAAAAACTATCTAAAAGCAGAAAGTGATTATAAAGGCCGTTTGGCAATTTATAGTGGTTTGCGAAAAAAATTACAGATGATGCAAATCAATCCATCAGAAGTTGAAAAAGGAAATTTCACTTCAACTATCAATATTTATGCGCCAATTGAAGGATTTGTTAGTGATGTAAAACTAAGTAATGGCTCTTTTTTTTCTTCTGCAAGTGAATTGATGGAAATTGTAAATACAAAACAAATTCACCTAGAATTGAACGTGTTTGAAAAGGATATTTTGAGCATCAAAAAAGACCAAAAAGTAAAATTCAAAGTGCCAGAAGCTTCTGAAACATTTTTCAATGCAGATGTTCATTTGGTAGGAACAACAATTACAAGCGATAGAACCGTAAATGTGCATTGTGACATTGATAAACAAGGTCAAAATTTCATGCCAGGAATGTTCGTTGAAGCCCAGATTATTGTTGAAAGTCAACATGAAATTGCATTGCCAAACTCAGCAATTATTATTGAAGATCAACAACCTTTTCTTTTGGTGGTTAAAGAGCAAAAAAATGATGAAACTACTTTTGAAAAGAGATTAGTTCTTATAGGAAAAAAAGACGAAGAATTTTCACAAATCATCAATTTTGAAGATTTTAAAAACAAAAAAATCCTCATTAAAGGTGGATTTATGTTCTAATAATTTTATTTAAAATATTAAATGAAAACTAGATTGCGTATGTTTGTATATTCTTTTACGAGAAGAAAAATTACTAAAAACAAAAATCATGAAAAAAATATTTTTAGCACTTACATTACTGCTATGTGCATTGGGATTTGCACAACAAGAAATCAAGTTAGATGTTGCTGACGCATTGATTATAAGAAGTTTGGAATTTTCTTATGAACAATATCTAACAGAAAATTCTTCTGTAGGCGCATCTGTTTTGTTCAATTTGGCAAAACAAGATGTTAGTTTTAGATACAATGAAAACTCAATGATTACGCCTTATTATCGCCATTATTTCACCACAAATGCTCAATGGAACCTTTTTGGAGAAGGTTTTTTAGGCATCAACTCAGGAAAAAAAAAGAGCAATAAAAATTCAAATATCTATGATATAAAATACACTGATGGTGCACTGGGAGTTGCAATAGGTATGAAATATATTGCAACGGGTGGTTTGGTTATTGACGTTTACGGTGGTCTTGGACGGAATTTATTTGGTTCTAATTCTCCTGTAATTGTTCCAAGAATTGGATTGAATGTTGGGTGGAGATTGTAAGAGGTCTTTAATCTTAAGGAAAAAAAATTAAAAAAGTCAAAAACGATGTTTTTGACTTTTTTTTATTAATTTTATTGATAATTTAAATTCTTTTTTTATGAAAAAAAATATGGGAGGAACCGATAAATTTGTTCGAATTTTATTGGCTATTGCTGTTGCTGTTTTATATTTTACAGGAACTATTTCTGGTGTTTTGGGGATTGTATTGCTAGTGTTTGCGGCTGTTTTTTTAATTACTAGTTTTATTAGTTTTTGTCCTTTATACACTATTTTGGGCATCAATACTTGCAGTATCGAAAAAAAATAACACAAAAAAAATCCACCTTTTAGGTGGATTTTTTTCATTTCCTTTGAATAGTATCGAAATTTCGGAATAAGATGGGATGCTTAACAATGCTCTTCGTAGGCTGTAGCTAAATTTTGTGCAATCATTTGCGCAGATCTTCCTTCAATATGATGACGCTCTAGCATGTGCACCAAAATTCCATCTTTAAACAATGCAATTGCTGGTGATGATGGAGGAAATGGAATCATGAACTCTCTTGCTTTTTGGGTAGATTCTTTTTCAACTCCTGCAAAAACAGTTGTTAAATTGTCAGGAGTTTTGTCAGCTCTTAAAGAAGCAATGACTCCAGGCCTTGCAGTTCCTGCTGCACAACCACAAACTGAATTTACCATGACCAATGTTGTTCCTTTTTTAGCTATTGCGTTTTCAACATCTTTTGATGTATATAATGCTTCAAAACCAGCGTTGATTAACTCATCACGCATTGGTTTTACCAATTCTTCTGGATACATAATTTCTTATTTTTAAATGCAAATATACTTATAAAATAAGAGGACTCAAGCGATTTTTCAATAGTTCTTACAATACAAACATCAGAAAAATTGATATTACAAAAAAAGCTGATAATTTTTTGGTTTTTATATATTTGAACATTATTTCAAAAGATAGTTATGGCAAATTTTACAAAATGGTTGGGCGCAGGTTTAGGATTTACTTTAGGAGGCCCAATTGGTGCTGCGATTGGTTTTGCGATTGGAAGTTTTGTTGACGGTTTTTCTTCGGATGAAATCACAGCCGAACAAAGAGAATATCAACGAAAAATCAACCAAAAAAAGCAATATCAAAACACACAATCAGGAGATTTTGAAATCAGTTTGCTAGTTTTAGCATCAATCGTCATAAAATCTGATGGAAAAATTGACCAACGAGAATTGAGTTTTGTAAGAACTCAGTTCTATGGAATGTATGGTGAAGAACGTGCTAAAAATGCTTTTAAAATCTTTAAAGAAGTTATTAAACAACAAGTTTCTGCACGTCAAGTGTGTCTTCAAATTCGTGAGCACATGCCTCATGCTTCTCGTTTACAATTGATTCACTTTCTCTTCGGAATTGCCAAAGCTGACGATTTTGTTTCAGAGACAGAGATTGAAGAAATTCGAAAAATTGCTGGATATTTATACATCAATCACTCAAATTTTGAATCTATAAAAGCCATGTTTTATGACGATATTGGCAATGCTTACACCATTCTTGAAATCGAAAAAAATGCCACTGACGATGAGGTAAAAAAAGCATATAGAACCTTAGCAAAAAAACATCATCCAGACAAATTACAAGATTTAGGAGATGAACATTTAAAAGGTGCTCAAGAAAAATTTCAAAGCATTCAGGCTGCATATGAAAAAATAAAGAAAGAAAGAGGGTTTTAAAAGACGCTTTTTTACACTTAAAGCCTTTCATTTTATAGAAATTCCTTATTTTCGCAACCTTATTAGAAAAGAGATATCATGAGCGCGAAATTTCCTGAATATAAAGCACTTGACTTGCCAAAAGTTGCAGAAGAAATTCTGGAGTATTGGAACACAAATAACATTTTTGAAAAGAGTATTTCTTTAAGAGAAGGCAACACTCCTTTTGTCTTTTTTGAAGGACCACCTTCGGCCAATGGTTTGCCTGGTGTTCATCACGTTTTGGCAAGAGCCATCAAAGATATTTTTCCAAGATATAAAACCATGAAAGGTTTTCAAGTAAAAAGAAAAGCTGGATGGGATACTCATGGTTTGCCAATAGAATTAGGCGTTGAGAAAGAATTAGGAATCACAAAAGAAGATATTGGCAAAATAATTTCCGTAGAAGATTACAATGCTGCTTGTAGAAAAGCGGTAATGCGTTACACAGATATTTGGAACGATTTAACTCAAAAAATGGGGTATTGGGTTGATGTGGAGCATCCATATATCACCTATGAACCTAAATATATGGAATCTGTTTGGTGGTTATTAAAACAGATTTACAATAAAAATTTATTGTATAAAGGCTACACTATTCAGCCATATTCACCAAAAGCGGGAACTGGTTTAAGTTCACACGAACTCAATCAACCAGGAACGTATCAAGATGTTACTGACACCACTGTTGTTGCGCAATTCAAAGCAATCAATGAAACATTGCCTGATTTTTTACAAAACGAAGGCACTATTTATTTTTTAGCTTGGACAACAACTCCTTGGACATTGCCTTCAAACACAGCTTTGACTGTAGGTCCAAAAATTGACTATGTTTTAGTGGATACTTTCAATCAATATACTTTTGAACCAACAAAAGTAATTTTGGCTAAAAACTTGGTTAGCAAACAATTTGCTGGAAAATTTAAAGAAGTTGAACATCAGTCTGAATTGGATGCTTTTAAAGAATCAGACAAATTTATTCCCTATAAAATCATTGCAACTTGTGTTGGAAAAGATTTGGTTGGCATCAAATATGAGCAATTAATGGATTATGTGTTGCCAAATGACCATCCAGAAAATGCTTTTAGAGTGATTTCAGGTGATTTTGTAACTACTGAAGATGGAACAGGAATTGTGCACACTGCTCCTACTTTTGGTGCTGATGATGCTTTTGTTGCCAAACAAGCCATTCCTGAAATTCCTCCAATGTTGGTAAAAGACGACAATGGAAATTTAGTTCCCTTGGTTGATTTGCAAGGAAAATTCAGACCAGAAGTGACTGATTTAGCTGGAAAATACGTTAAAAATGACTATTATAATGATGGTGAAGCTCCTGAAAAATCAGTGGATGTTGAAATTGCCATCAAACTAAAATTTGAAAACAAAGCGTTTAAAGTAGAAAAATACAAACATAGTTATCCAAATTGTTGGCGAACAGACAAACCAATTTTATATTATCCATTAGATTCTTGGTTCATTAAAGCAACTCAAGTAAAAGAGAAAATGCACGAATTTAACAAGACAATCAACTGGAAACCAGAATCTACAGGAACAGGTCGTTTTGGAAATTGGTTGGCAAATGCCAATGATTGGAATTTATCACGTTCACGTTATTGGGGAATTCCTTTGCCAATTTGGCGAACAGAAGATGGCAAAGAAGAAATTTGTATTGGTTCTGTTGAAGAACTAAAAAATGAAATGGCGAAAGCTGTTAAAGCAAGTTTTTTAGCAAAAGACATTTTTGAAGATTTTGAAATTGGAAACAATTCCGAAGAAAATTATGCAAAAATAGATTTGCACAAAAATATTGTTGACGAAATTATCCTGGTTTCTGCATCAGGAAAACCCATGAAACGCGAAAGTGATTTGATTGATGTTTGGTTTGATTCGGGTGCAATGCCTTATGCTCAGTGGCATTATCCGTTTGAAAACAAAGATTTGATTGACAAAAACGAAGCTTTCCCAGCCGATTTTATTGCTGAGGGAGTTGACCAAACTCGTGGTTGGTTTTATACATTGCACGCCATTGCAACCATGGTTTTTGACACAGTAGCGTATAAAAACGTAGTTTCAAATGGCTTGGTTTTAGATAAAAACGGCCAAAAAATGTCCAAACGTTTAGGAAATGCTGTTGACCCTTTTACCACTTTATCAACTTTTGGAGCTGATGCAACTCGTTGGTACATGATTTCAAATGCCAATCCTTGGGACAATTTAAAATTTGATTTAGAAGGCATTGAAGAAGTAAAACGCAAGTTTTTTGGCACACTTTACAACACCTATTCATTCTTTTCATTATACACAAATATTGATGGATTTGCTTATTTAGAAAATGAAATTCCGTTGGAAAATCGTCCAGAATTAGACAGATGGATTTTGTCTGAATTGCATACATTGATTCAAAATGTTGATCAATTTTATACAGAATATGAGCCAACAAGAGCAGCAAGAGCCATTTCTGATTTTACGCAAGAATATTTGAGTAATTGGTATGTGCGTTTAAGCAGAAGACGTTTTTGGAAGGGAGATTATGAAACAGATAAAATTTCTGCCTATCAAACGCTATACACTTGCTTGATGACAATTGCAAAATTAGGTGCGCCAATCGCTCCTTTTTTCATGGATAAATTGTATCAAGATTTGAATTCTGTGACTCAAAAAGAAAATACTGAAAGTATTCATTTAGCTGATTTTCCAGTTTTTGACGAACGATTTGTTGATAAAAATTTAGAAAAAAAAATGCAGATGGCTCAAAAAATAGCTTCTTTAGTACTTTCTTTGCGTGCCAAAGAGAAAATAAAAGTGCGTCAACCTTTGCAAAAAATCATGATTCCTGTTGATAATTTACAACAAAAGGAAGCCATTTTAGCAGTCGCAAACTTGATTAAACACGAAGTTAATATCAAAGAAATAGCATTATTAGAAGACGCTTCAGACTTGTTAATCAAACAAATAAAACCAAATTTTAAAACCTTAGGTCCAAAGTTTGGAAAAGATATGGGCTTGATTGCCAATAAAGTACAAAATTTCTCAAAAGAAGATATTAACAAAATTGAAAAAGAAGGCACTATTTCAATGGAGATTAATGGAAAAAACATAAATTTAGGACTTGAAGATGTTGAAATTTCATCCAAAGATATTGCTGGTTGGTTAGTGGCAAATGAAGGCTCGTTAACAGTTGCTTTAGATGTTACGCTCACAGATGATTTACGAAAAGAAGGAATTGCCAGAGAATTGGTTAACAGAATCCAAAATGCTCGTAAAGATTCAGGATTTGAGGTTACAGATAAAATAAAATTAACGGTTTTGAATTTTGAAAACTTACAAGAAGCAATTTCGGATAATAAAACCTATATCATGAGCGAAACATTGACGCAAGAATTGGTTTTTGTGGACGAATTAAATACTGGGGTTGTTGTCGAATTTGATAACATTGTGAGTAAAATAGTAATTGAAAAAATGTAAGAAAAAATGTCAGACGTAAAAATAAAGTATTCAGAAGAGGACTTAAAAGAGTTCAGACAAATCATCGATAAAAAGATGAAAAGAGCACAAGAAGATTTGGATTTATTAAAAAGCGCTTATAAAAACGACGCTGATAATGGAACTGATGATACTTCTCCATCATTCAAATCTTTTGATGAGGGTTCAGATGTGATGAACAAAGAAGCAAATGTGCAGTTGGCAATTAGACAAGAAAAATTTATCAGAGATTTGAAAAATGCTTTGCAACGAATTGAAAATGGCACTTATGGCGTTTGCAGAATTACAGGTAAATTAATTCAAAAAGAGCGTTTAAAATTAGTGCCTCATGCAACTTTGAGCATTGAAGCTAAAAGACGTCAATAAAAAATATTTAATATTATTTTCATTCGCCAATCAAACACAATATTGTTTTTTAACGGCGAATTTTTTTTCATAATTTCGATTACTATAGTATATTTGTTCTTATGAAAAAGATCGCTATCATTTTAATTTGCATTGTTTTAAGCGTTATATTATATAAAATAACTTCTACAAAAAACAACTTTAAAGAACTTCAAGACAAGCATTCAGCATACCTTGAAAATCATGCTTTACATAACATTTTACATCTCTCAAAAGAAGAGAGAATAGCAAATGAAATTCCGCCAAACAAATACTTTGAGGAAAAAAATTTGTTAGAAATCAATCCTTATACTGGAAGAACACATCCTGAAAACATTTACAAAATAAAGCAAGAATTAAATGAGTTAAGAAAATTACAACAAAGAACTCCTGGAGATGGAATAGACAATTCTTGGATAGAAAGAGGCCCAAACAATGTTGGTGGCCGAACAAGAGTTGTGCTTTTTGACCCAAATGACACCGAACACAAACGTGTTTTTGCTGGAGGTGTTAGTGGAGGATTATGGGTAAATAATGATATTACTGACGAAGATTCTTCTTGGATAAGAGTTGGGATTGATGAAAATCTCTCTGTTACTTGCATGGCAGTTGACCCTAACAATTCGCAAATAATGTATTTAGGAACTGGAGAAGTGCATACACCTGACCAAGCTCTAGGAAATGGCATTTGGAAATCAACAGACGGAGGAAATACTTGGACAAATGTATATAAAGTAAGAGGCGTTACAACTGCTGGTTTTGTTCCTGGAACCTATTATTTAACAGATATTATTGTTAGAGATGCTGATGGAAATTCAGCAACTAGCAATGATTCTGAGGTCTTTGCAGGAATTGGTGCTGCAGGCTATAGTCGAAATCCAATTGATACTTATTTAGGATATCAAGAATATGGTATTTATAAATCTACAGATAATGGTAGTACTTGGAACAAAATTACTTTATACGTTGACGGATCCACTATTGCTCCTAATGATTTTGAAATTGGAATAGATAATACATTATGGCTAGCCACAAGAAGAAATATTTTTGGGCTTGGTGGAGGTCGAATTTATAATAGCTCTAATGGAAATACATTTGCCTTAAAACACAGTATTCCAAAAGCAAGAAGAACAGAAATTGCAGTATCTAAACAAAACGCAAATACGGTTTATGTTTTAGCTAGAGTTACTACTTTAAATGAAACTCAAACAGCCTTTATTGATCCTTTTGTTTCAATTTTAAAAACGGTTGATGCTTTTGCATCTTCACCTTTAAGTTTGCCACTTCCTGATGATGCAGATCTAAATATTCCTGCAAATGATTTTACTAGAGGACAAGGTTATTATAATTTAACAGTTGAAGTTGACCCAACAAATGACGAAATTGCATATATTGGCGGAATCGATTTTTTTAGAACTACAGATAGTGGTGCTTCTTGGAATCAAATTTCAAAATGGTCAAATAACAACAATTTGAATGTTTTGAGTGTTCCTTTGGTTCATGCAGATCAACACACATTGGTTTTTCATCCAACAGATGCTAACAAAGCTATTATTGGAAATGATGGTGGTGTTTATTATGCAAACTCTCTATCAACAGCGTCCTCAAATCCCGCTTCAATTAGCGAGAGAAATAAGGATTATAATATCACTCAATTTTATCACTGTGCAATTGGAGCAAGTATTGATACTGAATATTTTTTAGGAGGAACTCAAGATAATGGAACACAGTTTTTTGACAATCCTGCTAACGGAATAAACAGCTCTGATGAAATTTTTGGTGGTGATGGCACCTTTAGTTTTATTGATAAAGAGGGTACTTATATGATTGCAACTTACTTGTATAATAGAATTGTTCGTTTCAATTTGCCTTATACAATTGGAAATCAGTTTATTATTTCTTCAGATAGTAACTCTGGTGATTTTGTAAACGCAATGGATTTAGATGAAAATTTAGATATTTTATACACAAATGGAACAACTCACTTGGCTCGCTTTTCAAATATTACTACAAACTCACCAACAAGGACAAATATTTCTAATACACTTTTAAATAATATCAGTGCTATCAAAGTTTCTCCTTTTACAACAAATTCTTCAACAGTTTTTGTAGGAACAAAAAACGGGATTTTAACCAAAGTTGAAAACGCAAATACAACAACTCAAACAATTACAAATATCTCTTGGGACTCTTTTTTAGGAAGTATTTCATCCATAGAATTTGGCAATAATGAAAATGAAATTTTGGTAACTTTTCACAATTTCGGCGTTACAAGTATTTGGTTTTCTGAAAATGGAGGTGTCAATTGGACAAATAAAGAGGGAAATTTACCAGATTTTCCAGTAAAATGTATTTTAATGAATCCGTTAAATAACGATGAAGTTATTATTGGAACTGAATTGGGCGTTTGGAAAACCAGTAACTTTAAAGATATTGCTCCAAACTGGAATCAAACTTACAACGGAATGTCTAATGTTGCAGTAACCTCATTAAGTCTTCGAACTGCAGATTATACCATTTTAGCCTCAAGTTATGGCAGAGGTCTTTATACAGGAAAATTTACTGCAAATCCATTAACTACGTGGACAGGAACTATTGATGATGATTGGCGAAAATCTGGAAATTGGTCAAATGGTGTGCCTTCAAATACTATTGATGTAAAAATTCCAATTACGATAAATCAACCCATCATAAATTCATCAGTAATTGTTGCAAATTTATCCATTGAAACCAATGCAACTTTAACTTTAAACGCTTTAGGATCTTTAACTGTTAAAGAGAATGTTATCAATAATGGAAATTTAATCATAAACTCAAGCATTTCAAATTCAGGAAGTTTAATTGTAGAAGGAACTGCTTCAGGAAATATTACTTATAATAGGTTTGTAACCACAAACTGGCATTTAACAAGTTCGCCTGTAATCAATCAGATATATGATAATAATTGGGTTTCTGCAAATTTAATCGCATCAGGAAATAGCAATCCAAATCAAAAAGGAATTGCAACTTATAACAATAATTCAGGAAGTTGGCAATATATGTTGGCAGGAAATTCAGGCATTTTTTCGGTTGGACAAGGATATTCTACATTAAAAACAACACAAGGAAACTTGAGTTTTTCAGGAACAATTTTAACAACAAATATCACTAAATCCATCTCAAAAGGAATCAACAACGCTTTCAATCTTATAGGAAATGTATTTACTTCTTTTATTCCCCTTAATATTAATGCTGATGGAATCCATAACTTTTTAACAATAAATTCAGATTCATTGGAAGAAATGACAATTTGGCTATGGAATGGAAGTTCATACGATGCAATAAATCAAGGTTCAACCTCAGTATTTATTGCGCCAGGACAAGGTTTTTTTGTGAGATCAAAACCAGAAGGAGGAAATGTGTTGTTTTCAAAATCAATGCAAAGCCATCAAACAGTTCTTTTTTTAAAACAGCAAGCAAGACCAGAAATTCGTTTGTTTCTGAATGATGGACAAAATGAAAAATACACAGATATTTTTTATATAAATAACACCACAACAGGTTTTGACAATGGTTACGATAGTTCTTTATATACGGGTGTTTCCAGTAATCTCGAAATATATACAAAATTAGTGAATCAAGAAAAAGATGTGAATTTATCGATTCAATCTATCCCAAAAGACTTTTCAATTGTGATTCCTATTGGCATTGTTGCACCCGCAAACAAAACGATTTCTATTCATATTGATGCAAAAAATATTGATGATGATAAAAAAGTATATTTAGAAGACATAGAACTTAAAATTTTTAAATTAATGACCAATAACCAAACAACGTATAGCTTTAAAAGCAATAAAAGTATCAATGGTTCTGGACGATTTTATCTGCACACTTCTTCTGAAACACTGAATATAAAAGAAAATAATTTAGCGAAAATCATACTTTACTATAAAACTGATAAAATTTATTTTTCAGGGTTACCTTTAGGAAAAAATAATATCAAAGTTTATGATATTTTAGGCAAATTATTGATTGATGAAAAGATACCTTTACAGGGTTATATTTCGGTTGAAAAATTACCAAAAGCTGCACATATTATTCACATAATAACAGAAAATGGCACACTTCAAAAGAAAATGATTTTTTATTAGCTGATAAAAATGATAAATTATTAGATTTTATGAAAAGTAGCTTTATATTCTTTTATTTATGCATTTCAGCGGCAACTTTTTGCCAAAAAAAAGTTGATAAAACAGTGGAAACTTCGTCAAAAGAAATTGAAATCTCTACAATTGGTTTAGACGATTTTGTTTTAGAAAATTCCCTATCAAATTTCATAGAAATCATTTTAATGGCCGAAAATTCAAATCAACAACAAATCCTTTTCAGCGAAGAAAAAAATGTATTTTCTATCAAATTTCAATTAGATAGTTTGCAAACTGAAGAAGCAGTTTTCAGAAAATTCATCACCAAAAGATTGTTAAGAGCACATGCAATTGTAAAAATTCCGAAAGGAAAAAATGTAACTATTTTTGGAGAAAACATCAACGTTGCCTCAAAAGAGTTTCTTGGAAACGTGTCTATTTTTATCGAAAAAGGAGATTTAAAATTTGAGAAAATTCAATCAAATACTGATATAAATTTTTACGCAGGAACTATTTCTGCAAACGTAAAAAATATGAATATTATGCTTCACTCCAACAATGGAAATATCAAAGTTGATGATGTTTTTTTTCAGAAAGATTATCAAAAAAAAGTAACAAATAGCGATCAAAAACTTAGTATAAATACCATAAAAGGGATAATTTTCTTGAAAACACAATAAACCCAATATTATTGCTACTTTTGTGAGCATAAATTTAAAAACGTATGTCAAAAAGAAATCTCGCTATAATTACTATTTTAGTAGCCATCATTCTTGACCAAATTATAAAAATTTATATCAAAACCAATTTTATATTAGGTGAAGAAGTGACTGTTTTTGAGTGGTTTAAAATACATTTTACTGAGAACAATGGCATGGCAATGGGTTATGAATTTGGAGGAGAAAAAGGAAAACTTTTTTTAACCACATTTCGTTTAATTACGATTTTAGGTATTATTTATTGGTTGGTAAACACTGTAAAACGAAATGCTCACAATATTGTCATTATCGGAATTTCATTGATTTTTTCAGGTGCTCTTGGCAATATCATTGATTCCGTTTTTTACGGCGTCATTTTTGATGATTCTCTCAACAAAGTCGCTACATTATTTTCGCAAGAACCCTATGGAAAACTATTCCACGGAAAAGTAGTTGACATGTTTTATTTTCCAATTTGGTCTGGGAATTTACCTAGTTGGTTGCCGTTTGTAGGCGGGGATTTTTTTACTTTTTTTCAATATATTTTCAATCCAGCAGATGCTTTTATTTCTGTGGGTGTTGCCATTCTTTTTATTTTTAGCAAACAAGCTTTTCCAAAGGATTAAATTTTTCAATAAAAAATTATTGAGCTGTTTTTAAATTTATTTTTTTGTAGATTTATGGAACTGGTATCAAACTTCAAACGGTCTTTTTAAAACACTGAAAATCAGTTAAAACTCCAAAAAGACAATCAGCTAATTATCCTTAGAAAACAATTATAAGAAAGCATTGTTTCTAAAACCCTGCAGGTTAGGAAAATTCATAAAAAATCATCAAATTTACCATTGAAATCTTATCAAAAATGAACGTTTCTGAATCCATAGAACTTCAACTAAAAACCTTACCAAATGCGCCTGGTGTTTATCAATATTTTGATAAAGACAACAAAATTATTTACGTTGGCAAAGCCAAAGATTTAAAGAAACGAGTGACTTCCTATTTTACAAAAACCCAAGAAAATGGTAAAACACGGGTTTTAGTAAAAAAAATTGTTCATATCAAACACATTGTTGTAAACACGGAAACTGATGCGCTTTTATTAGAAAATAATCTGATAAAAAAACACAAACCCAGATATAATGTGTTGCTGAAAGATGACAAAAGTTATCCTTGGATTTGTATCAAAAAAGAGCGTTTTCCGAGAGTTTTTATGACACGAAATGTGGTAAAAGATGGCTCAGAATATTTTGGACCTTACACTTCAGTAAAAACGGTTAGAGTGCTGCTAGATTTGATTAAAGACTTATATCCTTTAAGAAATTGCAATTTTGATTTGTCAGAAAAAAACATTGACGAAGGCAAATATAAAGTTTGTTTAGAATATCATTTAAAAAATTGCAAAGGTGCTTGTGAAGGCTTTGAAACGGAGCAGAATTACAACGAATCTATCAAAGAAATTCGCAATATTGTTAAGGGAAATTTTAAGGAAAGTTTAGAAAGATTTCAAATAATCATGCATGATTTTGCGGAGAAAATGGAATTTGAAGAAGCCCAAAAAGTAAAAGAAAAACTAGATTTATTAAGCAATTACCAAGCAAAAAGTACGATTGTAAATCCATCTATAAATAATGTGGATGTTTTTTCCATTATTTCTGATGAAACGCATGGTTATGCGAATTTTTTAAAAATTTCAAACGGTTCTATTATTCAGTCACATACCACAGAAATAAAGAAAAAATTAGACGAATCTGACCAAGAATTGTTGGAGCTTTTTATAGTTGAAATAAGACAACGTTTCAACTCACAATCACCAGAAATTTATGTTCCTTTTGAGGTAGATTTGGGAGAAGATATCAAAGTTACCGTTCCAAAATTAGGAGATAAAAAACGCATTGTAGAACTTTCTGAGCGCAATGCAAAATATTACAGGCAAGAGCAATTCAAGCAAATAAAAATTGTTGATCCTGAAAGGCATGTAAATCGAATTATGGCACAAATGAAAAAAGATTTGCGCCTTTCTGAAGAGCCAAAACACATAGAATGTTTTGACAATTCGAACATTCAAGGCACAAATCCTGTGGCAGCTTGCGTGGTTTTTAAAGACGGAAAACCTAGCAAAAAAGACTACAGACATTACAACATAAAATCTGTAAAAGGTCCTGACGATTTTGCGTCCATGGAAGAAGTTGTGTATAGACGTTATAGCAGATTGCTTTCAGAAAACGAATCATTACCACAATTGATTGTTATTGACGGTGGAAAAGGACAATTATCATCGGCTTTAAAAAGTTTAGATGTATTGGGTTTGCGTGGAAAAATTGCCATTATTGGGATTGCAAAACGCTTGGAAGAAATTTATTATCCTGAAGATTCTATTCCTATGTATTTGGATAAAAAATCGGAAACATTAAAAATAATTCAGTTTTTAAGAAATGAAGCACATAGATTTGGCATTACTTTTCACAGAAACAAGCGTAGTAAAAGCGCAATTCAATCAGAGCTAGAACAAATTCCTGATGTTGGAGCACAAACAATTACAACTTTATTGCGTACATTTAAGTCCGCAAAACGCGTTAAAGTGGCAACTTTTGAAGAAATTCAACAATCTATCGGAAACGCGAGAGCCATGAAAGTATATCAATTTTATCATCCAGAAAAAACGAATGAAAACTAACTATTTTTTGATTTTTTTCTTCCTTCCATTTTTGATGTTTGGTCAACAAACGCAACCAAAAGTAGGATTGGTTTTGAGTGGTGGAGGAGCAAAAGGATTTGCACATATTGCTGTTTTAAAAGAAATTGACAAAGCAGGAATTCAACTTGATTATATTGCTGGTACGAGTATGGGTGCCATTATTGGAGGAATGTATGCAGCAGGTTATTCAGCAAATCAGATTGAAAAAATGGTAATAGAAATTGATTTTGTTTCGTTGTTAAGAGATAATTTGCCAAGAAATGCTTCCCCATTTTTTGAAAAAGAATTTGAAGAAAATTCAAGCATTACTTTACCTGTTACAAAAGGAAAAATTGGTTTGCCAAAAGCAATTTCAAAAGGTCAAAATGTGACGAATTTATTAATAGAATTGTTTGATTCAACAGAGGAAATTACAGATTTTTCTAAACTTTCTATCCCGTTTTTTTGTGTTGCAACAGATGTTGAAACAGGAGGAGAGGTTATTCTTGAAAAAGGCTCATTGCCAATGGCTTTACGTGCAAGTGGTTCTTTTCCTACGTTGTTAAACCCTGTTGTGATGGATGGAAAATTATTGGTTGATGGTGGAGTTGCGAATAATTTTCCCATTGATTTGATGAAATCCAAAGGAATAGATATTGTAATTGGTGTTGATGTTGAAGGCCGTTTGTTCGAGAAGGAAAAATTAACGTCAGCCATTGCGATTTTAAACCAAATTGTAAGTTATCAAATGTACAGCAAAAGTGAAAATCAGAAAAAAAATGTAGATGTCTATATTCATCCAGATATTTATGATTTTAATGTGGTAGATTTTGATAAAAAACTAGAAATCATAGAAAAAGGAAAACAAGAAGCAGAAAAATTTGGTGAAGTTTTTAAAGAAATTGCAAAAAAACAACTCCTTAAAAAAGATAGAAAAATCATTGAATTTCATCAGAAAAAAAAATTAATTTCAAGCATAAACTTGCTCGGAAATGAAAATTACACGAGAGCTTACGTGATTGGAAAATTAAATATTATAGAAGGCGATAGCCTCACTAGAAAAGACATTTCAAGTAAAATACAATTATTACACGCTACAAAAAATTACGACAGAATTACGTATTCATTACATCAAAAATTAGATACAACTTTTGATTTTCATATTGCTGTAAAAGAGTCAAATGAGAATGCAAGTGTAAGTTTAGGAGCGCATTATGATTTGTTATATCAATCAGGATTCCTAATTAACTTAAAACAAAAGCATCTTTTAACTAATAACGATTTGTTATCAATAGATTTAATTGTAGGAGATAATTTACGATACAATCTCAATTATTTTGTTGACAACGGATTCTATACAAGTTATGGTTTTCGCTCTCGATACGATCATTTTAAAGCAAATTCTAAGTTTAATCCGATTGTAAGACAATTTCCAAATATCAATTCAATAGAATTGAACTATGTAGATATTACCAATCAATTTTTTATTCAAACCACCTTTGGGCGAAAATTCGCTTTGGGTTTGGGTGCTGAACACAAATTTATCAACGTTAGCACAGAGACAATTAACAATAATAATAATAATTTGATTATTGATAAAAGTAATTATTTCAATGCTTTTGCTTATTTAAAGTTAGATACGTATGATCAAAAATACTTTGTTACAAAAGGATATTTTGCAGATTTAAATTTTAAATGGTATATAGGTTCAACCGATTTTAATCAGGATTTCAAACAATTTGTACAAACAAAAGGAACACTTGGATTTGCTACCACTTTTGGCGAGCGATTTACGTTTCAATTAAATAATGAAGCGGGTTTCACTTTTAATAATCCAACTTCAGAAGTATTTGATTTTTATTTAGGAGGATATAATCAAAATTATATCAACACATTTTTTACTATGTATGGGTATGATTTTGCAGAATTGTCTAATAAATCATTTATAAAATCAGAATTTACGCTCAGATACCGATTTTTTGAAAATCATTATGGATCAATCATTGCTAACTATGCACGTTTAGATAACAATGTTTTTAAGGATATTGATTTATTTAAAAACGTATTTTCTGGTTATGTAATTGGCTATAGTTATAATAGTTTTTTAGGCCCGATTGAACTGAAATATAGCTGGTCTCCAGAGACCAAACAAAGGTATTGGTTGTTTAACCTTGGATTTTGGTTCTAAATTACTTTTTCATCTTTTTTGTGCTCAAATGAAACTCCTCATATGTTTCTAGAAGATTCATAAGTGCTTTAATTAAATCCTTGGTTTCTAGTAAAATACTGAAATATAAAGTGGTGTTTTTTGGACTTGTTTCATCAGTTCTAATTCTAGTCACTTGTTTTTCAACAGACGCAGAAACATCATTCAATAACTGGTTTTTCTCTTTTAAAACTGGATTCAAATTGTCAAAATCTCTATTTTTAAAAATAGTACTTACGCTTCCCAAAACCGATGTCAATTGAATATTGATGTCTTTTAAATCTTTAAGTTGCCCTTTTTTAAGATCTTTGTGATTGTTGTGAACGTGCTTATAACTTGCTCTTGAAATATAGCTGATAGATTGTGCGGCGTCTTGTAAATATCCTAAAACCATGATATAAAACTTACTTGCTTGTACAGAAGTTTCATCTAATGATTTGATAAAATAGAAAACATTGTCTTTTAAATTATCAATTTCGTCATTTAATTTTGAAACGAATTTATCAGTTTTTCGTAATTTATTTAAATCATGTTTTGCTAAATCATCAACAACATTGGTATATAATTTATTGATTCTAATAGCAACCTCCGAAATGTGATCAGAACTTTCTTCAATTACACCATTGATGGTAATCAATTCAGATCTTTCAATGTATGTTTTTCTTTGAATTTCTTTGGTTCTTTTTCTATGAGAAATAGAATTTTTCGCAATTAAGAAACCTACTAATACCAATAATATGGGTATAAAAATAATGTGTAAGAAAATAAAATAGGCAATAATTCCTGAAGCTACAAATGCAATGATTGCCGTTAAAAACCAACCAGCAATCACATTTAAAACTCCAGCAACTCTATATACTGCGCTTTCACGCCCCCAAGCTCTATCTGCTAAAGAACTTCCCATAGCCACCATAAAAGTCACGTAAGTTGTTGAAAGAGGCAATTTTACAGATGTAGCAAATGAGATTAAAACACTTGCCATAATCAAGTTTACTGCAGCTCTGACCAAGTCAAATGCAGGTATTTCATGATTTTTGTCTTTTGGTAATTTTAATTCAGGTTTTTCAAATTTTGAATTGATATATTCCTGTGCTTTTGATGGAATTACATAACTAATTCCAGAGTTGATAAACATCGAAAAACGAACCACAACTCTTGATAAATTATTTGGTTGAAACTTTTCATGACCTTCACCTTGTCTTGATAGATTGATTCCTGTTTCAATAACCGTTTTTGCTTTAGAAGAAGTCCATAACGTAATAACCATTACTGCACCAGCCGTCAATAACAACCAAATATTAGAGGGCACTTTTTTTGCCAAACTATCCATAAAAAATAAACTTGGATCTGCGCCTGAAACTTGCCAGGTTTCATAAGAATTTAATGCTGCAATTGGAACTCCAATAAAATTTACCAAATCATTTCCAGAGAAAGCAATTGCCAATGAAAATGTACCAATTCCGATAATTAAAACTAAAATACTTTTTTTTAAAACTTTCACAAAAATGTATGAAAAAACAGTCCAAAAAATAAAATTCCCGGCAAGAATTGACGATGTGTTGGTTTCTAAAACACCTTTAATGCTTGCATAAAACTCTGTTCCTTGTAATCCTTTAATAATGATAAAATACGTAATTGCTGTAATCGCAAATCCTCCAAATATTGAATGAATATAAGCTGGTCTTGTTTCAAAATTAAAAGTGTAGATAAGTCTTGAAAAATATTGCACAATTGCACCAACAGTAAATGCAACAACTACAGATAATAAAATCCCAAAAATAATTTCGGTAGCAGTATTATAGTTGATATAATTCCAAATTGCAGATAAATTTTCAGTATCATTTTGAGAAATTTTTAAAGCAGCAATTACAACTGCAGCTCCTAATAATTCAAAAACGATTGAAACAGTAGTAGAAGTTGGCATTCCAAGAGAATTGAACACATCCAACAAAAGAATATCTGTGATCATCACTGCCATAAAAATGAGCATCACATCGTGAAAAACAAACATGCCAGGATTAAAAATTCCGTTTCTGGCAACTTCCATCATTCCACTTGAAGTGATTGCTCCAAGAAAAACACCAATAGTGGCTATTATTAATATATTTTTAGCTGAGATGGCTTTAGAACCAATAGCAGAATTTAGGAAATTTACAGCATCATTACTAACTCCCACAACCAAATCAACAATTGCTAAAACGCCTAGGGCAATAAGCATTAAAATATATGGATCACTCATTTTTAATAGTATTTAAAGGAACAAAGGTAGCTATCACAATTGTGGACAATTGTATATTTTATGTATTAAAAAATAATTTTTAATATACCAATTTATTTAAAAGTTAAACTCACTCCCAAAGAAAATATAATTCCAGGAGAAAAACTTCTAAAGAGGTTGCTTTTTTCTTTGTTCAAAATATAATAACTTTCTGTTTTGTCTTGTAAAATATTTTTTGCCCTAAAAGTAATTTTCTTTGTTAATTTTTCGCCACTAAATACCTTTGAAGCTGAAAAATCAAGATTGTGAAAAGGCTCTGAATAGATGTCTGGAACCCCTCCAGCACCAACAAATTCTAATGTAGCTCCTTGTACATTGTAGTAAAGTCCTGCTTCAATTTCTTTTTCACTTTCAGACGCTAATAATCCCACGTTTATCATATAAGGTGATTGTCCTTGTAATTCTCTTTCTCTGCTGATTACTTGCCCAGGTTCCGCCAAAATTACTCTGCTATTATATTCATCATCATTCATAGTTTGTTTAGCGCTTATGAAAGAGATATTTGTATTAACGTTAAATGTTAAATTATTTAAAGTTAAAATATTTTTTCTCAATTCAAATTCTACTCCTCTTACAGTTGCTTTTTCATTATTTCTAGCTGTAAAATCATTAGGAGTATCATCACTAACAACAGCAATTTCTATGGGATTTTTAAAACTTTTTGAAAACAAACTTAAAGCAAATATTTCATTTTTCTCACCAAAGAATTCATATCTTAAATCATAATTATCGATATAAGCTGATTTTATATCAGGATTACCTAGAAAAAATGTTTCTGTTACTGGATCAATTAAGTAAGCTGATGAAGCCTCTCTAAAACTTGGTCTTGCAGTGGTTTTGTAATAAGAGACTCTCACATTACTTTTTTCATTGGGCGAAATAATAAGGTTAATATTAGAAAATAAATCTTTATCATCTATGAACAACTTATTTTCAAATTTTTCGCCCAATAAATTTTCTCCAGTATATCTTAATTGATATGTTTCAAAACGAACGCCAATTACAGCCTTTATCATTTCTGAAAACTTTAATTCGGATGAAAAATAAAAGGCATCATTTTTTGATTCTGAATTATATACATTTGTTCTTTCAGGTCCTCCTGCAATGTAAGTTCCATCACTTCTTTTAAATGGATTTGGTGATTGAACCCAAATGTTTTCATCTGCAAGGATAGCATTTGCATCACCTCCAAATATACCGCTATCACCGTTGTAAAGTATGTCAAATTTCCTAGAATTAAAATCTCGTTCTTTTGATATTTTAGATGCTCCTAACCTTATTTTACCACTAAAACTTGTTGCTTGTAAAGGAACTTCTATGTCCAATTTACCCACAGTACTTTTTTCATCTAAATCTCTCCACAATCTTGAAGGAGATGCAATTGGGTTAGGCCCTATTATATAAAAAGATTTATCTGCATCTGTTTCGAATATCGTTCTTTTGAAATCTTTATCACTTAGGATAGATTTTGAAGGTGCAAACTTCCATTCAACTGTAAATAAATTATCTCCTATAGTATGTCTTCCGGTTATAGGAATACTTCTCAAATTTCTTTCAGTATAGGTAATAATACTTCCCTCTCCCCAATAAGGATTTTCAATAAATGTTTGACGTGCTAGATTTAAAGCGTTCGATTCTCCGTTTTGTAAATCAATAAAATTTACAGAAATTTTATTTTTATTATCCTTATAAGTTACTCCTAATAAAGTGCTTAAATAAGTATTTATAGTTCCTAAAACACCATTTTGTACCAATTCATTTTGAATACCGTCATTTGGGGTTCTTATAACATTTGCTCTGTAGAAATCATCCAAAAAAGATGTTTCTGATTTATAACCAATTGCTGCAATATAACCTATAGATGATTCTCCGTCTTTTTTTAATTTATAACCATTTGAGGCTGAAAAACCAAAATTATAATTCAAATCACTTGTTTGTTGAATCGGTTTTAAGTTTTTTGTCAATTTTTTTGTGCTTTCTGTCAAAACTGATGCTTCTTCAGCAGTTTGAATTGGTAGAAATAGTGCTGGTGGTAAGGCAATATTAGGGTCAATTGGTAAGTCTCTTAATCCATCATCTTTTCCCCTCCAATCAGAACTGCTTTTTACATCAGCAATAAAATTTTTATTGAAGTGCATATCAGGATTATATCCTGCTGTAAAATTTACAGTGTATTCTGGGGTAAACGCAAAGTCTTTTAAATTGATATCAACAGTTCCTCCTGTAAAGTCAGCACCTATTTCTGAGGATGCCGATTTTTTTACTAAAATATTTTCAATAAGATTGGTTGGAAAAATATCCATAGGAATGGTATTTCTATCTGGGTCTAAACCAGGTAGCTCCATTCCATTTAGGGTAGTTTTTGAATAGCGATCTCCCAATCCACGAACATATATATATTTTCCTCCTTGAACTGAAATTCCTGGTACTCTTTTGATAGCTCCTGCAACGTCACTATCTCCTGCTTTTTTTATTGACTGAATTGATAAACCGTCAACTAAACTTATTGATTTCTTTTGAAGATTTAAAACTGATGCTTCTGAATTCTTTTTAGAAGTAGTAGTAATAATAACTGCGTCTAATTGGTTAGATTCAGGTTTAAGAGTTACTTGTAAAAATGTTTCTTTATTTGATTTCACAATAACTTCACTCAATTGAATTGTTGTATATCCAATAAAAGAGAAAATAACAGTGTAAGTTCCAGGTGAAACTTTGATTTCAAATTTTCCATCAATATCAGTAGTTGCTCCGTTTTTTGTTCCTTTTACAGAGACATTGGCAAAAGGCAAGGGTTCATTATAATCACTATCCATAACAATTCCTGTTATTGTTTGGGAGAATGAAGTAAAACTTATTAAAAATAATAGTACTAGAATAAATTTCATAATTATAAGTTTATGATTTAAAAAATATTTAGTTCACAAAAGTATTATTAATCAAGATATTGAACGTTAAGTTAATGTAAACAAAAAAGAGCTTTAGTTAACTAAAGCTCTTTATGATAAAAGATTATAATTTATTGATACTTAATTTTTTATAACTTTTCTAATTTCTCTTGTAGCATCAGCAGTCACTTCTAAAATATAAATTCCTTTTGCCAATTCAGATACATTCATTGAGTTAGAATTTTTAATTTGTTTTACAAGTTGACCAGAAATATTATAGAGTCTTAAACTTTCAACTTTAATTTGACTTGATACATTTAAATCATTGTTGAATGGATTAGGATATACAGAGTAAGGTGTTTTCACAATATTTTCTTCAACACTTAAAGTACCTTTTCCACCTGAAAAATAAGCTGTCCAAGTGTAAAAATGGTCCTCAGTTGCACCTGTTCCTATAGCTTGAGCAGATAGTATTTCAGCATGAGTACTTGTTAATTGAGTAGAAATAGTTGAAAGTGCATCTGTAGTTACAAAATCTAAGTTAGAAAATGTAAGCGTATTGTTACCAAATGTATCTGGATCAATACCTTTTACTTTACTACCAACTTTAAAGCCTTTGAAAACGATATTTTTGTTAGCACCCATTGCATCCGCTTTCCAGTCACCATAAGTAGTGGTTCTAGTAGCATTAGCGTTACCAATAGCAGTTACTCCATCAATTGTATAAGAACCAGTAACTCTAGGAGTAGAAGTGGACTCAGTACCATCAATTTCGAAAACAGTATCACTACCTACACCCATTGCAACATAAGCGTTAGTAATAGTTCCTGAATACGCTTGGTCTAAGTCAATAGCATCATCTGTTTGGTTATAAACCAAAAGGTTATTTACATTCACATTACCACCAAATATTTCAATTCCGTCATCATCATTAGAGATGATTTCGATATTTTCAACAATAGTTTTGTTACCTACGCCAGCTAAAGTAAGACCATTAATTTCACTACCATTAGCGATAGTAGCACCTCCATGACGAATAGAAATGTATTTTAAAGATCCTGAATTGTCATCAGTTAAAGCACCACCATAGTTTGTCCATGTTTGACCAGCAGCAATACCTTCGATGTTTGCAGTATTGTTCGCACCAGCACCGATCACATTGTTACCCAAAACGATAACACCACCCCAAAGACCATTTAAATCTAAATCATGATTTGGAGCAACATAAACACCAGCAGCAACGTTCGCAGCAGTTAAAGGGTCAGCAGCAGCAGTGAAAATGATAGGCAAAGCAGCAGTTCCATTAGCAGTGATTTTAGCTCCTTTAGCAATGATTAAAGCAGAAGCATCAACTGGATCAGCTTTAAAAGCAGCTTTAATTACTGTCCCAGGTTGAATTGTTAATGTTGCATTGTTATCCACAACAACTTTTCCGTCAATATTTACATCTCCAGACCATGTGGTGTCTGAAGTTAAGAAAGTAACCTGACTAAAAACCAGGGCATTAATAAACAAAAAACAAATAAGTAAGATTTTCTTCATAATAAATTATATTTAATTGAAATATTGCAGCAAAATTAGATGAGCATACAGTTCTTTGAGTTAAGTGATTATTAATTATTTATTTAGTATGTTAATAATTTGTAAAGCAATAAAAGTTTTGTTTTTGAGATACAATTACTGCAATGTTCAAACGACAATTAAAAAAACTTGAAAATTGGCGATTCAGAAATTTATGATTTTATTTTATAAAAAGTAAAAAACCACTTCAAATATTGGTTTGAAATGGTTTTTTAAAAGGAAATTATTATAAGATCTAGTTTTTCTTATCCGCACAACAAGCCATTTTGCAATCTTTTTTGCATTCCATTTTTGTGGCTGTTTTATTGTCACAATCTTTTTTGCAGTTTTCTATACAAGAATGCGTTTCTTTTTTATTGATTGAAGCTTTGTACAAATCTCCTCCTGCAATTCCGTCAACAAAAGCAATTAAGTCTTTTTCAGAAGTTTTATTCGCATCAAATTCGATAGTGGCAATGCTATCCGCAAAAACAACTTTCGCATCTAAAACACCTTCTTTTTTTGATAATTTTGATTGAATGGTTTTTGCACAACCAATTTCGCAAGTCATTCCTGAAATGTTCAAAGCAACTTGTGCTTTTTCAACAGGATAGGCAGCTTGCTTTTCTTCTTTTTTACAACCAGCAATCACCAAACAAATTACGGCAAGGCTTACAATGATATTTTTTGTTCTCATAAAATTTTCCGATTTAAATATTTTACAAATTTATTAATTTTAAAAGAGTTTATCTTGGTATTTGTCGGAATTTTGCACTTGCAATATTTTTATAATGAATCAACAACAACGAAAATGGGTTTTTCTCATCATTCTTTCATTAGTTTGGGGAAGTTCTTACATTTTAATTAAAAAGGCATTATTGGGTTTTGAGCCCATAACTTTGAGTGCTTTACGAATTACAACTTCTTCTATTTTATTGCTGATTGTAGGTTTTCCTAGCTTGAAAAAAATCCAAAAGCATCATTGGAAATATATTTTTTACACAGCCTTTTTGGGAACTTTTTTTCCTGTCTTTTTATTCTCATTTGCAGTGCAAGGAATTGACAGTGCCATTGTTTCTATGCTAAATTCTTTTACACCTTTCAACACATTTATCATTGGAATTTTGGTATTTGGTTTTAGTTATAAAAACAAGCAATTTATAGGAATTACCTTAGGTTTGATTGGCACATTAGTTTTGATTTTTAATGGAGCGGCAATGAATCCTGATCAAAATTATTGGTTTGCTTTGTTACCAATTATTGCCACATTTGGATATGCAATGAACGTAAATATTGTAAAAAAACACTTGTCTGATTTGGATGCTTTGGCAATCATTACAGGAAATTTTTTGATGATGTTGCCATCTGCGATTGTTGTATTGTATTTATCAGGATTTTTCAGCACTTTTTCAGGAAATGAATTGCAAATGGATTCTTTACTTTATGTAGTAATTCTCGCAATTTTCGGAACAGGAATTGCCAAAGTGTTATACACCAAATTGGTTCAAATTTCCACACCTGTTTATGCATCATCAGTAACTTATTTAATGCCTTTAGTAGCTATTTTTTGGGGATCTTTAGACGGCGAAAAACTAAGTGTTTTACAATTATTTGCAGGATTGATCATTATGTTTGGAGTATATTTAGTGAATAGGGCTAAGTGATTAGTTTTTGGTTGATGGTTTTTGGTTTTTGGTGTTTAAAATATATAAAATTAAAAAGAGTCAAAACAAACGTCTTGACTCTTTTCTCTTTATTCTAAAATCTATTTTCTAAAAGATTTATTTAAAATCAGCATCAGAAACACCCTCATTGATTTTGATTTCTTTGATTTCAAAATTCAAATCCATAGGACCCATTTTTTGACCAATTGAGAATGGGAATTTTATTCCTTTCACTTCTTTATAATCCCCAAAGTTTGTTGGCACTTCAACTTCTTGTCCATCTGGAGTTTTTACTTTTTTCACTTCTTTTACTTTTAACCAAGAAGTCATGTCGTAAAAAACTTCAGTATCGTTGAATTTCAATACAATCGCATTTTTTCCATCCAAAGGTTCAATTCTTACTAAAGTTCCTTTTGTGTAATTCAAATCACTAAAAATTGAATTTGCTGCTTTTGCCTCTGTAATTTGTTCAGCAGTCATCTCTATTTTTTGACCACGTCCTTCTTCATAACCTTTTTCGCCATCAAAAACTGATTTTTGAGCCACATTTCCCATCACACTAATTACTTGTGAAGTTTTGTTTGGTAAAGAAGCTTTCATTGTCATTACTAATGGTGTGCCTTGAATAGTTGCATTTGCAGTCATCATCGTGGTTTTTACAGCCATTACTTTGTCTTTTCCGCCAATGGCATTCAAGTAGTTGTTCACTACTTTTTCAGCAGTCATTCCATCAGGAATTGGCAATGTCATTGCAGGTTTTTCAGTGGGATTTCCTTCTTTGTCAAAATATTTGATTACATAATCTGTGTTTTCAAGATTTTTCAACACATCAATTCCTTTACCAGTGATAATAATTCTTGCTTTATCTCCCTGAAAATATTTGATGGCTGCATTTTGAATATCATCCAACGTAACTGCATTTATTTTTTCAAGGTAGGTCTCGTAAAAATCTTTTGGTAAATTATATCTAGCCATATTCAATGCAAAACCAGCTACAGTGGCAGGTTTTTGAACATCCATCACAAAACCTCCAATATATTCCTCTTTCACGTTTTTCAAATCTTCTTCCGATACTTTTTTGTATCTGATGGTATTGATTTCTTTCATCAATTCAACCACAGAACTGTCAGTAACTATGTTTCTTACGCTTGTTGAAGCTCTAAAAGTTCCTGCATATTTGCTTTGTCTTACACTTGAATAGGCACCATAAGTATATCCCTTGTCCTCACGTAAATTTTGGAACAATCTAGCAGTTCCTCCTCCTCCTAAAATTTGATTTGCCAACAAAGCTGCAAAATAATCATTGTCTCCTAATTTCAAATTAATGGTATTGATCACAGCAATTTCTGATTGTACTGCGTTTGGCATATCAATAAAATTGATTTCTGTTGTAGGAACATTTTTTGGAGTTGGTAAAGTATATGCAGGTATGATTCCTGATTGCCAATTTGAAAATAATGTATTCACTAATTTTTTTATTTCTTTTGCTTCAAAATCTCCAACAATCACCAAATACGCATTGTTTGGTTTGTAAAAATCGTTGTAATTTTTCACAACATCTTGCAAAGTGATTTTGTTCACACTTTCTTTAGAGGTAAATTCTCCATAAGGATGATCTTTTCCATAAGTCAGCACATTTTCTACACGTCTTGCAATGGAAGTAACATTTTTTTCATTGTTTTTAAGATTGTCTAAAATGATTTTTTGCTGTTTTTCAAATTCTTCTTGCGTAAAAGTCGAATTTTTAACACCATCTGCCATCAATCCTAAAATTTCTGGAAAATATCTTTTTAAGGATGAAGCAAAAGCACCTGAGCTAAAAAACGAAACGTTGGCACCATAATAATCTACTTTTTCATTGAAAGCATCTTTGGTGATGTTTTTTGTTCCTCTTCCAAGCAAACTTCCCATCATTGAAGACAGTCCTGCTTTTTCTCCTTCAAAATAAGGATCATTATCAATCGTTAAATTTGCAGAAACTCTTGGTAATTTATGATTTTCAACCATGATTACTTTTAAGCCGTTTTTCAGTGTAAAAGTTTCTGCTTTTCCTAATTTTATTTTTGGTGAAGGTCCTGGTTCAGGTTGTTTACTTCTGTCAATTTGAGCATTTCCAGCAAAAGACAGGAGTAGGAATGTGACTAAGGTTATAATTCTTGTTTTCATATGATATAATGTCTTTTGATGTTATTTTTTTTCTGGAAGATATTCTAAAATTAATCGTTGATTTGGGTTCAAATATTTTTTTGCAACCTCTCTCATTTCTTCTCTTGTAATAGATCTGTAAATATCAATTTCTGTATTGATAAGATTTGCATCTCCAAATAACACATGATACGTTGCTAATGAACTTGCAATTCCCTCAACACTTGAATTAGAACTCACAAAGTTATTTTCGAATTGATTTTGTAGTTTTTCATAATCTTTTTCAGAAATTAAATCTGTTTGAATTTTCACAACTTCTTCATCAATTTCTTTGATTAAATCTTCTAATTTATTGTCTCCTTGAGGCAAACCATATAAAACGTAAGTTCCATAATCTTCTTGACTCAAGTTGATAGCACCTACTTGCAACGCCATTTTTTTATCATCCACCATTTTTTTGTACAAAACAGAACTTCTTCCTGTGCTCAAATACGAGGAAATCATATCCAAAACTCTAGAATCTCTGGTTTTCATTGATGGCGTTCTATAAGCCGCAATCATCGCTGGAATTTGAATATTTGGGTCGTAAGCAGTTGCTCTGATAGGTTCAGTAATAGGATCTTCTTTTGGAAAATCTCTTTTAACTTCTTCACCTTTTGGAATAGAACCAAAATACGATTCAATTATTTTTTTGGCTCCTTTCATATCAATATCTCCCGCAACAACCAAAGTAGCATTGTTTGGCGCATAATATTTTTTATTAAATGCTAAAAAATCTTCTAAAGTAGCTGCATCTAAATGCTCCATTTTTCCAATAGTGGTTCCTTTATAAGGATGTTTTTTGAAAATATTTAACTTCACATTTTCTAAAAAACGAGAATAAGGTTGGTTATCAACGCGCAATCTCTTTTCTTCTTTTACAACTTCATTTTGAGTATTTACACCCTCTTGACCAATGATTGGATGTAATAAACGCTCAGATTCCATCCATAATCCCAATTCAATTTTGTTTGATGGGAAAATTTCATAATAATAGGTTCTATCATCTGTAGTATTGGCATTATTTCTACCACCATTTGAAGAAACAATTTTAAACCATTCTCCTTTTTTGATGTTTTCTGTTCCTTCAAACAGTAAATGTTCGAAAAAATGCGCCATTCCAGTTCTATTTGGTTGTTCGTCTTTTGCACCCACATGATACATTACAGAAGTTACTACTACAGGAGCAGAATTGTCTTGATGCAAAATGACATGCATACCATTTTTTAATTTATATTCTTCAAATTCAACCTTTTGAGCTGTTGAAGAAATCGCTACTAAAAACACCGTAAAAAGTGTTACAATCCTTTTTTTCATTGATAGATATTTAGTTAATAAAAGTTTCAGTTTAATTTGACGCAAAAAAACAGGCATTGTTACATAAAAATCGCGCTGTTTATACTTTTTTCAAAAATAGCAAACGATATATTAATAAACGAATGTAAATGGATTTTTTATTTGGTTCAGTATCTGCAAATTAATTTTAGAAATCTGTTGATAAAATTAAAAAAAGAACTATATTTGCACCCGCATTTTGAGTAAGTAAATGCAAACAAACAAGTATTAATACGCAAAACAAATAGTATGTACGCAATCGTAGAGATAGCAGGGCAGCAGTTTAAAGTAGCAAAAGACCAAAAAGTGTACGTTCATCGTTTACAAGCAGAAGAAGGATCAAAAGTAACTTTTGACAACGTTCTTTTATTGGATAACAATGGAACCGTAACAATTGGCGCCCCAGCTATAGTAGGAGCTTCAGTAACAGCTCAAGTTTTAGGTCACTTAAAAGGTGATAAAGTAATCGTCTTCAAAAAGAAAAGAAGAAAAGGTTATCAAAAGAAAAACGGACACAGACAGTATTTAAGCGAGATTCAAATTGAATCTATCGCTACTACTGGTGCAACAAAATCGGCAAAAAAAGAGGCAACTCCAAAAGCTGAGGTAACTGAAACTGCCGTTGATTATTCTTCAATGCCTGTTGCAGAATTAAGAGAGATTGCCGAAGAAAAAGGCATTTCTGATGTTGCTTCTTTAAAAAAAGCAGCATTAATTGATACTTTAAACAAATAAAACGCAATTTTAAAACCATAAAGTCATGGCACATAAAAAAGGAGTAGGTAGTTCGAAAAACGGTAGAGAATCAGAATCGAAACGTCTTGGTGTAAAAATATTTGGAGGACAAGCTGCAATTGCAGGTAATATTATTGTTCGTCAAAGAGGAACAACTCACAATCCAGGTGAAAATGTTTATATGGGAAAAGACCATACATTACATGCTAAAATTGATGGTGTTGTTGAGTTTAGAAAGAAAAGAGATAACAAATCATATGTTTCTATAGCCCCATTCGAAGTTTAAAACATTATTTTTTAAATATTTTAAAGCCCGAACAATCAAATGTTTGGGCTTTTTTTGTGCAAATAATTTGGTAAAGTTTAATAGTTTTACTATTTTTAGAAATCAAATAATAGCCATGAAAAATCATTCCCTCTTGATTCTTTTATTTTTTTACATTTCGTTCTTCGGGCAACAACAAGAATTATCTCAAGAAAAAATAAAAAATAATGTTGAAAATTTTCTACTTCAAAAAGAAATTGATTCTGCAAAAATCTTTTTAAATCAGCTTGAAGAATCTGATTATAAAAAAATCCTTGAAAAAATTACTTCAAAAAAAGAACTTACATATCAGGAACAATATCAATTATTTTCTAGTTTAAGCAATAGGACTTCAATAAAATATGTTCAAGTCTCAAATTTTATTGATGAAATTGTTATAATTCCTGAGACTAAAAAATTTAACGAAGCCTTTTTTAAGATAAAATGTGATCAAATTTACAACCTAAGAGATGACGTAAGTGTTGAGAAAGCTTCTGAAAAATATAAAGAATTAGAAAATTATCTTTCAAATTTTAATGAAAATGACATCACCATTCAAAAAGCAAGATTGCGAATCCAAACACACCCCATAGTTCTTCATCTTATTGAAAGAGAGGTAGAAAAAGGAAAAACGCTTGTGTTGGATTGTTTAGAAAAATCGGAAAATCTAAAAGATATTGAGCTTCAAATCATGTTTTTATATCATTTGACAGATTTTTTAGTACTTGAGGGAAAGCTACAAGAATATATTGATATTTCTGAGAAGAGCTTAGAATTGGAAAATCAAATTCCTAAAAAAAGCCCTTATTATCATGCTATTTTACAACATTTAATTGATGCTTATATTTTTAAAGGTGGATATAAAGAAAAAGTGTTGTTGTTGATTGACGAGTTGTATAGTGATTCAACTTATAAAATTCAAACATATTCATTGTACTTAAAATTATTAGGAAGACCTGAGACAGATAATGCAACTAGAGATGAAATTTTAAAGAAATTTCAAGTAAATAACGTGAAAGAATTGGTTGATAAATTTCAAATTCTCGGAAAAGATTTGAATTCAAATGATTTTTTCAAACTTTTACTTGAAGGATCAAGAGCACTAGAGAAAAATGAATTTTTCAAAGAAGCATTAGCAGTAAAAGACCAATCAATCTTGCTAACAAGAAAAATTTATTCTCAAGATTTATCGAAATCTTTGGCTGATTTTAAAATAGAACAAACTATTAAAACGAAGCAAAAGGAAATTGAACATGAACAAGAAAAGAACAAATTATATCTTATAATTATCATTCTTGGAGCAGTATTTTTTATTATTAGTTTATTGATTATTAGAAAGATAATGAATCAGTCGAAAGAATTAACAACTAAAAATAAAATCATCTATAAAACATTGAAAGAAAAAGAATTGTTGATCAAAGAAGTGCATCACAGGGTGAAAAATAATTTCAATATTGTTGCAAGTTTGTTAGAATTACAATCTCAAGAAATTTCAGATAAAAAGACACTTGATTTGGTAAATGAAGGAAAAAACAGGGTGAAATCGATGGCTTTGATTCATCAAAAATTGTATCAAAACGATTCAGGGTTGGTTGATTTTGACGAATATTTAAGATTACTAACCAAAGAGATTACATCAATTCATACGCTAAAAGACAAAGTAATTACTGAAATATCTTCAGAAAATATTTTTTTTGATGTTGATACTGCAATTCCTTTAGGATTGATTATCAACGAGATTATCACAAATGCCTATAAATATGCGTTTAGTGATGAGAAAGAAAACAAACTTTTTATATCCATTCATAAATTAGAAAATCACTATCAATTGATTATCCAAGATAATGGCTCAGGTATTCCCGAAGATTTTGATATTAAAACTGCCAAAAGTTTAGGATTAAGATTGATCAATAGACTTGTGAAACAACTTTATGGAACTTTGAATCAAGTAAATGATAATGGTGCGCGATTCGAAATTAACTTCAAAGACAACTATACAAGAAAGCTTGTGAACTAGTTTATCAAACATAAAACTATCCTAAAACATTTTTATTAAAATTATTATTAAATATTAATAATTTTATTGTACCTTAATTGGAAATAAAATGGAAAAGGTAAAAATCTTAGTTGTTGAAGATGAAATAATCATTGCTGATAGTATTTGCAATGCGCTAAATGAACTTGGTTATCATGCACTTGAGCCTGCAATAAATTTTACTGAGGCAATCATCACTATTGAAAATGAAAAACCAGATATTGGCATTCTTGATATTCAGCTTTCTGGGAAAAAAAATGGCATTGATTTGGCTAAAAAAATAAAAACCGAATATAATTTTCCTTTTATTTTTTTAACTTCAAATTCTGATTCGTTTACAATTCAAGAGGCAAAACAAGTAACACCACATGCTTATTTGATAAAACCTTTTTTAAAAGAAGAATTGTATAGCTCAATAGAAATTGCTTTGCATAATTTTTCAATAAAATCTGGAGAAGTGCTGAATGACAATTTGATTATCAAGGATGCGCTTTTTATAAAAGACAGAGGGTATTTCACAAAAATTAATTTCAACGACATTTTATTCCTAAAAAGTGATCATGTTTACATTGAAATTTTTTTAATAGACCATAAAAAAAAGGTTGTAAGAACCAGTTTGAATAATATTTTAACCAAATTAAATCATTATTTTGTGAGAGTTCACAGAGGTTACATTATCAATACGAATTATATAACTCAAATAAATCATCACACAGTCAAAATCGAAAATAAAGAAATTCCGATTGGAAATAAATTTAGAGATGAAATTGTAAAACTATTTAAATCAATTTAAGAACAAATTATCAATTGTTTAGAACATTTTTGATCATAAACATTTTAATTTAACTAATTTTACAGTTGTTTCAAGTTGATTCCTAAGTAAATTTTCGGGGGAATAATGTATTTAAGATGAACTGAAAAAAAAAAAGCCTACCATTAATGATAGGCTTTTTTTATGCTACTTTTCCAAAGTCATCAAAACCATTCTTAATTCGGCAAAAGTATAACTGTTATCAACTTTTTCTTTGAGTTCGGTGAGTGATTTGAATTCGATTTCTTCAATGGCTTTCAAAATTTCTTTGTATTTCTTTAAAGATATTAATTCTAAAATATCCACTTCACCTGAAGGAATATAACTCGCCAAATGACTTTCGATGGTACTTGTAGTAAAACTTCGTTCCTTGGCAATTTCTTGAACAGACATTCCAGCTCTAAACATTTCAAAACTGATTTGTTTCGTGTTTTTTTTGGGTTCTTTTTTGACTTCTTTTATTGGTAGTCTTTTGAAATTATTCGCACTATTTGTGCCATTTTTTTTACAATAGTCTTCAATTAATTCTAAAATTTCTTTTCCATATTTTTCAACACGAATTTTTCCCATTCCTAAAATTTTCGACAATTCTTTTTCGGTTCTTGGAAGCAAATCGCAAAGTTGATATAGAGTTTCTTGAGGAAAAACGATGTAATGAGGAACATTTTCAGCTTTAGCAAAATCATCTCTTAATTCTCGCAATTGGACTGCTAAAATGGGGTCTCGTTTGGAAGTTATTGGTTTCTTTTTTGCAGGTTCTTTTGATTGTAAAACCGCATTTGCTCGCTCTTGTAAATAGGTTGTCGTTTTGAAACCCTCACCCATTTTTTCGAGTACAAAAACCTTTTCAGCCACTTTTTCTTGAAGCCTTTCAAATAGTTTTAAAAAATCGGTTTTCACAGCTTTATTATCCGTAAAAAATGATGTTTCACCGAGTGGTTTTTCAATGAATTCTTTGGTTTGTGTTAAAAAATAAGCGACTGCTTTTTTAAATCGTTCTTGAATTTGCGAATTATTTTCTGGCAAAATATTACTTTGAGAAATCGCTAATAATTGACTTTTAAAAGACGATGAAACTTTCAACAAAGGCACAATTCCTTTGTCTTTCAGTGTTACCAAATGTTCTAAAACTTCTCCTTTGATGCTATTTCTGTTTTTATAAAAAAAATCTAAAATACGGGTTGAGGGATATAAAAATAATTGATAATCAAATAATTCTGAAATTAAATTGAGCTGAAATTGTTTTTCCGATTCATGTAAAATTTGTTCATCCGGACAATTTTCAGCCACAGTTTCATTGAAAATATTTACAGTATTATCATTGATAATTGAGCTTGATGAAATAGGAGTTTTTAACACCAAACCCTCCAAAGAAGTACATCTACTCAAAGCAACATAGGTTTGACCGTGAGCAAAAGAGCTCTCAGCATCAATCACCGCTTTTTCAAACGTTAGTCCCTGACTTTTATGAATGGTAATTGCCCACGCCAAACGCAGCGGAATTTGCGAAAAAGCGCCTGTAATTTCTTCTTTAATGGCTTTTGTTTCGTCGTTTATGGTGTAATTTATGTTTTCCCAAGTTTCATTTTCTGTAATAATTTCGTCATTTTCGTTGGGACATAATACATTCACAGAAGTTTTGGAAATGGCAGTAATCACACCAATTTTTCCATTAAAATATCTTTTTTCTTGCGAGGAATCATTTTTAATAAACATTACTTGAGCGCCCACTTTCAAAGCTAATTTTTCATCATTTGGATAAGATTGCTCACTGAATTTTCCTAAAATTTTAGCTTCAAAAAAATGACTTTTTGTGGGTAATTTGTTGAGTTCAAAATTGTTGATAAGATTCGCTCTATTATTATGAGTTGTAAGCGTAATGTATCCCTCCTCTTTTGTTGGAGAAAATGACGGATTGTAACGTTTATTTAAAATTTTAGCAGATTCATCAGATAAATTATCATTCCTAATTTCATTTAAAATTTTGATAAAATCGTCGTTTTTTTGACGGTAAATATGTTTCAATTCAATGGTAACAATATTGGCTTCTTTGAAGGCATTCGCACTAAAAAAATACATGTTATCATAGTGTTTTTGAAGCAAACTCCATTCGTCATTCTTCACAACTGGCGCCAATTGTTGCAAATCACCAATCATTAAAATTTGTGCGCCACCAAAAACTTTTTCGCGGATTTTATACCTTCTCATTACTTGGTCAATGCCATCTAATAAATCAGCACGAACCATTGAAATTTCATCAATAATGATTAAATCTAAGGATTTTATAATAGCTATTTTAGTTTTTGAAAATCGGCGTTGTTCGTTGTTATTTTTGATTTGATCAGGTAAAATCGGCCCAAAAGGCATTTGAAAAAAAGAGTGAATAGTAACACCTTTCGCATTGATAGCTGCCACTCCTGTTGGAGCCACAACCACTAATCTTTTGAGAGATTCACTTTTTATTTGATGTAAAAATGTGGTTTTTCCAGTTCCTGCTTTTCCAGTAATGAAAAGATTTCTATCAGTTTTATTGATAAATTCGATGGCGAGTTCGAGTTCGGGATTGGTTTTCATAAAAAACTTTTTGATGCAATATACTAAAACAAAGAAAATGAAATGTAAAACTTCTTCTTTTAAAAATTTAAAAAATTATTTGAATGATTTAAAAAAATTCATTTGTACTATTGAACATTATTTATGATTGACTTCTAAAAAAGAAAATTTTTCAAAGAAAATTAGTATATATTACAGAATTTAGATTTTATTTAAGGATTAATTTTTAAATTACCATATTTTTTCTATAAAAAATAAATTATTCCAAAATAAAAATATTAAATTTAGCAAAAAAAAATTTATGAATGCTTTACTAGCTTTTCTGCCTATTCTTTTGACGATTCTTTTAATGGCGGGCTTCAATTGGGGAGCCAAAAAAGCCTTACCCATTGCTTTACTTTTTGCAATTGCCATTGCATTTTTTCAATGGGACATGGATATTGGGCATATTTTAGGATATACTTTTTTTGGATTTTTAAAAGCCATAGATATTCTCATTATTATTTTTGGTGCCATTCTCATTTTAAATACCTTGAAATTATCGGGTGCAATGGCTACCATTAATAAAGGTTTTAGTGGAATCACCGAAGATCGACGCATTCAAGCAATTATCATTGGGTTTATGTTTGGAGCATTTATTGAAGGTGCTGCAGGCTTTGGAACACCTGCTGCTTTAGCTGCTCCGTTATTGGTTGGTTTAGGATTTCCTCCATTGGCAGCGGCTTTGATAGCATTAATATATAATAGTGTGCCAGTTACTTTTGGTGCAGTTGGTACCCCCATTTTTGGGGCAATGAGTACACTTGAATCAAATATTACAGCGTCTGCATTAAATACTGAAACTTTTAAATTGGCACTAACCCAATGGATAGCCATTCCAAATGCGATAGCAGGTGTTTTTATTCCTTTGCTTGGGATTGCTATCATGACGCGTTTCTTCGGGAAAGAAAAATCAATCAAACCTGCATTAGAAGTAGCGCCTTTTGCCATTTTCGCAGGTCTTGCTTTTATGGTGCCGTATGTACTTATCGCTATTTATTTTGGTCCTGAATTACCTTCTTTAGTAGGAGCTTTTATTGGATTGGGCATTGTTGTTTTTGCTGCAAAACGTGGTTTTCTAGTACCAAAAACAAAATGGGATTTTCCACAAGAATCAACTTGGCCAGATTTATGGCGTTCTAAAATAGATACAGGAGCAACAGGAAAATCAAAAATGTCGCTTTTGAAAGCGTGGTCACCTTATTTTTTGATTGCCATTATTTTAGTAATAACTAGAATTCCGGCTTTTGGTCTTAAACAATTTTTAAGTGATTTAACTCTCAGTATAAATAATGTAGCTGAAATTGAAGGTTTAAATTACAATCTTAAATGGGCTTATTTACCGGGAACGATTCCTTTTGTGCTCGTCGCTATAATTACCCACTTTATACATAAAATGAGTATAAATGACGTAAGAAAAGCATGGAAACTAACTTTAAAACAAATTAGTGGTGCTGCAATAGCTCTTTTTGCTGGCGTTGGTATGGTGCAATTAATGTTAAATTCTAATGTAAATGCAAGTGGCATGGATAGCATGCTAACGACGATGGCAACTGCAACCGCAAATTTTTCTGGGAATGCGTACCCGTTTTTTGCAACTATCATTGGTATTCTTGGTTCTTTTATGTCGGGTTCTGCAACGGTTTCCAACATCCTATTTATGTCATTTCAATTTGAAACCGCTTCGATTCTCGATTTTTCACAAATTCTTATTTTGTCTATGCAAGGTATTGGTGCCGCTATTGGAAATATGATTTGCATCAACAATATTATTGCAGTAAGTGCCACTGTTGGTTGTATTGGTGCAGAAGGGAAAATAATTAGAACCAATGCGCTGCCCGCTTTCATTTATTATCTCATCATTACCTTTATTTTAGGAACTCTTATCTACAGCGGTTTTTCGCCGGCTTACTAAAACTATTTTATGGAAAATTTACAAACCGAATATAAACACTTATACAAAACCCTTATTGAAGTAATTGACAAGGAAAGGCTATTAACAAGTCCTACAGAAACTCTTGCTCTTGGAACAGATGCTAGTTTTTACAGATTAATCCCAAAACTAATTATCAAAGCAAAAAATGCGGATGAGGTTTCTTTTATTTTGAAAGAATGTCATAAGCTTCACTTACCGGTAACTTTTAGAGCCGCAGGAACGAGTCTTTCTGGACAGGCAATTACCGATGCTGTTTTGGTCATCGCTGGTGAACATTGGAAAGAAGTGATGGTTCACGAAAATGGTGATAAAATTACCCTTCAACCTGGTGTTGTTGGATCGCATGCCAATCGTGCTTTAAAATCGCATCAAAAGAAAATTGGTCCTGATCCTGCTTCTATCAATTCTGCAATGATTGGTGGAATTGCCGCAAATAACGCTAGCGGAATGTGTTGTGGAACGGCTCAAAATTCTTACAAAACAATAGCAAGTTTAAAAGTAATTTTTCAAGATGGTACGTTACTTAATACTGGCGATGAGTCTAGTAAAAAAGCCTTTCAAAAAACCCATCATCAACTTCTTGAAAACCTCACACGTTTAGGACAATCTGTGAAAGACAACAAAGAACTTGCCGATTTAATTTCGCATAAATTCAAAATGAAAAACACCACCGGCTTCAGCTTAAATGCCCTGATTGATTTTTTTGATCCTTTTGATATTATAGAACATTTAATGATTGGATCAGAGGGCACACTGGGTTTTATTGCAGAAATTACCTATCACACCGTTATTGATTATCCTTTTAAAGCGAGTTCTTTGATGACGTTTCCCGATATCGAAAAAGCTTGTAATGCCGTATCAAAATTAAAATCTGAACCTGTGGCGGCTGTTGAATTAATAGATCGCTCAAGTTTGCGTTCTATGGAAAATGCCGATGGCATTCCTAGTTATTTAAAAGGCTTATCTGAAGGGGCTTCCTCTATTTTGGTTGAAACTTCTTCTGATAATAAAGAAACTTTGGCAAAACAAATTGACCAAATAACCAAAGCAATTCAAGATATTCCAACAGAAATTCCTATATCATTTACGGATAATCCCATAGAATATGCCAAGTTATGGAAAATTCGAAAAGGACTTTACCCATCTGTAGGTGCCATGAGACAAATTGGAACTACAGTAATTATTGAAGATATTACTTTTCCTGTACCTCGATTGGCAGAAGCAATATTGGCTTTAAAAAGACTGTTTAAAAAACATGGCTATGAGGAAGCGGTTATTTTTGGTCATGCCCTTGAAGGAAACATACATTTTGTTTTTAATCAAGATTTTAATGATGAAAAAGAATTAGAACGCTACAAACTTTTTATGGAAGAATTGGCGGATATGGTGACTGACGATTTTAAAGGTTCTTTGAAAGCTGAACACGGAACGGGAAGAAATATGGCGCCTTTTGTGGAACAAGAATGGGGAAAAACTGCTTACGAAGTAATGAAACAAATCAAAGCCATTTTTGATCCCAACAACCTTTTGAATCCCGGGGTAATTTTAAATAATGATCCGCTTATTCACACCAAAAATCTGAAACCAATGCCAGCCGCAAATCAGATTGTGGACAAATGCACCGAATGTGGGTTTTGCGAAGTGGCTTGCGTTTCGCATGATTTTACCATGTCACCTCGTCAAAGAATTACAGTATTTCGTGAAATGGAACGCTTAAAGAAAACCGGTGAAACACCGCACATTCTTGCCTCACTTCAAAAAGATTATGATTATAATGCCCTTCAAACTTGCGCCACAGACGGACTTTGTTCTCTTAGTTGCCCCGTGAATATTGATACTGGCAAATTTGTAAAACATTTACGAGAATCATCAAATACAGCAAATGATAAAAAATTAGCGGCTTACCTTTCACCTCGCATGAATAGCATTCAAAATGCTGCACGTATGGGGCTTAATGTAGTTGATACGTTTCATAACATATTAGGCACAAAAGCCATGAAAACAACTGCTGAAATATTTAGAAAAGTCTCTGGCAATAAACTACCACTTTGGAATCCAAATTTTCCTAAAGGTGCGAAAAAAATAAAAGATGAGCCATTAAATACTGAAAACCGCAATAAAGTCGTTTACTATCCGTCTTGCATCAATCAATCTATGGGTGTTTCAAAAGATTATGATGGCGATATTTCGGTAATAGAAAGCGTAAAAAATTTGATGCAAAAAGCCGGATTCGAAATCATTTATCCAAAAAACTTGACTACACATTGTTGTGGAATGCCTTTTAGCAGTAAAGGGTTTACTACAGAGGGAAAAGACAGGTCTAACGCACTTGAAGAAGCTTTATTCGAAGCTAGTGAACAAGGGAAATATCCGATTTTGTGTGATATGAGTCCTTGTTTGTACACCATGAAAGATAACATGACGTCAAACATGAAACTGTATGAACCTATTGCTTTTACGATGGAATATTTAGTGCCTAAATTACAATTTGAACCTATTGATGAAACAGTGAGTGTTTATGCCGTTTGCAGTGCAAAAAAATTGGGACTCGACGAACAAATGGTCACTTTGGCAAGAATGTGCGCCAAAGAGGTTGTACAACCCGTAACCACTTGTTGTGGATTTGCTGGCGATCGCGGATTTACCCATCCTGAGCTCAACGATCACGGACTAAGAACCTTAAAAGAACAAACACCCGAAAATGTAACGAACGGCTACAGCACGAGTCGTACATGTGAAATCGGTTTGTCATATCATGGCGGAATTTCTTATAAATCTATTTTTAATCTGGTGGATAGAGTGACTAAAAGAATTGAACCAGAAAAGATTTAATCCTTAGTACTATTTTTAAAATAATCATCCTCTTTAGTCAACTATGCTAATGAGGATGTTTAATTTTAGTGGTGTTCAGAAACTAAAACTTCAAACAGAACGCTGTTTAAATAGCTAACTTTATAATATCATTACCAAATTTCATAAAATTCAATAAAAAAAACTTTAAATAAAATTCGTAATAATACGAACAATTAAAATATTGTTCGTGCATTTGCGAACAGATAAACAAAAAAATGAAATTTATAAAACGTCATTCATTTTTGATCATTCTAATAGTCTCTATTTTTAGTTGTACTCTAAAAAGTAATGCTCAAGACTATAGCCTTTAAGAATTGTTTTCTGGATTAGAACAAAATGCCGTTTCGAAAACAGATGCCATCAAACTTGAGCAAGCTAGCGTTTACAAACACAGCATCAACAGTCAATTTTATCCGATAATTGAAGGTTTTGGTCGCTATGACTATTCCTCAATACCTACTGGAATGTATCCTGTGCCACCTAACGATTTGTTTCCGTTAATCCAAAATCAAGAAATTCCACAACCCTTTAGCTGTCATATTTTTAGAATGGGTGCTCAAATTTCGATGCCAATTTTCTCGAAATCGCTTTTTACTATGGCCAAACAAGCCAATCAAGTTGTTATTTCAGCCGAAGCACTACAACGCATCAATACCATAAAAAACCAGTCTTTACTTGTGGCATGTATCACTAATTTTAATTACGCTGATAATCTTTTCAATGCGCTAGATCAAAAACGTCAATCGCTTTTAAAAACAAAGGAAATTATAATCATTAAAGTTAAAAAATGTGGCTTACCCAAATCGATACAGTACAATATTGATAACGCTTTAAACGAAGTTGCTTTAACACAAAATGAACTTACCCTACAAAAAAACGAACTCTCAGCAAATGTACTAACCATAACAGGATTAGTTTTAAACAAACCTGTTTCAATGTCACAAATCAAAACAATTGACGAAAAAATAATTAAAGCTACCCAACCTTTAAAAGATAAAATACAAGCAGATGAATTAGTAGTAAAATCAGAGCGAGAAAAATTATTACCCTCTTTGTACCATCAAGGAAATTATTCTTTTAATGTAGAAAATGCTTACAATAACAAAAATAAAGTGGAAGACGATTTATTAATAGCCTCTTTGGCTCTAAAAGTGCCTATTTTTAATAAAAGTCAGTATAACCAAATTAAAAAAAATAAATTGTTGTTAAGCGAATCGCAAAATGAATTGAAAAAATTAACCAACAGTTTTGAAGCACAAGCCAAGCAATTAGAACAAAATGTATTGGTTTTAGAAAACGCCATCATGCTTTCTAAAAAATCTATTCAGAATAAAGAACAACTCAAAATTATAGCTGTTAAAAGCTATGAAATTGGTCAAATGAGCATTGAAGATTATCTAAAATATGAAGATGATTTGGTATTAGAGCAAGTCAAATTATTTAAAACAGAAGCACTAAAATGGCAAACCATCACCAAATTGGCCATTATTTATGGAGTGGATTTAAAAACCTTTCTTCAATAATATTACAACACAAATTTTAATAAAATGAATACAGAAAATATAAAAAAAATAGATTACTTTCTTATAGGAGTGGTTTTGGTTATTGGTGGCATAATTTACATAAAAAGTAGACAAGCTCAAAGTGACAATGCCCCAAAAGCAATTGTTTTTCCGATGGTTATCAGTACTTTAAAAATTGATAACCAAACTGGAGCACTTTGACTACCTTATTTCGCTTTGGTTCAAAATGATCAAGATATTACGCTAACCTCAAAAATAGCGGCTCGCATTTTATTCATGAAACCAAGTGGGAGTAGTGTTGTTGCTGGCGAAGTGATTGCCCGATTAGACAATTCTTCTTTTCAAACCAATGTTCAAAGTGTGCAGTCGCAAATTCATACGAAGAAAATGACAATATTGAAAAAATAAACCAAATTAACATTTTACCAAATGTTACCATCAATGATTCGGTTTTGGTGGAATGGAGTTATAAAAAAACCAGTGGTTATTTAGGCAACGGAAAACCAGCCATTGCTTTAGCTATACAACGATCACCTTCTAGCAGTGTTTTAGGCATGAGTAATGCAGCTCGTGAAGAACTAAAAAAATTAGAAGCGGAATATCCTAACTTTCAATTTGAAATTTCTGACACTCAACGAAATTTAATCGAACTAGCAAACGACAATATGCTGTTGGCGTTGCGCGATGCCATCTTTTTTACGCTTTTGGTTATTTTGTTTTTCATTGGAAATCTTAGAGCCATTGCAGCAGCAGCGATTTCTATTCCGCTAATGTTTTTTTCAACCTAAGCTGTCATTTGGTTTACGGGTGGAAGTTTAAATATCGTAATCTATACCGGGATTATTTTGGCTTTAGGAATGTTAGCTGATGATGCCATTGTAGTGCTCGAAAATATTGAAAGACATATCAATGAATTGGGTGAAGATTTATCCACGGCCGTTCAAAAAGAAACCAAAGAAGTAGTAAGTCCTATTTGGTCGGGAACCATTGCAACCATTGCCATTGTGATGCCTTTGATGTTTATTGGTGGTTTTCCAGAGAAAATTTTTAAACCATTAGTTTTTACGCTTATAATTGCTTTGTTGGTTTCCTATTTTCTATCAATTACGTTTATCCCAAAAATTTTAGAGTATTTATTAAGAAATGGTCATGCCAAAAACAAAGTCGAAATTTAGTTTGAAAAGGTTTACAATAAATCATTTGGCAGATTGGTTAATCCATATGTTAATATCATCAAATTTTCTAACAATGGCAAAAAAACACTACGGCGCACCTTATTAACTGATGGAGTGGTTGTGCTTTTGGTAGTGAGTATGAAAGGAATCATGCCCGTAATTGGTAGAGATGCTATGCCACCCATGGACACTAGAATTATAAAAGCACAAGTTGGTTTCAGTGCCAATGAAACCGTAGAAAATGCCGAATTTAAAATTAAACCTTTACTTGCTTGGTTGCACAAACAACCTTGGGTCGTAAAAAGTTCGGTTGCTTTTGCCCTACAATTTGTTCTAGTTCCTTGACCTTACGTTCTAGATCTTTTAATTTTTCGATACTGCTTTGTTTCATCTCTACAACTCTAAATCCTTTTTCGTTAAAGGTAGAAAATTTATAAATCCATTTGTAAATAGAAACAGCACTTACTCCATAAAGTTTTTCTATTTGAGGAACACTTAATTTTCCACTTTCAAAAATAATAACTATTTCCTTTTTAAATTCTTCAGAATAACGTCTGTGTTTTCTGATTTCCCGTAAATTTGCTTGCATATAATTTGACTTTTGTGGTCAGCTTATATCAGGTATGGACAGAAAAGTATTCCCTGAATTTGTGACAGAACAAGCACGAAGCAGCGCTTTTGCAATACCGCAAAATGGCGCTCTTGATGCAGAAACCAGAACCTTAATTTATTTAGATGTAGCTCTAGCAACAGGAAGTAAAGCCTGTATTGAAGCGATGATGAACAAAGCAAAAATGCAGCAAATTTCAAAAGAAAAAATACTGGAAACACTAAAAATTGCTCGTTATGCAGAAACAACAAGGGTGGTTGGCAACGCAGAAACCGTTTTTGAATATTTAAAAAAATAAAACCACTGTTGTTATTATTTTAATTCTTAAATTTAGGAATGCTTATAATTACAAATTTAAAAAAAACATAATACAATGGAAACAATAAATAATGCTTACGCAATGCCGCGTATTGGTGACATGGCACCCGATTTTGACGCAACAACTACCACTGGAAAATTAAAGTTTAGTGAATTTAACAAAGACAAATGGGTGATTCTTTTTTCGCATCCAGCCGACTTTACCCCTGTTTGTACAACAGAATTATCAGAATTTGCCCGTCAACAAGATTATTTTACGGCTCAAAATACCAAATTAATTGGGTTAAGTATCGATAGCATTCACTCGCACATGGCTTGGGTGCATAACGTAAAAGAAAAATTGGGCGTTTTGATGAACTTTCCAATTATTGCAGATATTGATATGCACGTTGCTAAATTGTACGGTATGTTGCAACCTGGCGAAAGTCAAACTGCTGCTGTGAGAGCCGTGTTTTTTATTGATCCAACAGGAAAAATTCGTTTGATTATGTATTATCCTTTGAATGTTGGACGAAATATGGACGAAGTAAAACGAGTTTTGTTAGCTTTACAAACAAGTGATGCCAATAAATGTGCGATGCCATTGAACTGGAAACAAGGTGATAAAGTGATTGTTCCTCCACCAACCACGGTTGAAGCAATGACCGAAAGAGAAAACAGCAATTACGAAATGGTCGATTTTTATTTGGCCAAAAGAGAGATTTAAGATATTTATGGCACACGATCATTCGCATACCATCACAAACCCAAACGAAATCAATCGTTCATTTTTAATTGGGATTGCATTAAATGTAGCGTACGTAGTTGTTGAAATTATTTATGGTTTTAGCAATAATTCTACTTCACTTCTGTCAGATGCAGCGCACAATGTGGGCGATATTTCAGGTTTGTTATTGGCTTTTTTAGCTTTCAAACTGCAAGTCATCAAACCTTCAAAAATATTTTCTTATGGTTTTAAAAAAGGATCAATTGTTACATCATTTATAAATTCAATTTTACTGGCTTTTGCTATTGGAGCAATAGCCTGGGAGGGTTTTCAGAAAATATTAAACCCAAGCCCATTGAGTGGAAGTGTAGTAATGTGGGTAGCTTCAATTGGTGTTATCATTAATTTTGCTTCGGCTTTATTGTTTAAAAACAAACAAAAAGATGATTTGAATATCAAAGCGGCTTATTGGCATTTAATGGCAGATGCTTTGGTGTCTTTGGGTGTTGTGTTTAGTGGTATTTTGATACATTATTTTCAGTGGTATATTTTGGATGGAATTACCGCAATTATCATTGCAGTTGTGGTCTTATTTAGTACTTGGAATTTGTTCAAAGACAGTGCAATTGCTATTTTAGATGGTGTTCCAAATGCGATAGACCCCGAAGAAATTAAGGAACATTTATTGGAAGTAAAAGGCGTTAAAAATATTCATCACATTCATATCTGGGGAATCAGCACCAATGAAAATGCCATCACTGCACAAATAGTTGTGGATAATTTGCTTCACTTACCACAAATTAAAACTTCATTAAAAGAAGAATTAGAAGAACACAATATCAAACACAGTACCTTAGAATTTGAACTCACAGAGGAAAATTGTACTGAAACTTGTAAACAATAATGAACACAAAAACACAGCTTTTTTTAGCACTTTGGATAGAATCTAGAACACGATTTACCAATCAAATTGAAAATTTAATATCACAAGATTTGTTGAAAAAATTGGAAAATTCACCAAATTCTGTCGGTTTTTTAATGCGTCACATTGGCGAAGTTGAATTGCTTTTTGCTAAAAATGTATTTGGTGATTCGGATATTAAAATTTCTGCAAAACCGTCATCGAAAAACGTGATTCTGGACAGATTTAGAAGCACTGAAATCATTCATAAACGAGTCGTTTGAAAAATTAAAATCAATCGTTGCAAAACAATCCGATAAAGATTGGGAAAGTACCATAACTACCAAAGAATTTGGTACAAAAACCAAAGCAGAAGCGTTTGGAAGAATCGTTTCGCACACAGCGTATCACGCAGGTCAAATGGCAATTATCAATAAATATTCAATCAATTAAAAATCAATTAAAATATGAAAACAATTAAATTTTTTTCAGTTTTGTTCATCAGTTTTGCACTTTTTTCTTGCAACGGACAAAATAAGAATAAAGAAAACGCAACAAATACTTCAGTCTCAAAAGTTGAAATATTCGATTTTCACTCAACGAACAGATGTATGACTTGCAATGCCATCGAAAAAAACACAAAATATACCTTAGATACTTACTTTTCAGAAGAATTGAAAAATGAAAAAATCACTTTTCAAGTTGTAAATGTTGACAAAAAAGAAAATGAAAAATTAGCTGAAAAATTTGAAGCAGCAGGAACTTCATTGTTTATAAATGTTATCAAAAAAGGTAAAGAAACAAAACTTGATTTAACCGATTTCGCTTTTATGAACGGAAATAATCAAGAGGTTTTTTCAAAAGATTTAAAAGCTAAAATTGATGAAGCTTTAAAATCATTGTAAATGGAAGTATTACAATCTTTGGTTGAAGGATACAATATTCCCATTTTATCAGCTTTTGTACTTGGACTAATGACAGCCATTAGTCCTTGTCCATTGGCAACTAATATCTCTGCAACCGCTTTTATTTCAAAAAATATTGCCAGCAAAAAAAAGGTTTTTTTGAGTGGCATATTGTATTCTTTGGGAAGAGGATTTAGCTACACAATCATTGGTTTGATACTTTATTTTGGTGCTAGTAAATTTCATGTAGCAAGGTTTTTCAATCAAAATGGCGAAAAATTTTTAGGTCCTTTATTGATTATTATTGGTTTGATTATGCTCAATGTCATCAAACTTAATTTTTTAGGATCGTTCAATTTTCAGGATAAACTCACTGAAAAATTCAAAGACAAAGGACTTTTAGGCTCGTTTTTGATAGGAATTATTTTCGCTTTGGCTTTTTGTCCTTATAGTGGTGCGCTTTTTTTTGGAATGCTAATTCCGATGACAATTGCCTCTGCTGACGGTCTTTATTTACCTATTATTTTTGCATTCGGAACAGGATTACCTGTTATTTTATTTACCTATTTATTAGCGTTTACCGCCGGAAAAGTAGGTGCTTTTTATACAAAAATTACCAAAATTGAAAAAGTGATGCGTTGGTTGGCAGGAATCGTTTTTATCTTGACGGGGCTGTATTACATCAATATTTATTTTAAATTCAATGGCTAATTTATCAAAAAAATGAGGATTTTAACATCAGTAACATTTATTATCATGTTTATTTCTTGCAATCAAAAAACAACTAAAGATGTCACATTTTCCACTTTGGATACCGATTTTTCAAAAGGAAGATTAATTCATCAACAGGAAATAAACATTTCTGATTTAGAAAAATTTCACGGTCATTTGTGTGATGGTTTGGTGGTTGGCGCACTTAGCATTGAACAGGCAATAAAAGAACTTTATCCAAACCAAATTATCGATCGCACCAATTTGCGAATCGTCAGCAAACCCTCACCTTGCTTAACAGATGTGGCTATTTATCTCACTGGAGCTCGTTTTCAATTCAATACTTTTTATGTAAATAATGATTTTAAAGGCATTTTTATCATCCAAAGAATTGACAATTTGAAAACAGTTTTAGTTTCTTTGAATGATGGCGTAATTCCAGATGAAATTATCAGTTTAGGAAACAAAGCCATTCAAAAAGAATTATCTCCCTGCGAATTGGCAAATCTAAAAAATATGGAAGATTCATTTATCGAAAAATTATTAAAATCCAATTAAAAAAAATATTTTTACAGTTACTGAAATAACTGATTTTCAATGGAATCCAATTTTAAAAAATGATTATCTGAAAACAGATATTATTAATAAAAATACTCAAAAATGTGAGTGAAAAATATTTTAATTTTCTTTAAAAGAATTCCAACCTTGCGCTTTCAACTCAATTTCTTTACTGCTTCTTGTCACCAATTGCAATCCTTGATTTTTCTCAGTAATGTGTCCAATAATCGAAAAATTTGGATTTCCTTTTACCTTTTCATAATCAGAAATTGGGACTGTAAAAAGCAATTCATAATCTTCACCTCCACTCAATGCAACCATAGTTGAGTCAATTTCAAATTCCTCGCAAGTAGCAATTACTTGAGGATCTAAAGGCAATTTATCTTCATAAATTTTGCACCCAACATTGCTTTGAGTGCAAATATGAAATAATTCTGAAGAAATTCCGTCAGAAACATCAATCATCGAAGTTGGTTTTACATCCAATTCTTTGAGCAATTCAGCAATGTCTTTTCGTGCTTCTGGTTTTAATTGACGCTCAATTAAATAAGTATAATTGTCTAAATCTGGTTGATTTTGCGGATTTACTTTGAAAACTTGTTTTTCTCTTTCCAAGACTTGTAACCCTAAATATGCAGCGCCTAAATCACCTGTAACTACAATTAAATCAGTAGGTTGTGCACCATTTCTAAATACCAAATCTTCTTTGTTTGCTTTGCCAATTGCAGTGATTGACAATAACATTCCTTTGGTAGATGAGGTAGTATCTCCACCAATCAAATCAATTTGATAGGTTTCACAAGCTAACTGAATTCCCGCATACAATTCTTCAACAGCTTCTAAAGGAAATCTGTTAGAAACTGCTATAGAAACCGTAATTTGTTCAGCAACAGCATTCATGGCATAAATGTCAGACAAATTGACCATCACAGCTTTGTATCCCAAATGTTTTAAAGGCATGTAGCTCAAATCGAAATGAACGCCTTCAATCAACAAATCTGTTGAAATGACAGTTTGTTTTGTGGACGCATCTAAAACTGCGGCATCATCTCCAACTGCTTTTACAGTTGATGAATGAGAAATGGTAAAATATTTCGTAATATGATTGATGAGCCCAAATTCTCCCAATTCAGCCAACGAAGTTCTATTTTGATTTTTATCTTCTAACATAGTACAAAGATAAAAAGAACGTGTTATTGTTTTAAAAAAAGTAGTATTTTTAGGGTGTAATATTTGAAAGTATGTCTCAAAAATTTTTCGTTTCCTTTATTCTTCTTGTTTCTTTCTTACACATAGGAGCACAAGAAAAGTTTGATATTTCCGAAGCAGAAGCTAAATCCGCTTCAAAAAAATTTAATTTCAAAGCGAATCCAAACACTTCAAATTATGATATTACATATCACAAACTTGAATTTTCAGTAAATCCTGCAATTGCAAGTATTTCAGGAAAAATTACTACAACTTTTACCGCAAAAGTAAACATGACCAAGGTGGTTTTTGATTTGGATGATAACATGTCTGTTTCAAAAGTAACTCAAAATGGAAATTCGCTTGCTTTTTCTCAAAATTCAAATGATGAATTGAATATTACGCTTCAAAACACCTTGTTTTCGAACCAATCCACAACTGTTTCAATAGAATATAGTGGCAATCCTACAAGCAATGGTTTTGGTTCATTTGAGGTTTCAACTCATAGTGAAACTCCTGTTTTGTGGACACTTTCTGAGCCTTATGGTGCTTTGGGTTGGTGGCCTTGCAAACAAGATTTGAATGATAAAATAGATACAATTGATGTGTATATTACTGCGCCTCAACAATATATCTCTGTTTCAAATGGAATGGAACAAAGTGCAACAATAAATAATGGGCTTAAAACGACTCATTTTAAACATCAGTATCCAATTCCTGCGTATTTAATTGCAATTGCAGTTACTAATTATCAAACATATTCTCACACAGTTTCTAATAACGGAAAGCCATTTCCTATCATTAATTATGTGTATCCTGAAAGTTTGAATTATGCGCAAAATAACACTAGAGTTACAGTAAATATCATGGAACATTTTATCAATGTATTTGGTAATTACCCATTTGAAAATGAAAAATATGGTCATGCACAATTTGGTTGGGGAGGAGGAATGGAACATACAACCGTGTCATTTATGGGAAGTTTTGATAGAGATTTAATAGCACATGAATTGGCACATCAATGGTTTGGAAATAAAATTACCTGCGGAAGTTGGAAAGATATTTGGTTGAATGAAGGATTCGCAACTTTTTTAACTGGGTTATCCATAGAACATTTGGATGGTGAAACAGCTTATAAAAACTGGAAAAGTTCAAAAATTAGTTCCATAACATCAATTTCTAACGGAGCTGTGTATCTTTCTGATGCAGATACGTTAAGTGTAAACAGAATTTTTAATGGCAGATTGAGCTACAATAAAGGTGCAATGGTTTTGCACATGTTGCGAAAAAAACTAGGAGAAACTAACTTTTTTATTGCTTTAAAAAATTATATCACTGATGCAGATTTGGCATATAATTATGCAAAAACCCCTGATTTAATCTCGCATTTAGAAGCTGTTTATGGTGAAAGTTTGACTGAATTTTTTAACGATTGGGTTTACAACCAAGGATATCCAACATATCAAGTCAATTGGCATCAACCTGAACCAAACAAAGTGAACATTCAATTGTTACAAACCCAAAGTGATGCTTCTGTTTCGTTTTTTGAGACAGCAGTTTCCATTCGTTTAAATGGCATTAATGGAGAAACTAAATATTTGATTCTAAATAATATATCCAACAATCAAACATTTATTGAAGAGGTTTCTTTTACAATTGCCTCCCTAGAGTTTGACCCAAATTTGGATTTAATTTCAAGAAATAACACAGTTACTTTAAGTACCGAAAATCAAATTATCGATAAATCAACAATTACAATATATCCAAATCCAATAAATGATATTTTAGAAATTTTTCCTTCAAAAACGCTTATTGTTAAAAAAACAACCATCTTCAATGTTTTAGGAAAAAAAATGTTGGAAACTTCAAAACTTTCTGTAAATCTCAAAGAATTTTCATCAGGAATTTATTTCGTAAAAATTCAAACTAACAAAGGAAATTTCGACCGAAAAATTATCAAAAAATAGTCCCTTTTCAATCAAAAAAAACTATCAATAAAATCAATTCAATAATTTTTATTCACAATAATTTTTAACAATTTTGTTGAGCAATAATTGTATATTTGCAAACAATTTAGATTTAATCTATTTAAACTTATGATAAAAGTTTCAGACTTAGCAAAAAAGAAAGTCATCGAATTAATGACCGAGGATGGCTTTGACGCTTCAAAAGATTTTGTAAGAGTTGGCGTAAAAAGTGGCGGATGTTCAGGATTGTCATACCAACTTACTTTTGACAAAAATCAACTAGAAAATGACAAGATTTTTGAAGAAAACGAGATTAAAATTATCGTTGATAAGAAAAGCTTTTTATATCTTGTAGGAACCACGCTAGAATATTCAGGAGGTTTAAACGGAAAAGGATTTGTTTTCAACAACCCAAATGCCAATAGAACTTGTGGTTGTGGGGAAAGTTTTTCGTTGTAAAATGTTCAAAATTCAAGATTTAAAATTCAAAGTTGTGGCAACCGTAAAAGTTTTTGAAAATTTAGAGATTTGGAAACTTTCTAGAGTTCTTTGTGATGACATTAACTCTATTGCAAACAATTCAGAATTAATAAGAGATTATAGATTATACAATCAAATTGATGGTTCTTCTGGTTCAATTATGGACAATATTGCAGAAGGATTTGAAAGAAATGGAAATAAAGAGTTTATACAATTTTTATCAATAGCAAAAGCTTCTTGCGAAGAAACAAGATCGCAATTATATAGGATTTTTGACAGAAAATATGTAACTGAAATTGAATTTAATAAATTAAAAAAACAAACAATTATTTCGAGTAAAATGATTGGTGGTTTTAAAACTTATTTAAAAAATAGTGATTTTCAAGGTAGCAAATATAAAAGTTAGCTACAAACCTTGAATTTTAAATTTAGAACTTTGAACTATGAAGTATACTGAAGACGATTTAAAAGAAGAATTAAAAACCAAAGAATATGAGTATGGTTTTTATAGCAATTTCGAGAGCGAAACGTTTGCAAAAGGTTTAAATGAAGACGTTGTTCGTGCCATTTCCAAAAAGAAAAACGAACCTGAATGGATGACCAATTGGCGATTAGAAGCCTATCGTGGTTGGACAAAAATGAAAGAACCTGAATGGGCAAATGTGAAATATGAAAAGCCAAATTTTCAAGAAATTGCCTATTATTCTGCCCCAAAAAAGAAACCAAAAATAAATTCCATTGACGAAGTTGACCCAGAGATGTTAGCAACTTTCGAAAAATTAGGAATTTCGTTAGCAGAACAAAAACGCTTGGCAAATGTAGCTGTTGATATTGTCATGGATTCTGTTTCTGTAGCCACAACTTTCAAAAAAACCTTGGCAGAAAAAGGCATTATTTTTATGCCAATTTCTGAGGCAATTCAAGAATATCCTGAATTAGTGAAAAAATACATGGGTTCTGTGGTGCCAACAACTGATAACTTTTATGCTGCATTAAACTCAGCTGTTTTTTCTGATGGCTCTTTTTGTTATATCCCAAAAGGTATAAAATGCCCAATGGAATTGTCAACCTATTTTAGAATCAATGAAGGTGGAACTGGTCAATTTGAAAGAACTTTAGTGATTGCCGATAAAGGAAGTTACGTGTCTTATTTAGAAGGCTGTACAGCTCCACAAAGAGATGAAAATCAGCTGCACGCAGCAGTTGTAGAATTGATTGCTTTGGATGATGCAGAAATCAAATATTCAACTGTTCAAAACTGGTTTCCAGGTGATGCCAATGGAAAAGGTGGCGTTTTTAACTTTGTAACCAAAAGAGGTTTGTGCGAAACTAATGCTAAAATTTCTTGGACACAAGTAGAAACTGGCTCTGCAATTACCTGGAAATATCCTAGTTGTATTTTGAAAGGCAACAATTCTGTGGGCGAATTTTATTCGATTGCAGTTACCAATCATTTTCAACAAGCTGATACAGGAACCAAAATGATTCACTTAGGAAAAAATACGAAATCAACCATTATTTCAAAAGGAATTTCTGCTGGAAAATCGCAAAATAGTTATCGTGGTTTGGTGCAAATAAATTCAAGAGCCGAAAATGCTCGAAATTTTTCACAATGTGATTCACTTTTAATGGGAAATGAATGTGGTGCACATACTTTTCCATATATTGAAGTAAAAAATAATACAGCACAAATTGAGCATGAAGCAACAACCAGTAAAATTGGTGAAGAGCAATTATTTTACTGCAATCAACGTGGCATTGATACTGAAAAAGCAATTGCTTTGATTGTAAATGGATTTAGTAAAGAAGTTCTCAATAAACTACCTATGGAATTTGCTGTAGAAGCTCAAAAATTATTAGAAATTTCTTTAGAAGGATCTGTGGGATAAACACCTTGCAAGGTTTCAAAAATTTCCTGCAAGGTTTCAAAAACCTTGTAGGTATTAATAAAACAAATTATGAAAAAATTATTGTTACTTTTTTTTGCTATCGGAATTATAAGTTGCAAAAACACTGAAAAAAAATCAGTAGAAAATACCAAACCTGAAGTAAAACTTTTTCAATTAGTGGGAGGTTCCATTTTGGTAAAAAAATTAGAGGTTTTTTCTCAAGATACTACGTATACTGGACAATCAAAACAATTTACGGATGCTTATTATGTGATTTCTCATCCAAAAGGAAACTTGATGTGGGATGCAGGTTTACCAGAACAATTAGTAATTCCTGAACCTTATGACGAACCAAGTGGCGTTTATAGAATTCAACGACCAGATTCACTGGTAAATCAGTTAAAATCTATCGGATTTAAAATTGAAGATTTTCAATATTTTGCCATGTCACATTCTCACTTTGATCACACAGGGCATGCAAATTATCTAAAAAATGCCACTTGGATTGTGCAAGAAAATGAATATAATTCAGTTTTGAGTGATTCATTAACCCAAAAAGATCCTTCACTAGCAAGTTTGACAAAAGTGAAAAAAATCAAAGGAGATTATGATGTTTTTGGTGATGGAACTGTGATAATTAAATATACGCCAGGTCATACTATTGGTCATCAAGCTTTATATGTTGAAGTTTCAGGATTGGAAAAACCGATTTTATTAACAGGAGATTTGTATCATTTTGAAGAAAATAGAAAAAATAAAGGCGTTCCATCATTCAATTATGATGTAAAACAAACGCTTGAAAGTATGGAGAAATTTGAAGCTTTTGCAAAAGAAAAAAATGCAGAAGTCATCATTCAACATTCGCCACAAGATTTTCAAAAATTAGAAAAATTATTAAACAAATAAATTTGTGTCATGATTTTAAAAATCAACAATTTACATTCAGAAGTAGCAGGAAAATCAATCTTAAAAGGATTGAATATTGAAGTAAAAGCAGGAGAAGTTCATGCAATTATGGGGCCAAATGGCGCAGGAAAAAGTACACTTGCCAATATTATTGCTGGGAAAGAAGACTATGAAGTTACACAAGGAACCATTGAATTGAATGGCGAAGATATTAGCGAATTGTCACCAGAAGAAAGAGCGCATGCTGGCGTGTTTTTATCATTTCAATATCCTGTAGAAATTCCGGGAGTTTCTGTTACCAATTTCATCAAAACTGCTATTAACGAAACAAGAAAAGCAAGAGGTTTGGAAGACATGCCTGCCAAAGATATGTTGCAAAAAATCCGTGAAAAATCAGAATTGTTAGAAATTGACAGAAAATTTTTGTCTCGATCTTTAAACGAAGGTTTTTCTGGAGGAGAAAAAAAACGTAATGAAATTTTTCAAATGGCAATGTTAGAACCAAAATTAGCAATTTTGGACGAAACAGATTCTGGTTTGGATATTGATGCGTTGAGAATCGTTGCAAATGGCGTAAATAAGCTAAAATCAAAAGACAATGCTGTGATTGTGATTACACATTACCAGCGTTTGTTAGATTATATTATTCCTGATTTTGTCCATGTTTTATACGATGGAAAAATCGTAAAATCAGGTGATGCTTCTTTGGCTTTAGAACTAGAAGCAAAAGGATATGATTGGATAAAACAGGAATTGGAAAATTTAGTTTAAGGGTTTCTATCGTTTAAAGGTTTAACTGTTTTGGCTACAATAAAAAGATTTGAAGATTTAGAAATTTGGCAGGAAGCCATAAGACTCTCAAAAATAATTATTGAAATTGCAAAAACAAGCGATTTAAAATCAGATTTTAAACTAAATTCTCAAATAAAATCGTCTGCTGGATCAGTGGTGGATAACATTGCTGAAGGTTTTGAAAGAGATGGAAATTTAGAATTTAGACAGTTTTTATCTATCGCAAAAGGGTCTTCAGGAGAAACTCGATCACAATGTTATCGGCTTTTTGATTCTGAATATATCACAGAAGAAAAATTGAGTGAGTTAACCAAAGATTATAAACAATTGAACCAAAAAATCGGAAACTTTATCAATTACTTAAATAAAAATGATTTCAAAGGAAACAAATTCAAATCAACCTAGAAACCCTCAACTGTAAAAACAATAGAAACAACAGAAACAATAGAAACAAAAATTGAAAAAATGGAATTAAAAGATAAAATACTTTCATCATACGTGGCTTTTGAAAACGACATGGATATGAATTCTGATATTCATGAAATTCGTACAAAAGCGCTTGAAAATTTTGAAAAATTGGGTTTTCCAACCAAAAAATTGGAAGAATGGAAATACACTTCTTTGAATGCTGTTTTAAAAAATGATTATAGTATTTTTCCTAATAAGGAAGTTTTTGTTGATTTGGCAGATGTGAAAAAATATTTTATTCACGATATTGACTCCTATAAAGTGGTTTTTATAGACGGAAAATACAACTCATTTTTGTCTGAAACTACTCACGAAACCATTGATGTTTGCTTGATGTCTGCTGCATTAACCAAACCAAAATACAAAATAGTCATTGAAAATTACTTCAATAAAATCGCAAAAAAAGATAATTTAACCTCTTTAAACACCGCTTTTGCAAAAGAAGGCGCATACATTTACATTCCAAAAAATGTAGAAGTGCAGAAACCAATTCAAATTGTTCATTTCACATCGGGTGCTGAAATTGCAACCATGATGCAACCAAGAAACCTAATTGTTGTAGAAGAAAATGCACATATTCAAATCATTGAGCGTCATCAAAGTTTGAATTCGAACGCAGTTTTATCAAACGTGGTTACTGAGGTTTTTGTTGGAAGAAATGCGACTGTAGATTATTATAAAATTCAAAATGACAATCTGAATGCTTCGTTGGTTGACAACACTTTTATCGAGCAAAAAACAAACAGTGAAGTAGCTGTTCATACGTTTTCTTTTGGTGGAAATATTACCAGAAACAACTTAAATTTTTATCAAAGAGGTGAGCATATCAACTCTATTTTGAAAGGAATCACTATTATTGAAGAAAAACAACATGTTGACCATCATACTTTAGTGCATCATATTGAGCCAAATTGCGAAAGTCACCAAGATTATAAAGGAATTTTTGACGAACGCTCAACAGGTGTTTTCAATGGAAAAGTAATTGTTGCAAAAGAAGCCCAAAAAACCAATGCTTATCAGCAAAATAATAATATTTTAATAAGCGATAAATCGAGTGTGAATGCAAAACCTCAGCTCGAAATTTTTGCAGACGATGTGAAATGTTCACACGGTTGTACTGTTGGTCAATTGGATAGTGACGCCTTATTTTACATGCAACAACGTGGAATTCCTAAAAAAGAGGGAAAAGCATTGTTGATGTACGCATTTGCAAATACGGTTTTAGACAGCGTAAAAATTCCTGAAGTGAAGAGTAGAATTACCAAATTAATTGCACAAAAACTGAAAGTAAATATCGGTTTTGATTTGTAATTACATTTTCTTTGTATAAAACTAAGAAACACGCATTTAAGAAATTTTGAATGCGTGTTTTTTGTTATCTTTAAGAAAATAATTTACCATGAACAGAACCATAAAATCAATATTATTGATTATCGGAATTGCTTTAACGGCTTATGGAATTTATACATTAGTAATTCCCGAAACTCAAATTTCCATAGGAGAAATCGATTTGATAAAAGTTCAAGATAATACAAACTCCTACATTACAATTGGAATTGGACTAGTGGCTATTGTCTTAAGTTTGATAAATCCAAAAAAATAAGTTGAAAAGCTGATTTTCTTACTCTTTTTTATTTGATTGATTGAATAATCCCACTCAAAAAAGCATTTTCATCCATTTGAGAAAGTCCCATTCTTACCACAACCAAGTCTTGATCAGGCAAAATATACACACGTTGACCTTGATATCCATCTGCGTAAAACATGTTTTTTGGCACATCTTGAAACGTTGGCTTAGCATTCAACCAAAATTGTGCTCCATAAGTTTCATCAGAAGTTGGTGTTGGAGTTGAAACATAATCAACCCAACTTTCATCAAATAATTGTTTGCCTTTCCAATTGCCTTTGTGCAAATACAATAAACCAAATTTTGCCCAATCTCTTGCAGTTGCCCAAGCATAAGAAGATCCTACATAATTTCCTGCCAAATCCGTTTCTAAAACCATGGAATTCATCCCGATTTTATCAATCAAATTGGTGTACCAAAAATCCAAATATTCTTGATGTGTTTTAAATTGATTTCTGATAATTCCTGACAATAAATTTGTAGTTCCTGAGGAATAATTCCAAGAAGCGTTTATTTTTCCTGATAAATGCTTCTTTTCTTGCGCTTTTGTCATGTCTTTTTCTAAAAAAAGCATTTTAGTAACATCTGAAATTTTATCATAATTTTCATCCCATTCCAGCCCAGAATTCATTTGTAATAAATTGTGAATTGTGATGTTTTTTCGAGCATCATTTTGCCAAGATTTAATAGGAGCTTTGTCATAAACAGACACCTTTTTTTGATATTGTAAAATCCCAAAAATGGTACTTGTAATACTTTTTGTCATTGACCAACCTAAAATTTTGGAGTTTTCGTCAAAACCTTCAGCATATTTTTCGGCGATAATGTGATCTTTATACAGCACCAAAACTGCTCTAGAATTGTTTTTTCCAAAAACAGAATTCACAGTTTGATTCAACTTTTGATAATCAACTTCAGAGAAAATGGTGTCTTTTGAATTTCCATTTCCATAAGGAAAAGGAGTTTTTGTATCAGATATAGCTCTTTTTGGCTGTAAAAAGGATGCTTTTTCATCTTGTTCTGACAATGTTAAAACGGCTCCTAAACCATTTCTATAGATTGCTTTTCTTGACAATAAACCAAAAACTGATGAAATGGCTACTTTTTTTTCGTCTTCAATTTTATCATTTGCCAGATTTATTGGCGAAAAATTATTGTCAGTTGAATCTGTAAAAGCCAAACTCCTTTCTGCTAAAAAAACGGAAGAAGCTGCATTTTTAGCTGAATATCCTGCAATAATATTCAATTTTGGATAATTGAAGATTACAACTAACAAAACAACAACCACTAAAAGCAATAAAAAACGTTTTAAAATTTTCATAAAATTAGATTTTGACTATGTAAAAGTAAGAAAATGATATGGAGTTTTTCAAATGAATCGAAAATCAAGCTTTATCTTTGCATAAAAATAATGATAATGTTCGATGTTGCTAAAATTCGTGAAGATTTTCCTATTCTTAAAAGATTTGTAAACGGCAAACCTCTGGTGTATTTTGACAATGCCGCTACGTCACAAACACCTCAAATTGTGATTGATTGTATTGTGGATTATTATAGTAACTACAACGCAAATATTCACAGAGGTGTGCATGCTTTGAGCCAAGAGGCCACTGATAAATATGAAGCCTCACGTATCAAAATTCAAAAGCATTTCAATGCAAAACATCCGTATGAAATCATTTTTACTTCTGGTACTACACACGGAATTAATTTGGTGGCAGCTGGTTTTTCTGAGATCATAAAAAAAGATGATGAAATTATTGTGTCGGAGTTAGAACATCATTCAAATATTGTTCCTTGGCAAATGTTGTGCGAAAAAACGGGTGCCATTTTGAAAGTAATTCCGATGACGAAACAAGGAACTTTGGATATGAAAAGTTATCATCAAATCTTGAATAAAAATACCAAATTAGTTTTTTGCAATCACGTTTCTAACGCTTTAGGAACTGTTAATCCAATCAAAGAAATCATTGATGCAGCACATAATGTTGGAGCTGCTGTTTTGATTGATGGTGCTCAATCAACACCTCATATCAAGCCTGATTTACAAGCATTAAATGTTGATTTCTATGTAACTTCTGCACACAAATTATGTGGCCCAACAGGTGTTGGAATGTTGTATGGAAAACAAGAATGGTTAGAAAAATTACCTCCTTATCAAGGTGGAGGAGAAATGATTGAAACCGTTACCTTTCAAAAAACAACGTATGCAGGTTTGCCTCATAAATTTGAAGCTGGAACCCCAAATATTTGTGGAGGAATTGCTTTTGGAACTGCTATTGATTATATGAATTCTATAGGTTTTGAACAAATTGCAGGGTATGAACAAGAACTTTTGGCGTATGCAACTCAAGAACTTTTAAAAATTGAGAACGTCAATATTTATGGAACTGCTGCCGAAAAAACTGCTGTGATATCATTCAATGTTGAAAATATTCATCCTTATGATATTGGAAGTATACTTGATAAATTAGGAATTGCTGTAAGAACAGGACAACATTGCACACAACCCATCATGGATTTTTATAACATTCCAGGGACAGTAAGAGCTTCGTTTTCATTTTATAACACCAAAGAAGAGATTGATGTGATGATAAATGCACTTAAAAAAGCCATTGAAATGCTTTCTTAGTGAAAAATTTAGCCCAACAAAAAAGCCAAGAAAAAATCTTGGCTTTTTTTACTTAGTTTTTGTAAGCATTCTCTTTATTTCATTCAGCTTCATTAATGCTTCAATAGGCGTTAAAGTATCAATATTTGTTGCCAAAATCTCTTCTCTAATATTTTCAAGTAAAGGATCATCTAATTGAAAAAAACTGAGTTGCATTTCTTGATGTTGTGCTTGTTTTAAAGTCTCTTTAACACCATTATTTTTGTTGTTTTTCTCTAATTGAGCAAGAATTTTATTAGCTCTGTGAATCACCATATTCGGCATTCCTGCGAGTTTTGCCACATGAATACCAAAACTGTGATTACTGCCTCCAGAAACTAATTTTCTGATGAAAATAATGCTGTCTTTCAACTCTTTCACAGAAACATTAAAATTTTTAATGCGCTCAAAAGTCGTTGTCATTTCATTCAATTCGTGATAATGGGTTGCAAAAAGTGTTTTTGCTTTTGAAGGATGTTCGTGTAAAAATTCGGTAATTGCCCAAGCAATCGAAATGCCATCATAAGTTGAAGTTCCACGTCCAATTTCATCCAATAACACCAAACTACGTTCAGAAATATTATTTAAAATAGCGGCGGTTTCATTCATTTCTACCATAAAAGTAGATTCGCCCATAGAAATATTGTCACTGGCACCAACTCTAGTAAAAATCTTATCAACAATGCCAATTTTTGCATGTTGTGCAGGAACGTAACTTCCCATTTGCGCCAACAAAACAATCAAAGCAGTTTGTCTTAAAATCGCAGATTTACCAGACATATTTGGTCCAGTAATCATAATAATTTGTTGTTGATTTCTATTCAAAACCACATCATTGGCAATGTATTGTTGATCAACAGGCAACTGTTTTTCAATCACAGGATGACGTCCATTTTTGATTTCTAAATCCATACTTTCATCCATAATTGGACACACATAATTGTTGTCAATGGCCAATTTAGCAAACGATAATAAGCAATCTAAGGTTGCAATGGTTTGTGCATTTTCTTGAATAGGCCCAATAAACGGAATGATATATTGAATTAAATCTGAAAAAATTTGTTGTTCTAACGCCTGAATTTTTTCTTCAGCACCTAAAATTTTAGTTTCATATTCTTTGAGCTCTTCAGTGATGTAACGCTCAGCATTTACCAAAGTTTGCTTGCGAATCCAAGTTTCAGGAACTTTGTCTTTGTGAGTATTTCGCACTTCAATAAAATATCCAAAGACATTATTAAATGAAATTTTTAAACTCGAAATTCCTGTTTTTTCAGTTTCGCGAGTTAACATATCATCTAAATATTGTTTTCCTGATGTTGAAATTGCTCTCAAATCATCCAATTCTTGATGTATATTTTTAGCAATTGCATTTCCTTTTAAGATATTTACAGGTGCATTTTCAAATAGAATTTCACTGATTTTTTCAATCAAAATGGTACAAGAATGTAGTTTTTTTCCAAAGTTTTGAACAGTAAGATTTTTACTTTTTTCTGAAGCTTCTTTGATGGGTAAAATCGCTTTCAACGAGTTTTTCAAATCAATCACTTCTTTTGGAGACACTTTTGAAGTTGCCACTTTTGAAATCAATCTTTCTAAATCAGAAATTTGTTTGATTTGATAATTCACAATCTCGAAATAGGGTTCAGAATTGATGAAAAACTTTACCAATTCATGACGATTTCTGATTTCATCAATTTTTTTTAGAGGCAAAGCCAACCAACGTTTCAACAACCTTCCTCCCATTGGAGAAATAGTTTTGTCAATAACATCTAAAAGCGTGACTGCATTTACGGCATTTGGATTGTATAATTCTAAATTTCGAATTGTAAAACGATCCATCCAAACATACCTATCTTCTGCGATTCTACTGATGTTTTGAATGTGTTTTAATTGATTGTGTTGTGTTTCAGAAAGATAATACAAAACTGCTCCTGCTGCAATAATTCCATGATTCACTTCCTCAATTCCAAAACCTTTTAAGTTTTTTACTTCAAAATGATTTTGCAAAATTTCAGTGGCATATTCTTGTTGAAAAACCCAATCATCTAAATAAAAACTGTGATATCTATTTTCGAATTGTTCTAAAAAAAGTGGTTTGTGTTGTTTTTGAACCAAAACTTCACTTGGAGAAAAATTTTGCAATAATTTATCAATCATTGAAACACTTCCTTGAGCCACTAAAAATTCGCCTGTTGAAATATCTAAAAAAGAAATTCCTACAACATTTTTTGTAAAATGAATTGCCGCTAAAAAGTTGTTACTTTTACTTTGCAATACTTCATCATTCAAAGAAACTCCTGGAGTTACCAATTCTGTAACACCACGTTTTACAATGTTTTTTGTCAATTTTGGATCTTCTAATTGATCGCAAATTGCCACACGCATTCCTGCTTTTACCAATTTTGGCAAATAGGTATGCAAAGAATGATGAGGAAAACCAGCCAACGCAGTTTCAGTTTCACTTCCTGCTCCACGTTTTGTGAGAATAATTCCTAAAACTTGTGCCGCTTTTTTAGCATCTTCCCCAAAAGTTTCATAGAAATCCCCTACTCTAAATAACAACATGGCATCAGGATATTTTTTCTTGATAGCATTGTATTGTTTCATTAAAGGAGTTTCCTTTTTTCCTTCCGTTTTTGACAAGTTTTCGGTTTTTTACGTTAGTTTTGCGAAGATAGAAAAAAGAAAGTAATTCAAAATTTAAAGTTTAAAATTCAAAGTCGGAAAAAGACAAAGGCAGAATCAACAATGAGAAAATTAAAAAACACTGAATTAAAAAGACTCACGATTCAAGGATTTAAAGCGGCTGAAAAAACGCCATTAATTGTAGTTTTAGACAATATCAGAAGTTTGAATAATATTGGTTCCGTTTTTAGAACAAGTGATGCTTTTTTGATTGAAAAAATTTATTTGTGTGGTATTACAGCAACGCCTCCAAATAATGAAATTCATAAAACGGCTTTGGGGGCCACAGATTCTGTAGATTGGGAATATGCTTTAAACACGATTGATTTGGTCAAAAAATTGAAAGAGGAAAGTGTAAAAGTTTTGGCGATTGAACAAGCAGAAAATAGTACGAAATTAGATGCTTTTCTTCCTGAAAAAAATCAAAAATATGCCATTATTTTTGGAAATGAAGTGAAAGGCGTGCAGCAAAAAGTGGTAAATTCTTGCGATTTATGTGTTGAAATTCCACAATTTGGGACGAAACATTCTTTGAACATTTCAGTAAGTGTAGGAGTCGTTTTGTGGGATATTTTCAGTAAAATTGGCAAATAAGCATAGCCGTGATTGAAATGGCATCCTTTTTTAATGCGACTGAAAAAGCATAAATTGTATTGATTTGATTGATTTTCCAAGAAAGAAATAGGTTAGAAAAAACTTCAAAAAAGATAGAACGAAAAGCAGGAAATAGCTTCAAAAAAATCTAAAAACCTAAAACTGTTTTGGCAATTAAAAAATAAATTAAAATTCCCAAAATATCATTGCTCGTGGTGATAAAAGGACCTGTTGCCAAAGCAGGATCAATATTTTTTTTATCTAAAATAATTGGCACAAAGGTTCCGATAATTGAGGCAATTATAATGACCGAAATTAGTGAAATTGCTACTGTAAGACCAACTTTAAACTCAAAGCCTAAAATCAACATTCCTGCAGACATTAAAAGTATTGCGAGGAAAAATCCGTTTAATAAACTGAGTAAAACCTCCTTAAAAAGTCTTTTTACAAGAGAGCCTCTCAAACTATTGTTTGCCAAACCTTGTACAATAATTGCGGAAGATTGAACTCCTACATTACCAGCCATAGCAGCAATTAAAGGGGTAAAGAAAAAAAGTTCGGGAAAATTTTTCATAGCATCTCCAAAACCACCCAACACAGAAACACTGATAAAACCCCCAAATAAAGCTAAAATAAGCCAAGGCAAACGCGCTTTAGTCAAATCTAAAATACTATCATCAGAATCTACATCTTGTGTTAATCCGGCTGCTAATTGATAATCTCTATCAGCTTCTTCTTTTAAAACATCTACAATGTCATCAATCGTAATTCTGCCCAACAATATATTGTTATCATCAACCACAGGAATTGCCTCCAAATCATATTTTGACATGATTTTTGCGACCTCTTCATCGTCTTCGTTAACGTTTACAGAATCCACAGCAGAAATATAAATATCAGCGATTTTTTGATCGCTTTTAGCAATAATCAGATCTTTTAGAGAGAGTCTGCCAACCAATTTTTCTTTTTTATCAACCACATAAATTGAATGTACTTTGCTGACATGTTTTGCTTGTCTTCTAATTTTTCTGAGACAACCAGCAACTGTCCAAGTTTCATAAACTTTCACCAATTCTTTCGCCATCAAAGCGCCAGCAGTATTGTCTTTATAAGAAAGTAATTCTTTGATATCAGCGGCATGTTCGTCGTCTACGAGTTCGTTGATAACGAGTTTTTGACGTTCCTCAGAAAGTTCACTTAAAATATAAGCAGCGTCATCTGTGTACATTTCGCCAATTTCGTCGGCAATTTCTTTGGCTGATAGATTTTCTAAAATTCGAGTACGCGTATCTTCATCAAGTTCTGTGAGGATTTCCGATGTTTTTTCGCTGTCTAAAAGTTTTATAATATAAATAGCCTCATCAAAATCTACATCGTTTAAAATCTCAGCAATATCTGCAGCATGAACTTCTTCAAAAAGTACTTTTATTGCAGCATCTTTCTTTAGATCAATAAGTTGTGATAGATTTTCAAGAAATTCTGATGTTACCTCAAATGTCATTTGCTATTTTTTTTGTGAGAAAAATAAACTCTTGAACTGATAATTGTTCAGGACGCTTTGCAAATATAGGGTCTTCTTTTAAAGAATCTGAAAGATTGAAAGATTTTAAACTCGAACGCAGCATTTTTCTTCGTTGATTAAAAGAGGTTTTAACCACTCTAAAAAACAATTTTTCATCTACAGGAAGTGTGAAATTTTCTTTTCTGATGAAACGAATTACACCCGAATCAACTTTTGGTGGTGGATTAAAAACGGTTGGAGGAACTGTAAATAAATAGTCAACGTCAAAAAAAGCTTGCGTTAAAACTGACAGAATTCCATATACTTTACTGCCTTCTTTTTCAGCAATTCTCATAGCAACTTCTTTTTGAAACATTCCCGCAAATTCGGGTACAAATACACGATTTTCAATGGCTTTAAAAACAATTTGACTAGAGATATTGTAAGGAAAATTCCCTATTATAGCCACCTGTTCTCCATTAAAAATTTTATAGAGATTTTTTTTTAAGAAATCGCCTTCTACAATTTCAAATTTTTCTTTGGATGTATTGATGTGAAGTTGTTCTTTTGGAAAAGTTTCTTTCAAATAAGTTACTGATTCTCTATCAATTTCAAAAACGGTAATTTTTGATTTTTTTTGGAGTAAATATTTAGTCAAAACGCCCATTCCAGGACCAATTTCTAAAATATGTTGATACCCGTTTTCGGATAAAGTATCGGCGATACTTTTAGCAATCTTTTCGTCGGTTAAAAAATGTTGTCCTAAATGTTTTTTTGCTTTTACTGACACGAGTTTTTTTTGTCCTTTAAACAACAAATATACAGTTTAAATCGGCATAATTTTTGGTCATGTTGTGGTTTTAAAAATTCAACTAATTGAAAAAAAAGAGATTTTATTTAGCATTCATATTTTTATTGTTTTCTTTTATTTTATTTTCTCAGAACGGAAAATTGGATAAAGCAAAAGAAAGTTTAAAAAATGAAAAAACGACAACCTCGACAACTGTTAAAACTTCAAGATCAGCATCACCTTCTGGTAGAAATTTGTTTGCTGATGATGTAAATTTATTCATCCAAATTTTTGGATATCTTTTTGCTTACACTGCATACGGAATTGCTTTTGAGTCTCCGTGGGAACAAAATGGACGAATGCATGATGCTGAAATTTCGAAGTTTCCTTATCAAAAATCAACACATGGAAATTTTATTTATACAGATTCAATCAATTATAATTTGACTAGATTTGATGTTTACAATCATTTTTTTATTGAAAACAGTAATTTATATGGAAATGATTTTGGAGTTGATTTTCGTTTTTTAAAACGGTTTTCTTTGGATGTAAATTACACTACTTTTTCAGAAAAAATAAATGGTCAAAACGATTCATTTGATATGTTTTCTGCAATGTTAAAATATTATAGAATAAGAACACAACGTTTTGATGCTTGGTTTGGATTGGGATTTAGAAGTGTTTTTAATGATGTTCATAAAACACGATTTTTAGTAGGTTTTGGCAGCGAAATATTTTTTGCAAAACCAATAAGTTTCTCGGTTTCTCATAAATGGGCGACTTTTAATAATCAATCTGTAAACAATACCAAATTACATTTAAAATACCATCTCAAAAACTATAGAATTATTTCTGGGTATGAACATTATAAATTAGGAGTCTCAAAAATAAATGCTTTTTCTTTAGGTGTTGAAGCTAGTTTTTAAAATCTTTAATGAAGCAAAATTGTGATTATTTCAAAGATTAATTTGTAACAGAAGTTGGATAAAACTCCTTAATTAATTTTAATTCAGTTCTAAAAGCCAACATTTTACTACCAAATTTTTTGATGGCTTCTAATCTCAATTCGTCTGCATGAAACTGATAATAATCGTCTAAATCTTTTCGTGAATTGGCTGAATATTGCACAGAATACGTTCTTCCAGATTCATTTTCTGCTAATACTTCTGTGAGTTTTGCCGAGGTAAATTTTCCTGTGTTTAAAACATCATAAATGTGATTTTCCATCCAAACAAGCCATTCATCATGCAAACTGTCTTCGATATTGATGGTAACGTTGTATATGTACATAATTTCAATATATATATATAGTTTTTATAAGTCAGAGACTTTTCTTTTTAACCAATTCATAAAATCCTCTCTATTATATTCTTTCCATTCATTTGTTAGAAGGTATTCAGTTTTCCTATTTTCAATTGGTTTTGCATAATATCTTGGATTTCCATTTATCAGTAAGTTGTCTTTTAAAGGAATTTTTTTGTCTACTTTTTTTAATATAGGGAAGATTACATTAAAATTAAATTTTGAATAGTCTTTTTTCAATAAATTTTGAATCTCAATTTCAGAAATTAAATCTCTTTCAAGTATAATAGTCATCATACTCCTAACTAATTGTCCAATTTTTAATTTATCAAGCTCTTTCTTTTCGTTTTCTTTTAAGTCCATATTAAATTTTTTTATTAAAATTGTTGAATATATTTTCAAATTAATTTAAAATTTCTCCACGTATTTTTCTGAATTTACTTCTAGCATCCACCAAATAAATACTGGAAGGTTGTTCAAAGATAATTTTTTGATAATATTCTTTGGCTTTTTCGGGATTTTTAAGTTTAAAATTATAGGTTTCTGCCATTAAATAATATACATCATCCGTTAAAAAACCTTGATTGTCTGCTGTTACAATTTTCTCTAATTGTTCAATGGCATCAAGATATTTTTCTTGTTTGATAAGTATTTTTGCCTCTAAAAACAGGGCATCATCATACAATACTTCGCCTGGAATCAATCCATTTGCTAAGATGTTTTTATCTGTAAATAAGGACTTTAATATTTGAAAAGCTTCTTCATATTTGTTCTGATAAAATGCCAATTCAGCTTTCGCAAATTCTTTCAATCCAGAAGGAATAGAATCAACAGGTTCGTTGTCAATTATTTTCAAGTACAAATCTACAGCATCGTTTGCAATGAGTTGAGTTGTGGCGCCTTTTAGTACTTTTAATTGTGCTTTTGCCCAATCAAAATCGCCTTTAAAATAACTGGTTTGTGCCACTTTAAATTGTGCTTCTTGCCCCAATTCATGATTTTTTAACTGCGTTTGAATTTGCGAAAAATAAATCAAGGCTTTGTTAAATTTTCCTATAAAAACAAAAACATCTCCCAGTTTCAATTTGATTTTTGCCTCTTCAAATTTTGAATTTGAAAATGTCAATGCTTTTTCTAAAATAGCAATGGCTTTTTCTGGATCATTTTTTTGAAAAGTTAAGAAATCAGCATTGGCAATTTGAATATTAATGGTAAAAGAATTGATTCCAAATTCTAAAAATATTTTATTAAATATATCTTGAGTTTTAGGATTTTTTGTGGCGACAGCAATTTTGATGAGGTATAAATTTGCTTCTATTTTCTCATCTTCTGCTTGTGTTTTTTCGATAATAAATTGAAAACAACTTTGTGCGGTTTCATAATTTTTATTTTCAAAAGCAATTTGTCCCAATTCAAAAATCATGTTTAAATCTGTTGGATTTCGTGCAAAAAGTGCTTTTTCTTGAATGAATGCTTTTTCGTATTCTTTTTGTTGAATAAATAACCAACTAAGTAAAATATTCCATTCGTTTTTTGGGTTTTTTACTAATTTTTGCAAAACTGTTTTTCGGAATAAAACATTCGCTTCATTTTCAGCGTCATCTGTAATGTATTTACTTACAGAACGTTGAACCAAATTCAAATAGCGTTCATTAGCATCAAGCAAATCAATATACGATTCAAACATTTTTTGATATGCTCCTTTTTCGCCATAAATCTGAGCAATTTGAAAGCTATAATTGGAATTAGGATTTTTTTCCATCGCTTTTTGGTAAGCTAAAATAGCATAATCAAGCAAATTATAATCACTAAATGTTCGTGCAATTATTGCTGCATAAGAACTATTATTATCAATCGATTTGATTGCTTTTTGATACTGAATTTCGGCTAAATTTTCTTTTTTAGCTTTGCTATAATTGTATCCTAAAAAAACATGTAAATACGTTTGTAAAGGCTCTTTTTTAATGCGATTTATGAGCAGATTTTCAACAATAACAAAGGATTCTGTTTGTTGATAACAAGTGATCAATCTGTATAAATACGTGCTGTTGAATGGGCTTTGATCGTATAGTTTTTTGTAAATCTGAGAGGCTTTTTCATATTCACCTTCTCTAAAATAATTTTCTGCTAAGAAAAATTCATTTTCAATAATTTCTTGACTAAAAATAACGCTGTTAGAAACGAAAAAAAAGATGGTTAAAAATGCTTTCATAATCCTCAAATATAACAAGAATGTTGTTAAAATTTTGTGAAACGATTTAATTTTTGGATTATGCAATGTAACGTTTTGGCACAGAAATTGTCTTAAAGGAAATAATTAACACTTTAACACCATGAACCAACTATCAAAACACTACGAAATTGCTAGGCAAAATGCGAACGATTTCATGAAAAACGGACAAATAAGTGCATATTTGAATGCGCTTTTAGAGATGAATAAATATAAGAGATTGATAAATGCAGTGGTTAGTAATTAGTATTCAGTCTCAGTTTTCAGTAAATAATTTTAGTTTTCAGTTGCTATTTTAACTAAAAAAACCGCTAAACTTTAAATTTTGAACTCTAATCTAAATGCTATCAAAACCAGTATAAGGAATCAAAACTTCAGGAATTTGAATTCCTTCTGCTGTTTGATAATTCTCTAAAATTCCTGCTAAAACACGTGGCAAAGCCAATGAACTTCCATTCAACGTGTGCACCAATTCATTTTTCCCTTCTTTATTTTTGAAACGCAATTTCAATCTATTTGCTTGAAAAGTTTCAAAATTTGATACAGAACTAATTTCTAACCATCTTTGTTGAGCAGTTGAATACAACTCAAAATCATAGGTTAAAGCGGATGTAAAACCTGTATCTCCTCCACACAAGCGTAGAATTCTGTATGGCAATTTCAATTCTTTTAAAATGCTTTTTACATGTTCAACCATGTTTTCAAGCACTTCATAAGAAGTTGAGGGATGTTCAATTCGTACAATTTCAACTTTGTCAAATTGATGCAATCTATTTAATCCACGAACGTGTGCACCATAACTTCCTGCTTCTCTTCTAAAACAAGGAGTATAGCCAGTCATCGCAATTGGCAGCTCAGATTCTTGTAATAAATTTCCGCGAAATAAATTGGTAATTGGCACTTCAGCAGTTGGAATTAAATATAAATTATCTTCAGTTGCATGATACATTTGTCCTTCTTTATCAGGCAATTGACCTGTTCCAAAACCAGAAGCTTCATTGACCAAATGTGGCACTTGCACTTCTTGATACCCAGCTGCAGTATTTTTATCTAGAAAATAACTAATTAAAGCACGTTGCAATTTGGCGCCTTTTCCTTTATAAACAGGAAAACCTGCACCCGTAATTTTTGCGCCCAAATCAAAGTCAATAATGTCATATTTTTTTGCTAATTCCCAATGAGGAAGTGCGTTTTCACCTAAATTAGGAATTTCACCTTCAGCGAAAATTTCTTCATTATCATCTGCAGATTTTCCAGCTTTTACAGATTCATGAGGAATATTTGGAATCAAATATAAAAGTGATTCTAATTCATCAGAATACGCAGTTAATTTATCAGAAAGTTCTTTGGTTTGTTCTTTTAATAAAACTGTTTTTTCTTTTAAAATAGTGGCTTTTTGAATTTCACCAGATTTAAAAAAAGTGCCAATTTCTCTTGAAATTTTGTTGGATTCAGCCAAAGTATTATCAAGCAGCACTTGAGTTGCGCGTCTGTTTTCATCTAAAGTGATGACTTGTTCAATCATGGAAGTTGCATTTGCAAAATTGCGTTTTGCTAGTCCATTTAAAACAGTTTCTTTGTTTTCTCTGATAAAATTTACTTGTAACATTTTTGGTTGATTTTACTTCGCAAATATAGTTGAAGCCACAGACTTAAGCAATGCAGCATTAAAGATTGTTTTGCAAATGAGTTTTTGCGTTTTGTTCGTCTTTTTTTAGCTGAATTGCCAACAATTCAATAGAGTCAAATTTTTTTTCATCACGCAAAAAATACATCAATTCAACAGTGATTTTTTGACCATATAAATTTTGATTAAAGTCAAAAAAATGCACCTCAATAGTTTGGTAATTTCCATCAACAGTAGGTCTGTTTCCAATGTTCATCATTCCAAAAACTGACTGGTTTTCAATGAATGATTTTACCACATAAACGCCATTTTTTGGTATTAATTTATAAGATTCTTCGATATGAATATTTGCTGTTGGAAAGCCTATTTTTCCGCCTAATTTCTTACCGTTTACAACAGTGCCTGTTAACATGAAAAAATAGCCCAAATAATGATTGGCCGTTTTTAAATCTCCAGCATTTAAAGCACTTCTAATCTTAGTAGAACTTACGGAAACTTCGTCAATATCTTGTGCAGGAATTTCTTCCACTTTAAAATCATACACATGACTATATTCAGTTAATTGCGTGATATTTCCTTCTCTATTTTTTCCAAAATGATGATCATACCCAATTATTAATTTTGAAATATTTAGTTGATCAACCAAAATGTTTCTCACAAATTCGAGCGCAGTCATTTTTGAAAATTCTTTGCTAAAAGGATGAATAATTAAATAATCTAAGCCTGTTTTTTCAAGCAAAACGGCACGTTCATCAATTGTATTAATAAGTTTAACGGAGACATCTTTTTGCAAAACCATTCTTGGATGCGGAAAAAAAGTAAGCACGACTGATTTTTTATTTGCTTCTTTTGCTTCGGAAACTACTTTTTCAATAATTTTTTGATGACCAAAATGAACGCCATCAAAAGTACCAATGGTCACAAAGGTTTCTTCCTCGGAAAAAAAAGTTAATGTGTTGTGTATTATTTTCAAAAAAAACCGATTTCAAACCACAAATGTACAATAACTGTGGACGAAAATCATTGAAAAACGTCTTTTTAATATGGTTATTCCCCAATTAAATATCAGCATTTTTGTTGAATTCATAAAATTTAGACATAAGTATTCAGAAATTCAAATTTTTTTGTATTTTGCATGATACTTAACTAATAATTCAAATTATGATAAAAAAAATTTTAATCATTGCATTTATTGCTTTTGGTAGTTTGTCTATGATGGCTCAAACTACCATTTCAGGTACTGTAAAAGATGCAAAAACAGGGGAGTTGCTTCCTGGTGTTAACGTAAAAATTTCTAGAAAATCTGTTGGCACAAGCACTGATTTTGACGGTTATTTTATGTTGAAAGTGACTGATATTCCACCATTTACGATAGAATTGTCGATGTTGGGATATAAAACAGAAGAAGTACAAATTACTAAAAACAATCAGAAAGTTGAAGTTAGAATTACAGAAAACGAAACTTCTTTGGATGAGATTGTTGTATCTGCTTCAAGAACTCCAGAGCGAATTATGGAATCGCCAGTAACTGTTGAAAGAATGGACATCAGAGAGATTAAAAATACTTCTTCTCCGTCGTTTTATGACGGTTTAGAGAATTTAAAAGGAGTAGATGTCAATACAAACAGCTTAACTTTTAAATCTGTGAACACTCGTGGATTTGCCACTTTTTCAAATACTCGTTTTATGCAATTGGTGGATGGAATGGACAACTCTTCACCAGCGTTAAACTTTGCTTTAGGAAATTTATTAGGAATGTCGGAATTGGATGTAGAAACTGTAGAATTACTTCCTGGAGCTTCCTCTGCTTTATACGGAGCAAATGCGTTTAATGGAATTATGTTTATGACAAGTAAAAATCCATTTGACAATCAAGGAATAAGTGTTTCTATAAAAGGAGGAATTACTAGTCAAGAAGCTGCTGGAAATAACGAATTCTCCGATATTAATATTAGAATGGCGTATGCTTTTTCTGATAAATTTGCTGCAAAAGCTTCTTTAGCTTATTTAAAAGGGACAGAATGGTTTGCAACAGACTATAGAAATACATTAAATGGTAAATATATTGCTGGAGACAGAAGTTCTGATAATAATTTTAATGGTGTAAATATTTATGGAGATGAAGCATCTGCTGACTTAGGAGGAGCAGTTGGAAGAGTAAGTAGAACAGGCTATAATGATGTCGATCTTATAAATAATGAGGCTCGAAGTGTAAAATTTAATGGAGCGCTTCACTATCGTCCTTTTGGAGATGATCGATTAGAAGTAATTTGGGATTCAAGATTTGGTGTTGGAAACACCATTTATCAAGGCGCTCAGAGATATAGCATTCAAAATTTCTTCATGGAACAACATAAATTAGAGTTTAAAGGCAAAAACTTTTTCCTTAGAGGATATGTAACTAATGAAGATGCTGGAGATTCTTATAATTCTTTGTTTGCTGCATTAAATATTAACAGAGCGTGGAAAAGCGACAGACAATGGTTTACGGAATACGCAGGTGCATATTTTGTATCTGCATCTCATGATGTAGCTAGAACGGTTGCTGATCAAGGAAGGCTGATTCCTGGAACACCTGGATTTCAAGCAGCATTTGATAAAGTTACAAGTGATGCAGATTTACTTACAGGAGCAAAATTTAGAGATAATACTAAGTTATATCATTCAGATATTAATTATAATTTCAAAGATATTATTGACTTTGCAGAGTTTCAAGTAGGAGGTTCTTATAGATTATATTCTTTAAACTCATTTGGTAATATTTTTACTGATGCAAATGGACCAATTAATTATGATGAATATGGTGTGTATACTCAAATGCAAAAAAAAATGATGGATGATCGATTAAAACTTACAGCATCCGTTCGTTATGATAAAGCACAAAATTTCAATGGTAACTTTTCGCCAAGAATATCATTAGCGTATGCAGCTGGAGAAAATAAAAATCAAAACTTTAGAGCTTCTTTTCAAACAGGATTCAGAAATCCAACTACTCAAGATCAATATATAGGTTTAAATGCAGGAGCAGCTATCTTAGCAGGTTCTGCACCAGATAATTTAGATAAGAATATTGGTTATTCAGATGATTTTGGAAATCCTCAATTTATTAGAATTAGAGACGCTTATGAAAATGCTTTTACTATTGCTAGTGGTGGTACTGTAGCAACAACCGTAGATTTAGTAAGTCCAGAAAAAGTAACCGCTTTTGAACTTGGATATAGAGGATTAATTCCAGCAGGTCAAAGAAACATGACAGTTGATTTTAGTGTTTATTATAACGCTTTTGAGGATTTTATTTCTGGAAGAAATGTTTTAGTAAGAGGAAGTGATAATGTTTTAAAACCTGTACAGGTATATACAAATTCTGCTGCTGATATTAATTCTTATGGTGCATCAATCGGATTAAATACTAAGATTTTTGATGGATTTGATATTGGATTAAACTACACATTCGCTAAATTTGATTTTGACCAAGCATCTGATCCAGATTTTGAGGCAGGTTTTAACACTCCAGAACACAAAGTTAAACTCCAATTCGGAAAACCAGATTTATTCAAAAACCTTGGATTTAATATAAACCTAAGATGGCAAGATGAATACTTATGGGAATCAACTTTCGTAGATGGTATTATTGATGCTAGAACAGTTATTGATGCTCAAATTAACTACAGTATTCCAAGTATAAAATCTGTATTCAAATTAGGAGGCGCAAACTTAGGAGGTCAAGAATATTTAAGTGCTCCTGGAGTTGGAGCAGTAGGTTCTCAATATTACCTTTCTTGGACAATTAATAACTAATTAAAAAACATTTTATTCATGAAAAATTATAAATATATAGGATTATTTCTAGCCACATTAGCCATTGCATCTTGTGATGTAAACAACGGTTTAGACGATATCCCAGAAGTAGTTTTGCCAGAAGTTGAGTTAAACAAAAACGGATTAGATTTCTCTAAATATGTTTCTGTTGGAGCATCCTTTACAGCAGGTTTTACAGACAATGCACTTTTTTTTATTGCACAACAAAATTCATTTCCAAATATTTTGGCAAGCAAATTTGGGTCAGAATTCAACCAACCAATGATGAATGATAATATTGGTGGATTGCTTTTAAATGGTCAACCAATGTTAGATCCTATCACAGGGCAAAATAGATTTGCTCCTAGATTATATTTTAATGGTTCAGGACCTGTTACTTTATCTGCAGAATCAACAACCGAAATTACCACTAAAGTTACAGGAGGATTACACAATTTTGGTGTTCCAGGTGCAAAAAGTTTTCACTTTGTTGCCCCAGGTTATGGAAATCCTGCAGGAGTTCCTTTAGGATTAGCAAATCCATATTTTGCAAGAATGTCAACAAGTGCAAATGCAACTGTTTTAGGTGATGCAATGGCTCAAGTTCCTACATTTTTTACACTTTCTGAAGTTGGTGGAAATGATGTTTTAGGATATGCACTTTCTGGAGGTTCAGGAGTAAACCAAACAGGAAATTTGAATCCTGCAACTTATGGCAGTAATGATATTACTGATCCAAATGTTTTTGCAAGTGTATTCAATAATATGGTTACAACCCTAACTTCTGGAGGCGCAAAAGGTGTTGTTGCAACAGTTCCTTACATTACAAATTTGGCACATTTTACAACAGTTCCTCACAATCCTGTTCCTTTAGATGCTGCAACTGCAGCAGCAGTGAATGGTGCGTATGCAGCTTATAATGCGGGTATTCAGCAAGCTTTTGGTGTATTGGTTCAGTTAGGAGCAATGTCTCAAGCAGCTGCTACAGCTGAAATAGCAAAAAGAAGAATCAATTTTACAGCAGGTGCAGGAAATGCAGTGGTTATTGTTGATGAAAATTTAACCAATTTAGGTGCGATTAATCCTGCTTTTGCAGCATTGCCTCAATATAGACAAGCAACTTCTGCTGATTTGCTAGTATTGCCAAGCTCTTCTTTTATTGGAACTACTGTGGGTGGAAATCCACAATTAATCAATGGAGTTACTGTGCCATTGGCTGACAGATGGGTAATTACACCACAAGAACAAGCCGCAATCAAAACAGCTACTGATGCATATAACACAACAATTACAGCCATTGCAAATTCTAATCCAAATGTAGCTTTGGTTGATTTTAAAGCAGTTTTAGAAGAGGCTTCAGCAGGAATCAGATTTGATAATTTCAATATGAATACAAGACTGGTTACAGGAGGTCTAATTAGTTTGGATGGTGTGCATCTAACAGCAAGAGGATATGCGTTGATGGCAAATAAAATTCTAGCTGCTATGGATGCTAAATTTGGTACAAACTTTACTACAGCAACCAATGGTTTGGCGAAAGCAAAAGATTATCCAACAAATTATTCTCCAGCTTTGAGGTAATTTTATCCTTAAATTTCATAAAAAAGGTTGAGAAAATTCTCAACCTTTTTTATATTATAAAGTCTCATTACTTAAAGATCAACATTTACCATGATCTGTTCAAACCCAATAATTTGTTAGTTGCACTTATATAACTGTTATAAATTATTTCATTTTTGATAAGCTCACTAAAACAGTAAGGACCTGAATTTGAATTTCCAACAATGCTGTCTCCGTTCTCAAAAATTATCATTTCAGAATCTCTTATTGCAGTTTCATAATCCAAAGAAATCATTTCTTTGTGAAAAGGTACAGCAATATTTTCTGAAGCCAACAGATTAGATTTTCTTGATGCTCTATCCATCAAAAAGATTTTTGCATTAATTGTGTTGAAACCTCTTGATTTTTTTAGCAATTTAGTTTCTACATAAAATAGATAGTCAGAATTTGGTCTACATTGATAATTCTGATGAGAAAGAATCTCAAGAACATTGATATTACTTAGATTTAAAGGTGTAATTGTCTTTTCTGATTTGCTGAAGGAAAATAATCCAAGTAGAATAACAGCAAAAAAAGTTGCTTTTTTTAGGGGTCTCATATTTAGGGGTTTTTAGTAACTTTGTAAAGATACAAATAAAATTGCATTTTTCAAACAACTAATAATCAATACTTTATAAAAATTTTAAAATGTTTTATAATTTACTGTAAATCAATAAATTAAAAATTAAACGTTCTTCATAGAAAAATAGAAAATAATTATTCGTATAAATAAAAAACTGTGATATTCCTCCTATATTTGCGAGACTATTTTTGATTTATTTGAAATCAATATATATTTAAAACTCAATGAAAACAGTATTTTTATTTATTAGTGGTCAAGAAATATTTTTTATTCTCATAATTGTTGTTATGCTTTTTGGTGCAGATAAAATTCCTGAATTAGCGCGAGGCTTGGGAAAAGGAATGCGTCAAATTAAAGACGCGACAAACGAGATAAAAAAAGACATCAACGAGAGCGCAAAAAACAATCGTATTAATGATGATATCACTAAAGAACTTAACGAAAAAGTTACAGAGGTGAGAGACAATATTGAAGATATTACAGGCCCTATTAAAAGAAATATGTAAATAATTACATTTTCACTCTACTTATTGTTAATCCATCTCTAATTGGAATTAAAATAGTTTCCAATCTTTTATCTGAATTTAATAGCTTATTATAAGATAAAAGGGCTTTTGTATCTTCATCTTTTGGATCTAACTTTTCAATAATTTTTCCACTCCAAAGCACATTGTCTGATAAAATAATGCCACCAGGTTTCATTTTTTGAATAATCAAATGAAAGTAATTTTCATAATTTTTTTTATCAGCATCAATAAAAACCAAATCAAACTTTTCATCAATTAAAGGAATCATTTCGAGCGCATTTCCAATTATTTGGTGAATTTGAGCTCTGAATCCTGATTTTGCAAAATACTTGTTTTGCAGAGTTTCTAATTCTTCGTTTTTATCAATAGTAATAATTTTTCCGTTAGAGGCCAAACCTTCAGCAAAACAAATAGTAGAATATCCTGTAAAAGTACCGATTTCCAAAATAACTTTTGGTTTAATTAATTTAGAAATCATCGCTAATACTCGTCCTTGAAATGCACCACTCAGCATTCTGGGATTCAATACTTTTTGCCAAGTTTCTTTACTTAATTCAGCTAAAATTTCGGGTTCTTGTTGTGAATGTTCCACAACATATTGGTCTAATTTTTCAGGCAAAAAATTCATTGGCAATATAAAATTTTTAGAAATTAGAATTCTAGAAACTAATTATTTAACTCTTTGAATTGTTTTTTAAGAATTGCTTTGTCTTTCTCAGAAATAGGTAATAAATGATGTTTGCAAGTTTTTGCTTTCATTTTAAAAATTTCTGTCATGATACGATTTTGTTTTGTATAAAGGGCGCAAAATTTACAAAATAAGAGGTGCAAACTTAACTGCATTTGTTCAAAAAATGAGGTTTCATTATATTGACTTTTATTGCAAATTTTGGTTGCCTCGTCGCAAGTTATCATAAATTTTTTAAACATTTTTCTTACTTTTTAAACCAGTTATCTTCCATACATTTTCTAAGTTGTGTTCTTGCTCTATGAATCATAACCCATAAATTAGACGCTGTAATATCTAATTCCTTACAAATATCATCAGTGTCAAATTCTTGAATGGTTTTCATCCTAAAAACCATTGCATATTTTTCGGGCAATTGATTGATGCAATGTTCTAATTGATTTTTTAATTCTTCGTTTTCAATGGCTTTCTCAGTTTCATTATCCCAACTTTGAGGAACGCACTCTTCAATCCAATAACCTTCATTTTCTCCATCTTCATAAAAATTCATTTTCACTTCAGCCTGACCTTTTATGGAGTTTATTTTTCGATAATGATCAACGACTTTTCTTTTTAAGATAGAAACTAACCAGGTTCTTTCAGAAGCCTTTCCTTCGAAATTTTTAGCTGATTTTAGACCTGCAAAAAAAGTTTCTTGCACCAAATCCTTTGCCAAATCATAATCATTAACTCGCACAATTGCATAGTTGAACAAGTAATCTACATACTTATCAATCCATTCATTTGGGTTTAGCAAAAATTGTTTTCCGGACATTTTTATATTTAATGAGTCAAATATAAAGCTATTTTTTTCTTGAAAAGCATTACCATTATCTATTCTTATCATATTAACCAAAGTAATAATTAGGATTTTCAATTTCTCAATTATTTTCTCTCGAAAAACATAATAATTGAATATGAATACTATGAACAAAAAGCATAAATTTTCATTTTTAATTGATTTCTCCTTTGAAATACAAACATTTTTTACTGAAATCGAAATCATTTATCGATATTTACAAATTAAGAACTAACAAATTATCTCCTGATATTTCTTACTTTTACGATTTTATAAAACCCAATAATTATGTCCGTAGCAAAAAAGCAATACAAAAGAATTACCGTAAAATCATTGGTAGAAATGAAAGCCAATGGCGAAAAAATTAGCATGCTAACTGCGTATGATTATACCATGGCAAAAATTTTGGACAATGCTGGTTTGGATGTTCTTTTGGTGGGTGATTCTGCGTCAAATGTGATGGCTGGTCATGAAACGACGTTGCCAATCACTTTAGATCAAATGATTTACCACGCAAGTGCTGTTGTGAGAGCTATTGAACGCTGCTTAGTGGTGGTTGATTTGCCTTTTGGTAGTTATCAATCTGATCCAAAAGAAGCCTTGCGCTCTGCGATTAGAATCATGAAAGAGAGTGGTGGACATGCCATTAAATTAGAAGGAGGAGGTGAAATCAAAGAATCCATCAAACGCATTTTGAACGCTGGAATTCCTGTAATGGGACATTTGGGATTGACACCACAATCTATTTATAAATTTGGCACCTATACTGTAAGAGCCAAAGAAGAAGAAGAAGCTCAAAAATTGATGGAAGATGCTTTATTGCTAGAAAGGTTGGGTTGTTTTGCTATTGTCTTAGAAAAAGTTCCTGCAAAATTGGCTGAGAAAGTAGCGAAATCTTTGACAATTCCTGTGATTGGAATTGGCGCTGGAAATGGTGTTGACGGACAAGTTTTAGTAACTCATGATATGATTGGAATGACGCACGAATTTCATCCCCGTTTTTTACGCAGATATTTGGATTTATATGCTGATATGACCAAAGCTTTTGAGCAATATGTGACTGATGTGAAAAGCAAAGATTTTCCGAATGAAAATGAGCAGTATTAATAATGCCATCCTAACCTTCCCAAAGGGAAGGAACTTATTATGAGAAAAGCACTTAAAATTATTGCCGATGTTTTTCTTTTAATACTAGTATTAGTATTTATCGGAAGTATATTTTCTGAATTAGCTATTTTTAATAATTCAAAAATAAAATTTTCTTTACTACTATTTTATTTTATTTCTAAACTAATTTTATATAAAATTGATAGTAAAGATGTTCAAAAAGAAAATTGAATTTTTCAGAAAATTCTATGTCAAATAATCTCTTCATGAAAATCCTTCACTTAGATACAAATCACCCATTATTACTCCATCAATTGAATGATGTGGGATTTCAAAATGAGGAAGATTATACTTCTTCAAAAATTGATATTGAAGCAAAAATTCATTTGTATGATGGAATTATCATCAGAAGTCGATTTTCAATTGACAAAACTTTTTTAGAGAAGGCAACAAACCTCAAATTTATTGGAAGAGTTGGCGCAGGATTGGAAAATATTGATTGTGAATTTGCAACATCAAAAAATATTCATCTCATTGCCGCTCCTGAAGGCAATAGAAATGCTGTTGGAGAGCATACCTTAGGAATGTTATTATCACTTTTTAACAAGCTGAATAAAGCAAATTCAGAAGTGAAAAATGGCATTTGGCAACGTGAAGAAAATCGCGGAATTGAGTTGGATGGAAAAACTGTTGGCATTATTGGCTATGGAAATATGGGAAAATCATTTGCAAAAAAACTAAAAGGTTTTGATGTGAGAGTGATTTGTTATGACATCAAAACCAATGTTGGCGATGAAAATTGTAAGCAAGTTTCTTTAGAGGAATTTCAAAAAAAAGCAGTAGTTGTCAGCTTGCATACACCTCAAACGGCACTAACAAAAAACATGATTTGTGAGAGTTTTATAAACCAATTTCATCATAATTTTTGGTTATTAAATACCGCAAGAGGCTCTGCTGTAATTACTGCTGATTTGGTAAAAGCACTACAATCAGGGAAAATTTTAGGTGCAGGTTTGGATGTGTTAGAATATGAAAAAACCTCGTTTGAAAGCTTTTTTTCTGATGAAAACATCCCAGAAGCTTTTCAATATTTGATTCATGCTGAAAATGTTATTTTAACGCCACACGTAGCTGGTTGGTCAGTGGAAAGTCATGAAATATTGGCGCAAACCATTGTAGATAAAATCAAAAATATATTCATAAAATTTTAACAATCAAGATCTCATGACTTCAAAAGCAATTACAGTAGATGAATATATTTCGGAATTATCTGATGAAAGAAAAATAATCTAGAAAAGCTAAGAAGTTGTATCAAGAACAACCTTCCAAAAGGTTATAAAGAAGGTATTCAATATGGGATGATTGGGTATTTTGTGCCTCACAAAATATATTCAAAAGGCTATCATTGCAATCCAAAAGAGCCTTTGCCTTTCATGAGTATTGCTTCTCAGAAAAATTCTGTGAATATCTATCACATGGGATTGTATGCAAAAAAAGAATTGTATGATTGGTTTGTTACTGCTTATTCAAAACAGTTTTCAAAGAAATTGGATATGGGAAAAAGTTGCATTCGATTTAAAAAAGAAACTGATATTCCTTTTGAAATTTTAGAGGAATTAGTTCAAAAAATAGCTGTTAAAGAATGGATTTCAATCTATGAATTATCTATAAAAAAATAACTTATGAAAAAAAGAGTTACTGGAATTGGCGGATTATTTTTTAAAACCAAAGATGTAAATGCTACAAAAAATTGGTACCAAAAACACTTAGGATTTGACACGGATGAATGGGGTTGTACATTTAAATGGAAAGATGATTCTGGAAATTTAAGTACAACTCAATGGTCTCCATTCTCAGAAAAATCAACCTATTTTGAGCCTTCTAATAAAGAATTCATGTTCAATTATAGAGTTGAAAACTTAGTTGAATTGCTTGACGAATTGAAAAAAGAAGGAGTTACCATTTTAGGTGAAATTCAAGAATTTGAATACGGAAAATTTGGTTGGATTTTAGACAACGATGGAAATAAAATTGAACTTTGGGAACCAATTGACGAAAAATTATTTTAATATAAAATAAGCAACTATGAATTTATTAAGCAATTATCCAACTGAGATTTTGATTTTGGTTTTTTTGATTGTTACTTTTTTACAATCAGGAATTGACAAATTATTGGATTGGAATGGAAATGTTTCATTTATCAAAGAACATTTCAAAAACTCACCTCTCAAAAATAAAGTGCCCTTTTTATTAGGAATTATTTTATTGATAGAAATCATTGCTTCCGTTTTAATGATTTTTGGAATCTACAAACTGTATGTTTCAGGTGAAAAAGAAATGGCTCTTTTAGGAGTTGAGCTTTGTGCAATTACCTTGATTTTTTTATTGATTGGTCAACGTTTGGCAAAAGATTATGCAGGAGCCATGTCTTTGACAGTGTATTTTATTTTGACCGTTTTTGGTGTTTTTTTATTGCATAACTAAAACTTATCTCAACAAAATATTTCTATAAGAATTTCTTATAAAGTCAGGGCGAAAATAAGGTGTTTTTAGGCGTTTTTTAAAAAGTTTAAGGTAATTGTGTGTGTTTTGAAATTTCGGTCGATTTCGACTTTTAAAAACGATTTTAGTTCTTTTTTATAATGTAAATCAAAGAAGAGTACTCTGAAGTTTTACGAGCCTTCCAATTTGAAACAAAACCTCTCCAAAAGCCAATCAAAAAATTCAATTTCCCTGTTTTGTATTTCTCACTCAACATAGAAACATAAAAAGAATCAAATTTCATTGGAAGCGTTTTTTCTACAACGAAATTTTCAAGAGCAAAAATTTTAGAAATAGATTCTTGCGAAAAATGCCACAAATGTCTTGGAACATCATAAGCTGCCCAAAACTCTTTGTAATACTTTGCGTCATCACTTTTATAATTTGGAACTGCAACAAATAAAGTTCCTGTTTCATAAAGTAGACTCTTTAAAGTAATAATATATTCTTGCAAATTTTCTACATGTTCTAAAACGTGCCAAAGTGTAATTATTTCAAACTTTTGGTCTTTAATTTTTGATAAATCATCTTGTAAATTGATTCCTTTTTTTCTAGCAATATTTCTTGCTCCTTTATCTGGTTCTATACCACAAACATACCAGTGGTTATCTTTGCAAACTCTTAAAAAATCACCTGTTCCTGCTCCAACATCTAAAATATTTTTTTCAGGTCTAGAAAAACTATTTTGGCGAAGAAGATATTTGTTTATTATTTTTAGTTTTCCTTTAAGAGTAATATTTTTTACAATTTGATATACTTTATCTATTATCGTTTTTTTAGAATCTGTGTGAGAAATATAATCTTCACTTTTATAATAATCTGATACGTTTTTTGGAACAGGAACTGTTACTAACATATCAAACTCATTGTTCTTTTTTACTTGATAAACCTCACCAGAAACTGTATAATCTTTGCACTCTATAAAATGCTCTAGATTTTTATAAAAGTCAATTTTTTGATTCATTTATAACGCTCTTTAAATTACGATTCCTGCTTTCGCAGGAATGAGAATTCAAGTATTTATTGTACTTATTATCTAAATGTTCCTCGTGGAACATTTTAAAAACATAGCAAAATTATCTTCCCATATACACCAACAAAACAGAAACATCGCTTGGAGAGACTCCACTAATTCTGCTAGCTTGCGAAATAGACGTCGGTTTAATTTTAGAAAGTTTTTGCCTTGCTTCAATAGACAAACTATTCAGTTTATGATAATCAAAACTTGATGGAATTACTACGTTTTCTAGTCTATTGAGTTTATCAGCATTATTCCTTTCTTTCTCAATATATCCAGAGTATTTCAAATGAATTTCAGCTTGTTCAATGATTTCGTCGTCGATATTATTCTCTTTTACAAAAGAACTTAAAGAATCAATAACCATAAAGTCCATAAAAGTTAATTGTGGCCTTGTAGCTACTTTAAAAAACTTTAAAGATTGTGAAACCAAAGCCAATTCTTTAGCCTCCAAAATAGGATTTATCTCTTCTGGTTTTACACTCGTATTTTCTAAAAACGCAATCAGTAAATCTGTTTTATGTTGCTTTTCTAAAACTCTTTCCATACGCTCATTGGATGCCAAACCAATTTTGAATCCACTTGGAGTAAGTCGCAAATCAGCATTATCTTGACGTAAAAGCGTACGATATTCAGCTCTTGAAGTAAACATTCTATAAGGCTCTTCTGTTCCTTTTGTAATCAAATCATCAATCAAAACACCAATATAAGCTTCATTTCTTTTCAAGATAAAAGGCTCCTTTTCCTGAACTTTTAGTGCTGCATTTATTCCTGCCATCAAACCTTGAGCAGCTGCTTCTTCATAACCAGTTGTACCATTAATTTGTCCTGCAAAAAACAAGTTTTTAATCAATTTGGTTTCTAGAGAATGTGTCAATTGTGTTGGTGGAAAATAATCGTATTCGATGGCATAGCCATATCTAAAAAATTTCACATTTTCAAAACCTTCAATAGCTCTGATAGCTTTATCTTGAATATCTTCCGGAAGCGATGTTGAAAAACCATTTACATAAATTTCGACAGTATTCCAACCTTCTGGTTCAACAAAAATTTGATGTCTTTCTTTTGTTGCAAAACGATTTATTTTATCTTCAACAGAAGGGCAATATCTTGGTCCTGTAGATTTAATTCTACCATTAAACATTGGTGATCTATCAAACCCATCTCGCAATAAATCATGTACTTTTTGATTGGTATATGTTAGATAGCAAGAACGTTGTTTTGTAAGTGGTTTTGAGGAAGATAAATATGAAAATTTCACGGGAAATTCATCACCAGGCTGTTCAATCATTTTTGAATAATCTAAAGAGCGACCATCAACTCTTGGGGGCGTTCCTGTTTTCATTCTTCCAGCTTCAAAACCTTTTTTTATCAAATCTTCTGTAATTCCAGTTGATGAACCCTCTCCTGCTCTTCCTCCGCCAAATGTTTTTTCTCCAATATGAATCAATCCATTTAAAAAAGTTCCAGCAGTAATTACGACAGATTTGGCTTGTATTTGAATTCCTAAAGTAGTTTTTACACCAACAATTTTGTCATCATCAAACAACAAACCGTTTACAGAATCTTGAAAAAAATCAAGATTTGAAGTTTGTTCAAGCATCAATCTCCAACATTCAGCAAACTGCATTCTGTCAGATTGTGCTCTTGGACTCCACATTGCAGGGCCTTTTGATTTGTTTAGCATTTTAAACTGAATCGCTGTTTTATCAGTTACAATACCGCTATATCCACCTAAAGCATCAATCTCTCTTACAATTTGACCTTTTGCAATTCCTCCCATTGCTGGATTACAACTCATTTGGGCAATATTTTGCAAATTCATGGTAATCAAAAGCGTTTTTGCACCCATGTTTGCAGCTGCAGCTGCAGCTTCACTTCCCGCATGACCACCACCAATTACGATAACATCATAAACTGTTGTAAATAAACTCATTTTTAAAATTGTTTCACGTGAAACTTAAACTATATTTTATTAAAATCAATTATTTAAAAATGATAAAGCGTCGTTTTCTTGACTTCTCATCATCTTTTCATCTTCAGGAGATTTGTCTTTAAAACCTAGAAGATGAAGCACTCCATGTATCAATACTCTATGTAATTCATCATCAAAAGTGGCATTATATTCTTTTGCATTTTCACGAACTCTTTCTACGGAAATAAAAATATCTCCTGAAATTAGCTTTCCTAAAGTATTGTCAAAACTAATTACATCCGTAAAAGTATCGTGATTCAGAAACTCAACATTCAATTTATAAAGGTATTCATCATCACAAAAGATGAAGTTTAACTCTCCTGTTTCACAATCATTATTTGAAATAATAGTATCAATCCAGTTTTCAAGAATTGACTCATTAGAAATTTCGAATTCTGTTTCGTAATTAAACGTTATCATACAACTTATTTATTTTTCTTCAGAAAAGTACGTTCTTACTTTCATTTTATAAAATTGCTGCAAAGGTAATGATTGTCGGTTTAATATTTCTATTTGATTATAAAACTGCTTTTTAAAATCAATTGCCTTGAGATTATTTCTATTATTTTCAGATGTATTTGTTTCTGATTTTCTTAGAGTTTCTTTTCCTTGTTCAAAAGAAGCCTTGTCTAACTTTAATAATTCATAATTTAGTTGTTGCATTTTTTTTAATGTTTCAAAATTAAAACCTTTTTCAAGAATTTTATTTTCCAATTCTTCCATAGATTTTAAGGCTTTTTTTGGATTGCTTCCACCAGCTTTTTCATTATCATTTTCTTTGATTGCATTTTGCAATTGTTGCCTTAACTGGGTTTGTTCTTTATAAATTTCATAGATTTCGCCATCTAAATCATTAGAATCTCCTTCTCCTTGACCTTGTTTTTTACCGTTCTTTTTTTCTCCTTTGCTATCCGCTGATTCATTTCCCTCACCTTTTTCTTCACCTTTTTTATCTCCTTTTTTCATTCCTTCTTTCATTTTCTTAGAAATTCCATCTTGTTTTTTTATCAAATCTGGCAAACTAAAATCTCCTTTTCTTTTTTTTCCTTCACCCATTTTCATGTTCATATTGTCCTTCATATTACTAAAGATATTACTTAAATAATCAGACAAATTATTGGTTGCTGTCATCACGTAACGTTGGTTTGATATCCCTTGTGAAAATCTACTTTCAGAAAAATTTTCTAATGATTGATCTAAATTATAATGCGCTGAAGACAAATCCGTTTGAATTTTCATTGAAATAGTTGGTACTCTCATGGAAAGTACATACAAGCTATCATCAATATGTTCAAAATACGTTTTAATTTGATGTTGCTTTTTAAGGACTTTGCCAAAATCAGGATGTGTAGCAGAAATTTCACCAAACTTATTCAACAATTGTTCTTGTTCAACAGAAAAGATAATCAGGTTTTCTAAAATTTTTCGCAAATCGTCTATGTTTTCATCCATAGATTCTCCTTGCATTTCCATCATAGATTTTTGCATTTTAGCACTCATTTCTTTCATTTTTTGAGCACTCTTTTTCTGATTTTTAGTTGATTTTAGTTTGTCTTTCTTTTTAATATTTTCTTCAGCATTTTTTAATTCTTCATTGATGACCTCTTTTTCATCTTCCACATCAGGCAATTCCATTGGATCTTTTAATTGCTTATTGTCTTTTTCAAGTTCTTGAAGTTCTTTTTTTATGTCTTCAAATTCCTTTTTTATGTCTTTTTGAGCTCCTAAATTATTCGTAGAATCTTTCGAAATTTCTTCTTGCTTTTTGGCTAACTCATCTGTTTTTAATGCAATTTGCATGGTTTTTTGTTCTATATAAAAACGCTTCACAAGCTCTAACGTTTTTTCTAAACTTCGTTGTTGTTGTTTGTTTTCTTGCGCTAATTCTTTTGCTTTTTTAACCAAATCCTCTTTATTGAGTTTGTCAGCCATTTTTTGAATTTCATCCAAGATTTTTTGTTGTTTTTCAAGATTTTTAAGCTCTTGAATTCGTTCTTTTAGTGCTTCTTTTTTTTCTTGTAACGATGGATTTTCTTCCTTTTTTTCATCCAAATTTTCTTGCAACTTATCTGTTTGACGCTGCATCATTTGTTTATATTGTTCTTGACGTTTGATGAAACTTTCTATTTTCTTTTGATCATTCCAATTCGTATTTTTTTTACTTTGTAAATCTTGCTGAATCTTATCTAATTGTTGTTGTTCTTTTTTCTGGAATTGTATCGTGTTTTCAAGATTATTGATTGTGCTTTTTTGTTCTTTCAGCAACTCCTCTTCAACTTCTTTGGTTGTTTTTTGACGATAGTTAAAAACCTTGCTTTTGGCACTCTTTGAACCATTAACTACATCATTATCAAAAACTTGAAAAAATAATTCATAATTCACGCCTTCAGATAAATTCAATCCATCAGGAAATTGATAAAAAAATGTTTGTATACTTTGATTTGATATTTGAATATTAATTCTTTTTGATGTGCTAATATCTTTTTCATCATAATATACTAATTGCAACTTTTTCAATCCATAATCATCTGAAATTTGTCCTGCAAATTGTGCTAAACCACGTGAAATGCTGTCAATATTTGAGGTTACAGAAATTTGAGGAATTTCATCCGAAATTACATCTACCGAAAATTGCAAATTTTCATACGCTTTTAAAAACTTGTTTGATGATGAAATTTGATAATTAATTGGGGAATTTATTTTCCTTGAATACTCGAAATTATCATCAGAAATTTGTTTGAAATTGACACTTTTTTGATTTTCTATAAATGCTATTTCATCCGTTTTTAAAGTGGTTACTTTCCACAAAATATTAGTTCCTTCAGGAATAGTTAAATTTCCTGGATTTTGAATGGTTTCATTATTTTTACCAATATATGTTGGATATCGTAAATAAAGAGAAATTTTATTGATTGTTGGAGCATCAATCACGTCAATCTGAAAATCTTGAGATTGAACAGAATTTGCTTCTAAAAAAAAATCAGTTTGTTCTTTTACATCCAAAAAAATGAATGAAAAAGTACCATTTCCAAGATTTTGAGTAAAATAGTGTTGGTTGTTAAAATGGATTTTAACTTCATCAGGAATCACATTTCCTGATGTTTTTATAAGCACTTTCAAATCATTTCCTTGGATAACTTTTAAATCATTTGTGAGTATAGAAAACGAAAAAGGTGCAGGAGGTAAAAAAGCCGTTTTATGATTCACAACACGTTCTAAACTTTTGGTAAGAGCCCCATTTGTTCCTGACAAAAAACTAATCAGCCAAATAAAAATCGGAATAAAAACATATTTTAAATACTTTTTATTTTTCGAAAAATCAATTGCTTTTGTGAAAGGAATTGGTTGCAAAGCTGCTGATTTTTGATCAATACTTGCCAACAATAAGTCTGATTGATTGGTTTGTTGATTCAATTGCAAAATATTGAGCAATTTATCAGAAACTTCTGGAAAATGATTGCCAATTATTTTTGAAGACTCTTCAAAAGAAAGTCCTTTTTTTAAACCAATAATTTTAAAAATTGGAAAGAAAATTAAAGTTATTAATAAAAAAAGTTCTACCAAAACAAAAATCCAAAACAGCACTGTTCTTGAAAATGGTTTCAACCATAAAAAATATTCAATAAAAAGCGTGAAAAAAAGGTATAAAACGCCAAATGAAAAAAATAAAATAGCACCTCTAATTAATTCATTGGTGTAGAATTTTAGAGAAAATTGGTGAAGCTTTTGGGTAATTTTAGTAAACTCATTCATAATCAATCTATAAAACTACAGTATTTATCCTAATTTAAAATAAAATAATTGTTAAAATGAGTATATAAAATTTACTAAATAATACCGACCAATTAGGTTTATACGAAAAATGTCTGTTGAAATATCACTGTTACTTACTTCTCTAAAAAACTTCTCATTTAATAAATTAACACCAGATATTTCTAATTGACATTTAAAATTTTTCGGTTTATATATGAGTTTTGTATTTAAAAAAGAATAATTATGAGAATTGCTGTCTAAAGATGGAATTAAGAAATTATAGGTTAAAGTACCTATAATTTCTTTTGTTGGTTTAAAAATGAAATCAAATTTATTTTCTATTGACTTGTTGTGAAATCGATTTGTACTTCTGTTCTCTTGAAAAATAAATGTAGTTTTGTTTTCAAGATTAAATACCGAACTAAATGCCGATTTTAAAAAAATACTATTGATTGAGTAAATGGCTTTATTATCTCTAAGTTCTGAATTATTAACGATGTTTTTAAAATTTGAAATGGAATAATTAGAAACAATCTTAAAATTTGTTTTAATAAAAGGTAATAGTTTAGAAATTTTTATGTAAATATTTATATTTTCTGTATCTTCATTTAAAAAGAAATTAGTGATTTCAGTTGAATTTTCATTGATGGTTGTGTTGTTAAAAAAATTCCCATTTTGCTTTAAATAACTTCCACTAAATAACAATTCTAGCTGATTGAAAAGGTCGTTTTTTAAAAATGTTAAATTATATTTTTGGTTTTTTTGCAAAGATAAATTTAAGTTGTTTTTTCTTACTAATCGATTATCAATTAATATTTGACTTTCGAATAAGTTTTGAATAGAGGATGTGTTTTTATTTAATCCAAAGTTTAAACTAAGATTTGACGTTCTATCTATTTTATATGATACATTCATTGAGGGTTCCAAAACTATAAGATTGCTCTGAGTAGATGCTGCACTTTGCATTAAATATCTAATAGAATAATTTGGTGAAATTGTAAATTTATTTAATTTTATATTATAAGAACCAAAAGAATATATTTCATTTTTTGAATACCTTAAATTATTCTTACTGTTTTCTACAGCAATTGAATCTAAGCTATTTTTACTAAATAAACTAGAAGCAAATAAATCCTTATTTAGATTAAATCCGCTTGCAAAACTGTATTTGTTGCCAACTTTGTCTTTTCCTAAAAAAAGTGTTTTAAATGTAGTTTTTTGTTTCTCAGAATCAATAATTTGTTCGTCTTGATTAAAATTTGAACTATTAAAAAAAGAAGGATTTATGGAAAGATTTTGGTTTAAGTAATTCCTAGTATTTAATAAATTAAATTGTACCGCTTTTCTATCAGATATTTTTTTTGTGTATTCTATATTTTGTTTTACAAAAATACTGTTAGATTTTAAAAATGAAGAGAAATCTTTATTTTGGTTTGAAAAAATATTGCTTTCTGTCTCAATAAACTCATCACTGAAACGTATTTCATATTTTAATAGAGACGATTTAGTAATATTATATTTTAATTCTAAATCTCCTCGATATTGAAATGGTTGTTTTTTAATAAAATTATTATCAAATGTTGAAAAGGTGTTTTTCCCTATAGTATAGTTACTTTCAGAAAATTGATTACTTGCTATTTCATCTTTTATGTAATATAAATTAATTTTGGCTTTTACTTTAGGATTTAGGGTAAAAATACTATTTAAATTAGTAAAAAACTCATTGTTAATATTCGATAAATTATTTTCAGTTACATTTGTAATTGCCAAGGTATTAATTGTTTTCTCAGCCAAATAATTACTATCACTTATCTGCTCAGAACTAATTTGATTATTTGAATAATTAAATACTGATTGATTTTTACCAACATTATTATAAGTAGTAACTGTAAATGATTTTTGGTGTTTATTTATTGCCAAAAGATTAATAGAAGCGTCTGCAGGTGTTTTCTTTGAGTCAGGAAATTGACCAATTCCTAACTCTGTGTTTACCGAAAAATCCGTTTTGTTTTCTTTTAATTTTAAGTTCAATGATACTTTATCACTGTTTTCAATACCTTTTAGCAATTCATTTTCTGTATAATTTTCTATAGCTTCAATTTCCTTAATTAAATCAATATTTATATTTTTTGTGCCAATACTATAATTTTGCCCAAATAAATTGTCTCCTTCAACAGTAACAGTTTCAATTTGTTTTCCTTTATATTTTATAATATTAGAATTCTCATCAACTTCTATACCTGGAAGTCTTTTTAAAACATCTAGCACTTTTTTTTCTGTACCATTTAAATAAGAGCTAACGCGATATGTTATAGTATCTTTTTTTATAGTAAAATGAGTATTTTTACTTTTAATTATAATCTCATCGAGCTTTTCAATTTTTTCCTTTTGTAATACAAAATTAAAGGCTAAATTATTATTGAATTTTGAAAATTCTAAAAGCTCTTCAATAGAAACATACCCAATAGCCGATATTTCTAAAATAATATCTGTAAAATACTTTTTTTTTAAAGTGTAAGAAAAATTTCCTTTTGTAACAAGTACAAATTCTGAGATAATATTGGTGCTATCAGCTTTTTTTACAAGTATTTTACCGTTTAATAGTCTTCCGTCTAAATCTATGACTGTGCCCTTAATTGTTTGAGCATTTGTTAAATTCAAAGAAAATAAAAAAAAAGAAAAAAGAAAAAATTTGGAGATATTATCATTCATTAAAAAACTACAAATGTATTTTAATTATTTCCTATTATTTTTTTTAATGCTTCATTATATTCTTTATCATCTTTATGTATATACTCCTCTATTCCTCCTCTAGAAGATTCTATTCCACCAGAACCCTCATCTGGTTTAAAACTAATTAACTCAATAGCTTTCCTTTTGTATAATGCAGTAAATTCTTCCCAATTAATAACCCCTTTGGTTTCAAAGGGATTGTTTAGAGTTTTAGATTCAACTTTTAAATTTTTTAAACTAATTGCTTTAAAGGAAATAAAATTGTCTACCGATTTCATTTCTAAAATTAAACCTGGTAAACCATCAAATTTCCAAGGACCACCAACAGGAAGTTTTGAAGAAAACCAAGCTTCATAATCTCTTCCACGAAAATTCATTGTTGCTAATTGACAAGTATAACCTAAAATATCTTTTGATTCGTTTAAAATATTCCATTTAAAAATATCTAAAGAATCTTTAACAACAAAATACTTGTAAGCAACTTCATATTTTGAAAAAGTTTCTTTTTTATCATAATCTTTGAAAACAACACTCGTGTTTTTTCCTGAAGGAATAAAATCAAGAATTGTATTGTCTTCTTTACTTTTTATTAAATTTCCATTATTTTTAACTTTAATATTTCTATCATAAAATGATTTATTTAATTCAACAAACTTTGTATAATTATAAACTGAAACATGTGGCTCTGTAGCATCGTCAAAAGTTAAAATTCTTTCAAATTGAACTTGATATACTGTAATAGAATCTTTTTGACTGAAAGTAACAAACGTTAAAGTAAAAAATATTACATTTAATAAACGGTTCATTTTTAACATAATTTTAAATAAAAAACAGTTTTGAAAAAACTCAAAACTGTTTGTTGGTTGTTTAATTATTATTATCAATTTAAATTATCGACTACAGTTAATGCAAGTCTATAAGCATTTTTTCCACAATTAGATGCTGCTTCTGATTGGGTAGATCCAGATCCTATCCCATAAACTCTTCTGGTCTCTCCAGTTTCAGAATTTCTAATTGTTACATAACATCTAGCTACCCAATCAAAATTTATCACAGAAATTTGATTTTCTAAATTGTCAATTTGAAATCCAATCTTTTGAATTTTTCTTTCTTTTAACGATATAGAATTGTTAGCAAAACTTGATAATGTAAAAAACATTAATAAAATTAATAAAAAAATTTTCATGAAATGTTGTTTTTAAGGTTATTAAGTTACGAAAATAAATATAAATATAAATATAAATATAAACAAAGAAAAGCTTTAAAAACTTTATAAAATGGTTTGATTATTTTAATTTAGATGAATATTTTACATTTTTGTTTATAAATGCCAACTAAAAGTTTGTTTCTTATGGATTAAAAAAAATTTTAAAGTTTTGCATTTTTTATTTAAAAGCAGTCCCTCAATATGGTTATTCTTTTGCTATTTTTTATAACTTTAAAAAATTACAAATCGCACTTTTTTTATTATGTAATTTCTAATTTATATTATATCGTTTTAAAAGTATCTTTGCAACACAAAAAAAATCAAATGAATTCAACAGTTCGTGTTCGTTTTGCGCCAAGTCCAACTGGACCTCTTCATATTGGAGGCGTAAGAACGGCTTTATATAATTATCTTTTCGCAAAGAAAAATAATGGCACTTTTATCCTTAGAATTGAAGACACAGACCAAACACGCTTTGTTGCAAATGCTGAAAAATATATTATTGAATCCTTAAATTGGTGTAAGATTCCTTTTGATGAAGGTCCAGGAAAAAATGAAAAATTTGGTCCTTACAGACAATCAGAACGCAAAGAAATTTATAAAAAATATGCTGAAGTACTGCTTGAAAACGGTTGGGCATATTATGCTTTTGACACTTCTGAATCATTGGATTTGTTGAGAAAAGAACATGAAGAAGATGGCAAAACATTTATCTATAATTGGCATAATAGAGCTAAAGGAAAATTAGCTAATTCCTTGGTTTTGGGTGAAAAGGAAGTTAAAAAAAGAATCAATAATGGTGATGATTTTGTGATTCGTTTCAAATCTCCTCAAGATGAAATTCTTGAAATGGAAGACGAAATTAGAGGAAAAATCAGTATTGACACAAATACGTTAGATGACAAAGTATTGTTTAAATCTGATGGAATGCCAACCTATCATTTAGCAAATATTGTGGATGATCATTTGATGGAAATTACGCACGTAATTCGTGGTGAAGAATGGCTTCCTTCTATGGCTTTGCACATCCTTTTATACAAAGCATTTGGTTGGAAAGCACCAAAATTTGCACATTTACCTTTGATTTTAAAACCAATTGGAAAAGGAAAATTGAGTAAACGTGATGGAGATCAATTAGGATTTCCCGTTTTTCCATTGGCATATAAAAATGAAGAATCAGGAGATATTTCAAGAGGCTATAAAGAAGATGGCTATTTTGAAGATGGATTTATCAATATGTTAGCATTATTAGGATGGAATCCAGGCACTGAACAAGAGATTTTTTCTTTGGATGAATTGGTTCAAGCATTTGATTTAAAAAGAGTTAGCAAATCTGGAGCAAAATTTAATCCTGATAAAACGAAATGGTTTAATCAGCAATATATGCAGCAAAAATCTGTTGCTGAATTAGCAAATTTATATGCTCCAAAATTAAAAGAAAAGGGAATTGTTACTGAAAAAGAAACCATTGAAAAGGTAATTTCACTAATCAAAGAACGAGCTGTTTTTGTAGCTGATTTTTGGGAATTATCAAACTTCTTTTTTGAAGCACCCACAACTTTTGATGAAAAAGCAATTTCTAAGAATTGGAAAGAAGACACCAACAAATTGATGGAACAATTATTGATTAAAATTTCAAAAATCGATGACTTTTCATCACAAAATACAGAATCAATTATCAAAGATTGGATTACTAAAAACGAAATTGGTTTTGGAAAAGTAATGCAACCTTTGCGTTTGAGTTTGGTTGGCGAAATGAAAGGGCCTCATCTTTTTGATATCATGGAAATCATTGGAAAACAAGAAACTATACAGAGAATTGAATCCGCAATTAAAAAATTTTAACTCATGAAAAAAATCGTATTTCTACTATCAATCATGACTTTTTGCAGTGTAAAAGCACAATATATGAATGGGGGTTTGCAAAATCAACGTCAAAGACAAATGATGCAAACTCCAGAAAAAGCACCTGAACCAAATTTTGAAGTAGAACAATATCTTGGAATTGTAGTGTATGACATCGAAAAAACTTCGAAAAAAATCAATCTTAATTTAACATCTGATGAAGGAAAATCGTTCTCAGATATTTTGACTACTTACAATAATAAAATTAAGCAAATAAAAAGAATCAATTCGTTTACATTAAATAGTTCCAAAAAATTGGTTGAAGATTTTCAAAAAAATGCCATTAAAACAAGAGATTTTTCTAATCAAGTAGAAGTTCAGAAGAAATTAGCAACAGATTTGAAACCGATTTCAGAAACATTAAAAACTGAAGATCAAAAACTAGATGTAGATATTAAAAAAGTGCTTTCTGAAAAACAATATGAAAAATGGATTAAGTTTAATAAAAAACTGAATAAAACATTTTCAGGAGAATAAATTATCTATTTAAAACTCAAAAAAAATCCTACTAATCAATTAGTAGGATTTTTTCTTTGTAACAATTCTAAAAAATTAGCGACTCATAGTCAATTTTAGTATCTTTACTAAAATTTATTTTTAACTTAAAATACTTCATCATGCTCGCAACTTTTCCTATTATTATTATTGTTTTCCTCGCAATTATACTTTTTGCTTCCTTTTTTACAGTAAAGCAACAAACTGCTGCAATTATTGAACGATTTGGAAAATATCAAAGTATTCGTCAATCAGGATTGCAATTAAAAATTCCTTTAGTTGATAGACTTTCAGGAAGATTAAGTTTGAAAATTCAACAATTAGATGTTTTAATTGAAACGAAAACTTTGGATGATGTTTTCGTGAAAATCAAAGTATCCGTTCAATTTAAGGTAATTAAAGACAAAGTGTATGACGCATTTTATAAATTGGATTATCCTCATGATCAAATTACTTCATACGTTTTTGATGTAGTAAGAGCTGAAGTTCCTAAGATGAAATTGGATGATGTTTTTGTAAAAAAAGATGATATTGCCATTGCTGTAAAAGCAGAATTAAATGACGCAATGATGGAATATGGGTACGATATCATCAAAACTTTGGTTACTGATATTGACCCAGATGCGCAAGTAAAAGCAGCAATGAACCGAATTAATGCTGCTGACCGAGAAAAAACTGCGGCACAATATGAAGGAGATGCACAACGTATTTTAATTGTTGAAAAAGCAAAAGCCGAAGCTGAAAGTAAACGTTTGCAAGGTCAAGGAATTGCTGATCAACGAAGAGAAATTGCAAGAGGTTTAGAAGAATCAGTAGAAGTTTTGAATAGAGTTGGTATCAATAGTCAAGAAGCCTCTGCTCTTATTGTGGTTACACAACATTATGACACCTTGCAATCTCTTGGGGAACAAACCAATAGTAACTTAATTTTATTACCAAATTCACCTCAAGTTGGAAGCAATATGTTGAATGATATGGTTGCAAGTTTTGCTACAAGTAACCAAATTGGTGAAATGATGAAAAATAACAAAAAAGATAAATCCTAAAAATTATTATCAATCAAATGATTGATAAAAAAAGCGCTATTAGAAAATCTAATAGCGCTTTTATTTTTATTGAGAAGTACGGTCTAGTTACTTTTTATCTTCTATTTTTTCGCTGGAATCTTCTTTTGAAGCGTTTTTAAACTCTTTAATTCCACTTCCTAATCCTTTCATTAATTCAGGAATCTTTTTTCCACCGAATAAAAGCAAAACAACCACAAGAATAATAATAACTTGGTAACCGCCTACAAAACCGAACTGTGTTAATAACATATTCATAATTATAAAATTAATGCTACAAAGATACAAAAAGGATTGTATTAATCTCTTTTTTGTATAATTCCTCCCATAACTTTTTTATCTTTAACAATATTAGGGCTTCCTTTGTAAAATATTGAGCCTCCAAAATTTACCTTTGCATTCAATGTTTGACCAGCCATGATTTCTGCTTTTGCACCGGTTCCTGCCTTTACTATTGAAATTGTACTAGATTCTAATGCAAAACCTTCATAAATGCCATACAAATCTAAATCTACATTTTGACTATTTGTGATACCTGTTAATTTTACAATACCTCCTGAAGATGCTCTAACTTCAATATGATTAACATCTACAACTAAATTTATAAATGCGCCTTCTTGAGAATTTACTTCTAGTTTATCTTGTTTTATTTTTTTTGCAGTAATTGTTGCGCCTTCGTTTGCATCTACAATATCAATATTTTTATTGTAAAATATCGTAACTAAAAGATCATCATCAGGAACATTTTTATTAAGTTTTATAGAAAGTGGTAAAGAAATTTTTAATGTATTATCAATATTTTTAATACTGACTTTATCTGCATTTTTACCAGATATTTCAATTTTTTGTTCACTTGATTTAATGAGTTCAACTTCAATTCCGTTAAAAACTTTTAAAATTGAAAAATCACCTAAATTATTTGAAATATTCGTTTGAGCATTTACCGAAAATACTAAGAAAACGACTATTGTAAAAAGAATTTTTTTCATCTTATTTATATTGAATAATGTTTAGTTCAAAAAACATACCACAAAAATGGTTTTAATGATAAATTATTGTGTTTAAATATCAAAATTAATCTTCAATCAAGTTAAAATCTAGGTGTTTTCGTTCTAAATCTGTTTTTTTCACTTGAATTTTTACATTATCTCCTAATTGATACATATTCTTAGTTGACTGTCCAACAATCGCATATTGTTTCTCATCAAAAAGATAAAAATCACTTTTAATGTCGCGAATTCGAACCATTCCTTCGCATTTATTTTTGGTGATTTCTACATAAATTCCCCATTCTGTAACGCCAGTGATTACGCCTTCAAAAATTTCGTCTTTGTGATTTTGCATGTATTTTACTTGCATGTATTTGATAGAATCACGTTCCGCTTTTGAAGCCAATTCTTCTCTTTTGGAAGAATGTTTGCATTTTTCTTCATACAATTCTGCTTTTGGAGAACTTCCTCCATCTAGATAATGTTGCAATAAACGATGTGTCATGACATCAGGATAACGTCTAATTGGTGATGTAAAATGGCTGTAATAGTCAAAAGATAGCCCATAGTGACCAATATTTTGAGTGGTGTAAACTGCTTTGCTCATGGAACGAATTGCTAATGTTTCGATCATATTAGATTCCGCTTTTCCATAAACATCTGCTAATAATTGATTCAAAGTAGCTGAAGTGGATTCTCTTGTATCAGTGTTGATTTTGTAACCAAACTTACTGATGATATTCTGCAAAGACGCTAATTTTTCGGTATCAGGCTCATCATGAACTCTATAAACAAATGTTTTTCCTGAAGGTTTTTTGTTTTTTTGACCAATAAATTCTGCCACTTTTCTATTGGCAAGTAACATGAATTCTTCAATCAATTTATTAGCGTCTTTTGCTTCTTTGAAATACACACTTGTTGGATTTGCATCTTTATCCAGATTGAATTTCACTTCTACTCTATCAAAAGAAATTGCACCTTGATTCATTCTGCGTTTTCTGAGAATTTTTGCCAATTCATCCATTTTTAAAATGGCTTCTACAATCGCATCATCAACTGTATAATCATGACCAGTAATAGAAACGTTTGCAGGAACAAAATTCATTTTCGTTTCAATAATTACCTGAGATTCTTCATAAGCAAATCTTTTGTCAGAAAAAATAACTGTTCTTCCAAACCAGTGATTTTGGATTTCAGCTCTTTCATTCAATTCGAAAACCGCAGAAAAAGTCAATTTTTCCTCTTCTGGTCGTAAAGAGCAAACCCCATTACTTAAAATTTCGGGCAACATTGGCACTACCCTATCCACTAAATATACTGATGTTGCACGTTCATAAGCTTCATCATCCAAAATTGTTTTTGGTTGCAAATAATGCGAAACATCAGCAATGTGAATTCCTATCTCATAATTGCCGTTTTCTAACTTTTTAAAAGAAAGTGCATCATCAAAATCTTTTGCATCTTTTGGATCAATGGTAAAAGTGAGTACGTTTCTAAAATCTCGTCTTTTTGAAATTTCTTCTTTAGTGATTTCTATTGGAAGTAACGAAGCATCATTTTCAACTTCAATTGGAAATTCGTAAGGTAAGTCGTATTCTACTAAAATAGAGTGCATTTCCGTGTTTTGATCTCCAGGTTTTCCAAGAACTTTGGTAATTGTTCCAAAAGGATTTTTTGATTTTTCTGGCCAATCAGTGATGGAAGCTTGTACTTTATCTCCATTTTCAGCACCATTCATTTTGTTTTCGGAAATAAAAATATCAGCATACATTTTATTGCTATCAGGAACAACAAAACCGAAGTTTTTACTTTTTTGTAATACACCAACAAACTCAGTTTTGGCTCTTTCTAATATTTCAACAACATCAGCTTCCAATTTACTGCTGCGTCTTTTTTTATAGACATAAGCTTTCACCAAATCGTTGTGCAACCCTTTTCCAAGATTTACATTCGGGACAAAAATATCATCTTCATAATCTTCCGTTATAAAATAACCATTTCCATTGGAGGTGATATCTAATTTTCCAACAGAATATTTTCTATCTTCATTGATTTGATATTTTCCTCTTTCAATTTCGTTTAATTTTTTTGAAACCGTTAATTCAGCTAACTTTAGTATAATCTGATTTTTTCCTTCTGTATCATTTACATTTAATTTTGCAGCAATTTGCTTATAGTTATAATATTTTGTAACATCTTCTTTTAAAATTTTGAAGATATTTTTGGTTAAATCATTAATGATATTGCCTTTCTTTTTAAATATTTTTTTCTTGCTTGCCATTTTATTTCTTTTCTTAAAATATGGAATTACTAAAATACACTATTTTACAAAGGTCGTGTATTAAAATTGGTTATAATTCATTTATTGAACTTGAAAATCACTAAAAAAAGCATTTTCAATAAAAACGTTTGTGAATAATGCTTTTGTTCAATGATTAATTACTTTTGTAAGATATTGATTTTACTTAGATTCGTATGTTGAAAGCAGCTATTTCGGATTGACACATTAATTTCCAAATCTCGAGATGAAAGATATTCAAAATGAAGATTTCTTTAAATTTCTTCTCTTTAAAGAAGGGAATGAAGCTGCTTTTGAGTTTTTTTTCTACAAATTTCATAGTCATATTGTCGGTTTTTCTATGCAATTCATACATGATGAAAATGAGGCAAAAGGAATTGCACAAGAAGCTTTTCTAAATCTTTGGAATCAAAAAGAGAAAATTGAAACTGTAAATGGAATTTCATCTTTTTTATATGCGTATGCAAAATCTAAGTGTTTGAATATCATCAGACATCAAAAAGTAAAAGCAAAATATGCAAACAAAACACTTGACAAAAAAGAACAAAATTTACATCAAGAAATATTGCAATCTCTACAATTTGATTCACTGACTTTTTCAGAATTAGAAACTCTTGTTTTTAATTCTATTGAAGAATTGCCTGAAAAAACCAAAGAAATTTTCAAAAGAAAACGATTTGAAAAAAAGAAAAATCAAGAAATTGCAGCTGAAATGAATATTTCAATAAAAACTGTTGAAGCACATTTTTCGAATGCTATAAAGGTTTTGAGACAAAAACTTGCAGATTATTTACCAATATTCCTGTTTTTCTTACATTTTTTTCAAAAATAACGTAGGGTTTTTAAACATTCGCGTGTACAAACTAATAAAGAGCCTAAAAATCGATATTTTTTTGATGAAAGCTCTTCATAAAATTTAAAATTTTTTTAATGGAAACTATTATAACAGATTTTTCTTACAGCTTATTAATTTGGAATACATTTTTTCTAGTATCAATAGGATTTTGGATTTATGCTGTAACCAACTTATTGAAAGGTCCACTAGAAAAGGACGATAAATTAATTTGGCTTTTGGTCATTTTATTTATTCCAATAATTGGTTCATTATTTTATATATTCATTGGCAAAAAAGAAATTTAATAAAAGAATAGCAAACAAAAAATCGCTAGAAAAAAAATAAAAATGATTCAAGAATTAGTTTATAAATACTTACAAAACGAAGCTTCTGAAGAAGAAGTTTTACAGGTTTTAGAGTGGATTGAAAAATCAGAAGAAAACAAAGTAGCTTTCTTAGAATTGAAAAAAATATGGCTGTTTACAGCACCAAATTCTAATTCAAAGAACTTGTTTGAATGGAATCAACTCAAAAATCAATTACCAAAACGTAAATTTTCTTCAAGAAAATTAGGATATGTTGCAAGTATTGCAATCGTATTTGCAAGTTTAGGTTACTTTTTGACAAGAACAAATTCCCCTGAAATAAAAAATAATAACAATTTTGAAAATGTAATTGTTTTAGAAAAAAGTTCTGGAAGCAAAGAATATATTTCTAACAAAACCAACAAAATAATCAAAGATGAATCTGGAAATGTCATTGCAAAACAAGACCATAAAGAGCTGATTTATTATAAAAATGACGCCATTAAAACTGCTGTTTACAACACTATCAAAGTGCCATTTTCAAAAACTTTTAAAATTACGCTTTCAGATGGAACTGTTGTACATTTGAATGCAGGAACCACTTTTACATATCCTGAACAATTTGTTGCAAATGAAAATTCAAGAAATGTAAAACTTAAAGGTGAAGCGTTTTTTGAAGTATCAAAAGACAAAACAAAGCCTTTTATTGTTGAAGCAAATGAGGTTTCTATAGAAGTATTAGGAACTACTTTTAATGTAACAAATTATCAAGAAGATGATTTTATCAACTGCATTTTAACAGAAGGTGCTGTTCGTTTGTCTGAAAAAATAAATCCTGAAAACAGTATTTTATTAGAACCAAACACCAAAGCAACTTGGCAAAAAGAAAAGAAATTTTTTACAAAAAAGTCAGTAAAAACAGCCAATTATAGTGCCTGGACAAAAGGAGAATTGATTTTTGATAAAGAAGCTTTCAACAGCATTGCAAAAAAAATGGAGCGTTATTATAACATAAAAATTATCAATAATTATCCATTCTTAGCCTCACAAGAATTTACAGGAACCATAAAAATAAAAGAAACTGCCATAGAAAATATTTTAGAATTATTCAAATTAGACACCCCTTTTAACTATAGTATAGAGAATGGAATTATTGAAATTACGAAACCATAATTCAATGAAAAAAATAGTAGAAAAAATAATGCATGCTTCTGTAAAAATGAAAAATACTATTTTTCTAATAGACTTTTTTGTGTGTGTAATTTCGAATTCTTTTTCTCAAACTGTCTCAATCAACAAAATAGACAAACCACTTCAAGAAGTCATTACTTCTATTGAACAGCAGACATCTTATAGAGTTTTATTCAATGCTAAAAAAATCAATACTTCAGCAAAAATAACGATTGATGTAAAAAATGTACCTTTAAAAGAAGCTTTAGACATCATCACTAAAAAGCTTGAAATCAACTACATAATAAGAGAGAAACAAATCGTTTTTGTTGATAAAAAACCTGTTATTCAATCAAGACAAATTTCAGGAATTGTAAAAAGTAACTCCGATAATACTGGAATTCCGAATGCAACAATATTGATAAAAGGAACCAAAAAAGGCGCAATTACTGATTTTGATGGAAAATTTACTTACCTCATAAAAGACGATAATATCAATAATGTAATTTTAGAAATATCATATTTAGGATATCAAACCAAAGAAATTGCTGTTGGAACAAAATCATATTTTGATATTACTTTAGAAGAAGGGGCTACTTCTTTAGATGAAATTGTAATCACTTCCTCTTATGGAACTGCCAAATTAAAAGAAGAAGTTGTAGGAAGTATTGCCACCGTAAAAGCAAAAGATTTGGGACTAGAACAACCTGTAATCTCTATTGACGAACTTTTGGAAGGTCAAGTTGCAGGGGTTTCTATACAAATAAGTTCACAATTGGGCGAACCTGTAAAAATTGATATTCGCGGTCAAGGATCTATAACGCCTTTAAATAGCAACATTGTTGGAACTTCAACACAACCATTAATCATTATTGATGGGATTATTTTATCTGAAGAAATTGGCTTAGATGGAAATAATTTCTTTGATGTTGGTTCAGGAAATTTATCAGAAAATATTCTTAATCCATTAGCAAAAATTGGTATTGATGATATTGAAAGTTTCAACATTTTGAAAGATGCTGCTGCAGTTGGTTTGTATGGAGCTGATGCCGCAAATGGAGTTATCATTATCACCACAAAAAAAGGAAGAAAAGGAAAATTAAGTTTTACTGCATCAAACCAAATTGGAGTTACAACAGCATTTAATGGACTCAAATATTTGAATGGTGAACAATACCAAACTGTTATCAATGAATACAATACCAATAGCGGAAACTTACAAAATGTGCAACCTTGGAATGGTGTAAATACAGATTGGTTTGATTTATTAAACACAACAGGCTTGTTTAGTAGAGTTAATTTCAGCGCTTCTGGAGGTGTAAAAAATAGTACTTACAGAGCAAGTTTAGGTTATCAAAAAACTGCTGAAGCACAAATAAATAACTCTTTTGAAAAAATAAATGCTTCATTTTCATACAGATACAATAAAGATAAATTTGATGCTTCCATCGTATTTTCTCCTTCTTTAGCTTTGAAAAAAGATCCCAATAAATTGTATTCTTTTGCATTGCCTCCCACAATTCCTGTGAGAGATGAAAACGGAAATTATACTCGTTTTGACACTTTTGGAAATCCTTTGGCTGTTGCAAATCAAAATATTTCTGACGCAACAACTGTGGCTTTTTTAACGAGTTTGCAAGCAAATTATACGTTTAGTGATCGTTTAAAATTCTCGACTTTATTTGGATTGGATTATTCAGACAAAGATGAAGATCGCTATTTTTCTGGATTAAATGGTTCAGGAGATTTTGGTACGGATAATGATTCTCCTTTTTTTAGAGATCCAACAGATAGTTTTGGATTGGTAAAAGGGAGAAGAATGTTGCGAAACAGAGATACAAGACGTTGGAACTGGAACGCGTCTTTAGCATACAACAATACTTTTGGAAAAAATCATATGATTGATGGAATTCTTGGTATTGAAGCTAGAAAAGAAAAGGTAAACTTTGGTTATGCTATGGGAAGAGGTTTTGATAACGAAAGTGTTCCTCAACCTGTGGAAAATGCTTTTGAGCAAGATTATCAAAATGATATTTCGGAAAGTGCAGGAAGATCTCTATTTAGTCAATTAAATTATAATTATAAGAAGAAATATTTCTTTTTGGTGAATTTTAGAATTGATCAAAGTTCAGCATTTGGTGATGACAGAAACACTGCTTACAATGGTGGAATTGGCGCAAGTTGGAACATCAGTAGTGAATCTTTTTTGAAAGATAGTGAGTTTGTTGATTTTTTAAGAGCAAGAATTAGTTACGGAACTACAGGAAATTCAAGAATTGGTTCGTACAGAGCTTTAGGATTATATACTTCAAATTTCAATGGTTATAATGGATTGGATTATGCGAATTTAACTTCGGCTCCAAATCCAAATTTAACTTGGGAAACCAATAAAAAATTCAATGTTGGTTTTGATTTCAACTTTTTAAAACGTTTCAAATTTACCACTGATTTTTTCAGAGATGAAATCATAGATCAAATTGTTTCTCGAGATGTAATTGTAGAATCAGGCTTTACAAATGCACAAATAAATGGTGCAGAAATGTATAATCAAGGATTTGAATTTGCTTTGAATACTACAATTATTGACAAGAAAAACATTTCTTGGAATTCGAGTTTTAACATTACCACCATCAGAAATGAAGTAACATCTTTAGTTGGTTTGGGTTCAGATTTTTCTACTGCAGAAGTTGCAAGAGCACAAACTGTTGGTTATGCAACTTCTACAATTTGGGGATTTGATTTTATAGGAATTGATCCTGCAACTGGCCGTGAATTATTCAATGTTAACAATCAAATTTATGATGGTTCGCAAGTAAGAACATTATTTGGTCCTTCTGATTGGAAACCTATTGGAGATTCTCAAGCAGACTTTTTTGGAGGTTTTAACAATACTTTTCAATATAAAAATTTGACATTGAATGTAATGATGTCTTTTACATATGGGGCTGATATCATGATTGACAGAGTATTATTTGATAATTACAGAGTATTATCCAACAGAAATATCAGTGTCAATATTTTTGAAGATGCTTGGTTCAATCAAGGAGATGAAGCCATTCATCCAATCATAATTAATGATAATCCATTGATTTCCAATTCCACAAAATATTTGTTTGATACTTCTCATATCAAATTACGATCTGTGAGTTTGTCTTATAATATGCCAGTAAAAAAATTGAAAATTCCCCTAAATTCATTGTCATTTACTTTGAATGGTTCTAATTTATTTTACTGGTTTAAAAATAAATCACCGAAAGGAAAAAATGGTGTTGCCGAGTTTAGAAATCAATATCCTGAGTCAAGAACATTTACTCTTGGAATTAATACCACGTTTTAATATGAAAATCTATAAAATCACTTCTTTACTTTGTCTTTTTGTATTGATGTCATGCAATGATTTCTTAAAAGTAGAACCTGGAGTTCAGATTTCAATCAACGAACAATTGTCAAGTAAAACAGGTTTGGAATTAGCTTTAAACGGAATTTACGATGATGTTGAGAGTTTATTATCTTCACAAACCAATGTGTATGCAGATGTTCAAGGAGGAAATATCACTTTTAGTCCTGTTATATCTAGCAAAGAAATAACAATTCCAGGAGCCATTCAAAACAGTTATAATTTTAGTGATATTGCTCAAGAATCTGATTATGCTGGAGTTTATACTTCTTTGTATTCGATTATCAATCAAGCAAATATCATCCTAAAATATTTTGACACATTTACCTTTTTAACAACGGATGAAAAAAACCAACTAGAAGCTGAGTTGTTGGTAATTCGTGCGTTTTCACATTACCAATTGTCGTTGTTATTTGCTCAAAACTACGGATTTACAGCAGATGCTTCACATCCTGGAATCGTTTACAATACTGAAACTTTATTGATTGGAGTTGATTTTCCATCAAGAAAAACCATGAAAGAAACCTATGATTTGTTAAAAGCAGATTTAGATTCAGCATTATCATTGTTTACAAATAATCAATTTTTAGCAGGACCAAGTCATTCGCTTTTCAATAAAAAAACGACTGAAGCTTTGTATGCAAGAATCGCATTGCAAATGAATGATTGGGAAAAAGCTTTTTTATATTCGAATACTGTTATTACAACATCTGGAATTGCATTAATTACAACAAACAATTATGTAACTGAATGGGAAAAAGAAGAAGAACCAGTATCTGAAATTATTTTAGAATTTTCTGCTCCAAGAACTTCAGAAGGTGCTGTTTCACAATCCATTTCTCAATGGTTTATTTTTGGTTCAAATGTCAATTATGCACGTTATGTGGCTTCAGGCGATTTGTTAGATTTGTATGAGGCAAATGACATCAGAAAAAATATGTTTATTGAGCAAAATCTGCCTACCAGAGTTGCAGGAATTGAGCAAAATTTACCTTACTATTTTACAAAGAAATTCCAAAATGGTGCTGGAACAACTCACATTCGCTTGTCGGAAATGTATTTGATAAGAGCAGAAGTAAATGCACGTTTGAGCAGAGAAAATGATGCTTTGGTTGATATTAATATCTTAAGACAAAGAGCTAATTTGAGTTCATTAACATCAACAGGAAATTTGTTAGAAGAAATCTTTTTAGAACGAAGAAGAGAATTGGCTTTTGAAGGACATTTGTTATTTGATTTAGCTCGATTTAAAAAAGATGTTATTAGAAATAAAGGATGTTTAGCAACTGTATGTAATTTAAATTATCCATCAAATTTCTTTGTATTACCAATACCACAAACAAGTATAGAATTAAATGAAAATATTCGACAAAATGAAGGTTATTAAATACATGCTTTTTGCTAGTTTCATTCTTGTTTTTCTGAATTGCGAAAGAGAAGATGACAAACTTTTTTCAAGTGAAAATTCATTTGTACGCTTCTTTTTATTGGTTGATAATAACAATAACGTACTAGAATTTCCTGAAAAAAATGGGGGATTGGTTGCAAAATCTACCTATACAAAAGACAATTTAAAAACCCTAAAAGTTCCTGTTGCCATTACAACAGGTAGCATTGAAAATAGTATTCAAGTGGGTTTTGAAACTGAAGTTTCTGGTTTGACAGATTATACCATTTTTCCAGTAAATTCACTTTCATTTACCAATGAAAAACGAGTAGATACTATTTATATCAAAGTAAATGAAAATTGGGATTTAAGCAAAAATCCGCAAATAAAACTAACGCTTACAAACAGTAGCAATCCATCAATTGCTATTGGAATGCAAAATGAATCGATTTCAAATAAAGAGTTGATCATCAATTTTACAGAAACTACTTTTTCCTATTTTTTCAACATCAATAGAAAAGAAATTTCAGGAGCAAATCAAGAATCTTTTGACTTTAAAGTGGTTTTTCCAAATGGATTTATAAAAGAGGATATTGAAAATAGTTCGTTATTCAGTGCGCCATCAACCTTTAATTACAGTATTGTAAAAAAACCAATCACAAAAGAAGATGAAGTTGAATTTACCTTCACTCTGAATGAAAATTTACCTGATGATTCTTCATTAGACGCATCTTTAACATTGGTTGATGTTCCTAATTATGTAAAAGGAATCAACAAATTTTTAGACATCAATAAGCCTATAAAAATTAACAGAAGTGGAAATCCGGTTGTTAATTTTTACAATCTTTCAAATCCATTTTACAGATTATTTGGAGAATATTGGAGATATGACACCAATGATATGATTTGTGAATGGGCAAATACTTCTGTGTTTCCAAAACCAGTTATTGTAACAAAAGACAATCCTAATGGATTTCTTTTCTCTAATAATGGCACTCCTAATGATACTTCTGATGATATTTATCATCATAAATTTAGACTCGGTTTTGTCGGAAATTCAGCTCCAATTGGAACAAATCCATTTTCGCTAAGAAATCTTTTTGATGGAGCATCAGTAAGGTCTCCAGGATTTAATTTGACAGAAGCTATTGAGTTTTTTCCAAAAAATGGAAATAGTACCACAGAAGGAATTGTAAATGTAATAACTCAAAGAATTGTAATAATTAGCCTAGCAAGTGGCATTCCGTATACAGTTCCAATTAGCGGAACAGGAACTTATAAATTAGTAAATAGTACCAATAATTTATGGAAAATTGAACTCGAAATTTTAGTGGATTGTTCAGAAATTAATGGAGAAATCGTTACTATAAATTACATTTTATACAATTCAAATAGTTATCCAGATCCTGATCCAATAAATGGATCTTGTCCAAGAGTAATAAATTTATAAAAATTATGATTAAAAAATATTTTATTGGTATTGTTGTTATTGGTGTAAGTGCTTTACTTTTAGCTTACGGTAAAAGTGAGAAAGAACAATATCAAGACATTTCTTATTTGAGAAAAGTGTATTCTCAGCCAGATGCAAGCAAATGGCCAAAACCACATTTAGATTCGTTGATTGATAAAACTACTTTTAAAGATATTGGAGTGTTGCCAGAAATGGAATTTCCAGCAGATAATCCGTATTCAGAGGAAAAAAGTAAATTAGGAAAAACCTTATTTTTTGATCCAAGATTATCCAAAAGTGGACAAATTGCGTGTGCTTCTTGTCACAACCCTGAGTTGGGTTGGACAGATAATTCTACACGTTCTTTTGGTCATAACAGACAAACAGGAAGTAGAAATTCCATGACGATTTTAAATGTTGGCTATGCAAAAGAACTTTTTTGGGATGGAAGAGCCACTAGTTTAGAAGATCAAGCAAAATTTCCAATACCTGATAAACTAGAAATGAACATGGATTTGGAATATGCTGTAGAAAATTTGCAAAAAATAGAAGGTTACAAACCCTTATTTAAAAGTGCTTTTGGTAATGAAAAAATTACAATGCAAAAAATACAAAAATCCATAGCAACTTTTGAAAGGTCAGTAAAAAGTCTTCCATCAAAATTTGATAAATTTGTAACTGGAAAATCTGATAAATTTACAGATCAAGAAGTAATGGGTTTGCATTTATTTAGAACGAAAGCACGTTGTATCAATTGCCATAATACTGGATATTTTAGTGATAATCAATATCATAATGATGGTCAAACACTTTTTGGAACTAAAAATGAAGATTTTGGAAGATACAATTTTACTGGAAAAATAGAAGATATTGGAAAATTCAAAACACCAACAATCAGAGAAGTTGTTAATACAAAACCTTGGATGCATCATGGACATTTTCCATCATTATTAGATGTTGTTGAATTTTATAATCTTGGAAATCCTACTCCTATTCAAAATAAATACAAAGCTGTTGGAAGAGATTCATTAATTCCAAAAACATCTCCTTTGTTAAAAAAATTAGATTTAAATAGAGAAGAAATAGACGCTGTTTTAGCATTTATAAATACATTAAGTACCCCAACAAGAAGAACAATAATTCCAACTTTACCACAATAATTATTAATTTTTAAAAACAAACATCATGAAACAAAAATTACTTTTAGCAATTACATTAATTGCATTTTTAACGACAAGTGCGCAAGTAACACTTTTAAAAGAAATCAACGATTCTGGAACAGCAAATTCAAATCCTTCAAATTTTTTTGTATTTAACAACAAGATTTATTTTTCTGCAGATGATTCTAATGGTTCAAACACTCCAGGAAATGTAGATTTAGGCGCTGAATTATGGGTTACAAATGGAACATCTGAAGGTACTTCATTTTTTAAAGATTTTAATATTGGTAGTGGCAATTCTACACCCAACTTCTTTTTCCAATTTAATGGAACTATGTATTTTAGTGCAAATACAGGATCAGGAAACGTATTATTTTCATCAGATGGAACTGTTGATGGAACTGTTGCAACCGGTGGTAGTTTCGTTTTTGAGCCTAGAGAATTAAATGGTTTAGTATACTATATCAACACAACTGATGCAAACGGATTGTATCAATTTGATGGAACAACTCAAGTAAAAGTAGCTAATACAGGTAGTGAACACGTAAATTTTATCGGAGCTCAAATCATTGTTTTTAATGGAAAAATTTATGGTTATGGATTTACTGAAACTGATGATCCAACTATTGGTAGAGAATTGTATTCTTACGATCCTGCTACTGATACGTATAGTTTGGTGAAAGATATTACTGCAAGTGCAAATAATTCAGGAATCAGTAATTTTGTAAAAGTTGGTAACGAATTGTATTTTGAAGCTTTAGGAAAAGTTTGGAAAACAGACGGAACTACAAACGGAACTGTAGAAGTTACAGCTGCAAATTCTTTAACTGGAACAGATTTTTATTTTAATTGGAATGGAGTATTGTTCTTTGAAGGTGATGCAGGTGGAACATCAAATGATCAATTATGGAAATACGATCCAAATACTGATACCATTACAAATGTGAGTAATATCACAGGAAGTACTGCAACTGGTGGAAATAATCATGATCCAGATGATTATGCAGTAGTTGGAAATTATATGTATTATAGAGGCGAACCTGCAGATGATACGAATGGATATCTATACAGAACAAATGGAAATACAAGTGAATTAATCACAAAAGATATTAAAGATATTGACCAAATCGTTGTTTTAAACGATAAATTATTTTTTGAAGGTGACAATGGAACAACTGGAAATGAATTGTATATGCTAGACCCTACCACATTATCTATTGAGAGCGTTTCTAAGAGCTCTTTACAGATTTATCCTAATCCAGCATCAGAATTTATTCAAATCGCTTCTGAGTATGTAAATAGCAACTATAAAATCTATTCTATCTTAGGTCAAGTTGTAAAAGAAGGAATCATTACGTCTTCTCAAATTTCAGTTTCTGGGATTAGCAAAGGAAACTATATTTTAAAAGTTTCTCAAGATGATAAAGTATCAACTCAAAAGTTGATTATACAATAAAAATATTCTAAAAAAATTATTTCAAGAACCACTTAACATTGTTAGGTGGTTTTTTTTAAAAAAAATTAATTTTTTTTAAAAAGTTGAAAATTAAAACGCCTAAATAACAGTTAAAACCAAACTCAAATAAAAAATCTTAAAAAAATAATCGCTTTATTTCTTTTCATTTTTATCACAGGCATTGTGGTAACTGTAAAAACAGTTAAAAACTTTAAATAAAAAAAGTTGAAATAAAAAGGACAATACAAATCTTTTAAAATATAAAAAAAACAATTGTTTAATTTCAATTTGCTTTTAAACTTATAAACATCCATTACAATACTATTTTTTAATTTTTAAAATTTTAAATTCTTTTAGTGTTTATTATTGTTTGTTAATAGTTGTTATAAAATTTTAAAATTTTTCTTTGAAATATGATTTATTAAAAGTAATCGACAAATTATCAAATAACTAAAGTATTAAAAATCAATAAAATTTCATAGTTATTAACAAAACTTATAAACAGCTATTCACATTAAAATATGAATAACTTTTTTAAATTATAATGTAAATAAATTGTAAATTTTATGTTGATAAACTTTTATTAAAAATTTATATTTTTTTATTGAATATTTATAAATACCATTGTATTTTAAAAAAAATCAAATTAACCAAATTTTTTTATTAGAAATTAATGATAAGTTCTTAACAATTTATTAAAGTCATTAATCTCTTAAAAAAGAACTACTTATTAAAAATATTTAAAATTACATTGTTAATAACTGTTCATAACCTTCATAATACTTATTTTTGTATTTATAAACGTTATTAAAATCAATCTACTATGACAATTGCTATCGGAAATGATCACGCAGGAACTGAGTATAAGTTCGAAATCATCAAACATTTGGAAAAAAAAGGATATTCAGTCCTAAATTTTGGAACAGATACCAACGAATCTATGGATTATCCTGATGCTATTCATCCAACTGCAACTGCCGTTGAGACTAGAAAGGCTGAATTAGGAATTATTCTTTGTGGCAGTGGAAATGGTGCGCAAATGACTGCAAATAAACATCAAGGTATTAGAGCTGCTTTGTGTTGGAATAATGAACTAGTATCACTAACAAGACAGCACAATAACGCCAATATTTTAGCAATTCCAGCTCGTTTTGTCTCATTACAACAAGCACTTGGTTTTGTAGATATTTTTTTAAACACTCCTTTCGAAGGTGGAAGACATGAAAATAGAGTGAATAAAATTTCTTGTGTTTAATGAGATTTCAAATCAAACAATTTTCTAAATTATCGTTATCAGAATTGTATCAAATATTACAATTACGTTCAGAAGTTTTTGTAGTTGAACAAGATTGCGTCTATCAAGATATCGATTTTAAAGACCAAAAAGCACTGCATATTTTAGGATTTAAAAACGATAGAATCATTGCCTATACTCGCATTTTTAAACCTGATGATTATTTTGAAAATGCCAGTATTGGAAGAGTTGTTGTAAAAGAAAATGAACGAAAATTTGGTTATGGACACGAATTGATGAAAGTTTCTATTGAAGCTATAAAATCAAAATATCATCAAGATAAAATTACCATTTCAGCACAATTATATTTGAAAAAATTCTATGAGTCTCATGGATTTACACAAATTGGTGAAATTTATTTAGAAGACGGAATTCCGCATATTAGAATGGATAAAAACTAAATTTTTTATTCAATAATTTTAATTTCAACCGAAAAATTATTAATTCCTTTAGATAAAAACATGTTTTTTTCTGAAAATTTTTGATCAGTAAATGAGGTGTATTGCGTGATTGGTTCAATACACAACATATTCGTAACTTCTGTCCAAAGCATAAAATTATGAAATCCTTTTGTGACAATTTGAAGATTTTTTTTATCATAATTTATCAATAAAATTTCTTCAATATTTAAAACTGGGAACGCATTATGTCCAGCATTGATAATCTCACTTAAAGTAATTTTTTTATTTTTAGCAATCAAAGTTTCTTCACCAGTATCTGACAACAAAAAAGCAGGATGATATCCCAACATAAAAGGCATTCCTTCTTCTGATTGTATCATAAAATCAATAAGTAAAGCATCGTTTAAAAGTGTAAATTTCTTTTCAAAAATAAAATCAAAAGGCCAAAACAGAAATTCTTCTGGAGATTTTGAAGGAAATTTACTGTTTTTTACCCAGGTATTTTTGGAATAATTTTTCTGAAATTTTACCTGATTTTCACTTTCCGAAATCAACATATATGTCAATTCTCTGAGTAATCCATGTTGGTCTTGAACAGCATCACCATGTTTTGTATGCACAATAAAATCATTTTTTTCTGTAGGACCAATTACAGGAAACATTTCATCATCTGATTTTCGCCAACCTTTATTCCCTTTTTGATGAATGTATTGTTGATTATTGTGAATAAAACTCACAAGTTCGCCTTTATTAATACTTATAGAATTTTTATTATTATTTAAGTGAACCATGATTTATGAATTTTTATACTAACAATAGTACGAAAATGTATTTTATTTTCTCAATTTTTAACAAGACTTTTTTGTAACTTGCTTGCTTTTAAAATTTAAGAAAATCAAGAAATATGTCAGAAGATAAGGAAAAATTAGCCAAATTAAAAGCGTTGCAACTTACATTAGATAAGCTAGATAAAACTTACGGAAAAGGTGCTGTAATGAAGTTAGGAGATGTTGCTATAGATGATATTGAAGCCATTTCATCAGGTTCATTAGGATTGGATTTAGCGTTAGGAGTTGGAGGTTATCCAAGAGGAAGAGTGATTGAAATTTATGGACCAGAATCTTCAGGAAAAACTACTTTAGCGTTGCATGCCATTGCCGAAGCACAAAAAACTGGTGGAATTGCCGCATTTATTGATGCTGAACACGCTTTTGATCGTTTTTATGCCCAAAATTTAGGTGTTGATATTGACAATTTAATCATTTCACAACCTGATCATGGTGAACAAGCTTTAGAAATTACTGAAAATTTAATTCGTTCAGGAGCTATTGATATTGTTGTAGTAGATTCTGTTGCTGCATTGACACCAAAATCAGAAATTGAAGGAGAAATGGGAGACTCAAAAATGGGACTTCATGCACGATTGATGAGTCAAGCTTTGAGAAAACTCACAGGAACTATTTCAAAAACAAAATGTACTGTAATATTTATCAATCAGTTAAGAGATAAAATTGGGGTAATGTTTGGAAATCCTGAGACTACAACTGGAGGAAATGCCTTGAAATTTTATGCCTCAGTTCGTTTGGATATCAGAAGAAAAACTCAAATCAAGGACGGAGAAAAAGTAATTGGAAATAGTACAAAAGTAAAAGTGGTAAAAAATAAAGTGGCACCACCTTTTCAAACTGCCGATTTTGATATTATGTATGGAGAAGGAATCTCAAAAGTTGGAGAAATTTTAGACATTGGAGTTGAGTTGGCAATCATCAAAAAAAGTGGTTCTTGGTTTAGTTATGGTGACACAAAATTAGGTCAAGGAAGAGATGCTGTAAAAGGTGTGATCAAAGACAACCCTGAATTGATGGATGAGTTGGAAGTGAAAATCAAAGCTACTATTGCGAATCAAGCATAAAAAACAAGAACTTTTTAATCATAAAAGAAACTGCTTCAGATTATGTCTTTAGCAGTTTTTTGTTTGACAAATCTTAAAAATTTAGCAAATACTTAAAATCTATTTCGATAAAATTTTTACAAGCCAAAGAATTACATACAAACCAAGTCCAAATCCTGCAAAAAGAAATGCAATGACAAAAACAATTCTAACATTTTGAGCTCTCCAGCCATTTTTCTCTCCAATCCATTCACATACACCTAAAATCATTTTTTTTATTTTAAATTGTTTAACTATTTCACTCCTGTACTTCCAAATCCTGCAGTTCCACGTTGCGTCTCATTTAAAACCGCAACTTCATTCCAATGAATTCTTTCGTGTTTTGCAATCACTAATTGGGCAATTCTTTCCCCATCATTAATTATAAAATCTTCGTTCGAAAGATTTACTAAAATAACCCCAATTTCACCTCGATAATCCGCGTCAATTGTCCCTGGAGAATTTAAAACTGTAATTCCTTTTTTTGCAGCCAAACCACTTCTTGGTCTCACTTGCGCTTCAAATCCTAAAGGTAGTGCAATAAACAAGCCAGTTTTTACAATCGCTCTTTCAAGTGGTTTCAAAGTAATTGCGTTTTCGATATTTGCTTTTAAATCCATTCCTGCAGCGCCCTCTGTTTCATAAGTTGGTGTGCTGTGTTTTGATGTATTGACAATTTCTACATTCATTTTCTTATAGATTAAATAAAAATGTAATTACTTCTAGAAAATTTGTTTTCCATAGTGTTTCATTGTGTTTTCCTTCGGTAATAATTTTTGTTTTAATTTTTTTTGATGGAAATCCTGATTTTACTAATAATTTTTCCATTTTTTCTGTGTCAGGAATCATTTTTTCTCCTTCTTTATCACCGACTAAAAAAAAGATTCTTGTTTTCTTTTGATTTCCATGTATTTCAGCAAAATTATAAATTTCATCAGAAAACCAAAAGGATGTTGAAAGTGCACCAATTTTCCCAAAAACTTTTGGATATTTTAGACCACCGTAAAACGAAATTAATCCGCCCAATGAACTTCCAATAATTGCCGTGTTTTTTGCATTTTTTTTTGTCCTGAAATTTGCATCAATAAAAGGTTTCACGTCATTCATTAAAAAATCAATATAAAGACTTCCTTTTCCTCCTCCATATTTTTCATTTCTGAAAGGCGTGTATTCATTCATTCTGTGTTCTCCAGCATTTTCAATTCCCACAACAATAAAACCTTTTCCAGTTTTTTTAAAGAGTTCATTGAGTGTTTCATCTATGTTCCATTCACCAATATAAGAAGTTGCATCGTCAAATAAATTTTGTCCATCGTGCATATAAATTACAGGAAATTTTTTGTGAGAAGTGGCATAATTTGGCGGTAAATACAACCAAATTTTATGAGAAATTTTGATTGAATCACCGTAAATAAACTCTTTTTCTAACATCGAAACATTATCAGATTTTGTTGAAGTTCTCTCTTTATGTTCCTGAGAAATAACATCAAGCGAAATCAATAGAAAAGTAGTTATTAAAAAAATTAAAAAAGGTTGTTTCATTTTTTTGATTGATTTCATACAAATATAATAAATGAACCAATCAATCATAAAACTTATTTGTTTTCTTACTTTTGATGCTCAAAATGATTTTTATGAACAAATATCAAAAGATTGCTGTTTTTGGAGGCGGAAGTTGGGCAACTGCTATCGTAAAAATGCTATCTAAAAATCTTGAAAATGTGGGTTGGTATATGCGAGATGAGCAAACAATTGAGCATATCAAGGAAAATGATCACAATCCAAAATATTTAAGTTCAGCAGAATTAGATGCAACTCGTTTGGATATCTCTTCGGATATCAATTATATGGTTGAAAATTATGACGTACTTATTTTTGTAATTCCTTCTGCTTTTTTGAAGAGCGAATTGAACAAATTATCAACTTTTTTTGAGCATAAAATTATTTTTTCAGCTATCAAAGGAATTATTCCTGAAACAGGATTGATTGTTGGCGAGCATTTTATCAGAGAATATCATATTCCTATTGAAAATATTGGCATAATTACAGGCCCTTGTCATGCTGAAGAAGTTGCAATGGAACGTTTATCGTATTTAACAATTGCTTGTCAAGACGAAGAAAAAGCCAAACAAATGGCAAAATCTTTAGAAAGTTGGTATATCAAAGCAAAAACTTCGGATGATATAATTGGTACTGAATATGCAGCAGTTTTGAAAAATATTTATGCAGTTGCAGCAGGAATTGCGCATGGTTTGGGTTATGGTGATAATTTTCAATCTGTTTTGATGAGCAATGCCATTCGCGAAATGAAACGTTTTATCAGAAAAGTACACAAAATGAAACGAAATATTAACGACTCCGCATATTTAGGTGACTTACTAGTGACAGGATATTCTATGTTTAGTAGAAATCGTCATTTTGGAAACATGATTGGAAAAGGATACACTGTAAAATCGGCTCAATTAGAAATGAACATGATTGCTGAAGGATTTTATGCCGCCAAAAGTGCATTCAAAATTAAAGAGGTTAATGGCACTAAAACGCCTATTATTGATGCTGTATATGCAATTTTGTATGAAAATAAAAGTCCCAAAAAAGAATTCAAAAAGCTAGCAGATAAGTTGGATTAATTGTTTAATTTTGGACATTTAAATTTAATTTTCAACTTTTACAATGAAAACAATACAAGAAATCGTTGAAGGCACTATCAGAAAAACACCTTTTATAGAAGAAGCTTTGAATGAAAAACTCATCAATGTCTCGTCATTAGCTAGAATTATTTTACCTGAGGTTTCTGCGGCACTCAAAAAAGACGTAAAAGTTGGAGCAGTAATGATGGCAATCAACAGACTTTCTCCTGCAAGTGAATTGCGTATCAGAAAAAATATTAAAAAATTGGCTTTAGATTTGGGTGATGTCATTGTTCGCTCAGATTTATGCGATTTTACATTTAAAAATACCACGTCATTATTGAAAGAAATTTCAAGAATTTTAAATAAATCTTCAGAAAGTGCTGATTATTTTCTGACAGTTTCTCAAGGAATTTTTGAAACGAATATCGTGACAAGCAAAAATTTAAGACCTTTTGTAGAAGAAATTTTCGAGAAAGAAGCTTTATTGAAAAGCATGTTAGATTTGGCTTCAATAACCATTAAATTACCCAAAGACAATCAGGAACAATCTGGAATTTATTACTTTATTTTAAAACAATTGGCTTGGGCAGATATTCCTTTACAAGAGATAATTTCTACAACAAACGAAATGACGATTGTTGTGAAAGAAAAAGACATCAATCAAACTTTTGCGATTTTAATGGATATGAAACTCAGCTAACTGATGGCAAAAACAAATCCTTATGCAGCTCTGCAAATAAAAGAATTTAATATTTTTTTATTGATGCGTTTTTTACTCGTTTTTGGTTGGTCAATGCAATTTATTGTTGTTGAATGGCAAGTGTATAGCATCACAAAAGATCCATTATCATTGGGAATTATTGGTTTGATGGAGATTATTCCAGCATTTACGATGGCACTTTTTGCAGGACATATTGTTGATCAAAAAGAAAAACGAAATTTATTAGCAATGTGTATTGCTGCATTTTCGCTCATCAGTTTAGGATTGTATTTTTTATCAACAGAGGCAATTCTTGAAGGTTGGTCAACAGATACAATATTGTATTCAATTTATGCCTTGGTTTTTTTCGGCGGATTTTTACGCTCGTTTTTTGGCCCAACCATTTTTTCATTAATTGCGTTGATTGTTCCCAAAAAAATCTATCACAATGCAGCCACTTGGAGCACAAGCACTTGGAAAACTGCTGGAGTTACTGGTGCTTTGGTTGGTGGTTTTCTAATCAGCGGAATTGGGGTTGCAAACACATTATTATTGGTTTTTATTTTAGTTGTATTGTCTTTAATAATTACTTTTCAAATCAAAAAGAAACCCATTTTAAATACTAAAATTGGCGAGCCAATTAAAGAAAGTTTAAAAGCTGGAGTCACTTTTGTATTTCAAAATAAGGCGATTTTAGGCGCGTTAACGTTGGATATGATTGCAGTTTTATTTGGAGGAACTGTGGCAATTTTATCCGTTTTTGCACAAGATGTTTTGAAAGTTGGAAGTGAAGGTTTTGGAATCTTAAATGCCTCAATATCCATGGGAAGTATTGTGACCATGTTTATCACAACGTATATTCCTATCAATAGAAAAACCGGAAAAAAATTATTGGTTTCTATTTTTATTTTTGGATTGAGTATTATCGCTTTTGGATTGTCATCTATTTTTTGGGTGAGCATTTTAGCACTATTTATCAGTGGTGCAGCTGATGGAATTTCGATGGTGATTCGTCAAACGATTTTGCAGCTAAAAACTCCCGACGAAATGCGTGGAAGAGTTGCCTCTGTAAACTCAATGTTTGTTGGTTCTTCTAACGAATTGGGCGCTTTTGAAAGTGGTTTGGCTGCGAAAATTATTGGGCCAGTTGCAGCTGTTGTTTTTGGAGGCACCATGACTTTGTTGACAGTTGGTGCAACAGCTATTTTAAATCCAACTTTAAGAGACTTGGATTTAACTGCTGATATTGAAGCGCATGAAAATGCAGAATAGAGTGATAACTTGAAATTATTTAACTTTTATTAAATAAAGATAAATTCCTACTGAATGATAGAAAAATTATGACTTGTACTTTCTTTCAAT
>MNYM01000008.1 GCA_001873065.1 Flavobacteriaceae bacterium CG2_30_31_66
TAAATGTGCATCTAATTCTGCATTGAGCATGTGTTCTACTGCTCGTTTGTGCATTTGTTTGAAAAATGAAGTTAAGTCTTCTCCATTTTTGAAGGATTTGTAAAATTCCTTGTCGTTTAATAAGTCATCTTTGTTTATCATATCCGTATAAATATTTAAAGTTACTAAAAAAGTTATTCCGAAAATTTTTTTGTCTTTGAAGGGACAAAAATTTTCAAAATAACTTTTTAAACTTACACAGTTATTGAAATACTACCAAATTAAAAAGACTGTCAATTGTGACAGTCTTTTTTTTAAAACACTTCAATATTCTTAAAAAGAAAAGAGTCAAAAGCAATACTTTTGACTCTAAACCAACTATTAAAAACTAACTAACAAATACCTAAAATACGGTTGTAATGTACTTATAGTTATATTTTCTTCGTGCATTCCAGCTACTTCTTTTATATTGAAACAGTTCTGGTGAGCTACTTTTCTTGTATTCTTTGATTTTGATTGCTGATGTATTCATTTTGATTTTTTTAAAATTTTAATTCCATAATAGGACGTTTTAATTTCAAATACGTTACATCATCAAAAATTGTTTAACATCGTTTTAAGAATAATACAAATGCTATATTTAACTTAAAACCTCACTTTTAAACACAAAAAAGTCCAGCAAATTGCTAGACTTGTATGTATTGTTTATTTGAAATTTACTATTGATTTCCTAAAATGATAGGCAATCCATCTTTTCCAGAGCCAATAACAATTACTTTACTATTCTCAGAACCCGCCAATTTTAAAGTAGCTTCAATTCCTTTTTCTTGCAGAATTTTATCAGTTAATGAAGCACTTAAAATTTGATTTGCTTTTGCTTTTCCTTCGGCATCAATTTGTTGTCTTTCTGCTTCTTTTTTCGCTTTTGCCAATCTAAACTCATATTCTAAAGATTCTTGCTCTTGTTTCAATTTGGTTTCAATAGCAGTTTTGATGGTAGTGGGCAATTTTACATCTTCAACCAAAACTCTTTTTACTAATAAATATTGACTTTTCAAAATACTTTGAACTTCGTCCAAGATTTCTTGTTCAATAACATCTCTTTTGCTTGAGTACAATTGTTCAGGTGTGTAACGCCCTACAACACTTCTTGCTGCAGCATTGATTGCCGGATCCAATAATTCTCTTTCGTATTCCTCGCCTTTGGTTTTGATTAACAATCCCAAGTTTTTGAATTCAGGTTCATACCAAATTGTGCCACTTACTTTTACTTCCAATCCATTAATTGACAATACGCTCATTTCGTTTGAAACTGATTGTTGACGCACTTTTCTTACAATCATTCTATTCCAAGGAGCCACAATATGAAAACCTTCTCCATAAGTTCTTTCGGTATTGATACCACCTGAAAATTGCTCAAAAATCACACCACCTTCACCTGGTCCGATGGTTACGGTTGATTTTGAAAATGCTATGATTGCAACTATAGCAGCTACTATAATAAGAATCCCTCCTTTGGGGAAATTAAAATCAAATTGATTATTCGCCATTTTTTGTATTTTTTTATATCTTCAAATTTACAACTTATAATTTTTAAACACAAAATCAATATTTAAAATCTTAGTATTAAAAAGTTAATGATTCCCTAAATGTTGAAAGATTTAATTTTTTTTAAATATTAAATCTTTCCAATATATTTTCTAGTGAACCATTCAACACTTAAAAATGCGATGATTAAAAATAAAATCCATTTCCAATCGACCAAACTTTGTTGTCTTTTGGTTGATTTTTGAACAGTATAAAAAGATTGGTTTTCAAGCAATTCATCAATTAAATTTTCAAATTGATTCGCAAAAAAAACTTTTCCTCCAGAATTTGAAGCCAATTTCATCAATTTTTTAACATTTGCCCTATTAAATTGTTCTTCAATTTTAAAATCAGTCACTACAAATCGTCCATTTTTATAAATATTCTGACCTAAAACCGCTACTTGATACTCATATTTTCCTGGACTCAAATTTTCAATTGTAGCCTGATAAGCATTGTTTTCTAATGAAAATGGAAACTTTATAATTTTATTCGTAATGGTATTTTTAATGGAAATTTCTAAGGAAGCTCTTGGATCAAACTTATAATTACTATCAGCATAAAACGCTGAAATATTAATTGTTGAGTTTGCAGGAAACAAACTTTCAGCATTCACTTCCAATCGATTTCTTCTTTTATTAGATGCCAAATAAGCAACTAAATTACCAATAAAAGCATCAAAATCTTCAAAAGAATTGTTGTTTAAAAAACTTGCTGAGCGCCATTTCCAAATTCCTTCGCCAAAGAGCGTTGCAAATTTATAATTGTCAGTATTGAAAGTCGCCAACAAAGGACTTGATGTTCGAATTCCGTTGATGTTTTGAAATAGTAAAATCTGATGTTCTTTTTCAATAGTAATTTCTCCAAAGAAATCTTTTAAAGCTGAAAAATCATCAAAACCAATATTATTTTGCTGAAACATCATGAACGCTTCATTGCTTTTAGCACCATAATTTTCAGTCTGATTGATGGCTCTTTTTCTAAAACCTAATTGCAGAGTATTCACAAAATTCCAGTCAGTTTTCACACCAGAAATAAATAAAAATGGAATGTTGCTATTGTTTATTTCTATCAGTATTTGTTTAAATTCAGTGGTTACTTGATACAAAATAACCAATTGAAAGTCATTAATTTTATTTTTAAAATCATTTATTAAAGAAATCGTTGCTGTACGTTGCTTGTTGCTTTCTATTGATTTCTTTAAAACCCCCAAATCAGGATGTAAAATTGAGGATAAAATAAGCACTTTTGTTTGCTCGTCAATAACATCAACAGAAAACGTTTTTGTGTTATTTTTAGTATTTTTTTCATTTTTGATTTTTTGAATGTTTGCCTCATAAAAATTCCCTCCCAACGAGTTTGAATTGATATTTGTTAAAATAGTTTTCGTATTTTTTTGTGGTGAAAAACTTACATTTTCCCTGAAAATTGTTTCGCCCTCTGAGGTAATTTTAAATTCGGTGGTGACGTTTTCTTTACCTTCATAATTCAACAATACTTCTACAGGGAATTGATTGTTGAGAAAACTATATTTATTGACATTCAATTGATCAATTTTAACATCAGAATATTGAGTTGTATCACCCACAATAATTGGATAAATCGGTTGTTTTGAATTTATAAATTCATAATCAGTACCAATTGTTTGATTTCCATCTGTTATGATAATTACTGGTGCAATCTTATCAATATTCAGTTTATTTGCCTCAGAAATAGCATTATAAATATTGCTTTCGTTGTCCTGAAAAGTAAGACTGTCCAAAACATCCAAACCTTTACCGAACTGAAATTGATTTTGTGAAAATTTCTTATTAATATTTACATTTGAATTGAATTCAGCTACCAAATCTGAAACATTCTTACTTTCTTTAAAAAAATCAATTGACATGGAGTTGTCTATTAATATTGAAAGAATTGGTTTTTCATTCGTGTAAACTTTGTTTTCAATGGTTGGATTTATGAATAAAATCAATATTAAAAACACACTTAAAGCCCTCAAAATCAATAAAAAAATAGTGATTTTATGCGATTTTTTCTCTCTAAAATAATACTGAAAATAAGCTATTGAAAAACTCAATAGCAACGCCAATATCATGTAAAAAATTACAATGTTTTGCAATGGATATATTTTACTGGAAAGATATAAATATCATCGTTAAAAGAGAAGCCTACAACAGGAATTGTTGCAGGCTTTTATGATATGAACTAAAATAATTTTCATTAAGACATTCCTCCGTCAACAGAAAGCGTTTGCCCTGTGATGTATGCACTCATGTTTGATGCCAAGAAAACACAAGCATTTGCAATGTCTTCTGGCTTTCCTCCTCTTTTTAAAGGAATAGCATCTCGCCAACCTTGCACTACTTTTTCATCTAATTTATCAGTCATTTCAGTTTCTATAAAACCAGGAGCAATCACATTGCTTCGCACATTTCTTGAACCCAATTCTAAAGCTACAGATTTTGAAAAACCAATAATTCCAGCTTTTGAAGCTGCATAATTTGCTTGACCCGCATTTCCTTTTAATCCAACCACAGAGCTCATATTGATAATTGAGCCATTTCTCTGTTTCATCATAGGACGAATCACAGCTTTGGTCAAATTGAAAACTGATTTCAAATTCACTTGAATCACTGTATCAAAATCCTCCTCAGAAATTCGCATTAACAAATTGTCTTTGGTAATTCCTGCATTGTTTACCAAAATATCAATAGTACCAAATTCTTCTAACACATTTTTCACCAATTCTTGAGCAGCATCAAAATTTGCAGCATTTGATTGATATCCTTTCGCTAAAATTCCAAATGATTTCAATTCATTTTCCAAGGCGGTTGCTGCCTCTGTTGAAGCACTAAACGTAAAAGCAACATTGGCACCTTGTTTTGCAAATTCAATCGCAATTCCTCTTCCAATTCCTCTTGTAGCCCCTGTGATAATTGCTGTTTTATTTTCTAAAAGTTTCATTTTATCCTTATTTAAAAATTCAAAGATAGTTTTTTTTAGGAAAAAAAATTTTATAAACATAATTTAATTACATTTATAAAATCTAAACTATTACGCTATGAATCAATAAAATAGTTTTCAAACCCAACTAATCAAAATTTTTTATTATGAAAAAAAACTTTACACTATTACTGTTATTTACAACAATTGTGACGTTTTCACAATCGATTAATTACAAAATTGCTTCCTCTGAAAAAGGAAGCAATTATTATGAAATCGTCGCTAAAAAACGTGCTGAAATCAAAAAATTATATGCTAAAAAAGTCGTTTCAAAATCGGACATCAAAGCAATGAAACATTTTGAAAGATGGTCTTATTACTGGAAAGATCGTGTAAATGCTAATGGGTCTTTTCCATCAGCATTAGAGGGCTGGAAAAATGCAGGATTGCTTGGAGGAAAATCAGTATTGAATCAAAATCAATCAAAATTATCTCAAGAAAATTGGACAAATATCGGTCCTCAATCCAATCCTGATGCGAATGGCTATCCAAATCCACCAAAATTAGGAAGATTGAATGCTTTTTGGAGATATGTGGATGCTGGAAATGCCAATAATAATGTGTTAATTGTAGGTGCTCCAACTGGAGGAATCTGGAAATCAACAGACAATGGCGCAAATTGGTTTCCAAAATTTGACACTTTTGCTGGAATTGGAATTACAGATATCAAAGGCTCATCAACTTCAACTTCCAATCAAGGCGTTTTATATGCAACAACTGGTGATTATGATGCGCAAGAAGTTTTGAATTCTATTGGAGTTTATAAATCAACTGATATGGGAGAAACTTGGATTGCAACAGGATTAAATTTACATTTAACTGACGGAAAATTATTGGGGCATTTGGTAGTGATTGATGACAATACAGTGGTTGCAGCAACTGCCAATGATATTATGAGAACTATTGATGGAGGAACTACTTGGACCTCCGTTTTTACTCCAGGAGGTGAAGATGTAAACTTTGGAAGAATGGCTTCTTATGGTACCACTATTGTAGCGACAGATGCTTATGAAGGAGTTTATTTTTCAACTGATAACGGACTCAATTGGACTGAATTGATTGCTCCAAACGAATCAGGTAAATATGCAGTAACATCGGATGAAAATGGAAACTTTTTTATTCAAGACAAAACAGGTCAAATAAAAGCTTTGAGTTTCGTGGGTGCTGGTTCAGCTACAAATGTTGGTATAAAACCTGCTGATTATGACCCTCAAGGTGGATTTAATCAAGTTTTGATAAAAAGAAATAGTTTATTTTTAGGAGGTTCAGTGGATGTAAATTCAAGTAATAACAACGGAGCAAGTTGGTACAAATCTTTAAATGGATACAAATCAAGTCCTAATGACCCAGGAGTTTATGTACATTCTGATCATCACCAAGCAGGATATTTAGATGCGGGCTTGTCTTTTTGGAGTGCAAACGATGGAGGGTTGTATTTTATGAATTACGCAAATTCAACAGATCAATCCCCAACAACAATTTACAAATCAAATGGTGTTATTGTTACTCAAATCTATTCAATTTCGATCAACCCATCTTCTGGAAATAATGATGATTTCATGATGGCAAATCAAGATAATGACGGTTTTAGTAAAGAAAACGGCACTTGGATCAGTGTTTCTGCTGGTGATGGAGTTTGCTCAGCTATTGATTACTCAAATCCTGGAATTCGTTATTTAGGTGGTACTAAAGGTTCTTTGACACGGTCTGACAACACTGGTTATTTTGGAAATTATCAAGGAAATCCAATTCCAAAACCAGCTGATGGTGAATTTGTTTGGCCATTTAGTTTGCATACCACAATTTCTACAATAGCTTTTGGAGGTTTTGATGATATGTATAAATCTACGAATATCTCAACAACCATTAATGAAAACCCAAATGAAATTTGGACAAAACTGAATGCTGGTGTTGGAAGTCCAATTTCATTTGACAATCAAGGGGATTATATTGCAGTAGTTGGCACAAATGGAATTACTCGTTCTATCAATGGAGGAAATTCTTGGACTGCCATGGCACAGCCTGCTGATCAGGAAATAAATTCATTTTCAATTGATGCTGCAAGTAGTTCTGGGAATACCATTTATGCAACTGTAAAAGCTTATAATGTAAATAACAAAGTTTTCAGATCTACTAATGGTGGTGCAACTTGGACAAATATCTCAGGAGATTTGCCAAATATTTTGATGAAAAAAATCCTTTTTAAACAAAATCAAACGAGTGAATATATATTTGTGGCTACAGAATTGGGAGTTTATTTCAGTGGTAATGGTGGAACTAATTGGAGTAAATTAGGTGCAAATCTGCCAAATGTAATTGTAAACGATTTGAAAATAAATTATCTAAATGATAAATTATACATCGGAACTTTTGGGAGAGGAATGTGGGAAATTAGCATTGCCAATTCAACTTTAGGAACTGAAGAAGTGAGTTTTGACAATAAACCAGTTGTTTTTCCAAATCCTGTGAATGACAATCATTTAAATATTCGTATGTCTTCAATAACTTCTCCAGTAGATTACATGATTTATAATGTTGTTGGTGGGTTTATTTCTAAAGGAAAATTGAAACAAAAAGATACCAAAATTTCTCTAGAAAATATCTCAAAAGGAATGTATATCCTTAAAATGAATCAGGGAAACAAAGTGTTTACTCATAAATTCTTTGTTCAGTAAATGAGATTATTAAAATCAACAGGAACACTAGTAGGAATTACTTTTGTATTGCTCTCTTGTAGTAGTTCAAAAGTAATCTCTACAGAAAAAATTGAAGTAACTCCTGGAGTTTCCAATTCAGAATTGTATTACAGATTTGTAATAGAAGTTAAAACAAGGAAAGAAACTAATTTTAAGTCAATTTCTCTTTATTCAGAGGAAATTAAAACGTTTTCAGTTACTGACGTTCTTACTAATTTGCAGAGTGATTCAAAGAAATCATATCCCAAAGGAATTTATCGTTTGCAATTTGAACTTACCAAAGAAAAAGTGAATGAAACTAAAAAAGATATTTTGAAATTGAGTATTAAACAACAAGAAAAAACAATTTTATTAACTTTAAAAATTGACAAATTCAAAACAGTCAAACTCAGATAAAAAAACATTAAAATAAAAAAACCGTTGAATTTTTTTTCAACGGTTTTTTATGTAAATAATAAAAACTATTATCTTATTTTAAAACACTTGCAACCATTACTCCAATTTTAGCTGGAGAACTCACTACATGAATTCCGTTTTCAGCTAATATTTTCATTTTTGCTTGTGCTGTGTCATCAGCACCACCAACAATTGCGCCTGCATGACCCATAGTTCTCCCAGCAGGAGCTGTTTGACCTGCAATAAAACCAACCACAGGTTTTCTATTTCCATCAGCTTTGATCCATTGTGCAGCTTCAGCTTCAAGATTTCCACCAATTTCACCAATCATTACAATAGCATGAGTTTCATCGTCATTCATCAACATTTCAACAGCTTCTTTAGTAGTTGTTCCAATAATTGGGTCTCCTCCTATTCCAATAGCAGTAGAAATTCCAAAACCTTGTTTTACAACTTGGTCAGCAGCTTCATAAGTCAAAGTTCCCGATTTTGAAACAATGCCTACATTTCCTTTTTTAAAGATAAAACCTGGCATAATTCCTACTTTAGCTTCATCAGGAGTAATCACCCCCGGACAATTTGGTCCAATTAATCTACAATCTTTATTTGAAATATAAGCTTTGACTTTTGCCATATCAGCAGTCGGAATTCCTTCAGTAATACAAATAATTACTTTGATGCCAGCTTCGGCAGCTTCCATAATGGCGTCTGCAGCAAATGCTGGTGGCACAAAAATGATTGAAGTATCAGCAGCTGCTTTGTCAACAGCTTCTTTTACTGTATTAAAAACAGGTTTCCCCAGATGTTCTTGACCACCTTTTCCGGGAGTAACTCCTCCAACAACATTGGTTCCGTAATCAATCATTTGGCTCGCATGAAAAGTACCTTCACTTCCTGTAAAACCTTGAACAATAATTCTTGAATTTTTGTTTACTAAAACACTCATGGTTTGTTTTTTTATTATATTGTGCAAAAATAGTTCTTTGATAGTTTTTAAAAAAACCTTTTTAAGATTTCTTTCTTTCTTTTAAGAACAGTTTGATAGCTGCCATTTCTTTCAATTTTTCTCTTGATTCTGCAATGGGAGTTCCAAAATAAGTTTTTCCTCCAGCAACAGATTTTGTAACCCCTGTTTGACCTAAAATAATCGCTCCTTTTCCAATAGTTATGCCGCTATTCGTTCCTACCTGACCCCAAATAGTTACTTCATCTTCGATAATAACACAGCCAGCAATACCAGTTTGAGAGGCAATCAAACATTTTTTTCCTATCACAGTGTCATGACCAACATGTACTTGATTGTCAATTTTTGTTCCTTCTTTGATGGTTGTATCTCCTGTTACACCTTTGTCAATCGTGCACGACGCACCAATATCGACATAATCTTCAATTATCACACGACCACCAGAAATGAGTTTGTCAAAACCAGTTTCTCGTTTCTTGTAATAAAAAGCGTCAGCTCCTAAAACTGTATTTGCATGAATTGTAACACTGTTTCCAATTATAGTATTATCATAAACGGTAACATTGGGATGAATCACACAATTTGAACCAATTTTCACATTGTTTCCAATAAAAACATTTGGTTGAATAATCGTATTTTCTCCAATTATAGCTGTTTCTGAAATGCTATTTTTTGAAGCAATAAATGGATTGAAATGAATGGTTAATTTATTAAAATCACGAAAAGGATCATCAGAAATTAGCAATGCTTTTCCTTCAGGGCAATCAACTATTTTATTGATTAAAACAACAGTCGCTGCAGAAAGTAATGCTTTTTCATAATACTTTGGATGGTCTACGAAAACAATATCACCTTCACCAACAACATGAATTTCATTGATGCCTTTTACTGGAAAATTTTCATCCCCAATATATTGACATCTAATGATTTGAGATATTTCTTTTAAAGTACAAGTTCTATTAAAATTCAAAATGAATTTGGGATTTTAGAATTTAGATTATTGATAAAATCTTAGAAATTTATTCTTTAATTCGTTCTTGATACGTTCCCTTTGCGGTTTCAATTTTAATTTTGTCACCTTCATTGATAAACAATGGAACGTTCACAATTGCACCAGTTTCAACAGTGGCAGGTTTCGTTGCATTCGTAGCAGTGTTTCCCTTTATTCCTGGTTCAGTATGCGTTACCAAAAGGATTACACTCTGAGGCATCTCAACAGAAAGAGGCATGTTATCTTCTGTATTGATAATAATTGTAACTATTTCTCCTTCTTTCATCAATTCAGGTACATCCAAAGCACTTTTTGGTAATTGAATTTGGGTATAATCCTCTTCATTCATAAAATTATAGGTATCCCCTTCATTGTATAAATACTGAAACTTGTGCGTTTCAACACGAACATCTTCAATTTTTCTTCCCGCAGGAAATGTGTTATCAATAATTTTTCCACTAGTCACACTTTTAAGTTTTGTTCTCACAAAAGCAGGCCCTTTTCCGGGTTTTACGTGTAAAAATTCAATAATTTTAAAAATATCATTGTTATATCGGATGCACAATCCGTTTCTGATATCTGATGTAGTTGCCATTAAATTTGTAGTTAATTAATTTATTTTTGAATATCCTTTCATAATTCCACGATGCGATTCTTTGATGAATTGTATGATTTCATCACGCTCAGGAGTTGCCTCCATTTCAGCTTCAATAATATCAATCGCCTGAGTATTATTGTAATTTCTTTGAAATAAAATTCTATAAATATTTTGAATTTCTCTAATTTTTTCGGTGGTGTAGCCTCTTCTTCTTAATCCAACAGAGTTGATTCCTACATAAGAAAGCGGTTCTCTTGCTGCCTTTACAAATGGAGGAACGTCTTTTCTCACTAATGAACCACCAGTCACAAAAGCGTGTTTTCCGATGGAAGCAAATTGATGCACGGCAACCATGCCTGCCAAAACAACATTATCGCCAATTGTGACATGACCTGCCAAAGTCGTATTGTTTGAAAAAATACAGTTATCACCAACAAAACAATCATGGGCAATGTGACAATAAGCCATAATCAAACAGTTGTTTCCAACAACAGTTTTCATTCTATCTTTGGTACCTCTGTTGATGGTAACACATTCTCTGATGGTAACATTATCACCAATTTCAACAGTGGTTTCTTCGTCATCAAACTTTAAATCCTGAGGAATTGCTGAGATAATTGCACCTGGAAAAATTCGACAATTTTTACCAATTCTTGCGCCTTCCATAATCGTTACGTTTGAACCTATCCATGTTCCTGAACCAATCACAACATTACCATGAATTGTTGTAAAAGGTTCAATAACAACATTTCTTGCTATTTTTGCTTGGGGGTGAACGTATGCTAATGGTTGATTCATAATTACCTAATTTTTGAAATTTGAGCCATCAATTCAGCCTCAGCAACCAATTTTCCATTGGCATAAGCGTAGGCTTGCATGTGACAAATGCCTCTTCTAATTGGCGTAATTAACTCGCACTTAAATATCAAAGTATCTCCAGGCAATACTTTTTGTTTGAATTTCACATTGTTCATTTTCATGAAATATGTCAAATAATTTTCTGGATCAGGAACTGTGCTTAATACCAAAACGCCTCCACATTGAGCCATTGCTTCAACTTGTAAAACGCCTGGCATCACAGGTGACCCTGGGAAATGACCAATAAAATAGCCTTCGTTCATGGTCACGTTTTTCATTCCAACTACGTGACTATCAGATAATTCAATAATTCTATCAATCAATAAAAATGGAGGTCTGTGAGGAAGAATCTCCATAATTTTATAAATGTCATATAATGGAGGTTCGTTTAAATCGTATTGAGGGACATTGTTTCTTTTATCCAATTTTATCAATTTTGATAACTTTTTAGCGAATTGTGTGTTTACGAAATGTCCTGGTTTGTTGGCAATTACTTTTCCTCTAATTCGGGTTCCAACCAGAGCCAAATCACCAATAACATCCAATAATTTGTGACGAGCAGCTTCATTTGCCCAATGCAATGTTAGGTTGTCTAAAATACCATTTGGTTTTACAGAAATAAAATCTTTGTTGAAAGCTTTTTTAAGTTTTAACATCGTATTTTCAGACAATTCCTTGTCAACATAAACAATTGCATTGTTCAAATCACCCCCTTTAATCAAATCATTTTCTAACAGCATTTCAATTTCATGTAAAAAACTGAAAGTTCTTGCACCTGCGATTTCATTTTTGAAATCAATCATTTTATCTAAAGTTGCATTTTGAGTTCCAAGGATTTTTGTCCCAAAATCAACCATTGCAGTTACTTGATATTCCTCCGAAGGCATTAAAATAATTTCACTCCCAGAGACTTCATCTTTATAAGAAATAATTTCTTTGACAATATATTCTTCAATAATGGCGTTTTGTTCTTGAATTCCAGCTTTTTCTAGTGCTTCAATGAAATATTTTGAGGAACCATCCATTATTGGAGGTTCAGAGGCATTGATTTCTATGACTAAATTATCAATATCCAACCCAACAGCAGCTGCCAAAACATGCTCAGAAGTTTGAATATGAACACCATTTTTTTCAAGATTTGTGCCTCTTTGAGTGTTTACAACATATTCTGCTGAGGCCTCAATTTCTGGTTTACCCTCCAAATCAACCCTTACAAATGAAAATCCGTGATTGATTGGAGCTGGTTTAAAAGTCATTGTTACATTGTTTCCAGTATGCAAACCCACACCTGACAATGATATTTCTGATTGTATTGTTTTTTGTTTTTTACTCATTATTAATTATTTTGAGTATTTAATCCTTTTTCTATGTTATTGATTTTACTTACAAGTTTTGGTAAATTTCTAAAATGAACATAACTTTTGTTAAAATCACCATATCCAAAAGCGGGCGTTCCTTGAACGATCTCATTGTCTTTTAAACTTTTGGAAATTCCAGATTGTGCTTGAATTTTAACGCCATTTCCGATGGTAATATGACCAACTACCCCAACTTGACCGCCAATCATACAGTTTTCACCAATTTTTGTAGAACCAGCAATGCCTGTTTGTGCTGCAATTACGGTGTTTTTGCCAATCTCTACATTGTGGGCAATTTGAATTTGGTTGTCCAATTTTACACCTTGTCTTATGATAGTTGAACCCAAAGTTGCTCTATCAATAGTTGCTCCTGCACCAATATCAACATAATCTTCAATAATTACATTTCCTGTTTGAGGAACTGCTACATAAAATCCTTCGGCATTTGGCGCAAAGCCAAAACCATCTGAGCCAATAGTACAATTTGAATGAATTTTACAATTTTTACCTATTAGAGTTTCAGAATAAATTTTTACACCAGAAAAAAGCACACAATTGTCTCCAATTTTTGAATTATCTCCGATAAAACAATTTGGATAAATTTTTACATTCTCGCCAATGGTAACATTTTCCCCAATGTAAGTGAAAGCTCCAATATATTCATTTTTGCCAATTAACACGGTTTCAGAGATAAAATGAGGCACTTCTCTACCAATTTTATTATTCTTTACTTCGTTATAAAAATCTAGTAATTTAGAAAATGATTTGTAAGCATTTTCAACTTTTATCAATGTAATATGTAGCTGTTTTTCAGGAACAAAGGTTTTATTTACAATAGCAATCGATGCATTTGTAGTGTAAAGGTAAGGTTGATATTTAGGATTAGATAAAAAAGTTAATGACCCTTTTTCACCTTCTTCTATTTTTGACAATTTAAAAACCTCTTCATTGGGATTTCCTTCGACTTCACCGTCTAAAATAGTTGCTATTTGTTCTGCTGTAAATTTCATTACTTGCAAAAGTATAAAAATTATCGTTACAAGATAGCATTCCTTTTATTTTGGGTAGCAAAAAATGTTTTTTATTACTGGTTTTGTGAGCGCCTGTAAATTGAGTTGGTCTGATGCTTTTGCTATATCCTTTAATTTTCCCTTTTTACTTACAATAAAAATAGGATTTTCTGATTGATATGCCTGATTTTTAATTTCTTGTGTGAAAACAAAATAATCTATCTCAGTTTCATTCAACTGCATTTTTTTATGAAACTTTTTCTTTTTCGTTGCTATTTTTATCTCGCTAAAATTTTCATTTTGAATTTCAACATGCAACAACTTTCGATCAATAATCATTTTTGAAAGTGTTGATAATACCTTATCTTTATGATTTGTCCATTCTTTAACTGATAATAAAATATCATAATCATCTAATTTTGAAAACATTACTAAAGTTTCATCAGTAAAATTATTTTGATCAATTTGATTGTATAAAAAATAATATAAAGCTGAACTCGCAAACAAATTTTCGCCTTTTTCTGTCAATTCTTTGGCTCTTTTTAGTACATTAACTAACATATTTTCGGCAACCAAACCAGTTTTATGCAAATATACTTGCCAATACATCAATCTTCGAGCAATCAAAAATTTCTCGACAGAATAAATTCCTTTTTGTTCTATGACCAATTCATCATTAGCAACATCCATCATTACAATCAATCTGTCAGATGAAATATTTCCTTCAGTAACTCCTGTATAAAAACTATCTCGTCTCAAATAGTCTAATCTATCAATATCTAACTGACTGCTAATCAATTGACACAAAAATTTACGGTAATATTTTCCTTCAAAAATCTGAATTGCAAGTGTTAATTTTCCTTCAAATTTCTCATTCAACTTATTCATAAATCTGAGTGAAATTTCTTCATGAGAAACACCATTTACGATGCTATGTTCGAGTGCATGAGAAAAAGGACCATGTCCAACATCGTGTAATAAAATTGCGATATATAGAGCATTTTCCTCCTCTTCCGAAATTTCAACTTGCTTAAAACGCAGCACTCTCACTGCTTTTTGCATCAAATACACGCAACCCAAAGCGTGGTGAAAACGTGTGTGAATAGCTCCTGGATAAACCAAACTTGACAATCCCATTTGTGCAATTCTTCTTAAACGCTGAAAATAAGGGTCTTCAATAACATCAAAAACCAACGAGTTTGGGATTTGAATAAATCCGTAAATTGGATCATTCAAAATTTTAAGTTTATTCGACATTTTTTTTGGAAAAAATGAATTTTTATCAATTTGGATGCAAATTACGAACAATTTTATTTTTGGCAATATTTTATCATTTTAAAACGATTGTAAAAGCAACAATGAATTACTTTTAACGTTAAATGTTAAATTTTTAGTGAGATGAGCGAAATAAAAATATTATGGGTTGATGATGAAATTGAGTTGCTAAAACCTCATATTCTTTTTTTAGAACGAAAAAATTATACTGTACAAACCTGTACAAATGGCGCAGATGCTTTAGATTTGGTTGATAAATTTAATTTTGATATTGTTTTTTTAGACGAAAATATGCCAGGAATTTCAGGATTGGATACTTTGACCGAAATCAAACAAAAACAAGCCAATTTACCTGTGGTGATGATTACCAAAAGTGAGGAAGAGTATATCATGGAAGAGGCTATTGGTTCAAAAATTGCCGATTATTTGATAAAACCTGTGAATCCAAATCAGATTTTATTGACACTAAAAAAGAATTTAGACAATTCAAGATTGATTTCAGAAAAAACCACTTCCAACTATCAGCAGGAATTTAGAAAAATATCTCTGGATTTATCAATCGTTACTAATTATGAAGATTGGATTGAATTGTATAAAAAATTGATTCATTGGGAATTAGAACTTGAAAATATCAGTGATACAGGAATGTTGGGTATTTTAGAAAGTCAAAAACAAGAGGCAAATTCGCAGTTTTTTAAGTTTATTAAAAAAAATTATGAAGATATTTTAACCTCACATGACAAACCCACTTTTTCACACACCCTTTTCAAAGATTTTATTGTTCCTGAGATAAAGAAAAAGCAAGGAATTGTTTGGATTGTAATTGATAATTTGCGCTATGATCAATACCGAGTTTTAGAACCTTTGATAAATAATTTCTATAAAAAAGAGGTTGAATATTCATACTTTTCTATATTGCCAACAGCTACTCAATATGCAAGAAACGCTATTTTTTCTGGTTTAATGCCATCAGAAATGGAAAAACGCTACCCAAATTATTGGAAAAATGATGTGGATGAAGGTGGCATGAATTTGTTTGAAAATGAGTTTTTAACAGCACAAATAAAACGTTTGGGATTGGATATTCAACATCAATATTACAAGATTTCTTCTTTAAAAAACGGTAAAGAATTGGCAGATCATTTCAATGGCACCAAGCAAAATGATTTGACAACAATTGTTTATAATTTTGTAGATATTTTATCCCATTCTAAAACAGAAATGGACGTTATCAAAGAATTATCTGGAGATGACAAAGCTTATAGAAGTTTGACATTGAGTTGGTTTAAAAATTCCCCTTTGTTTGAAATTATTCAAAAGGCACAACAATTAGGACAAAAATTAATTATTACCACAGATCACGGAACGATTAATTGTAAAACGCCTACCAAAGTAATTGGCGATAAAAATATCAGTTCGAATTTGCGTTACAAAACAGGCAAAAGTTTGTCGTTTGAAGAAAAAGATGTGTATGCTGTTCGCAATCCGAAAGACATATTTTTACCAACAATTGCTATGAATAGTCCGTTTATTTTTGCAAAAGAAGACTTGTTTTTTGCCTATCCAAATAACTTTAATCACTTTGTGAATTATTATAAAAATACGTATCAACATGGTGGAATTTCGTTGGAAGAAATGATTATTCCATGTGTGGTGTATAGCCCGAAATAAATTAAAGTAATTTAGTTTTAAAACAAAAAAGACTGTCTAAAATGACAGTCTTTTTTTGTTTTTGATATCTTATATAGATTATCTAAAAAGGATTTTAGATGTACCGTAATTGGTTTCTGAACTTACCACTTTTATAAAATAAATTCCTGTTTTTACTTTGAAATTGAAGTCCAACTCATTCTTACCAGTAGTTAATTTGGTTGGTGCACTGTAGATTGTTTTTCCAGTAATATCATACAAAGTAACTATTGCTTCAGAAATCGTTTTGCTAAATAATAACAAATTTACAGTTCCTTTTGAAGGATTTGGATAGGTAATAAACTCATTTTCAAAAGTCTCTTCTTTTTCAACAATTATTCCATTTGAACCTGCTACTTTTACAAATTTCACATCAGAAATCGTTAAATTTAATTCTTTTGTTTGCGCTTCAACAGGCAAGAAAGTGAATGTCAATGTGGTTAAATCATCAGCAATCATCTTGTCTTGAGTGCCTGTTGTTGTAAATATTTCGAAAGGAACATAATAGGTTTGTTCCTCTTCAGATAAATCAACCATTACTCTGTATTGTTGTTTCCAATCTTCAATAGATGATTTTATCAATCCTAATTCAATCAATCCACTTCCTTTTGCTGTGAATGACAAATAATTGTAATCTGTGTAATCAGCTGATAAAATTCCTGGTAATAATGATTTGTACACTGTTAAATAATCATATTCACTGGTTGCTTTGATTTCAACATTTCTATTGATTGCATATTCATCATCATTATATTTTCTATCAAAATTGTTTGAAACAAAGTAATTTTCAATTTTAGTGTAATTTGAATCAAAATCCAATCCCCAATTTCCATCTGCATGATAAAAGGCATCTTCTACTTCGCCATTTACTTTGATTAATGCATCATATTCATAACCATCAGCAATGTCAATTCGTAGATATTGCTCTGACTCAGTACTTGTTGGATTGTATCTGTGTTTCAAGTTATTGGCTGTTTCTGAATACAATTCATCCATAATAACTTCCACATTTTGACTATTTTCAGTACTTTTCAATTTCACTACTAAGTCAGATTTGTCTCTGAAAATTTTAGCAGCAAAAGTTTTTGGTGTTTTATGTTTTTCATTTTGAACAACAGGAATGAATGATTTCAAATTGTTTAAAATATCTTTTACCAATTTTTGAGTGTCTTCAGGATTTGTTGACCAAACTTGGAAGTTGTACATGTCGTTGAACTTGGTATAGTTATTCACATACCAGTTTGTTTGGATACTGTAATTTCCATCGTTATTATTTTTAGCAACTGCAAAAGAAATTGCATGTTCAACAATACCACTTCGTTGTTTAATAGCTTGCATTAAAAAATTATATCCTTCTAATTTTACCGATTTTACAGTCAAAATTTCAGCACCACGCAATCTGTCACAAGAAGCTTTTGTGTGATTATACACTTTGTCAGAAGTTTTGATACCCAACACAACACCTTTTGTTTTTCCATCAAAAGAGAAATCTACTGAAAGCACTTCGTCAGCAATAGTATAATCTAAAATGTCTGTTGGAGAGGTAACGTTTGCCACATTTCCTGCAACTAATTCTTTTGGGAACATATCCAACATGGTTTGACCTTTCCCTTGATACGGTTGCGATTGTTTCAATAAAGCTTTGTTGTAAAGATTTGCATCAGATTTCACAAACTCAGTAGGAATGCTATTTTTCTTGCGATTTACATAAATTTTAGAAATGGCATCACCCAAACTTTCAGACTCTACACCACCTGCATTTCCAGTAGTAACTTCGTTAGAAGTAATCGTTATTGGAACAATAAAAGTCGTTGTACAATCAGCGCTTGTTGCAGTAACAGCAACTTCAAATGAACCTGCCTCAGTAAATTCGTAAGTTATTGGATTTTGATTTACGTGCATTCCTGGGCCAATATTTGGCAATGTCCAAGAAAATTCTGAAAAAGAAGCAGCATTATCAACGGTAAAACGTTTGATGATTTTCCCAGCAATTGAAGGCAAAGTTTCAACAGTTACAATTGGCTGTAATACTGGTAATACTTCAATCATTTCAGTCTTAATAGCTACTCCATAGCTATTTGTTGCAGTAAGCGAAACCGAGTAATTTCCAGGAGCTGCATAATTTTTGGTAGGATTCATTGCGGTACTTGTTGTTCCATCACCAAAATCCCATAAATATGTGATAGGAGCTTCAGGTTGAACTGACCCACCAGTATTTGTTAAATTATCAAAAGTAAAAATATTTGCATCGAAACATTGTGGATTTACATTGATATTGAAATCCGAAGTTGGAGCAACACCAGCAATTGGTGGACAAGTTGTAGTTGCAGCAAACTTTTCACAATGAATGATTCCTCCTTCATGAATGAATGATTTTGCAATTACTTGACCATAAATATCTGCTTTGTTAACAGATTTTTCAATTTCAGCAAATGGTGCAAAAACAGTTCCGTAAATTGTTTGATTTCCAATAATGTTTAAAGTAGTCGTATTGGAAAAATTGTATAGTACATAAGGACTGTCTGCAGATGCAAAACCTTGCTGTTCCCAAACATCCCAATTAAATGTTCCTGGCGCATCAATATTAATTATTAAAATTCGGTCTGAATTTGCTGCACGTTGTGCTTTAAAGATTCTTGCTGCATTTAAATCAGTTCCTGAAATATTCATGTAATTGATACCATTATTCAAGAAAATTTCTGTTTGATTTGGTAAGTTTACGTTTGAGATATTTTGTCCACTTGCATTTTCTAAATCAGCATTGTGCGCATTTAAAGACATATTTGTTGCATTGGTTCTCAAACTTTGGAAAGCACCACCAAAATCAATCAAACTGCCTTCATAAACAGGATTATTTCCTGAACTAACTCCAAAAGAAGGTGAATTGTTTGTCATTTGAATTCTTGAAGAAGAATTAAAAGTTGCATTTGGAGTAATTCTCATAGGTGCAGGCGCATTCAATTCATCAAAATACCAAGCTACTGAACCTGCATTATTGCCAATTTTTACGTAGTAATTTGGATTTACAACCGTTAATAAACCATTTGGATTCAACGATCCACTTGGAGGACAAACACCTGTGGTAGTTTTGGTAACTTGAAAATTATCAATAAGATTTCCATAAGTTAAATTGTTATTTGGGCTACTAGAAATTGCTTGAAAAACAAAATAAACCTTATTTTCTCCAGCAGGAACCGTATATGAACCTGTATAATTTTGCCATCCAGTATTTCCTGTGCTCATAGTTTGAACTGCAGTTGCCGCATTTAATGAACCTCCAATTTTAACTTCAGCAACATCAACTCCTGCTCTACCTCTATGCCATATAGACCAATTTAATACGGAGCCAGGCTCTGCACAAATCACTTGGTATAAAGCAGCTCTTTGAGTTGCATTGATTTCTGCATGAAAACCTCCTTCTTGAGAAGGTGAACTTAAAAATCCAGATTTCCAGATTTCTATTCTTCCGTCTGTAGAAGTTGTATTCCATCCAGGGATATCTTCTTGCTTTAATTGTTTCCAAGTTGATGGATTTACATTTTCCTCAAAACTTCCATTATTTACAATGGTTGGATCACCACAATTGCAATCATTATCTGTGGTATTGATTACAGTATTTAAAGGATAATTCACTTTATTACCTACTAAAAGTCCTGTTTTTAAACCATTTGTATCAAAATCTCCACAATCATCAGTAGCTACATTATAATCACCTCTTATGGTTAAATCGTTTCCAACAGCAATTGCGCCTTTGGTTTGGCTCTCTTTTACATTCAAATTTTCTTCTACAAAAACATTAAACCCTAGAGCTGGTGAAGTAGGACTTTGATTACAGTTATAAACAGTATTCACAGTGACAGTAACAGTTGCAGTTGAAGTATCACCATTAACATCTGTAATTGTATAATCAAAAGTATCTGTGCCAGTAAAGTTTGTTGCTGGAGTGTAAAGAATTGTATCATCCAAAGGATTATTTGGAGTTCCTGCATTATCAACAGTAAGTGTACCTCCGTTTGCAGATGTTGGTAAAGGCAATGAAATAGCACCGGTATAAGGACCATCAAGACCGAAACTATCGTTCAATAAAACATCAATAGTATTTGCAGGACTGTTTTCATTGGCAGTAAAAGTGTCATTGACAGATGTTGGGAGGTTTACACTTAAAATTGCATTTCTAGTTTCAGTCAAACAAACATTTTTAGTATTTGTAACAATTACGAAATAATTTGAGCCATTTAAGCTTGTAACATCACTTATATTTAAGTTTGCTGAAGTTGTACCACTATAAACACCTGAATCTGTTAGGGCAACTCCTATTGTTGTAGGATCTCCTAAAAACCACTGATATGTAATATTGGCATTGCCATTTTGAGGAGTTGAATAATTGGGTATGCCATTGGTATAACTTGTGGCAAATTCGGAAGTTACTTCGACCGAAAAAACAGCAGCTTGTCCATTTTGAATACTTTGGTTTAAAGGAGAAATATTAATATTCATTTGATTAGCAACAAATTCATTACCAGTAACTCCATCAAAACCACCTGTAGCTCCAATTACTATTCCGTTAGCATCAACTCCAATTCCATCAATCCTGCCATCGAAATTAACATCAACTCCTCCTGATTCAGCAACGTCAAAACAACCATCACCATCAGCATCTAAATCTTTACTATCTGGAATTCCATCATTATCAATATCATTTGTACAATTTATACCGTAAGAGGTGGCATATAAAAATGTGGGACCATTTACTTTTTGTGAAACAACAATCGTATTCAATGCATTAGTATTCCAAATAGCCGTATTGAATTGAGGGTGAGCAGCATCAATAATTAAATCTTCTAAAGATGACGCAGGACTTCTAATACCTTTTAAAGATATTTTTCCATCGCTATGTATTGTTAATCGCAATGAAATTAAAGATGGATTTGCGTTATTATAATTTAAGTTCCAAATACTTGAATTTCCATTTTGCCCAAACGCAGAATTATCAGAAGCAAAACGAACCAAAGACTCTCCTGATAAAACTGAATTTGGGTGAAATTGAAGTTCAGTTGGTACAATTTTTACACCATTCACTTCTATGTTGAAACTATTATCAAGCGAAGTAATATCTAATGTAATACCATCAGTTGAATTTGGAAATACTACAGTTTTTGGAACTCCATTTTTTGCAGAAAAAGTTGATGAATCAACTGTGTTGCATTCATTCACATCTAAAATTCCGTCATTGTCATCATCTAAATCAATGCTATTTACAATTCCATCTCCATCACAATCGTTTGCTGTGATACATTGGGCTTTCAATGAAAATGAATTCATGAGAAATAAAGAAAAAACAAACCCAAATTTCAACAATGAAAAAATGGTTTTGGTATTTGTGGTTTGATGTTTGAGTTTCATAAAAGTTGGTTTGTTAGGAGTAAACTTATGACTTAGAGAATTTTTTAATTTCATTTTTTTTAATTTTCATAGATTATACAAAATTATGAAAGAATAATAAAAAAACTACTATAAATCGTTGAAATTCATTGTTTTTAAGTTATTTTATCTAATTTAAACTGCCAGTGGTTTTGCGAAAAGATTTTCTTAGACCTTCATTTGCCTCTTCATATCCTTTTTCCATTAATTCTTGAACATACTTGGTGTCAGAACCATTGAATTTTGATAAATCTGGTTGAAATAATAAATCCGCTTTTTTTGTTTGAAATTTATCTGTTTTTTGAATTAAAAAATGAAAGCTATTCATAATAACATCCAAAATATTATTGGGTTTTTGGTAGGTATGTTTGGCATTTAAATCAACACCAATGATAAACTTAGCCCCCATTTCTCTAATCGTTTTTACAGGAATGTTCTCGGCAATTCCCCCATCAACAAGCATTTTCCCATTAATTTCAATAGGTTTAAAAATCCCTGGAATACAAGCACTTGCCATCACAGCTATCGCTATATTTCCGGTATCTAAAACTACTTTTTCGCCACTTGAAATATCAGTTGCAATAAATGCAAGTGGTATTTCAGCATCTTCAATATTTCTATTTCCAATATGTTTGATGAGTAATTCCCCTAATTTTTCATTGGACAATAAGGCATATTTTGACAAGGTAATACTTGTAATATCCATCCATTTTAGTTCTAAAGCGATAGATTCGATTTCTTTCCATGTTTTTCCAAAAGCAAATAAAGCAGCAACAAAAGCTCCAATACTGGTACCTGTTATAAAATTTATTTGGATATTGTGTTCGTTTAAGGCTCGTAACACACCCACATGTGCAGCACCTAAAACCGCTCCTCCACCAAGCGCCAAACCAATTTTTTTGTTATTTTTTATTTTCATAATAATACTACATAATTTTCTTTCTTTTGAACCAAAGATAAATGCCTAAAGAAATTAAAAACATAAAAATCATTATAAAAAAATAGCCATATTTCCATTCTAACTCTGGCATATTTTTAAAATTCATTCCATAAACACCCGCTATAAAAGTTAACGGTAGAAAAAATGCTGAAAAAACAGTTAATAATTTCATAACTTCATTGCTTTTTTGTGCCGTGAAAGTCATGTAGGAAGTTAGCAAGGCATTTGCATCTTCAAAAACCTCATCTGTTCTTAAAATGAGATTAAGAATAGTATCTTTCAAATCTTGTAAAGTTGATGCCAAATCTTCTTGTACTTTAAATTGATTGATAACAGTTTGCATAATTACCAGTACTTTTTTGGTTAATCGCGCTTTCGATTTTTCGAAATACAATTTTTCGATTGACAGATTATTGCCTCCTTTTAAGAAAATATTCTGTTCTAACAAGTCCATTTTATCTGACTGTAATTTCAAAGGTTTTTCAAAAGTCATCAACAAATCATTCACTAGATAAAGTGCTAAAGCATCTGGAGTTTCGATATTTTTTGGTACATTGTTAAGGAAATCAAATGAGACTCTATGAGTTGTTATCAAACCTTTTTTATGAATAAAAAAAGCAATTTTATTACTTATCTCACCCACTTCAATTGCTATTTCATTTTCAGAGGCTGTGTAAGCTCTTAAAATCATGAACACATAATCTTGCGTTCTTTCTATTTTTGGTAAGTGACCTGTTTCAAGTGCGTCTTCTAAAAAATTCTGATCGATAGAAAATGGCAATTCCATTGAAAGAATATCGTTTTCAATAGGATTTTGAATATCAATCCAATCAAAGTTTTCAAAATTATAGGTTGTTTTTTGCATCATCACTGTCAGATTTTGAATATGGTAGATTATTGAAATATTTTAATTTGTAAATGTAAAAACTTCAAATTAAGAATAATATTATTTATAAGATTTTCTTTGATCTAAAAGTCAATTTGGTTCAATATGAATAAAAACTTGTCCAATATTAGAGATTTTTTTTATCAAATGGTCCTTCAAAGAATGTGCAATGTCATGACCTTCTTTTACAGAAATTGTTGCATTTACAATTGCGTGTAAATCAACATGATATTTCATACCAACTTTGCGAATAAAACACTTTTCAGTGGCAATAACTCCAAAAACTTCAAGTGATTCTTTTCTGATTTCTTCAATCAAATCATCATATAAATGTTCATCCATAATTTCGCCCAATGCAGGTCTAAAAATCAAATAACTATTATACAAAATAAAAACTGCAGCCAACAATGCTGCCCAATCATCAGCAGTTTCATAGCCCTCTCCAAAAATTAGAGCAATTGAAATTCCGATAAAAGCCATGATTGATGTAATTGCGTCACTCCTATGGTGCCAGGCATCTGCTTTTAGTGAGGAACTATTGGTTTCTTTGCTTTTTTTGATGACAATTCTATATGAAATTTCTTTCCAAAGGATGATTATTCCTAATACAATTAACGTCCAAGATTTTGGAGTTTTTTGAGGAGTTTGGATATTTTGAATACTTTCATGCGCAATCAAAAGTGCTGAAATGACTAAAAAAAGTACCACTAAAAATGTAATCAAAGGTTCAATTTTTCCATGTCCGTAAGGATGATTTTCATCTGCAGGACGCTTCGCATATTTGAATCCAAATAATATTAATAATGAAGCGAAAATATCGGTGGTTGATTCGATTGCATCTGCAATCAAAGCATACGAATTTCCAAAAAAACCAGCAAGACCTTTTATAACAGCCAAAATAGTATTGCTAAGAATACTAAAATAGGTGGTTTTGATGGCTGTTTGCTCGTTCGTCATTTTTTTAAAATTACAAATCTATTAGTATGATTTTCAATTGTTAAATGATATTTTTCGGCAATAAATTGAAATGTTTTTGAAGTGAAAATAAATACGTGTGTTGGGTCTTTGCGATAATACCAATTTGGGAAATCAATTAATCTGTCAAATTGATGTGTCATAATCAATAAGCGTCCGTCAGTTTTCAACAATCGTAATAATTTTTCAATTTCTTGCTTTGGATAAAAAAAATGTTCAAACACTTCGCAACAAATAATATAATCATACTGAAAGTTCAAATAATTTTCGTCAGGGTAAAAAAATACGTCAAATAATTGAACACGAAAACCATTGTTTTGCAACTGTTTAGAAATTACAGGACCTGTGCCACAGCCAAAATCCAATCCAAAATGATTTTGGGTATAATTTTTTAGAATAAATTTCGTGATTGGTGATGTAAATTGCTGATAACGAACATCATTTACATCATTATTATGGCTTTCATAACGCTCTTTTTCTTGTTGACGAGTAAGATAAAATTGACAGTCTTTTACGAGCGCATTGCAAATTTTACACTCAAAAAAAGAATCATCAATTTTATTTTTTAGGGAAGTTTCACAAAGAGTGCAAATCATTACTTTTATTTGAATTGAAAAAATAAAACTAAAAACCTTTTAAGTTTTTACTTTTTGTTATTCGTCAAAATTAGGGTTTCTTTTTAAAATAGTTGCACTATTTCAATGGTATTTCTTCTTGGTTTGATTGTGATGTTTTTGAAATTTTTCCATCATTTTTTATTGATATTGATTTTTTTCAAAATAAGAAAACGCCCGTTACAAAAGAGTAACAAGCGCTTAACAAACCAAAACTAACCAAACAACGATTATTTTTTATACCTTCTTTTACTATAAATTTATTCTCTTTAAAAACGATAAGTTACAGTCGCTTTTGCGAAAATAGGCGTTCCTGGCGTAAAATGAATTTCTTCTACAGCGTTTACTTCATTTTGCAATCTTGATTCTGTGGCAAATTGTGTTTCATTCCATGCTACATTGAAAATGTTTTCTACAGCAACTCCAAAAGTGATTTTTTTTAAATAATAATTAATGTTAATATCACTCACAAAATACCCTTTTGCTACAATGCTATTATCTTCATTGGCAGGCCTGTCACCCAAATAACGATAATTGAAGCTCCCTGAAAAATTTCCTAATTGTGTTAATGACAATCCTCCTGCTAAAGTGAGATTGGGTGCTAACGGAATAAAATCTTCTCCTAAAACTTCTTCCAAACTTCTAGCTTTGGTTACAGTGGCATCTGAAGTGAAAAATAAATTATTGGTTAACTGATAACGCAAACCTACATCCAATCCAAATCTTTCTGATTTTCCTGATGGTTCTACAATTCCTGCATCACCTACATACACAAATTCTTCCTCAGAAAACAAATACCAAGCTGCTGTATTGATAACCAAATTTTTTGTTGGTTTCCAAATATTTCCAAAGTCTAAACCATACGCTCTTGGTAAAATTTTGTCTGCATCTTGCTGTAAAACAACTCTTGCATCATTGGAGTGAAAACCAATTCCTGATTTTAAAAACCATTGCATATTGTCATTTGGTGTATAAAAAAAGTTCAATTTTGGATTTACGATAGCCTTGCTGTTTGACAAGGTTTCGTAATTGGTGCTCAACGCATCATTGTATAAAAACTTAAAATAATCAAAGCGAACTGCTGGCGCTATTTTCCATTTTCCCAACTCGAAAGTGGCATTGTAAAAGGCATACGCATTGGTTTGCTGAATATCTCCCAATTGAATGTTTTGTAAGATTTCTGTTCTGTTTTTGGTACTTGCCAATTGATTTGCGCTGCTATTGTCAAATCGAAAACCAATTCCTTTATTGATGGTTGTCTCCGTTTTCCCATTGTCTAAAATATCGGTAAACTGCACGTTCATTCCGAAAATATCACGTTCTTCAAATTGTTTAATTTGATCACCATCCACAGGATTTTCTAAGAAAAAGGTAAAGTTGGAGAACAGTTCAAAATTGTAATTGCTATAAAAAGCGTTTGCTTTCATGAACGAATTGTCTGCCAATGTTTTTTGCAATTGCACATTGATATTTGAACGTGATGTA
>MNYM01000035.1 GCA_001873065.1 Flavobacteriaceae bacterium CG2_30_31_66
AATCGTTTTTTTTTATGTTAGCTTTGTTGTTATGAAAGGTTACAAACTTCCTAACAATATTTTACGTAAAATCCTCCTAAAAAGATTCTTATATAAAAATTGCGCAGCTTCTTTTTAGTTTATTGACGGTTAACAAGGCGAACTTCTTGTAGGTATTTTTGAGCGTAAAAATCACGTTCTGTAAACTAATTTTAATAATTTTAAAAAAAGAAATAAACATGAAAAAAATTGTATTAATCTTTACCCTAAGTTTAGGGTTTATGAGTTTTACTAAAAGTGAAACATCTCAAAATGTTGATAATTCTAAAAAATTACAATTTGATGATGTATGCACAAGAACTTGTTATTATGCAGTAAATAGAGAAACTGGTTCTAGAAGACTATTGGGCTGTACAGATTGGGATTGTGGATCTTTACCTGAAATAACTTTAACTGTTTCTGGCGGAAATTAAATAAGTTGAGATTGTCTTAATTTTCAAAAGACAACCTCTTCATTTTTTAAATTATGAAAAACATTGTACTACTTTTTTTTATGTGTTCATTATCTTGTTTATGTCAAGATAATTGTGGAAATGTACTTTATAAAGTAACTGGAACTTACGATATTATATATTACACTATGAGGTTTTCAAATAAATATTCTTATTATGAAGAAACAAAAATTCAAAAAGAAAGTGAAAAGATTGAGGTTTTGAAAGAAAATGGTAATGTAATAAAAAATGTAACAATCCAAAAACAAAGCTTAAAACCTATGTTTTTTTTTAATGATAGAAAAGAATTATATTTTTTAACTGAATATGTTAGCGGAAAAACAGATATTGTAAAAGAAACTAATATCAAATGGGACTGGAAGATTTTACCAGATGAAAAAAAAATTGGAAATTTTACTGTGCAAAAAGCAACAGCAAAATTCAGGGGTAGTTCATTTACTGGATGGTTTACAAATACAATTCCTCTTCCTTATGGCCCTTGGAAAGCAAAAGGACTTCCTGGAATCATCTTAGAAATTTATGACGATAATAATTTACTTCATATTACAGCCATAAAAGTAAGCTTGACAGGAGAAAATTGTAAAAATCCAATTGATAAGATGATTTTCAAAAATTCAATAGATATTTATACTTTCTTGAAAAAAGAAAAACAAGAAGACGTGGATTTTATAAAAAAACTAAATGCTAAGTTACCAAAAGGCGCTAAAAAATTCAATGTAAATGAAGATTGTGATGACTGCCCTAAGCAATTAAAACTTGAAAATTTTGAGGAAAAGTTTTGAATTAAAAATGCGAATTATGATTGAAAAAAATCATAAAAATAGTTGATGAAGATAATCAAGCTAATCTTTTTATTAGTTGTTTGTCATACAGTTCATTCACAAACAATTATTAATGGCACTGTTAAGAGTGCTATGAATTCAATAGTATCTGCTAGTATCGTTTTAAATGATAGTATTTCCAAAACTATTATAGGTTACACCTATTCAAATGATGATGGAACATACACCCTAACAACTTCCAAAAAAGGAAAATTTTCCATTAGTTTTTCATCATTAGGGTATAAAACCAAAACGATTTCTTTTGAAATTAACAATCAAAAAGATCTAAAAATAGATGCTGTTTTAGAAGAACAAGCCTTTGAAATCAATGAAATTATCATTCAATCAGAAAAAGATATCAAAGTAAAAAAAGACACCATCACTTTTAAAACCAAATTTTTTACCAATGGCACAGAACAAACCGTTGAAGATTTATTAAAAAAAATTCCAGGTTTGAATATCGATGCTAATGGCACCATCAAAGTAGGCAATCAAGAAATAGAAAAATTGATGGTTGATGGTGATGATTTGTTCGAAAGAGGCTATAAAATTCTCTCTAAAAACATGCCTGCATATCCTATTGAAGAAGTAGAAGTGTTAAAACGATATTCCAACAATCGATTGCTAAAAGATATTGAAGAAAGCAATAAAGTGGCACTAAATCTAAAATTAAACGAAAAAGCAAAACGTATCTGGTTTGGCAACACCACAATAGGCAAAGGAAATGACTCCTTTTATGAACTCAAAGGAAACTTGATGAACTTTGGCAAGAAAAATAAATACTATTTTTTGACCAATGTAAACAGCATTGGCTATGATGCCACAGGCGATATTCAAAATTTGATTTCACCCTTCAGAGCTAACGAACCTGGAAGTCTTGGCGATGATCAACAAGTGGCAAGTTTGCTGAGCCTTTCCAATACAAGTGGTCTAAATTTTAAAAGAAGTAGAACCAATTTTAACAACGCTGAAATGGTTTCTTTAAACGCTATTTTTAATCCAACTGAAAAATTAAAAATAAAAACCCTCGGATTTTTCAATTGGGATGAAACTAATTTTTTCAGAAACAGCAGTGAGGTTTTTAATGTTGGAAACACCAATTTTACCAATACCGAAAATTTTGCACTGAGAAATACCAAAAAAATTGGTTTTGGAAAACTAGATGTAACTTACACTATTTCAAAAACTGAAACCATTGAAACCATCACAAAATATAATGATGCAGACTATTTTGCGAATTCAAATTTGCTTTTTAATGGCAATTCAACCATCGAAAATTTGAAAAGCAACAACCTCCTTTTTGATCAAAAAATAAACTACACGAATAAATTTGCAGATTCAAAAGTATTTTTAATAACAGGACGTTTTATCAGTGAAGAAACGCCGCAAAATTATGCCATCAATCAGTTTTTTTATGCAGATTTATTTTCAAATGCAGCCAATGCAAACAATGTAGCGCAACAAAACACCAACAAAATGATTTTTGGCGGCGTAAATGCGCATTTATTAGACAGAAAAAACAATGGAAATTTGCTAGAAGTGCAGTTAGGAAATGAATTTCGAAAAGATATTTTGAATTCCAACTTTAGTTTATTTGAAGATGAGGATCTGATTGAAAATCCTATTGATTATCAAAACAACACTTCCTATTATGTAAGTAACAGTTACCTTAAAACTAAATATCGCTATAAAATCAATGATATTTCACTAAGTGGCACGCTCAATTTTCATCAACTGTACAATCGTTTAGAAATGGAAAACAGCACAAAAGATGGCTCTCCCTTTTTCATCAATCCAAGTGTTGGCTTAGACTGGAAATTGAATGAGAAAAACAAAATCATTTCCTCATATTCACACAACATTAAAAACGCTGGAATTTTGGATGTGTATGAAAATTTTGTGTTGACAGGCTTTAGATCTTTTAATAAAGGTACAGGAGATTTTAATCAATTGAATGCTTCCAATTTTTTGGTCAATTATCAGTTTGGCAATTGGAGTGATCGCTTTTTTGCCAATACATTTTTGATTTATAACAAAAATCACGATTTCTTTTCGTCAAATTCCATCATCACTCAAAACTATGTACAATCAGAAAAAATATTGATCAAAGACAGTGCCTTTTTGAGTATTCAAAGCAATTTTGATTATTATTTTAATGTGATTTCCTCGAACTTAAAAATAGATGTGGGATATTCTAAAAGCAATTTTAAAAATAGCATCAACAATTCTGATTTGAGAGAAATTACCTCCAATTCTAAGCAATATGGATTTGAATTGCGTTCAGGTTTTCAGGGAATTTTCAATTATCATATAGGCACAAAATGGCATACAAATACCATCAAAACTACTATTGAAAATTCATTTACAAACAATACTTCTTTTTTAGATATTTCCTTAATTTTCAATGATGTATTTGATGTGCAACTTCAAACAGAACGTTATTATTTTGGCAATTTAGAAAACAACAATACCTATTATTTTTTAGATTTGGATGCTCGCTATAAAGTGCTAAAAGACAAAGTAACGCTCAATCTTTCTGGAAAAAATTTGTTCAATACACAAACTTTTCGAAATTTTGCTATCAGTGATTTTGGCTCTTCTACAACCGAATATCGATTATTACCAAGGATGATTTTAGTTGGTTTGGAAGTTCGTTTTTAGCTTTTAAACGGCAAAACCTCACTCCTCCCTTTTTTAAAAATCTTGTTACTAGCATGTTTTCCTTTGCGCAATTCTTTTTGAGTTTCATATGGCAAATGAATCATTTCTTGGCATGGTGTTGAGCAGCAATTTTCCATTTTTTCGGAACATTCATCACATTGTATAAACAACAAATGGCAGGCTTCATTGGCGCAATTGGTATGCGTATCTGAAGGTTTTCCACATTGATGGCAATGAGCAATGACATCGTCTGTAATTTTTTCAGCACGTCTGTCATCAAAAACAAAGTTTTTACCTATGAATTTGTTTTCAATTGCCAAGGTATTTACTTGACGCTTATATTCAATAATGCCACCTTCCAATTGAAAAACATTCTTAAATCCTTTGTGTTTGTAATAAGCTGAGGCTTTTTCGCAACGTATGCCTCCTGTGCAATACATCAATAAATTTTTATCTTCTTTGTGGTTTTTTAAATCTTCTTCAATGATGTCTAAAGAATCGCGAAAGGTATCAACATCAGGCGTAATGGCACCTTCAAAATGTCCAATTTCACTTTCGTAATGATTGCGCATGTCCACACAAATCGTATTTGGGTCTTGCAATAATTCGTTAAATTCTGCCGCATTTACGTGTACACCAATGTTGGTGACATCAAAAGTATCATCATTCAAACCATCAGCCACAATTTTATTTCTCACTTTTACTTTGAGCTTTAAAAATGACTTATTGTCTTGCTCAATGGCAACATTCAAACGGATATCTTTCAAAAAAGAAATGCTATCCAATTGCTTTTTCAAAGCGTGCATATTTTCTGACGAAACAGACAATTGTGCATTAATGCCTTCATAAGACACATAAATTCTGCCCAAAACATCCAAGGCATTCCACTCTAAAAACAATTTATCTCTAAGAATTTGTGGGTTTTTTATCTGATGATATTGATAAAAAGAAATGGTAATTCGGTCTTTGCCAGCGGCATCAATTAAGGCAGCGCGTTCTTGTGCGCTTAACTTGTTGTACAGTTGCATGCTATACGTTTTTAAGTTTTACGTTTCAACTGAATGATGTTCAGTTTCTAATTTTATGGAATGCAAAGTTAGCTTTTTTTTGTAAAAGTTGAATTTTAAACACCAAAAATTTTATTGCACCAATTTTAAACTTTCGGTGATTTATCAAACATTTTACCATTTAAATGATTCATTTTTTTGGATATTTGCATTAAAATTTATTAAAAGAATTCAAATGAAAATAGCGGTAGTTGGCGCAACTGGAATGGTTGGCACAGTCATGTTAAAAGTTTTAGAAGAACGTAATTTACCAATCACAGAATTGATTCCTGTGGCATCAGAAAAATCAGTAGGAAAAACATTGACTTTCAAAGGGAAAGAATATAGCGTTGTTACGCTTGAAGAAGCTGTTGCTATGAAACCTGAAATCGCACTTTTTTCTGCTGGTGGAGAAACCTCATTATTGTGGGCGCCAAAATTTGCTGAAGTGGGTACAAAAGTCATTGACAATTCATCTGCTTGGAGAATGGATGTTGATAAAAAATTGGTCGTGCCAGAAATCAATGGTGATGTGTTGACCAAAGACGATTATATCATTGCAAATCCGAATTGTTCTACCATTCAATTGGTAATGGTTTTAGCGCCTTTACATCTAAAATATACCATGAAACGTGTGGTAATTTCCACGTATCAATCTGTTTCTGGTACTGGTGTAAAAGCCGTACAACAATTGGCAAATGAAGAAGCTGGAATTGAAGGAGAAATGGCATATCCTTATAAAATAGGAAGAAATGCGTTGCCACATTGTGATGTTTTTTTAGAAAATGGCTACACCAAAGAGGAAATGAAATTGGTAAAAGAGCCTAAAAAGATTTTGCGTGACGATTCTTTTTCAGTAACTGCAACTGCTGTTCGAATTCCCACTTCTGGAGGACATTCAGAAGCGGTAAATGTGCAATTTGAAAATGATTTTGATTTGACTGAAGTGCGTCGTATTTTGAACGAAACTCCAGGTGTAATTGTGCAAGATGACTTGGCAAACCATATTTATCCGATGCCAATCACTGCCCATGATAAAGACGAAGTTTTTGTAGGTAGAATTCGCAGAGATGAATCTCAAGAAAAAACCTTAAATTTGTGGATTGTTGCTGATAACTTGCGCAAAGGAGCTGCAACCAACACCATTCAAATAGCTGAATATTTAATTGCAAATCATTTAGTATAAAATAGTTAAGATTTCTTATGGCAACATTTTATAAAACAACCATCAAAGATATAAAACACGAAACCGCAAATGCGGTTTCTGTGTTGTTTGAGATTCCTGAAGCGTTAAAAAAAACCTTCCAATTTATTGCAGGCCAATACGTTACTTTGCAATCTGAAATCCATGGTGCAACCATCAGAAGAGCGTATTCTATTTGCTCAACGCCACATAGTGGAGAAATCAGAGTCGCAATCAAAACCGTTGAAAATGGCGTTTTTTCATCCTATGCAACCAAAGAATTAAAAGCAAGTGATGTTATTGAAATCGCAGCACCTGAAGGTCGTTTCTTATTAAAACCTCAACCTAAAAAAAACTATATTGGTTTTGCAGCTGGTAGCGGAATCACACCCATAATGTCAATGCTGAAAACTGTTTTGGAGACCGAACCAAGTGCAACTTTTACTTTAATTTACGGTAACAAAACAGTTGCTGACACTATTTTTTTTAATGAATTATTAGCTTTAAATGTGAAATATAAAAATTTTCATTTAGAACTTATTTGTAGCAGAGAACGTCAAGAAATTGCATTATTTGGCAGAATTGATAGATCATTTACCAACTTTTTTATCAAAAATAAATACAAAGACATCACTTTTGATACAGCCTTTTTATGCGGTCCGGAAGAGATGATTCATACCGTTTCTAATACGTTAGTTGAAAATGGTTTTTCATCGGAAAATATTTATTTTGAATTATTTACAGCATCTATTGATGAAGAAGCAACTACTAAACTCAAAGAGGGAACCACGGAAATTACGATACTTTTGGATGATGAAGAAACTACTTTTACAATGTCTCAAACAGATACAATCTTGGCTGCTGCATTGCGAAATCATATTGATGCTCCTTATTCATGTCAAGGCGGTGTTTGCAGTTCGTGTTTGGGAAAAATAACTGAAGGAAAAGCGATAATGACTAAAAATTCTATTTTGACGGATAGCGAAGTTGCTGATGGTCTTATCCTTACTTGTCAAGCACATCCAACTACTTCAAAAATAACAATTAATTTTGATGATGTATAAAAATCCGTATTTTTGTAAACTATGGATTTTTATAACGTCAAAAACGCACTACTAATAGGATTTTTCATGGCTTTCATGATAGGTCCAGTTTTTTTTATGCTGATTAAAACCAGTATTCTAAAAGGCGCAAGAGCAGCCATTGCTTTTGATTTAGGCGTAATCTTAGGTGATATTACTTTTATTCTTTTGGCATATTATGGCAGTAGATCACTTTTGGAAAAAATTAAAGACGACTCAAGATTGTTTTTTATTGGTGGTTTGGTGTTAATTATTTATGGATTGATTACTTATTTTGACAAGGAAAACAAAAAACAAGCACTCGAAACCAGCAAATTGGTAGCTGTTTCAATCAAAAACAATTACCTAAAACTATTTGTAAAAGGCTTTTTCTTAAACTTTATCAATATTGGGGTACTCACTTTTTGGTTGGGCGCAGTTTTGGTAATTGGCCCTTCGCTTGACATGAACAGAATTGCTATTTTTTCTTACTTCGGATTTATTATTTTGGGCTATTTCTTCACAGATTTAGTAAAAATATTTTTAGCCAAGAAGCTCAAAGACAAAATGACGCCTGCATTGGTGTTTCGCATCAAAAGAATCATGGGAATTATTTTGATTGTTTGTGGTGTTTTTTTGATGCTGAAAGGGTTTATACCCAATGAACAATTCAATCATTTTATAAATTGATGTGAATTTGATTTGAGAACCTAACAAATAATAAGGCTCTTTTTTTTAAATTTTTTGGACTAATTTTTTTCACAATTAAAAAAATAAGTTTCAAGTTTATTATAATAAATCAAAATTATATTATTTTTTTAATAAAGGCTTTTATTGAAAAAAAAGAAGAAAAACTTATTCTAAGAACTTTTAAGTTTCTAAGTTTGGCGTTGATAACAAACAGTTTTATGCGCTTTCAACTGAAAGAATTCATTGCAAAAATAAGAAAGCCTTTCCAACAGGGTTTGCAAACAAAGGAGGTTATAAATGCAGTTATTGTAAGTTTGCTTTTTACAGTCATTCCGATCATTGGACTGACTACTATCACTTTGACTTTTATCTCTTTAAAAAAAAGACTCAATTTTCCAATCATGATAGTAATCAGTTATTTAGCGGCTCCGTTACAATTTATTTTGTTTTTGCCTTTTATTTATTTGGGAGAGCAAATTTTCAATGTAGAACACAGTTTATTAAATCTGAAATCAATTAAAATGGGCTTTTCAACATCTTTTTGGGCAACAATGAAAAGCATTTCCTTAGAGATTTTTTATGGTTTAACTGCATGGTTTTTGATTGCAATTCCCATAAGTATTTTGGCAATTTTCATCAATGAAAAAATATCAAAAGTGATTCAAAATCAAAAGAAATAGCGTCAAAGATTTTGCGCTAAACAATTATTGATTTTACTCAGGAATTTGCTGACTCAAACAATGTAAAGTACCAAAACCCCAAATCAAATCGATGGCGCTAATGCCAATAATTTCTCTGTCTGGAAAACAGTCTGCAATAATGTTTAGCGCATTTCTGTCATTGGCATCATTAAAAGTTGGAACTAAAACAATTTTATTGATTATCAGAAAGTTAGCATAACTCGCAGGAATTATCAAACCATCAAATTCAACTTTTTTAGGCATTGGCAAAGTAACAATAGTGGGTTTTTTTCCGTCTTCTAAAACAGCTTTTTGAAGTCTCTCTAAATTGTCTTGCAAAGCTGCATAATTAGGACTTTTTGTGTCTGTTTCAACAACAGTGATAATCGTTTTTTCGTTGACAAATCTGCACAAATCATCAATATGACCATGTGTATCATCACCAATAATGCCATCACCTAACCAAATTACATTCGTAATTCCTAAAAATTCTTTAAAAATAGCTTCGTAATCTTCTTTTGTAAAATTTGGATTTCGAATTTGAATTGTAGGATGCAACAAACATTCTTCAGAAGTCAACAAAGTTCCTTTTCCATTCACATCAATGGCACCACCTTCAAGTATTACAGGTTTTCCTTTATACTTTGCTTGAGTTAGTGGAATATTCAAATGATTTGCCACTTTTGATGGCACAAATTTATCTAATTGATAATTTTTATATTTTGCCCAACCATTAAAATTAAAGTTGATTGCCTCTCTTTTTGACCCATTTTGAACAATAATTGGACCTGAATCACGCATCCAACTTCTGTTGGTTTTATGGATGATAAAAGAAATTTTGTCCATTGAAACATGTGCCATCATCAACATTTCAGACACTTTTTCTTGCAATTTTTTATCAGCAACTATCAAAAATACTTTTTCAAATTCCGAAATCTTTTTGATAAATTCAATAAAAGCCCATTGAATGGCACCATATTTTCCTGGCCAATCATTGCCATTGTGAGGAAAACAAAGCAATATGCCTTCTTGATTTTCCCATTCTGCTGGAAATCTTCTCATCAATCTATGGCTCTTTTTGTGATGTCACCAAAAGCATCTATTCTTCTATCTCTAAAGAAAGGCCAATTTTGGCGCACATTTTCTTGTAAATCCAAATCCACTTCAGCCATCAAAATTTCTTCTTTGTCAGGAGATGCTTGCGCAAGAATTTCTCCTTGAGGTCCTGCAATAAATGAAGCACCCCAAAATTCGATTCCATCAGTTTCAGGCAAATATTTTTCCAACCCAATTCGGTTTGCAGCAGCTACATAAACGCCATTTGCCACAGCATGACCTTTCATCACATTCATCCAAGCACCATATTGATTTTCACCATATTGTGCTTTTTCTTTAGGATGCCAACCAATTGCAGTTGGATAAAACAATACTTCTGCGCCTTTCAAGGCTGTAAGTCTTGCAGCTTCAGGATACCATTGATCCCAGCAAATTAATACGCCAATTTTTCCTTTATTCGTTTGATTTGACTTGAAACCCAAATCTCCAGGAGTGAAATAAAATTTTTCATAAAAATGAGGATCATCAGGAATGTGCATTTTGCGATACAAACCAGCTTCTGAGCCATCAGTATCAATAATATAAGCGCTATTATGATAAATTCCTGCCATTCTTTTTTCGAAAAAAGGCACAATAATTACGACTCCTAATTCTTTTGATAATTCACTAAACGCATGAAATGAAGTGCTATACAAAGGTTCAGCATAGGCAAAATTATCTGTATTTTCACTTTGACAAAAATAGTGACTGCTATACAATTCAGGCAAAGAAATCACTTCTGCGCCTTTTGCTGCTGCATCTTTTACCCATTGCAAACACTTTTTGAGGTTATTCTCTGGAGTGTTGTTGAGGTTCAACTGAATAACCGCTATTTTGTAGGTGTTGTTCTTCATGTGTTGGAATTAGAGTTGCAAAAATAAGGATTTCTATGAAATGCGATTGAGGTTTAAAGTTTAAAATTCAATTTGATTTTTTTTTGAAATGTTTTTCTCGGCTTTGAACCGTTTTAGGAATTTTCTTCAAAAATGGGTAATTCAAAATTTGGAATGTTGCCTCAAAAATCGATGAATGTTTGAAAAATCATTTTCTTGATAATCAGAAAGATAACTTTCAGTTACTACGTAAATATACGTAGTCTTCTACGTAAAATTACGTAGTGCGAAAATTACGTATATTTACGTATTGCATACATTAAAAAAAGCTGTTTAGATTTACATTTATTGAAATTCACAAAGATTTCAAAGATAAAATAAATCAAAAAATTGTTTTTTAAAGGGCTAAACATCCAAAATCGGGAAATGTGAAAGTTGAAACCGAAATTAAAGAAAATTAAACCGAGTCACGAAAATCGAAAGAGTAGAAATTGTTATTAATTAAGGAAGAGTATTAAAATTTGAAAAGATTTTTTCAAAAAAAATTGAAATTATGATTATTTTAAAAATATTAAGAAACCCAAAACTTGCTGTTTTTGCTGGTATTTTTATGATGCTTTTTTCTTGTTCTCAATATGAAATTGGTAATAGAACTTTTGATTATGCTATATATAATGCTTTTAAAAAAGGAGAAGTTGAAATTTTCAGACTTGACTTCAAAAAAAAATCACTAGAGTTAAGTAGTGAACAGCTTTTAAAAGATGTAAACGATTATTATGGAACTGACTTAAAAATACCAATCGAATTAATAGATTTACTATCAAATAAAAACAAAAGCAAAAGTCAGGAAACAATAATTGAAGCAGCATTGAAAGAAGGTTGGCTAAAACAATCTGATATTGATTTGGCAGATAAACTTTTTGAAGATATAGGTAATAAAGGTTTTGATATAGCAATTGATGACTGCAAAAATGAAATTCTTTCAATGAATTATACTGAAGAAGAATTTTCAAAAAAGAATATTTTTGTAAATACAATGGAGATTTTAAATGACGACCAGCCTTTTTTATTTGAAAATAGTACTTTTAAAAATAAAGATACTTGGAGCTGTTTATGGGCTATTATTGTGTTTATACTTGCTTTTGTTAGTGTATTAGCTTGCGTTACTTGGATTCTTTGTGGCTTTGCTCTGTATGGTCTTGCATTGGCTACAAATGATTTAGTTGATGAATGTAATTAGTTTAACATATTTAACATAAAAAGATGATAAAATTATCTAAAGTAGTAGTCTTTTTTTTAATGATATTTATGACAATTTCACTAGTCTTTTCGTTAAGAAATGTAAATTGGGATAACATAGATAAAAATATTTTTGAAGAATTTTCACAACCTTCCATGTACTTATCTCTCGCAATTTTTTACACATTATATTATATTAGAATAATTAAGAATGAAAAAAATTAAAAATAACATTTTATAATCATTCAGAAAAAGTAGCAGAAAAGTACAAAATTCAAAATTTGTACTTTTTTGCTATATTTATTGATAAATTGAAAGTAAAATTACTTTTATTATTCTACTTTTCATGAACTAGATTGTTAAAAATATTATTTAAAAATGAAATAGAATACTGATTTTTCATTACAAGCTTATTTTTTTAAAATATAAATGAAATTTTTCAAAATCCAAACAAGAAGAAACTTAAAATTGTAAACAAAATTAATATTACAGGACCTATAATTCCTATAAACAAACCTCCAGGTAAAAACTCCTTTTGACCCACAATTCCCAAACTAAAAGCTACTGCATTTGGAGGTGTTGACACAGGAAGTAATAATGCGCAAGATGCTGTTAATCCAATAATTACAGGAAGAAAAGCCACATTTGCACCAGGAATTAAACTCACTAACGAAATACCTACAGGAACCAAAATTGTAGTAGCTGCAGTATTACTCATAAAATTTGACAATAAGACAGATACATATCCAAAAAGAACAATTAAGATGTAATAGTTCAAATCAAAATTTTGAATACTTTGCACAAAATATTCAGCAATTCCTTGTTCTTTGATTGCCAATCCAAGAGATAAACCACCTGCTACTAACATTAATGTATCCCAAGGCAATCTTCTAACATCCTCAGAATCAACAATTCCAAGCATGGTTAACAATACAATTGGCACACCAGAAACTACAGCTACAGGAATTCCTGTCCATTGAGAAGTAAGCCACAATGTTAAAGTTGCTATTAAAACTAATAAAACAATATTTTTTTTGATTTTATCTTCACTAGTTGGTTTTTCGATCTCGGCACTTAAAAAATCTAGTGAAATGTGTTGTGTTTTTAGTTGATATCGGCGTTCTAATAATTTGAAAAATAAAAAAACCAGTAAAAAAGCCGCAGGAACTCCAATAATCATCCATTCAATAAATGAAATTTGAACGCCAACTCCTTCAAGCGCACCTACAGCAATTGCGTTGGGTGCAGAGCCAATAATAGTGCCCATTCCACCCAAAGAAGCTGCAGCTGGAACACCAACAATCAATGATTTTATCAATGAAGAATCTTTCCCTAAAGTAATAATTAAAGGAGCTATAGAAGCTAAAATCATAGAAGTTGTTGCGGTATTGCTCATCAACATGGATAATACTGCAGTAACCAACATAATTCCTAGCAAAATATTTTTAGAATCGTTTCCTAATTTTGGCAAAATAAATTTTAGCAAAGATTCATCTAGCTTGGTTTTTCGCATGCTTTCTGCAAGAAAAAATCCTCCTAAAAAAAGCCAAATTACACCATCAGACCATGTTTGTACATATTGAGTAACATCAATATCTGGATTTCTTCCCATAGAAAAAACTAAAAATCCGATAATCAAAATACCTACTGCAAAAGGCGGAATTGCCTCTGTAATCCACAATCCAATTGCCACGAAAAGTAAAAACATGGTGTAATCTTGCGTAGATGTAAAACCTTCATCTCTTAAAACATACACCAGAAAAAAGGAAATTAATAAAGTCGTTAAAAAGAAAATAATTTTCGTTTGTCTTTCAATTTTTTTTGTGAATTTTGAAAGTGAAAAGGTTCTAGAATCTGACATGATTAATAATTATTTTGAATATTATTTTTTTGACTTTCTAAAGTCGAAATTATGAAAAACCATTAACATAGCAGTATTCGCCATGATTTTATTTCCTCTAACTGGCGGATTTTTAATCATGTTGATATAGCCTACTTGTATTTTTAAATCTTTAATTTGATACCCAATACCTACTGTAAATCGATTTTGATTCAATCGAAAACCATTCGAGATGATTTCTCCAGCATCAAACAAAATTTCATTAAATGTATATGCATACCAAGAAGAATTTTTTTCTGTGTTTTTTGAAATTGGATAGGAAGCCATCAAAAAATATCGAAAACGCCAATTAAATTCGTAATCGTCTAATAAAACATCGTTTTCAACGCGTTGTTTAAAACGAGCATCATAACGTAAACGATTGGTAATTTGGAATTTATTCAAAGAAAAACTTGCTGTTGTTTGTCCCCAAGGACGAAATTCATTTTTGGTAGGAGTAAGGTCGTTTCTACTATACAACCACAAACGAGCGAAACCTAAAGTAGTAGTTCCAGTAACTTTTTCATTGTACTTAAAGTGATAAGTAGCTCCCGTTCTGAGAATTAGAAAACTTTCAGGAACAAAATGCGCATCATTCCAAATAGAAAATCGATCACTAATTCTTGCATTTGTGAGATAGCCAACCCAAACTTGATTTTCATAAATAAAATCCTCTTGAGAAAATGATTTTAAACTATAAAATCCGATGGATAAAATGAGTAGTATTTTTGTAATTCGATTCATTTTTTATGATTTGATTACGGTTACAAAAATAATGAGCATTGTTACAATGAAATACTGACAAATGTCATAAAAACCTTTTAAAATATTGAAAAATACGCAAACGTTGTCATTAATAAAAAAAATATTCAAAGAAAAAATATGATTTTTTTATTCAGGAATGTCTCTTAAAAGTTCTTCGAGTTCTTTATTTGTCAATGAGTTTTTGTCTGTCTTATAATAAATTGAAAGCAAATAAACAATGCTTTCAGAAACTACAATATTTGTAATAATTCTGCACCACCAGATTTTCCTTTCTTTTTTGATTTAATTTGAAGTCGAATTTTAAAACAATTTTTTCCAATTGATGTACCCTGCTGAGGATTTAATTCAAGACTTTGAATAAATTCTTGGAAATCATTTTTTAAGGAAGGGTATTTTTTTAATAATTTTTTTAAGGCTGATTTGAATTTTGGAACAGCTATAATGCTATAAATCATCTATTAATTCTTTAGCAGAAATTCCTTTCATTTTTCCTTGACGTATTAATTTTAGTTCACCAACAGCTTCTCTCAAATCGCTTATCAAGGCTGCTTTTTCTTCAGTTATTGGTGTCATTTTTATGAATTGTAAACTATTAAGTAATTCTAAAACAAATGGAACTTTACTTTCCTTGATATCTATTAAAACTTTCATAAGTATTGGTGGAATTGTTAATAAACTGATTTATAATATAAAATCTGAAATAAATTTTGAAACAAATATAGTCAAACTACTTTATAAATTTAAGATTTTCATTCTTACCTATGAATTGATATTTCCAAAATATTTTTTACGCAACCAAAATGAAACACGTACTAATAAAATCAATGCAGGAACTTCAACCAAAGGACCTATAACTCCTGCAAAAGCTTGTCCTGAATTGAGTCCGAAAACTGCAATAGCCACTGCTATTGCCAATTCAAAATTGTTTCCAGCTGCTGTGAAAGCAACTGCAGCAGTTTTATCGTACGAACTTCCCATGGCTTTTGTGACAAAAAATCCGATAAAAAACATCAATCCAAAATAAATCAACAACGGAATTGCAATAATCACAACATCTAAAGGAATTTTAACAATTAATTCTCCTTTCAAGGAAAACATCACTACAATTGTGAACAACAACGCAATCAAAGTTATGGGTGAAATTGTTGGAATAAACTTTTTTGAATACCATTCTTCTCCTTTGGCTTTTACCAAAAAAAAGCGACTCAAAATTCCCATTAAAAAAGGAATTCCTAAATATATTGCCACACTTTCTGCAATTGTTGCGATTGAAATATCTACAATTGCGCCTTCAAAACCAAAATAAGGAGGTAAAATTGTGATGAAAATCCAAGCATAAAAACTGTATGCAAACACCTGAAAAATGCTATTCAAAGCGACTAAACCTGCTCCATATTCGCTGCTTCCTTCTGCTAAATCATTCCAAACCAACACCATTGCAATGCATCTTGCCAAACCAATTAAAATCAAACCAACCATATATTCTGGATAGTCTCGCAAAAAAGTGATTGCTAAGAAAAACATCAAAACTGGACCAACAATCCAATTGAGAATCAGTGAAATAGACAGTATTTTTGTGTTTTTGAAAACTTTGGGTAACAAGGCATAATTTACTTTTGCCAATGGTGGATACATCATTAAAATCAAACCAATTGCAATTGGAATATTCGTAGTTCCACTGCTAAATGAATTGATGAAATCAGGAAAAGTTGGGATAAAATACCCCAAACTCACGCCAATTAACATGGCAACAAAAATCCATAAAGTAAGATTTCTGTCAAGGAAAGATAGTTTTTTCATGTTGGTTGTTAGTTGTTGGTTGTTTGAATTTGGTAATTCCTAATTAATTATTTCACATTCGAAAAAACAAACAACATTTCTGTAGCAATTTGCACACTTCTTTCATGGTATTTTTCAGCTTGTTGAGGAGTGTTGTCAAATGCTTTTGGATCTAAAAAAGTAATCGGAATTCGTTTTTCTGCACCAACTACGAATGGACAAGCTTCGTTAGCTGAATCACACGTCATGATTGCAGCAAACTGACTTTTTGGATTGAAATCGTCGTCTAATTTTTTTGAAAACCCAATAATTGGATGTTCATTTTCAGCATATTTTATGGCATACACAGGGTTTTTTCCTTCAGAAAGTGTTTGAATCTGAAATCCCGAATTTTCCAAGGTTTTTACTGCCATTGGAAACATGGCTGTTGCTTCTGTTCCTCCTGAATAACAAATAACGTTTTTAATTCCAAGAGAATACGCAATGGTTTGCGCCCAAACTTGTGACAAATGACTTCTTCGAGAATTGTGTGTGCAAATAAAATTGATAGCCACAGTTTCTTGATGTGAAACTTTTGATTGCACAAAATCAATCAATGTTTGAAGCGTTTTTTTACGTTCTTCAGAAATGGTTGAAATATCCAACGAATTTATAAATGCTGCTATTTCAGGAAATAAAGTTGATTTTTTCATATGATATTTTATTTTTTTGATTGTTTAACAACAGCCGCTTTTTGGAGTGCAGCAAGATTGAGCGCTCATTTCTGATATACGAACTTTTGGTTTTTCGTAAGGAATTCCGCAAGCATCTTTGGCCAAGCAATCTGTTTGCTTGGTGGTTAATAAAAATTGATTTCCGTCAAAATCCAACCCAAATTTTTGAATGGTTGTTCCTTGATATTCGACTTCAATTTCGTTGTCATCAATTGCCAAGGTTTTTTCTGAAAGCTCAATAATTTTCAATAATTTTTCTGGATGCAATCTGTGATCATAGTCGTTTGCATTCCATAATTGAAAGTTTACAACAGTTTCTTTTCTGACAGTTCCACCACAATCAATAAAACGTTTGGTGATTTCGCCCACTTCAGTGACGTGAAAATGACTAGGAACCAAAGAATTGTTTGGCAACTGAAAACTGATGGTTTTAACCTCTTTTAAAATAGCTTTTACTTGTGAGATTTTCATATTTATTTGTTTATTGCGATAATGCGATTAATAATAGTAAATTTTTTTAACAACAATCTTGTTTTGAAATATCTTGATTTAAAAAATCAAGCATAATTGATTTCATTTTTATCCAATTTTCTTTGTGAATACAATAGCAAACACTCGTTCCTTCAATAGTTCCTTGAATCAAACCGAGGTTTTTTAGTTCTTTCAAATGCTGAGAAATGGTGGGTTGTGCCAAGCCAATTTCGTTGACCAAATCTCCACAAACGCAAGCGTCAATGGCAAACAAACGTTGCAAAATAGCCACTCTTGCAGGATGTCCCAATACTTTTGCAAATAAGGCAATTTTGTTTTGCTCGTCTGAAAAGATTTCAGTTTTGGTTATTCCCATGATATTGATTTATTGATTGCAATATTACGATTAATAAATCGCTTTTCAAAAAAGAATTTGAAATAAAATCACTTTTTCATTCGATAACTCTCAATAACGACTGTAAATAATATCAAAAAACCACCAATAAAAGTGTTCAAAGTCGGGATTTCATTCAAAAAGAAAATTGCCATGATAATTCCAAAAATCGGTTGTAAACTGCTGATGATACTTGTAGTGGATGCTGAGAAAAACTTGAGTGAATGCAACATCATACTGTGACCAACTGCAGTTGTTAAAAAAGCCAATAAAAGTAGGTAAGGCCATTGGGTTTTCAATCCTGATACATCCATAAAAAATAAGGTTGGAAGTAGCAAAATACTAACAATAATTACTTGATAAAACATCAATACAGTTCCATCATAATTGGCTGCATGTTTTTTTAAAATTAAGATTCTAAAAGCGTAACAAAATGCTGAAAAAACACCGAATAAAATGCCTTTAACCTGGGTACTTTCTATATCAAATTTTGGTGTTAAAATGTATAATCCAACCAAAATTAATATTCCAAAAAACACATGAATGCCTTGAAATTTCACTTTCAAAATCAGGGGTTCTAAAAGGGCAATAATCACAGGAAACGTATATAAAGACAACATTCCTAAACCTACATTTGATAGTTTCAAGGCATAAAAATACGTGACCCAATGCAATGCCATAAAAACCCCGCCAATAAAAAAAGGTAAGTATTCTTTTTGTTGTTGAACTCGCAAATCTGTTTTTTTAAATCGAAGAAAAACATACAAAAAAATAGCAGCTAAAAAGGAGCGAAACCAAATGATAATTTCTGTTGGCAAAGCAATGTATCTTCCCAAAACACCAGAAGTACTCACTAAAAATACGGCAACTAATAACCAAAATAGATTTTTTAGATTATTGTTTTGCATAATTTATATAATAATATGATGTTTTTAAAATTTAGGTTCAAATTTATTTAAAAACCATTAGGTTGTTATTAATATTTTTATTATAATTGTGAAAATTTTTATAAATTAATTTAAAAAAATAGTTATGAAGAATTTAAAAAAAATAGTATTTATCATTTTTTGTTTAATTTTTGTTAGTTGTAGTGTCGAAAATAATAATTTGGATACTTTGAATGGAAATCAAGTTCAATTGCCTAATGTAATAAAGATTTTAGAAAGTAAACAATACAATAGTAAAGGTAATTTTGATTTTTATTTTACAGCAGAAAGTGATTTTGTTGGAGGTTCAGGTGGATGTTATACCGTTAATGTTAGAGTATACATACACGATATTTCTAATGGGATGAAAACTTTAATAGTAAATGAAAATGTAAAAGTAGGAGATTGTCCAAAAGAAAAAAGTAATACAAAATCGTTAAATAGTGAATGTGAAAGTTTTTCACTAAAAAATGGCGATAGTTTTTTCAGTAATGGCACACAATCACCATACTGCATGAGTCAATTAATAAAATATGATATAATTTATAATAATTATATTGAATCGATGAGTAAATTTAGAGATAAAAACTAAAAATAGTTTAATATAAAATAGATAATCTAATTTTAGAAGGTGTGAATTAAAATTTAATTCACACCTTTTTAAATTTATTTATTGTTTCTAGCGCTTTTTTAACACTGTCGATTTTGATAAATGTAATCAACAAACGCAAGCCGTTATTGGTTTCTTTTTCTTTCATCACACAATCTTTAGCATGTTGTTGTACAAATTTTAAAAAATCTGAAAATACAGGAGTTTGATAAAAATTACTTTGTTGATCAGCTACAAAATAACCAACCATTCTTTTTTGTTTTAAGATGATTTTTTCCAAACCTAGTTTTTTTGCCAACCATTTAATGCGCACAGAATCCAATAAATCATCCACTTCTGAAGGAAGTTCTCCAAATCTGTCAATCAATTGTTTTTCAAAATCTTGCAGTTCAATTTCGGTTTTTAATTCGCCTAATTTGTTATATAGACTCAGCCTTTCTGTCACAGAATTTACATATTCATCAGGAAATAAAATTTCGAAATCTGTATCAATTTGAACGTCTTTTACAAATTCTTTTGGCGTATTTTCATCTTCAGGATACAAGTCTTTAAACTCGTTTTCTTTCAATTCTTCAATGGCTTCTTGCAATATTTTTTGATAGGTATCAAAGCCAATATCATTGATAAATCCGCTTTGTTCTCCACCCAATAAATCGCCTGCACCACGAATTTCCAAATCTTTCATGGCAATGTTAATGCCACTTCCCAAATCAGAAAAAACCTCTAAAGCTGTGATTCTTTTTCGGGCATCATCTGTCATCATGTGATAAGGAGGAGTTATAAAATAGCAAAACGCTTTTTTGTTTGATCTTCCAACTCTACCTCGCATTTGATGCAAATCAGACAAGCCAAAATTGTTGGCATTATTGATGAAAATCGTATTTGCATTGGGCACATCCAAACCACTTTCAATAATCGTTGTTGCAACCAACACATCAAATTCGCCACTCATAAATGACAACATCAGATTTTCTAGTTTTTTGCCTTCCATTTGTCCATGACCAATGCCAATTTTTGCTGATGGCAGCAATCGTTGCAATAATCCAGCAACTTCCTGAATATTTTCGATTCGATTATGAATAAAAAATACTTGACCACCTCTTGAAATTTCATAAGAAATGGCATCTCTAATCGTTTCTTCGGAAAAACGAATTACGTGACTTTCTATGGGATGTCTATTTGGTGGTGGCGTTTTGATGACAGATAAATCTCTGGCAGCCATCAAACTAAATTGCAACGTTCTTGGAATTGGAGTGGCAGTAAGTGTTAAAGTATCTACATTTTCTTTGAGCGTTTTCAGTTTGTCTTTGACAGCTACACCAAATTTTTGCTCTTCATCAATAATCAACAATCCCAAATCTTTGAATTTCAATTTTTGATTGGTCAATTGATGCGTTCCAATAATAATGTCAACTGCTCCCGAATTTACGCCTTCAATGGCCTCATTTTTTTCTTTGGAAGTTCTAAATCTGTTGAGGTAATCAATTTTTATTGGAAAATCTTTCAATCGTTCAGAAAAAGTTTGAAAATGTTGAAAAGCCAAAATAGTTGTAGGAACCAAAATTGCGACTTGTTTTCCGTTATCAACTGCTTTAAAAGCGGCTCTTACAGCCACTTCAGTTTTTCCAAAACCTACGTCACCACAAACCAATCTGTCCATTGGTTGTTCTTTTTCCATGTCATTTTTCACTTCTTGTGTTGCCGAAAATTGATCAGGAGTATCTTCATATAAAAAACTACTTTCCAATTCGAGTTGCATGTGTGTATCTGGTCCAAAAGCATATCCTTTTTGCAGTTTTCTTTTGGCATATAACTGAATCAAATTGAACGCAATATGTTTTACACGAGCTTTGGTTTTCTGAGTAATTTTTTTCCAAGCGCCTGAACCTAATTTATAAATTTTTGGTGGTTTTCCGTCTTTTCCGTTGAATTTTGAAATTTTATGAAGGGAGTGAATACTCACATATAAAATATCTCTGTCTCCATAAACCAACTTAATAGCTTCTTGTTTTTTCCCATTGACATCAATTTTTTGCAATCCGCCAAATTTCCCAATTCCATGGTCCATGTGCGTTACATAATCACCAATTTCTAGTTTGTTCAACTCTTGCAGGGTGATGGCTTGCTTTTTGGCATAACCATTTTTCAATCTGAATTTGTGATAACGTTCAAAAATTTGATGGTCTGTGTAGCAAACTATTTTTTGATTGATGTCAATAAAACCCTGATATAAAGGAAAAACGATGGTTTCATAATGCACTTTTTCGGTAGCATCTTCAAAAATATCATGAAAACGTTTTGCTTGTTGTTCGTTGGCGCAAAAAATGTAATTCGTAAATCCAGCTTTGTGATGTTCCTCTAAATCAGCAATTAACAAGTGAAATTGCTTATTAAATGAAGGTTGAGGTTTGGTGTTAAAATTAATTTTAATGTCACTCTGAATTTGTTTCAAAGTTTCATTCGTATTTGATCCAAAATTCACCAAAGTAAAATCAGATAATTGTTGTTTGATGAAATTCCCATCACAAAATAATTCTGAAGGTTTTGCATGTTTTATTTCTTTAGATAATTTCAAAAAAGCCTCTGCTGCTTTTGCATAAAAATTATCCAAACTTCTAGATAGAAGTTGCACATTTCCAACGAAAATTTGTGTTTTTGGAGAAATATAGGTCAAAAAACTTTCCCTATTTTCTTGTAACGTTTTGTTTTCAACATTGGGCATAATCGCCACTTTTTTCAATTTTTCTGTTGAAAGTTGCGTTTCCACATCAAAACTTCTGATACTATCAATTTCGTTTCCGAAAAATTCAATTCTATATGGTTCATCATTCGAAAATGAAAACACATCAATAATACCACCTCTTACCGAAAAGTCTCCAGGTTCAGTAACAAAATCAACGCGTTTAAACTTATATTCAAACAACACTTCATTCACAAAATCGAGTGATAAAGATTCGCCAACTGCTATTTTTAATGTGTTTTTTTCCAACTCTTTTTTTGTAACTACTTTTTCAAACAAAGCAGTTGGATATGTGACAATAATGGCAGGTTTTTTTTGAGAATTGATTCTGTTTAACACCTCAGAACGCAACAAAACATTGGCATTGTCAGTTTCTTCGATAGCATAAGGTCTTTTGTATGATCCTGGAAAAAATAACACATTTTTGTCACCTAAAAGTTGTTCTAAATCATTCAAATAATAAGCAGCTTCTTCTTTATCATCAAAGATTAATAGAAAAGGATGGTGCGATTTCTTAAATGCTTCAGCAATCACAAATGACAATGAAGACCCAGCCAAATTCGATATTTGAAAATGGTTTTTCTCTTGTTGAAGGGCTGTAACTACCTGCGAAATTGAGGTAGATTTTTGATATTGATGAACAATATGCTGTAAGCTCAACTTAAATAATTTTTCGCAAATATAGCCAACTTAATTCATAAAATTGTTTAGTCTGTATTTACTTTTAATTTAAAAATTCAATACATTTGTATAAGATTCAATTTTATTTTTAAAATAAATCCCCCATAATAGGATCTGGTTGAAAAGAATACTTTTTCTATTTGGTTTTTATATTTGCACAATTATCTCGGAATTTATTGATGAACCCTAATAATAATTTTCTATATTTTCTAGTTATCCTTTGCGAATTGTATTTAATTTAAAAATGTGATCTAAATCAATTTAAAGTTTAATTTTGACAAAAAAAATTTTGTTATGACAAAATACAGATTATTTTATTTACTTCCTTTTCTTTTAGTTTCATTCAGTAATCTTGTTGCACAAGATAGTTTTAGAAGTTGGTCAATTGGGTTAAATTCGTCTTCAATACTTTATTCAAAAAAAGATGGGTCAGCTGTTGGTGGAAGGTATATTGCAATTATCCCAGGAGTCAGTCTAAGCAAATATATTGGCAATAAAATGACGGTTTCTTTTGGGCTTTCAAAATCAATTAGAGATTCCCAAAAGTATGTGACAGGTGACGCAAATTTAAATTATGAGCTTTTAAATCCAGATTATAAACTAAGAATTTATGTTTTGGGAGGTATGAGCATCGTGAACCTTTTGGAAACGGGAATAACTTTAAATTTAGGTGGTGGTGGTACCCTTTGGATTACAGATAGATTTGGTTTAAACGGCCAATTGATGTACAAATTAAATGCTTCAGGTGGAGATTTTCAAAGATCTCACATTTTTGGAACTGCTGGGATTGTTTATAGTTTACATCTGGGAGGTTCAAATTCAAGAATTTGGGAAAGAAATCACTAAGATTTATAAAATTTTGTTTATAATTGCTTTCAAATGGGTGCTTTTTATAAATCCCTGAATTTGCAATTCAATTTTCAATTCTTTATTTAGAATGACGGTTGTTGGATATATTATTTGCTTATTTTTTAGAGCTAAAACAGTTGCTAATTCTTGGATTTTAACAGAATTTTTTTAATAAGATTTTCCAAAAAAGTAATTTCTTTTTCACTTTCCGCAAGCCAATATTATCTGAAGAAATTCCTAATTTCGTATTTTTAAAATACACATTTGCAAATGGCATTTTCTCTTCAGAGGATTCTGAAATAAAACCACTAATTAATTGACAAAAACCACTTTTTGAAATCAATAAAACAAGTATTAAAAAAAGCTTTTTTAAAATTAATATTTTTACAAATATAAATAAATATTTAGATTAGTCTAAAAAATGATTTTTATCAATCAAAATATATATATTTGTATTTTAAAAAAACATGTTTAGTCAATCAGAAGAAAATTATTTAAAAGCAATTTTTCATCTTACAACTGCCGAAAAAAATGGGATTTCAACCAATGCAATTGCAGAAAAGTTAGCCACAAAACCTTCTTCAGTTACAGACATGATTCGCAAACTTTCGGATAAAAAAGTGGTGAGTTACAAAAAATATTATGGAGTAGCATTAACCAATTCTGGAAGAAAAATCGCCGCATATATTGTTCGAAAACATCGTTTGTGGGAAGTTTTTTTAGTTGACAAACTTGATTTTTCATGGGATGAAGTGCATGATGTTGCTGAACAATTAGAACATATTCAATCGCCAAAATTGATTCAACAATTGGATCAGTTTTTAGGATATCCAACTCAAGACCCTCATGGAGATCCTATTCCAGATAAAGATGGAAATTTGAAAACTATTGAAAAATGTTTATTATCAACTTTAGCAAAAAATGATTCAGGAATTTTTGTTGGCGTTGATGATTCTTCTTCTGATTTTTTACAATTTTTGGATAGAAGAAGAATTACACTCGGAAAACAAATCAAAGTTATAGAAAAAGAAGATTTTGATGAATCAATGTTGATAGAAATTAACTCCCAAAAAATGACCATTTCAAAAAAAATAGCGAATAATTTATACATACAAAAATCATGAATATGTTTGATGAAATAGTGGCATTTGCCAGAGAAAATCCGATTTGGGCAGCATTTTATGCTACTATTTTTACTTGGGGTTTAACAGCTGCAGGTGCCGCTTTGGTTTTCTTTTTTAAAAAATTAAATAGAGCCGTTTTAGATGGAATGTTAGGATTTACTGGCGGAGTAATGGTTGCTGCAAGTTTTTGGAGCTTGCTAGCACCAGCCATTGAAAACAGTCCGGGAGAGGGTTTTGTGAGAGTTTTTCCATCCGCTTTTGGTTTTTTATTGGGCGCTCTAATCCTTTTTGGGATGGACAAATTACTACCTCATTTACACATCAATTTTAAAGAAAGTGAGGCAGAAGGTGTAAAAACAAATTGGCATAAGACAATTTTGCTAGTAATGGCAATAACTCTCCACAATATTCCTGAAGGTTTGGCTGTTGGTGTACTATTTGGAGCAGCTTCCGTTTTAGTTGGTACCGAACAAACAGAAATGATAATTGCTGCAATTTCACTGGCCATTGGTATTGGAATTCAAAATTTTCCTGAAGGATTTGCTGTTGCAATGCCACTCAGAAGACAAGGAATGAGCAGAGGAAAAAGTTTTTGGTACGGTCAATTATCTGCTATTGTTGAGCCAGTTGCCGGAGTTTTAGGGGCTTTAGCAGTGTCATTTTTCACGCCTATTTTACCTTATGCATTGGCTTTTGCTGCAGGAGCAATGATTTTTGTGGTGGTTGAAGAAGTGATTCCTGAAACGCAAAGAGACAAATATACAGATGTCGCCACACTTGGTTTTATTGGTGGATTTATTGTGATGATGTCTTTGGATGTTGGTTTAGGGTAAAAAAGTTCAATGTTTAGAATTTAAAATTTCGAGCTAAATTCATTGATACATTTTTACATCGTTAAATTGTTGTATTAAATATCTTTTCAGTAAATTCGTACAACTACTTTAACCAAAATTTTGCAAGAATCTTCAACCTTTCAAGTGTATAATGCTTCAGCTGGAAGTGGAAAAACCTTTAAGCTTGTCAAAGAATATCTGAAAATTTTATTGAATTCTTCAGATATTTTTGCCTTCCAAAAAGTGTTGGCAATCACATTTACCAACAAAGCCGCTGGCGAAATGAAAGAACGTGTTTTGTCGAGTTTAAAGGCTTTTTCCGAAGGAAAAGACAATGAGTTATTAAAAATTATTTTGAAAGAAATTGCAGTTGATAAAACCATTATTCAAATACGAAGCAAGAAAATTTTAGAAACAATTTTACAAAATTATTCCGCTTTTTCAATCACAACTATTGATAGTTTTACCCATAAAATCATCAAAAATTTTGCGTATGATTTGGGATTAACTCTCAATTTTGAAGTGGAAATGGACACAGATTCATTACTTCATGAAGCTGTTGATGTATTGATTTCAAAAATTGGAACAGATAAAAAACTGACCGAAATTTTGATTGATTATTCTCTTGATAAAACAGATGAAGATTCTTCATGGGACATCACAAAAGAGCTAAATGAATTTTCATCAATTCTCTTGAAAGAGGAAGATGCTAAACATTTTAAAAATCTTGAAAGCAAAACGTTAGATGATTTTTATGAATTAAAAAACAAGTTGACTGTTAAAAATAAGCACATTGAAAAACAATTCAATAAATTGGCTGATGAGGTACTTTTATTGATTCAAAATAATAATTTGACTGATGATGATTTTAGCTATTCAGATTATCCAAATCATTTTAAGAAACTAAAAAATTCAAATTTTGACACGCTCAATTTTGAAGGACGTTTGCATAAAAATATCGAAAGTCAAAAAAATCTTTATGGAGGAAAAGCATCATCAACAGCAAAAAATACTTTGGATGAATTGAAAGAAATATTTTCTGAATATTATTTTCTTTCTAAAGAATTGGCTAATCGATTTTTGGCTGATTATAAAGTTCATAAACTTGCACTAAAAAGTATCATTCCTTTAGCAGTTCTGAACAACATCAATCAAGAGTTGGAAACCATCAAAATTGAAAATAATATTCGTTTAAATGCGGAGTTCAATCAGCTAATTTCTGACAAAATCAAAGACCAACCAGCGCCGTTTATTTACGAACGAATTGGTCAGCGTTTTCAAAATTATTTTATTGATGAAATGCAAGACACATCAATTTTACAATGGCAAAATTTGATTCCTTTAATAGAAAATGCATTGTCGCAAGAACAGGGAAGTTTATTGTTGGTTGGTGATGGAAAACAAGCAATTTATAGATGGAGAGGAGGAAAAGCATCACAATTTATCAATTTAGGAAGTGAACATTTTCAGCCATTTCAAGTGAAAAAATCACTTCACAGTTTAGAAACGAACTATCGAAGTTATGACGAAATCGTTCATTTTAATAATTCTTTTTTCACATTTTTAGGAGATTTTTTGGCAAATGAGTCTTATAAGAACTTGTTTCTAGAAGGAAATAGTCAACAAGAAAATAAGAAAAAAGGCGGATTTGTAAGTATTTCTTTTATGGAAAAAGAGCAAGTTGAGGATGAATTTGAAAATGAAAATCAAACTGAATCTAAAAAATCTAACTATCCAAAATATGTTTTTAAGAAAATTAATGAATTAAAAGAGCAATTTTCTTTGAATGAAATTTGTGTATTGACACGCACAAAAAAAGACGGAATTGAGATTGCGAATTTTTTACAAGAAAAAAACATTCCTATTATTTCATCAGAAACGTTATTGATAAAAAACAATGAAAAAGTGGCATTTATTGTTAATCTTTTGAAAATGATTCAAAATCCCGAAGATGAAGAAACGCGTTTTGAATTTTTATATTTTTTACACCAACATTTATCAATAAAAATAAGTAAACACGAATTTTTTGACAGCTTTATAAAATCATCTAATAATCATATATTCAGACGTTTAAAAGAATTCAATATTACTTTTGACGAAATTACATTCCAGCAATTTTCTTTCTATGAAAAAATAGAGGAAATCATTCGTAGTTTTCATCTTACAAACTCTTCAGATGCCTATATTCAATACTTTTTGGATGTTATTTTAGAGCAACAAAACAAAGGAAATGATAGTGCTGGTTTTTTAGAATTTTGGGAAATCAAAAAAGAATCTTTGAGTATTGTTGCCCCAGAAAGTTCAAATGCAGTGCAAATAATGACCATCCACAAATCAAAAGGATTGGAATTCCTTGTGGTGCTTTTTCCTTGTGATGTAGATATTTATAAACAAATAAAACCTAAAGTTTGGCTCGATAATTTGCCAGAAATGTATCAGCCTTTTTCAGAATTATTAGTGGATTATAAAAATGACTTTCAATTTATAAATAGCACATCATTAGCTATTTACAATCATCAAAGAGAAGAATTAGAGTTGGATAATTTTAATCTTTTATATGTAGCTTTGACAAGAGCAGTTGAGCAATTACACATTATTACAGGAAATAAATTACCAAAACACGAAAAAGAAAAGCCAACAGTTTTTTCTAGTTTTTTTGTTGATTTTTTGAAACGACAAAATCATTGGAAAGAAGGTGTTTTAGATTATAGTTTTGGACAAAAACTTAGAGCTAGCCATCAAAAAAAAGAAATGGTAACTTCAGTAATTCATCAAAAATTTATTTCAATTCCTTGGAAAGAACAAAACTTAGTATTGCTGGCAAGTGCTTCAAAATTGTGGGATACAGCTCAAGGAAAAGCCATTGAATTTGGAAATTTAATTCATGAAATGTTGTCAAAGATTATTAGTTTTAAAGAGGTAGAAAAAGTTTTGAATTCTTATTTAAAAGAAGGTTATGTATCTGAAATTGAAAAAGAAACCATCAGAAAAACAATCGATTCAATAGTATTTCATCCAAGTTTGCATCAATATTTTTCTGAAGATGTCATTGTTTTTAATGAAAGAGAAATAGTTAATTCTGAAAAACAAATCATCATTCCTGACAGATTGGTTTTTAAAAATAATTATGAGGTTGTAATTATTGACTATAAGACAGGAAATCAAATTCCTGAACATCAACAACAACTCTCAAAATATGAAAATGTTTTAAAAACTATGAATCTAAGAGTTCAAGAAAAATTACTTATTTATATAGGTCAAAAAATTGAAGTTGTGAAAGTTGATGAAAGAGTTTGAAACTTTGTAACTTTGTATCATTAAAAGCAATAAATTATGTTTGGAAAAATAAAAGAAACACTTCAAGACGAAATCCAACAATTAAAAGACAATGGATTGTTTAAATCCGAACGCATCATAACCTCTCCGCAAGATGCTGTTATCAAAATTTCAACAGGTGAAGAGGTAATTAATTTTTGTGCCAATAATTATTTAGGATTGTCAAATCATCCAGATGTGATTCAAGCTGCAAAAAATGCTTTAGATTCTCACGGATTTGGCATGTCGTCAGTACGTTTTATTTGCGGAACTCAGGATATTCATAAGCAATTAGAAAAAAAAATTGCCGATTTTTATAAGACAGAAGATACCATTTTATACGCAGCAGCTTTTGACGCAAATGGTGGAGTTTTCGAACCATTATTCACACAAGATGATGCCATTATTTCAGATAGTTTAAATCATGCTTCAATCATTGACGGAGTTCGATTGTGCAAAGCAGTACGTTATCGTTATGAAAATAACAATATGAATTCATTAGAAGAACAGTTAATTGAAGCAAATAAGAAGAATCATCGTTTTAAAATTATTGTCACAGATGGTGTTTTTTCAATGGATGGAATTGTTGCAAAATTGGATGAAATTTGTGATTTGGCTGATAATTATGATGCTTTGGTGATGGTTGATGAATGTCATGCAGCAGGAATTATCGGAAAAACAGGTAGAGGAACTGTGGAACTGAAAAATGTAATGGGCAGAGTTGACATTGTTACGGGCACTTTAGGAAAAGCGTTGGGTGGTGCAATGGGGGGATACACCACAGGAAAAAAAGAGATTATTGAAATTTTAAGACAAAAATCAAGACCTTATTTATTTTCAAACTCGCTAGCACCAGCCATTGTAGGCGCTTCACTAAAAGTGTTTGATTTGATTTCTGATGATACAACATTTAGAGACAAGCTAGCCTGGAACACGAACTATTTTAGAACTGAAATGGAAAGAGCAGGTTTTGATCTGGTTGGAGCAGATGCAGCAATTGTTCCCGTAATGTTATATGATGCAAAATTATCACAAACAATGGCAAATAAATTATTGAAAGAAGGAATTTATGTAATAGGATTCTTTTTTCCAGTTGTTCCTAAAGAAAAAGCACGAATTCGAGTACAATTGTCCGCGGCACATGACAAAATTCATCTAGATAAAGCAATAAACGCCTTTAAAAAAATAGGTAAAACACTGAATGTTATATAGATTTTAAAAAAAAACTTGCAATTTCTTTAAGATTTCGTAGATTTGTCTTTGTGGATAAGTTTTAACAACTTACTTTTGCAAGTAATAAAAACGAACTTTAATTTAAAAAATTTGATAATGAAACGATTAAAATTAGCCGTACTAGCTTTGTTTACTTTAGTAACAATTAGCAGCGCAAATGCACAAGATGAAAACAATCCATGGGCGATTGGTTTTGGTGTAAATATAGTAGATTTTTACGATGGAACCAATTTTACTGACCAAATGAAAGATTTATTAGGTAGCTCAGACTGGAATTTTTTACCATCTATTTCAAGAATTACAGCTGAAAAATATTTAGAAAAAGGTTTCTCTTTGCAATTTGCAGGATCATTAAATAAAATAACTCATGTTAAATTTGAAAATGATTCAGACTTTCTTTACTACAATTTAGGATTGAATGTGAAGTATGATTTAAACAATCTTATAGGAGAAACATCATGGTTTGATCCTTTTGTTTATTTAGGTGGTACTTATGTCTCTGCTGATTCTAACAATGAAGGAATGCTGAATGTAGGTTTGGGTTTCAACTCTTGGTTTAACGAAAATATAGGATTGAGTTTCCAAACAGGAACTCTAAAAGGTTTTTCTGATAACGTACAAGATCATTATCAATCTTCTTTAGGTATTGTTATTAAATTTGGAGGAAAAGATACTGACGGGGATGGTATTTATGATAAAAATGATGCTTGCCCAGAGGTTGCTGGTTTAAAAGAATTTAATGGTTGTCCAGATTCTGATGGAGATGGTATTAAAGATTCTGATGATGCTTGTCCAAATGTTGCTGGTTTAGCTTCAATGAACGGTTGTCCAGATACAGATGGAGATGGTATTGCTGATAAAGACGATATGTGTCCTAACGAAAAAGGTACTAAAGCTAATAACGGATGTCCAGATACTGATGGAGATGGAGTTGTTGATAAAAATGACAAATGCCCTTCTGTAGCAGGTCCTGCTGCAAATGGTGGTTGCCCATGGCCAGATACAGATGGAGATGGCGTTCTTGACAAAGATGATAAATGTCCTAAAGAAGTTGGTCCTGCATCAAATAATGGTTGTCCAGATGAAGTTATCTCTAAAGATGCTGAAGATTCAGTTGGAGAATTTGCAAAACAAATTTTATTTAACTCAGGTAGATCTGAATTCAAACCAGGTGTAACAGAAAAATTAGATGGTATTGTTGAGGTAATGAACAAATATTCAAAAGCCAATTTTGTAATTGAAGGTCACACTGATAGTGATGGTTCTGCCGCACTAAACTCAAAACTTTCAAAACAAAGAGCTATGGCTGTTAGAGATTATTTAGTAAGAAAAGGTATTGCAACTACACGTTTAGATGCTCAAGGTTTTGGCGAAGGTCAACCAATCGCTTCAAATAAAACTGCAGAAGGAAAAGCTCAAAACAGAAGGGTAATTGTAAAAGTTACAAACAAATAGTATTTAGTATTATATTTTTTATAACCTCATCAAGTTACATTGGTGAGGTTTTTTTGTAGAACTAAATTTAAAAATATTCTTTAAAATTAAACACAAAACAATTACCTTTGCAAACTAAAATTAAATAAGATACAATCTTTATACTAAACATTAACTTAATTAGATATAACATGTCTGCAACAATTGGTAAAGTTTCTCAAATTATTGGTCCAGTAATTGACGTTCAATTTGATACAGCACAAAATGAACTTCCTAAAATTTATGATTCATTAGAAATAAAAAAAGCGGATGGCTCTATTTTGGTTCTTGAAGTTCAACAACACATTGGAGAAGATATTGTAAGAACTATTTCAATGGATGCTACTGATGGTTTGAGCAGAGGTGTTGAAGTGATAGCCACTGGAAGCCCAATTCAAATGCCAATTGGAAACGATATTTATGGTCGTTTATTTAACGTTACTGGAGATGCAATTGACGGTCTTGGTAACTTAAAGAAAGAGGGTGAAAATGGATTGCCTATTCATAGATCTGCACCAAGATTTGAGGATTTATCTGTTTCTACAGAAGTTTTATTCACAGGTATTAAGGTTATAGATTTAATTGAGCCTTATGCAAAAGGAGGAAAAATTGGTTTATTTGGTGGAGCTGGTGTTGGAAAAACAGTATTAATTCAAGAATTGATTAACAATATTGCAAAAGGTCATGGAGGTTTGTCGGTTTTTGCAGGTGTTGGAGAAAGAACTCGTGAAGGAAATGATTTATTGCGTGAAATGCTTGAATCTGGTATTATAAAATATGGAGACGCTTTCATGCATTCTATGGAAGAAGGAGGATGGGATTTATCAAAAGTTGATAAAGCTGGAATGAGAGAATCAAAAGCAACTTTCGTTTTTGGTCAAATGAACGAACCTCCAGGAGCGCGTGCTAGAGTTGCATTATCAGGATTGACAATTGCTGAATATTTTAGAGATGGAGCAGGAGAATCTCAAGGAAAAGACGTTCTTTTCTTTGTTGATAATATTTTTAGATTTACACAAGCTGGTTCTGAAGTTTCTGCTTTACTAGGTCGTATGCCATCAGCAGTAGGTTATCAACCAACTTTGGCAACTGAAATGGGTGCAATGCAAGAGCGTATTACATCAACAAAAAAAGGGTCAATTACCTCTGTTCAAGCGGTATATGTTCCTGCAGATGATTTAACAGATCCTGCTCCAGCAACAACTTTTGCGCACTTAGACGCTACAACCGTATTGTCTCGTAAAATTGCTGAATTAGGTATTTATCCTGCAGTAGATCCTTTGGATTCTACTTCAAGAATTTTATCAGCTGATATTTTAGGTGATGATCATTATAATTGCGCACAAAGAGTAAAAGAAATTTTACAACGATATAAAGAATTACAAGATATCATCGCTATTTTAGGGATGGAAGAATTGTCTGAAGATGATAAATTGGTGGTAAGTAGAGCAAGACGTGTGCAACGTTTCTTATCTCAACCTTTTCATGTAGCTGAGCAGTTTACAGGTATTCCTGGAGTTTTGGTTGATATAAAAGATACCATCAAAGGTTTTAATATGATTATGGATGGAGAATTGGACAAATATCCTGAAGCAGCTTTTAACTTGAGAGGTTCTATACAAGATGCTATTGATGCTGGAGAAAAAATGTTAGCTGAAGCTTTAAACTAGTTTTAAATGTTGATTTTTAAGTAACTAAAAACCAACACTAAAAACTAAAAACTATAAATATATGTTTTTAGAAATTGTAACACCGGAAGCTATTTTATTTTCATCAGAAGTTGATGCAGTATATGTACCTGGAATGGAGGGTGAGTTTCAAATGTTGAATCATCACGCTTCAATAGTATCAGTATTAAAAGCGGGGGAAATTAAAATAAGAGTAAAAAATTATAACATAAAAGAAAAATTTCAAGATAAGTTTGTCAAAACAACTGATGGTAAATTAAGTTTGACAATTAATTCTGGAACTTTAGAATTAAGTGATAACAAGGCAATTATTTTAGCCGATTAAAAATTAGCAGTTTTATTAAAAAAAATATAAATCTCATAGTAATCATTACTTTGAGATTTTTTTTAATACTAATAAAAAACACCTTTATAGTTAAAGGTGTTTTTTTAGCAATTTTCCCAAGCGTAATCCTCATAAATAACAAATACAAAATTGCAACATCAAAATGAAATAATTTCAAGTGAAAACCCCCAAATTTACACCGGAAAAACACCCTAAAAAAAATAGTGATTATCCTTATTTTTTTTATTTTAATTATTATTATATTTAAAGTTTATCAATCATCCTTTAAATATTTTAAAATGAGATACAATTTTTTTTCAATATTGATGCTTTTACTTCTTTTTATTTCTTGTAATCAAAGTTCAAAAAATCAACAGAATAAAGATTCTAATATTAGCTGTTATCCAAATGATAGCAGACCCTCTCAGGCAATTTCGTATGAAGAAATGGCTGCAATGATGGATTCTTACAATACAGGTGCTAAAATAGAATTGGATAACTATATGAAAAAAATTTCTAAGGGAAAAGATTCTGTTTCAACCATCTATAATTGGTATAAAATAGAGGATTTAAAACAATATATTGCTTATATTGAACGTATTTCAAAAGAAAAAAAAATTCCAGTTACTGGTTTTAGAATCTATCCAACCTCATATCCCTTAGATTATTCAATTGAAAAATTAAGAGGAAGGCTAACACTTATTTTTACGCCAACTACAACATTTAATGGAAAAAATGATGTTGCTTTTGAACCTTTGTATTCTGAAATTGGAAAACCAGTAATGGTATCTAAATTTTTAGATAAAATAAAGAAGAAAAAATCTAATCTATTAAAATCTACTGAAACTAGTACAGATTTCGAAAGTTCCTCTGCAAATAGAATTTTAACAAATCCACCAAATTAAAGATGTCAGATGATGGTTTACTAATTAAAGATATTGGAATTTATTTTCAATATATTTCCCTCATAATGTCATGTTTATATTTTAAAAAATATGAAAAAAGCACTTTTTATAAATATTTTATAATTTATTTTTTAAACATAGTAGTCATCAACACTATAATTACAATATGGTTTAAATTTGATAATCATTGGTTATATGACATCTACACGTTTTTTGAATTTAATATTTTTGCTTTAATTTATTACCATTTGATTAAAGAAAAAAAGAAATTAAGAATTCTAATGATATTCGTCTTTATTTTTAATGTGATTTATTTTAGTAGTTTTTATTTTTCATTTATAAATAGTATAGTCATACCTCTTGTTGGTGTTTTCAATAGCACATTTATTATTTTATATTTTTCTGAACTTTTAAATTCTGATAAAATATTAAATTATACAAAACTTTTCCCTTTCTGGATGTCCGTAGGTTTTCTGTTATTTTATCTAACTTCTGTACCTTTTTTTACGCTACTTTCACTAAATATGTTTGACAATAGGTTGATGTTTCCCATTATTTATTACCTTACGATTGTTTTTCATTTGGTTATAAATTATGGTTTGATAACATGCAACAAAATCAACAAATAATCCTCTTAATAACGACTTTATTAGTGCTTTTTATTGTGATTGCATTAATCATTTTATTCAGTGTTTTTCAAAAGAAAAAAAATTTATTGGTAGAAGAACGAAAAAAAAATAAAGAAAAATTTGAAAAAGAAATTATAGAAACACAAATTGAAATCAGAGAAGAAACTCTCAGAAATATCAGTTGGGAATTGCATGACAACATCGGACAATTGCTGACTTTGGCTAAAATTCAATTGCAAAATACTACCAAAGAAAATATTCAAGAAGTAACTGATACTATTACAAGAAGTCTCAATGAAGTTCGTGCTTTGTCGAAATTAATCAATCCTGAAGCTATTAAAAACATCAATTTATTGGATGCCGTTAAATTAGAAATTGACCGATTTAATAGGTTACATTTTATAAAATCTAATCTTCAAGTCATTGGAAACCAAACTAAAATTGATGAAAAAGATTGTATTATTATATTCAGAATTCTTCAAGAATTTTTTTCAAATACCATCAAACATTCAAAAGCAACAACATTGAAAGTAGTACTAACTTATACTACCGAATTTCTACAAATATCTGCTAGTGATAACGGAATTGGTTTTTCATCCGAAGAAAAAAAAGAAGGAATTGGATTGATAAATATTAAAAATAGGGCAAAATTAATTGGAGCTGAAATTCAATTTAAATCAGAAAAAAGCCAAGGAACCTCATTAAAAATACAATATAAATTATGAAAAAATATTCGGTAGTTGTTGTTGATGATCACACATTATTATCGCAAGCAATACAAACTATGGTAGATACTTTCGAAGATTTTAAAGTTTTATATACCTGTAAAAACGGTCAAGATTTGATGGATAAAATCTCAAAATCTGACAAATCTCTCCCTGATGTAATTCTGATGGATGTAAAAATGCCCGTCATGAATGGTATTGAAGCAACAACATTAATTACCAAACACTTTCCCACAGTGCATGTTATTGCACTTTCTGTAGAAGATGATGATGCCATAATTCTCAAAATGTTAAAAGCAGGCGCAATTGGCTATTTGTTAAAAGATACTGAGAAAATTGTGCTTGAAAAAGCCCTTATTGAAATCGTTGAAAACGGTTTTTATCACACAAAAAATGTCACAAATTTATTGATGCAATCTATCAACGGATTTGTTGAAGAAGAAATTATTCTAAAACCTCATGAAACTAAATTCTTAAGATTGGCTTGTTCAGAATTGACTTACAGAGAAATTGCAAAAGAAATGTCTTTAAGTCCAAAAACTATTGACGGTTACAGAGATGCCCTATTTACCAAATTTAATGTCAAAAACAGGGTTGGTTTGGTGATATATGCCATAAAAAATAAAATTTACACTCTCTAAAATTTATGTAAATTTGCAACATGGAAGAAACAAATAGACAAAGAAAAATTGCAGGAGTTTTGCAAAAAGACTTGGTGGATGTGTTGCAAAAAGCAGCACAAGATGGAATGAAAGGCGTCATAATCTCTGTTTCGAAAGTAAGTGTAACTTCTGACTTGGGTGTTGCAAAAGTGTATTTAAGTATTTTTCCTTCAGAAAAAAGAGACGAAATTGTCAAAGGAGTGCAGTCAAACACGATTTTAATTCGTCATGAAATGGCACAAAGAACTCGAAATCAGTTGCGTAGAATGCCAGAATTAGTATTTTTTGGTGATGACACATTAGATTATTTAGAAGAAATTGACAAATCATTAAATGGCGAAGACGAAAATCCTATCAAAAATCCAGAAATTTTACCAAGACGTCAAAAAAGATAAAACCTATTTTGTGTTTTTCAACCTACATAGCCAAAAGATATTTATTTACTAAGACCAGTAATAACGCCATCAATATTATTACAATAATTGCTTCATTTGGGGTGATTGTAGGTTCATTGGCATTGTTTATCATTCTTTCAGGATTCTCGGGATTACGCACTTTTAGCTATGGATTATTAGACAGCGCAAGTCCTGATATTAAAATTGTTGCTTCAAAAGGGAAATCTTTTTTGATTTCAGATACAATTTCACAAATTTTAAATCAAAATTCTGATATAAAATCATTTGCCAAAGTCATTGAAGAACGTGTTTTTTTAGAATATGAGAATAAAAATGAAATTGCTTTCATCAAAGGAGTTTCAGCAAACTATCCTGAGATTACGAGAATTGATTCAACGTTAAGTACAGGAATTTGGATTGATACCAATTATGTAAACACGGCAGTGATTGGACGTACAATTGCTTTGAAACTTTCTTTGGGCGTTCGAAATTTTGCAGAACCATTGCGAATTTTGGTTCCAAAACCAGGAATAGGATTCATAAATCCTCAAAATGCTTTTTACAAAATAGAAGTACAAATTGTTGGTTTATATACTGGAACTGAAGAGTTTGAAAGTAAATTTGTTTTTGTTGATATTGATCAAGCAATTGATTTACTGAGGTTTAAAGAAAATCAAATTACTGCTTTTGAAATCAAATTGAAAGAATATTCAACGGCAAATAATGTTACAAATCAACTTCAAAAAGCTTTGGGAGCAGGTTTCAAAGTGCAAACTAAAGCACAATTGAATGAAGTTTTTTATAAAGTAATCAATACCGAAAATGTTGTTTCCTATTTGATATTTACACTCATTATTATTATTGCTTTATTTAATGTGATTGGCTCTATCATTATGATGATTATTGATAAGAAGGACAACCTCAAAACCTTATTTAGTTTGGGTGCTACTGTTGCCGAAATTAAAAAGATATTTGTGATTCAAGGTTTTTTATTGACCCTTTTTGGGATGACTTTCGGACTTATTTTGGGTGTTATTTTGGTATTTCTTCAAAAAGAATTTGGATTGTTTATGATTACCGAAAGTATGGCTTATCCTGTTGAATTTCAATTTTCAAATTTGGTAGTTGTCATTTTTACCATTACTTTTTTGGGATTTATTGCTGCAAAAATTGCGAGTAGTAGAATTACTAAGGAGTTTATTGAAAGGTAATTTAACTTTTTTAAAAGTTATTATCAAATCCAGGGCGTTTAAATTCATCAATCAATGGGAATTGCTTAAAGATATTTTTTTTGAGTTGCACTAATTGAATGAAGATATTTAAAATGAAGTCTTCTTTTATAGCATCAGCAATTTCTAATATACAATGCCACGCTTTTATTGAGTTTTCAATTCCAATTAAAGCTATTTTTGCAGCTGCATGATGCATGTTTTGAATTTCATCCTCAAAATCAGAATCGTGAGGAAAATACCGAAAAGCACTTGTTAATTTTACAGAAATTTGAAATTGATACCAATTGATAATATTCAATGATTCATTAATCGTTTTAAGGCTTTTTTCATTTTTCTCGACTTCAATTTCCATTTCAATTTGACGAATGTAATTTGATTTTTCATGTTCAAAGTAGTTGTTTTCTTTCAAAAATTGATGTACTTTTTTAGAATAACTTATTGATGACTCAACAATAGGTTGTTTTTTTAGTTCGTTAAAGGATTTCTTTCTGGAAATTTCAGCATTTTTGTAAGCAACAACTTCATTAAAATCTATTCCTTTTTCAGAAACAATTTCATAAATAAAAGCAATTGTTTTTTGAAAGCATTTAGAGATAATTTCATTAAAATCATCCGAATTTTTAACCTCTTTCACTTCCTCTTGCTCATCAGCAAATAATTTACAACGATATGATAATTCGCATTTTTCGCACCATCTATCGCAAAAATTATAAATTCCTGAAATGAAATTTTCGCTTTCCATAATTATAAATATTTATGAAAAGCTTGTTTACGGTAGTTCACTGATTACCATATTTCCGAATTTTTCTTCCACTAAATCAAAAGTTGCAAAAACATCCTTTGGATCATCAGCAGTGACCATTTGAGTTCTAAATTCCTTAAAATTCGGAATTCCTTTGAAATAGTTGGTGTAATGTCTGCGAGTTTCAACAATTCCAAGACGCTCACCTTTCCAATCCATTGACCAAATTAAATGATTTCTTGCAGCCTCAACCCTATCATGAGTTGTTGGTTTTGCTAAATGTTCGCCAGTAGCAAAATAATGCTTAATTTCATTAAAAATCCATGGATAACCAATGGCTGCTCTGCCAATCATCATTCCATCCAAACCGAAATTATTCTTATATTCTAGTGCTTTTTCAGGAGAATCAATATCGCCATTTCCAAAAATGGGCATGGTAATTCTTGGATTGTTTTTTACTCGAGCAATGTGCGACCAATCAGAATGCCCTTTATACATTTGAGCTCTCGTTCTTGCATGAACTGTTAATGCTTGAACTCCAATGTCTTGTAAACGTTCAGCAACTTCATCAATATTGATAGAATTTTCGTCCCAACCCAAACGTGTTTTTACGGTTACTGGAAGATTTGTTCCTTTAATAACAGCTTTTGTTAAACGAACCATTAAATCAACATCTTTTAAAACTCCTGCACCTGCACCTTTACAAACTACTTTTTTTACAGGACAACCAAAGTTAATATCCACCAAATCAGGCTGAACAGCATCTACAATTCGTGATGACATTTCCATTGCTTCTTCATCTCCTCCAAATATCTGAATTCCTACAGGACGTTCATAATCAAAAATATCTAACTTCATTTTACTTTTTACAGCATCACGAATTAAGCCTTCTGAAGATATAAATTCTGAATACATCAAATCAGCTCCATGCAATTTGCACAAGCGACGAAAAGGTGGATCAGAAACATCTTCCATGGGCGCTAATAATAATGGAAAATCAGGAAGTTCTATCTTGTCTATTTTTATCATTTTGCAAATTTAGGGGAATATTTTGAATCCTAAAAAATAAAAAAATCGCCTAAAAATAAATTTTAGACGATTTCCTAGTTTAAATTTTAAAATTTTTATTGTTTTAAAATTCGTCTAGTAACAACCATGTTATTGGAAATTATTTTTAGAATATATATTCCTGTAGGATAATTAGAAAAATCAATTATTGTTTCATTTTTGGTAATTACTTTTTTACCTAAAGTAGTATATACTTCAATTTTATCAATAAGTTTTGTTGAATTTATAGTTAATATATTACTAACTGGGTTAGGGAAAATGGTTAAATCTTTCTCATTAAAAGTATCAACATTTAAGACACTTTCTCTACATTGAGTTTCATTTTCTACAAATTTATTTTTACTGTCTTTTACCCAATTTAATAGGTAATCTGCATTTGAGTCATCAACAAGAATGCAGCTTAAATTTGGGGTATTTGTTGAATTAAAGTTATTTAAATCTTCATTTTTACCATTTTTGATACTCATAGTTGTTAAATTGATATTGTTGCTTACATCTAAAGTTTTTAAGTTTGTAAGATTATCTAAGTTTAACGTTTCAAAACTATTGTTGCTAATAATAAGATTTTCAATAGTTAATTCATTTGTTTCTACAACTCTTTTAGCGCCAGTTGTTTTACTGATTAAGGTAATTTTTTTACCAGTTAATTGGCTTAAATCATTAATATTATTATTAGATAAGTTTAATGTTGTTAAATTTATAAAGGCTTCAAGTCCTTTAATATCATCTAAATTTTTACCACTCAAATCTAATTCTCCAGTAAATTCTTTTGCTTCAGCAAGTGTAATTTCCCCATCATTATCTTTATCCAAGCCAATTACAATTGTGATTAAACTTTTTAATTCTTCATCTACTTCAATTGTCCAAACATCATCACAATCAAGACTAAATCCTACATTTGAATCAACTTTATTTGTCCAACTATTTATGGCATAATTTTCATCCCAAACTTTTATACATGTTAGTTTGTTATTGATTGCTTCAAAGTTTTCTAATAAAGTATTTTGAGAAATATCTAATCTGTCAAGTAAATTGTTGGAAATATTTAGATTTAGTAATTGCGTATTTTGTTTAAGATCTATAGTTGTTAATTGATTTCCTTTTAAATAAAGGTCTTTTAAACTTATAAAATTTTCAATTCCAGTTGCATCAGAAATATATTTTGAATCTAAGTTTAAAGATTGAATATTTGAAATATTAGAAGTTAAAACATAATCATCAATCTGATTGTCATATCCCATACTTATTAATGCTGATTCAAAATTATCATCAGGAATATTGGTATAACAGTTGTCGCCAAAACTTGCAGTTGCATCAATATTTTGAGACCAGTTTTGATTGGCATAGTTTACATCCCAAGTATTTATACAAGTCAAATTGTTATTAATTCTTGCATTAAAGGTTGTAAGCCTAAAATTATTTTTTATATCCAACACTGATAAATTATTACTTTCAAGATCAAGTGCTTCTAATTTTAAGTTTTTAGTAAGGTTGATAGACATAAGATTATTTCTTCCTAAATCTAATACTTTCAAATTGTTATTATTTTCTAAATTTATGGTTGATATATGATTATTATCCAATTGTAAAATTTCTAAATCTTTATTGAATGCAAAATCAACATAATTTAATTGTGTGCTAAAAGCTGCAAAACTTTTTAGTTTTAGATTTTTTGTAACATCGATAAAACTAATTGATGAACTAGAAATAACTAATGTATTTAATTCTGTGTTTTTTGAAACATCTATATAGTAGATGTTATTTTCACTTATTACGAGTTTCTCAAGTTTTGTATTATTGGTTAAATCTAAATTTGTCAAATTATTTTTTGCGCAGTTCAATTCTTTCAAATTAGTAAATCCTTCAATTCCTGTTAAATCTGAAATTTGTTTTTCAAAAATATTTAATGTTGATACGCTAGCAGCAATATTTGAAGAGATAAAATTATCCAATAGTAAGTCATATCCTAAATCAATCAGAGCTTGTTCAAAATTATCATCTGGTACATATGTCCATAAATTACAATCCAGGTCAAAAATAACATTATCATCTACATTTTGACTCCAGTTTTGGGTTGCGAAATTAACATCATTTACACTTATACAATGAAGGTTGCTGTTTCCACTTGCGGAAAAGAATAGTAAGTTTGTTAATAATCTAATATCAAGAGATGTTAAATTATTATTACTTACTCCTAAAGTGTTTAGCATCAAATTATTGCTCACATCAATTGATGATAAATTATTACTTGGAATCAAAAGTTTTGTCAAATTGATATTTTTAGAAACATCAATAGTTGATAATAAATTTCCTTGTAGATATAATTCTTGCAAAAGTGTATTTTTAGAAATATCAATAGTAGTTAATTTACTATTTGCCAAACTGCTACCATTTGTGAAATTTAAATATGTAAGCTGAATATTGTTAGATAAATCAATTTCTGTTAACTTATTGTAAATGAGGTCAAGTTTTTTAAGGTTGATGTTTTGAGTAACATCTAAAGATTTAAAATCATTTGTTCCTGCATACAATTCTTCTAAAGCAGCATTTTTTGAAATATCTATGGTTCCACGAATTAAATCATTTTCAATATTTAGAATTTTAAGGTTTGTAAGTGTGGTAATATTTAAATCATCTAAACCATTATTATTACTTGCATTCAAATTTTCAAGTGCTGTAAAAGCTTCAATTCCTGTTAAATCATCAATTTGTTTTCCACTTACATCAAGTAAAGTAACGTTGATAATATCTTGTTTATTTATGTAATCATCTAACACATCATCATAACCTAAATCAATCAAAGTTTGTTCAAAATTGTCATCTGGAACATATACTAAATCATCACAATTATTTAAAAATAGAGTACTTGCATCTGCAAAAGTTCTCCAATTTTGGTTGGCAAATTCTACATTAAAGACACTTATACAATAAAGATTGTTCCCTTTTGATGAAAAACTAATTAATGATTCTAACATATTTACATTTAATGAAGTGAGGTTGTTATCACTTAATCTTAAAGTATTTAGCATTAAATTATTACTAACATCAATAGATGTTAGATTATTTTCGGAAATATAGAGTTCTGTTAAATTGATGTTTTGAGATAAATCAATTGTTGAAATTAAATTATTATCTAAATTTAAATACTGTAATAAGGTATTATTTGAAACATCAATCGATCTCAAGTTACTAAAAGTAATTTCTGATGACCCTCCATTACCTGAAATATTTCTACTTCTATGAGCTAAATTCAGATAATTTAGCTTTAAATTATATGATAAATCAATTGTTGAAAACTGATTAAAACTTAAATCTAGGGTTATAAGCTCAATATTTTTACTTAAATCTAACGTCTCTAATTTGTTATATCCTGCATTAATACTTTCTAGTTTAGAGTTTGCTGAAAAATCAATGGTGCCTCCAATATTATTTGCTCTAAGATTTATTGTTACAAGATTTGTAAGATTTGAAATGTTTAAATAATTTAATTTATTATTGCTTATATCTAAGTCAATTAAACCTAAAAAAGCTTCAATTCCTGTTAAATCAGTAATTTGTTTTCCATTTAAACTTAGAGAAGTAACATTTATAACATTTTCTGCTTTAAAATAGTTATCCAAAACATCATCATATCCACTGTTAATCAATGCTTGCTCAAAATTGGCATCTGGAATGTAAACATTTTCATATGTTTTTACGTCAGTTGATGTAAAAATGGAGGAGTTAGATTGTTTTTTACTTTGTGAATTTGCAACCTCCTTTGGGTTGTATTTTTTTAAATAATTGAAGTTTCTTGCTTGTGTGATTTGTAAAAACACAAGTAATAACATAATTGAATAAATTGTTTTTGTTTTCATAATTTTAATTTTTTGATATGGTTGTTACTAATTTTTTGGTTTACTTACCAAATCAAATGTAGAATCTTACGTATGTTTTAAATAAAATCTTTAGTAAAACACCTTGTTTTTTTAGTGAAGTGTTTTTTTATAATACTTTAGAAGTATTTAATTGTCAGTATATTAAATAAAAAAGTCGCTAAATTTTAGCGACTTTAAGAAATTTTCTATTTTAATTTTATGAATTATTTTCTATGATTTTTAATAATTCAGGTCTTTTGGCTTTACTAAGAGAAATGGAAATTGAATTTAGATGGATTGTGGTTTGTCCAATATCTGTAATTTTTTTGGTATTCACATAATAGGATCTATGAGGAGAAAAAAAGTGATTGCTTTGCAGTTGACTTTTTACTTTTTTTAAAGTATGAGGTACAAGAATTTTTTTGTTTTCAGAATGTACATAGCAGTAATTGTCAAAAGCTTCTAAAAAAAGAATATCATTTTCAGGAATTTTATAGATATAACCATCAGATTTGATCGTAAAAATTTTTTCTTTTTCATTTAAGTATTTTTGCCAAACAACGCTAATGCTGCTCCATAATCCTTTAGAAGTAAATGGTTTAACTAAATATCCTAATGGATTTGTTTTATGAACTTCATTTAATGTTAAAGGGTCAGTTTGTGCTGTTAAATAAAAATAAGGGATTTTAATTTTATCCAATTCTTTTGCCAAATCAATTCCGTCAAATTTTCCCTTTAATTGAATATCAATCAAACAAACATCTGGTTTTGTTGAATTAATTAAAGTCATTGCATTTTCAAAATTTTTAGCAATTCCAACAACTACTATATTATTTTTTTCTAAAGTAACTTTTATGGTTGCAGAAATAATAGTATCATCTTCAATAATTAAAAATTTGTTTGAAGACATACTTATGCTTTAAATTTTATATTAATGCTAAAATCATCATTTTTTTGTTCAACAATAGCATTTAACCTTTCAATTAAAATATTTATGAGTTTACTGCCATAATTTTCTTGATGATGTTTACTTTTCTTTACATTCCCATTATCAAACATATTAAAAATAGTAAATTCATTTTCTTTTAAAATTTCAATAGTTATCATTTTATTATTGGAAGACTCATCCCAAGCATGTTTTATTGAATTTGTTGCCAATTCATTAATCAATAGCCCTAAAGAAGTAGCAATATCTATGTCAAAAATTAGTGAATCAATATTTTGTATAATATGAATATTTTCAGAAGGATATGAATTTAAAATTTCTTTAATTAAATCTTGAATATATATTTTAATCTCTATTCCTAATAAATCATCTTTTGAATATAATTGTTGATGAAGAACAATCATTGAATTTACTCTTTGTACAGCATTTTCTAAAGCTGTAACTGCGGTTTTTGCTTTGGTGCCTTCGGACTGTAATTGTAATAAACTGCTAACCATTTGAAAACTATTTTTTACTCTATGGTGCGTTTCTTTTAATAGCATATTCCGTTGTTTTAAAAGTTGTTCTAATGCTATTTTGTTTAATTGTAATTGTGTTCTTTTTTTGTTGTTTTTTAAAAGTAAAATAATCATTATGATAAGAATAACCAATACTGATAATGAAATATAAATCCATTGTTTTCGCCTTTCTTTTTCAAGTTTAAGTTGTTCTTCTTTTTTGCTTGTTTGATATTTAGAGTCTAATTCTAATAAATCATCATCATGTCTTTTATTTGATAAGCTGTCTTTTATTTGTAAAATACTGTCAAGAAAAATGGCTATTTTTTCGTGGTTTTTTAAAAGTTTGTATGCATTTGCAGCACTTTCATAATATCCTATTTTAGATCTTAATGAAACCACTTTACTAAAACTTTTGTGTAATGGATTCAAATATAATTGAACTTCATTACTATCATTAAGTTTAATAGCATTATCCATAATATCTGCATAATGTTGAGCATACTTTTTTGAACCTTTCAAAGAATCATTTGCAATTGCTTTTAAATAAAAACTATGTGCTTCAGTGTATTTTTTTTGACGTGTATAGTTTTTGCCCAAACCAAGTAGTGCAACTTCTTTTTCAAATTGATTTAAGTCAGGTGTTTTTAAAAACAACAGGAAGTTTTTAGTAGCGTTTTCATAATCACCCAATTTACTTTGGGTAATTGCTAAATTTACAATGGCTACAGTATAGGTTCTAGAATCTTTTTTTGAATTTTTGGTAGCATCTTTAAAATAAGATAAAGCTTTTAAGTCGTCACCAGTTTTGTTAAATAAAATACCTAAGGCAATATATAAATCAGGTAAATAATTTGGATGATTTTTTTCTGCTATTTCAACAGCTTTTAAGTAATCAATTGCAGCAGTGTTATAATTGTTTAATACTGCTTCAGTAAACATTCCTCTATATTCGTAACCTTGTATTTCTCCAAAACTATAATTGTTTTTTTGAGAAAATGAGATCATTTCATTGGCATAAAAAAGTGCGCTATCACTTTCTTTATTTAAATGTTCCCAAGATTTATCTGCATATAATCTAATAACAGAATCGATTTCTTCTTGTTGCGAAAAACAAAAAAAACAACTAAATGATAAAAATATGATTACAAGATACTTAGCCAAAATTCAAGAGTTTCAGCTAATGTAATTAATTATTTAAAAGGATACTAAAAAATTGAAAATAATTATTAAAAACCTATCTCTTTAATTACCTCTTTTTCACCTCTTTTTACAATTACAGATGTTTTATCACCTTCTTTAAAAATTGATAAAGCGCGCATATAACTCATCATATTTGTAATGGTACTATCACCCAATTGAATGATGATATCTCCTTTTTGCAATCCCGCTTTTTGAGCGGTTTTTCCTTCTGAAATGCCATCAATTCTCATACCTTTTCCATCATATAAATAATCAGGAATTACGCCCAAACCAACTTTAAAACGAGGTGTAGATTCACTTTCGTTCACTGTTTTTCTAAATGCCAATTTTCCATTATCATCCAAATCAGTAATGATGTTAAAAATATATTCCGAAATCAATTTCATTCCGTCATAATTTAGTTTTTCGGAATCATCACTTGGCTTGTGATAATCTTCATGCTGACCTGTAAAAAAGTGCAACACTGGAATATCTGCCAAATAAAAACTCGTATGATCACTAGGTCCAACTCCAGATTCTTGCTGAATTAATTTGAAATTAGCATTGTGCGATTTCAACACTTGTTTAAAAATTGGTGAAGTTCCTGTTCCATAAACTGCTAATGTACTGTCATTTTTCATACGACCAACCATGTCCATATTGATCATATAAGAAACTTTTTTGATGTCTATTGTTGGATTTTTCACAAAATAATTTGAGCCCAATAAACCCATTTCTTCACCAGAGAAAGCCAAGAAAAGATAATTATTTCCAGTATTTTTTGCTTTTAATTTTGCTGCCAAATTCAATAAAACTGCTACTCCAGAAGCATTGTCATCTGCGCCATTATGAATGGCTTTAATAGTATCTCTGTATAATAAACCTTCTCCACCAAAACCCAAATGATCAAAATGTGCTCCAATAATAATGGTATTTTCAGCGTTGTTATCAAAAAAACCAATTACATTATTTCCGGTAATAGTGCCATCACCATTTACATCAAATTTCACTTCATCATGAGGATTTGTTTTTGGTTTGAAACTAAAAGTTTGCAAAAAACCTTGAGTTCCTTTTGGCTGCAATCCCAATTCTTTAAAACGATTTTCAATATATTTTGCAGCTTCTTTTTCGCCTTTAGTCCCTGTTTGTCTTCCTTCTAATGCATCAGAAGCTAAAAAAGTAACGTCTTCTTTGATGCGTTCTTCTTGGTTTATTTGTGGTTTGCAAGCAAAAATAAAACCCAAAAAGATAAGAAATAGGATGTTTTTCATAATGTTATCTATTATTTTTGCAAAGTTAAATAATTTAAAAACAAAATGAGAATTCTTTCAGTCCTTCTATTCGCTTGTATACTATTTTCTTGCAAAAACGAAAAAAAACAAGTCGTAAAAGATGTAAAAGAAAAAAATCCATTGATTTATAAAGATGAAAAACATTTCAAAAATCTAACGCAAATCACCTTTGGTGGTGACAATGCAGAGGCATATTGGAGTTTTGATGACAAACAAATTGTTTTTCAATCCAATAATAAAAATTGGAATGTAAACTGTGATCAAATGTTTTTGATGAATGTTGGGGAAACGTTCAAAGATAAAATACCACCCATGATTTCAACAGGTTTTGGACGCACCACTTGTGCTTATTTTCTGCCAGATAGTAAGCATTTTGTGTATGGCTCAACGCATTTGGCGGGCAAAGAATGTCCTATAGTTCCTTTAAGAGAAAACGGCAAATATGTTTGGCCAATTTATGATACTTTTGACATTTTTGTAGCTGATTTACAGGGAAATATCATCAAACAATTAACCAATGAAATTGGGTATGATGCCGAAGCAACTGTATCTCCAAAAGGTGATAAAATTGTTTTTACATCAACCAGAAGTGGTGATTTAGAATTATATACCATGAATATTGATGGTACAGATGTAAAACAAATTACCAATGAATTGGGGTATGATGGAGGTGCCTTTTTTTCTCCGGATGGAACAAAATTGATTTTCAGAGCGTCAAGACCAAAAACGGAAGCCGAAATCAAAGCATACAAAGAATTGTTTGCCAAAGGTTTGGTAGAACCAACTGACATGGAATTGTTTATTTGTAATGCTGATGGTTCAGAATTACGTCAATTAACGGATTTAGGAAATGCCAACTGGAGCCCGTTTTTTCATCCTTCAGGAAAAAAAATATTGTTTTCTTCTAATTTTGAAGCGGAAAGAGGTTTTCCTTTCAATTTATATCTGATTGATTTGGATGGAAAAAACCTAGAAAGAGTAACTCATGGTGAAACTTTTGATGCTTTTCCTGTGTTTTCAAATGATGGAAAAAAATTGATTTTTTCATCCAACAGATTTAATGGCGGAGGAAGAGATACGAATTTGTTTATTGCAGAATGGCAAGACTAATTTTATTCAAAGTTTAAAATTCAAAATTTTGGCTTGGACAAAGGAAAAAATTTTAAAAAATATTGAAAGCTTAATGCGAGATAAATTTACCCATCCAAAAGAAGCTTTTGATTTTTACGACGAAGACAAAGATGGTTTTTTAACAAAGAATGATTTCAAAAATTTATTGAAACAAGCCAATGTTAGCATTTTGATTCGTGGTTTGGTTGCCGAATTTATGCTACAAAGTTTTGATAAAAATGGTGATGGTTTGGTTGATTGGGATGAATTTCAAGGGGCGATTGCTGAGACTGAACTATAAGTTTTGACACTATCGCAAAAAGTGAGTAAACTTAAATTGAGTTGATGGGTTATTTTCAATTAAACTGTTATACAAAGTTTGCCTACTATGCGTTTCTAAGTTTTTTGAAAAGATGCATATACTTCAATTTATTAAATTTACAATCATGAATCAAAGAATCAAATACTGTCATATCTGTAACATAAATGGCGAAACAATGTATCGGGTTCAGTATAAAAACCCAAAAGAATGGGTGTTTGTATGCAAAAACTGTTTACTGAACCTTAAAAAAGACAATCCTTTGTATGTTTATGGTGGCACTTGGAAGCGATAATTTATAAGAGAATTGTAACGCTTATTTTTCATAGAACTCTTTGATCGCTGAAAAATTACCTTCTATCTATTCGTTAGGTTTTCTATCATATCTTTCAGAGAATCAGAAATTAATACTCCAAGTTCTTTATAGCCTTTGTTTGGATAGTGAACATCTGGATATTTTAATAAAGTTGGGTGTTTAATCTAAGAGAAAAAAGATGAATGTTAACTTATGAAACGCGATAGAAAAATTTACGAACCCGCATTGAAGATAAAAGCGGCAAAATTAAGTAAGGAACGGACAAACATTACAGAATTATCAAAATATCTTGGAATCAAAGTTGGCATGCTCTATAGGTATCGCAAAGAATACAATCAATTTGGGAAAGGTAATTTTCTTGGAAAAGGGGTTTTAAAAAAAACTTCATAGCAAAAAACAATCAGTGAGCTTTAAACAAAACTCAAAGATGCTCAACTAGAACGTGACCTTTTAAAAAAAGCAATAGACATTTTTTTCAAGAGCGGTCGATAAAATTTGGTTTTATAAAATACCTTGAAAAAATATATACGATTGAAAAAATGGGTGAAATGCTTGAGGTAACAAAGCAATAATAATAGCTAGAAATTCAAAATTATTTCAAAAAAAAAGCATAAAATGGCGAAAAGAAAAATAATTACTATTTATTTCGCATCCAAACAGTGTTTTTAGCGGAAAGTTTTTTTTAAAACGTTGAAAACAGAATTAATTTATGAAAAAAACTATCATAATTTAAATGGTTTTGTTATTGAAAAAAGGGTCGCAGCTTAAACCTCCCCGTAACTTCTGGGGAACTAGTGAATATCTTATATCCTAAAAAAATCCTATATAACAAAAAAGACAAGTCTAAAAAACTTGTCTTTTAAAATCTTGTAGCGGGAACCGGACTCGAACCAGTGACCTTCGGGTTATGAGCCCGACGAGCTACCTACTGCTCTATCCCGCGATTTGGATTGCAAAGATACAACAGATGACAACTAAACTCCAAACTTTATTTGAAATATTTTGAATAAACCGTAAAGTTCGTCCAAATAAAAGAATTATTGAAATTTATGAAACCATGAATTTATATAAAATCAAAAACTGAAATCAATAGAAAAATGGGGTGATTAATGAGTATTTAATACGTCTGAACGAATTACTCTCGCATCAATTTAGATTGACTTCTGAAAAATAGTTGAGAAATTGGTATAATCAACAATCCTACAACAACAAAAATTAAAAAGGCATTTTTCAATCCAAAAGCATGCGCTAGATACCCAATTAAGGGTGGTCCTATAAACATACCAAGAATTCCATAGGTCGAAATGATAGAAATCGCCATTCCAGGAGAATATTTATTGGAAGTTCCTGCCAAGGCAAAGGTCATCGGAAATAATGCTGCTGTTCCAAATCCTACAAAACAAAATCCAAGCAACGCTGACCAAAAATAGGGAAACAATACCGCAACCAATATTCCTAAAATGATAACCAATGAACTAAATATATAGGTTTTTTTCATGCCAATTCTCTGTACTAATTTATCAGAAAAAAATCTTGAAAATGCCATGCAAGCCATGAAAGATAAATATCCATAAGTAAAAATCGGTTCGTTGATCACTTCTTTAAAATACACACCACTCCAATCAAACATGCCTCCTTCGCAAATTGCAGCTAAAAAAATAATGACACCCAAATAAACAATAAATGGATCTGGTTTTCCAAAAATGAGTTTGTTTCCTGTAGAAGATTTGTCGTTTTTTATCGTATATAAATAAGCTATAATTATGAGCACTGTCGTAAAAATTGAAACGCTCATTAAATGAGTTCCAATACCAATATTCATTTTCACCATCAATGTTGAAATTGCAACACCTACCAAACCTCCTGTGCTCCAAAGTCCGTGAAACGAACCAACAATCCGCTTCTCAAAATTTCGTTGCACAATAATAGATTGTGTATTAATAGCAATGTTTAAGATTCGCATAAAAAAGGAAAAAAAACTAATTGCCACAATCAATCCAAGAGTTGTTTGCACAAATCCAATCCAAATTAAAGTAACATTAAATAGTAAAAAACCAACCAACATCGGCTTTCTACTATCAAATTTTGACACCAACCAACCCGAAATTGGCAACCCAATCAACGAACTTATTGGCATTGCTAACAAAATAGTGCCTAATTCGGCTTCATTTAAATCAAAAAAAGTTTTCAATGTCGGAATTCTAGAAGCCCAAGTTGCAAAAGTCAATCCCGATAAAAAAAAGAATGTTCCTAAAGCAATTCGTTGTTTGACTTTTTCTTCCATATTGTGAGCATAAATAAATGCGTGCAAATTTAAGAAAATCCTAAAAAGCATCCTTCAATTATTCATCAAATAATCAACGACTTTAGAAATAAAACTGTTTATATTTGCCATTATGTTACACAAATCTGGTTTTGTAAATATCATCGGAAATCCGAATGTAGGAAAATCTACCTTGATGAATGCTTTGGTGGGCGAAAAACTTTCTATAATTACACCAAAAGCGCAAACTACAAGACACCGTATTTTAGGCATCGTCAATCACGAAGAATATCAAATTGTTTTTTCTGACACACCAGGAATCATAAAACCTGCGTATGAATTGCAGGCTTCTATGATGGATTTCGTAAAATCTGCTTTGGATGACGCAGACATTTTGATTTATATGGTGGAAGTGGGTGAAACTGCTCAAAAAAATGAGGATTTTTTCAAAAAAATCATCAATAGTAAAATTCCTGTAATTTTATTATTAAACAAAATCGATAAATCTACCCAAGAAGAAGTTGAAAAAAAAATCGCTTATTGGCGAGAAAAAATACCCAATTCATTTGTGTACATTATCTCTGCTTTGGAACGATTTAATGTAGATGTCGTTTTTTATAAAATCCTAGAATTACTGCCTGAAGGACCTCCTTTTTATCCAAAAGATCAATTAACAGACAAGCCTGAACGCTTTTTTGTGAATGAAAAAATTCGTGAAAAAATCTTGATTCACTACAAAAAAGAAATTCCGTATTCTGTAGAAGTAGAAACCGAAAGTTTTATCGAAGAAGAAACCATTGTTCGAATTCGATCCGTAATTATGGTTGAAAGAGAAACCCAAAAAGGGATTATTATCGGTCATAAAGGAACAGCGATCAAAAGAGTTGGCGCTGAAGCTCGAAAAGATTTGGAACGTTTTTTCCAAAAAAAAGTGTTTATAGAATTGTACGTGAAAGTCAATAAAGATTGGCGAAGTGACAAAGGTCAACTAAAAAGATTCGGCTACAACCAAAGTTAATTCGTGATTACCGAAATCATCAAATCATGCAAAATCTTGATTTGTGGTTTTCCAATATCTTTTCCTATTTTTCCTAAAAAGTAAAGTAGTATCCAAAATAATGGTAAAAAAATAACCATCATTAATGGAAAAAAGTACGCTTCTTTTAAGGATATTTTGGTATACAACATTGTCGAAAACACCAAAAATAACCCACCAACCACAAAATGTATGAACATAAAAAACGTCCAAACTTGTGGTTTAGGTCCAAATAAACCCCTGATTTCAGTAACATTTTCATCCTTTTCAACAAATTCTAAATGCAATTGAGGAGACCAAAAATGTTCGTCTTTTTTTGGAACGCTGATAAAAATGTGGTGATCCACAATCACAGCTCTACAATTGGTGTTTTTGGTTTTGAAAGTTTCAGAAAAACGGTTGATAACACTTTTAGGAGATGCATTGAAATCAATCGTAAAACGAGGTCTTAAAAAAAGTTCAGCATTTCTTTTTTCGATGAGAAGTGTGGTGTTTTTGTCCATAAAATCAACTCGTTTGACACAGATTAAATTTACAATAAATAATCGTATCTTAAATTGTACCTTTGCAAAAAATTATCCGTAATAAAATGAATAGTATTGTTGCCATTGTAGGAAGACCAAATGTAGGAAAATCAACACTTTTTAACAGGTTGGTTCAAAGAAGAGATGCAATTGTCGATTCAATAAGTGGCGTGACAAGAGACCGTCATTACGGAAAATCGGATTGGAATGGAAAGCAATTTTCGGTGATTGACACTGGAGGTTATGTGATTGGATCTGATGATATTTTTGAAGAAGAAATTAGAAAACAAGTTGCTTTGGCAATTGACGAAGCTGATATCATTATTTTTGTAGTCGATGTTGAAGAAGGCATTACGCCTATGGATGCTGAGGTTGCAAAATTATTGCATAAAGTAAAAAAACCTATTTTTACGGTAGTCAATAAAGTGGATAATTCCATGCGTGAAACTGATGCATTAGAATTCTACAACTTAGGTTTGGGCGATTATCACACCATTTCTTCTATGAATGGAAGTGGAACTGGTGATTTATTGGATGCTATAATCACTAAAATGCCTGAACCTGAAGCCATAAATCCTGATGAAGAAGAATTGCCAAGATTTGCCGTTGTTGGAAGACCTAATGCTGGAAAATCATCCTTTATCAATGCGTTGATTGGCGAAGAAAGAAACATTGTTACAGACATTGCTGGTACAACTAGAGATGCTATTGATACCAAATACAATCGTTTTGGATTTGATTTTAACTTAGTAGATACTGCTGGAATCAGAAAAAAATCGAAAGTAAAAGACGATTTAGAATTTTATTCTGTGATGCGTGCTGTGAGAACTATTGAATATGCAGACGTTATTATTCTGATTGTTGATGCCACTCGTGGTTTTGAAGGACAAGATCAAAATATTTTTTGGTTGGCAGAAAAAAACAGAAAAGGAGTGGTGATTCTCATCAACAAATGGGATTTGATGGAAAAAGAAACCAATACCTTGCGTGATTTTGAAGCAAAAATTAGAGAGCAAATTGCACCTTTTACGGATGTGCCAATTATCTTTATTTCAACATTGACCAAACAACGTATTTTCAAAGCTATTGAAACTGCTGTGGAAGTTTTTCAGAATCGAAAAAACAAAATTCCTACTTCGAAATTCAATGAAGCGATGTTAGAATTGGTAAAAACTTTTCCACCACCAGCTATCAAAGGAAAATATGTGAAAATCAAATATTGCATGCAATTGCCAACGCCAACACCACAGTTTGTGTTTTTCTGTAACTTGCCTCAATATGTAAAAGAACCTTACAAACGTTTTGTGGAAAATAAAATGCGTGAGATTTACAACTTTTCTGGAGTGCCAATTACGATTTACTTTAGACAGAAATAAGGTTGATTTAATTTTTATTTGCGAACTCAATACCTTTTTTTTTATTGTGTAAATCAATTATAAATTTACACAATTCATTGTTCTGTATAAATGAAAAAACCACTTCAGATTTTGAAACGTTTTCATTTTTTTAGGACTAATTTGCGTTATAATGATCCGAAAAAAAACAATAAGATTAATTTGTTGCAGGTGGCTAAACAGATGAATTAGAAATATCACGATATATTTTCCATTTTCCGTCTTCCATTTTCCAAACTACGATAAATTTTCCTTTGTCTAAGATTTGATTTGCTTCTCCTTGCAATTCGTAGGTACCAATTTCAACAACAGCATCTGGTCATCCCATTACCTCTTCAGTTGCTAAAACAATGTTTTTTGTGCCCATTGCTTGTTCACCTTTAAAGAACATTCCAAGAGCTTATGAACCGCAGAATTTTGGAGCGCCTATTGGGATGATGCAACCGACTTTTGTGTATTTACTCGTAAACAAATTAACGTCACCTTTGGCAAAACCGTATCCAAAGGTTTTGTTACTTTCTGTAATGGCAGCTTTTGCTTTGGTTAAATCATAAGGTGTTGATACCTCTTTTTTGCAGGCTAAAAATAGTAACACTGAAAATGGAATATTTATCATTTTTTTCATACTAGATTCATTTTAGTTGGCTAGATTAATTGGTTTATTGATTCGTAATTTTTATTTAGAAATAAAGTGAAATTTTAATTTAATCCTAAATTTCATCGAAAAATCGTTGTTAAAGCAAAATTTACAACTTTTTTGGAATGTCAATACGATTTATTTCAGACAGAAATAAATGTTTACTTGATTGAATATTCGAATTTTAACTCGATAATATTATGATTTTACATAATAAATAAATTGAATGTTTTATAAGTAATTCGGCAAAACAATTATTTGAATCAAATTTTGATTTAAAATTAAGCATCTTTTAAATCAATAAAAAAACAATAAGCTGTTTTGCTAAAGCACAAATAACTTTTTAAAAAATTTGGTATAGTTATATTTTTAAATATCTTTGTTTAAATCATTTTAATTTAAATTATGAAAAAATTATATCCCTATTTTGCAATTCTCTTTCTAATTTTTTCGTCATGTGGTAGTCAATCAGAAGATGTAATTAATGATGTTCCAAATGCAGTTAATGACGCTGCATCTACCAATAAAAACTTTCCCGTAAATATCAAAGTTTTAGCCAACGATACCTTTGGGAATGATGGCCCTAATTCAAAACCAATCTCAACTCCCTCTTCAACCTCTGCCAATGGCGGTTCAGTCGTTATAAATGAAGAAGGAACTATAAACAACCCAATTGACGACACTATAGATTATACACCTAAGGCAAACTTTGAAGGCACAGATACTTTTGAATATACCATTAAAGATAAAAACGGAGACTCCTCAACAGCCATTGTAACCGTTACTGTTTTACCAACAACAGGAGCACCTGAAGGAACTACTTTTGATGATGATAAATTTAAATATACAATCATTAATGTAGCCAATAAGGAAGTATCTGTTCAAAAAATGAATACTGCTGGACCAACTGGAATATTAAACTTACCTCAAACAATCGACAAATTTGATGTTACATACAAAGTAACAAGAATACCTGATGAAGGTTTTGCTTATTGTTATAACATCACAAGTGTTGTTATACCAAGTGGACTAAAAAGCATTGGAAAACTTGCTTTTTACGACGACTACGCTATCACAAGTATGAACATCGCTGATTCTGTTACAAATATTGACAACGATGCTTTTGGTAAATGTACAAGTCTAAAAGACTTTAAAATTCCTTCTGGAATTTCCCATTTATCTAACGGTGTTTTTGCAAGTTGTAAAAGTATAGCCTCCATAAATATACCAAATACTATAACTAGTATCGGGAACGCTGTTTTTTATGATTGTAGTAGTTTGAACAATGTTACAATCCCAGACAGTGTACTCAATGAAAATATGGGGTCAGCAGTCTTCGGTTTGTGTGTAAGTTTGACAAACGTAACTTTTCCATCTTCATTTACAAAAATACCAAACGAAACTTTTTATGCTTGCAATAATTTGCAGAGCTATACAATACCAAGTAATATAACCACAATTGGTGCATCCGCTTTTTATGAGTGCTCTGTTTTAAAAGAAATTATTATTCCACCAACTGTAACTAGTATTGGAGCATCTGCCTTTGGTATGTGCGTTAATCTTACCAAAGCTGTTATTCCAAATAATTTTACAAGTTTGCCTGAAAACATGTTTTATGAATGTTCAAAGCTAACCAATATCAACATACCAAGTAATGTTACAACCATAGGAAATGCTATTTTTTATGGATGTGCTAGCCTAGAAAATATAGTTTTGCCGAACAGTTTAACAAGTATAGGAAGCAGTGCTTTTGGAAACTGTGCTAGCTTAAAGAATTTTGCGCTACCAAGTAATTTAACGACAATACCAGAAACTGTTTTTTATAACTGTAGTAGTTTAACTCAAATTAATATTCCAAGTGGGGTTACAACCATTGGAAAAGGAGCTTTTGCGGGTTGTAATAGTATTTCCGAAATTACAATTCCAAGTGGCGTAACTATTATCCCAGATATTGCTTTTTATAATTGCAATAGTTTAACTAAAGTGGTTCTTCCAAATGAAATAAAAGAAATAGGAAAAACTGCTTTTGGTAATTGTTACAGTTATACAAGTTTTGAGTTTCCAAATTCACTTACAAAAATTTCAGAGGAAACATTTTTTCAATGCACAAGTCTTACAGAAGTAAAAATTCCAAATAGCATAACAAGTATTGGAAATAACGCTTTTTACAATTGCAACGGATTGAAAAATGTAACTGTAAACTTGGCTACGCCTTTAACAATAGATGCTACTGTTTTTGAGTATGTAAATTTGAGTGGTGCATCTTTAAAAGTACCTTCTAATTCAGTGTCAACCTATAAAGCTGCCGCAATTTGGAAAAATTTTGGAACAATAAACGCTTTGTAAATTTAAAATATTTTTTGGTTGAAAAAAAGCTAGTTTCGTTGTGAAAGTGGACACAATGTTTTATATAATAATGTAAAAATATTACACAATAAAATAAATATGATGAACGTAAAGAAAAAAAAGGTGAATATTAAATTTTTTGAGTTTTTAAAGTATGTAGAAAACTCGAAAAAATTTACTAGTATATGATTTTGATGATATTAGAAAAAGCATTAAAAATCTCTAAAAACATTTTTATCTGCTTTTTTATTTTACTGAACATGTCTGTTTTTTCTCAAAATCGACCCCTTAAATCAACTTCAATAAAAGATTCTATTCAAATTAAAACAGAACAAGATTTATTAAAGAATACAAAAGAATATATAAACAAGAAAGAATATAAGAAGGCAGTATTTTTATTAAAAAAATACTACGATAATTTTTCTCAAAGCTTAAGCGTAAATTGGATTTATGCGCATGCGTTGTCTCTGAACAATGAAAATAAACAAGCTGAGCAGAAATTTTTAAAAGCAATTTCCATTTCTCCTTTGGATAAAAATCTTCAAATGGATTATGCTAGGTTTCTTTATCAAACAGGAAATATAAAAAACCTAGAATCCATTATTGCTAATTTCATGGATGACAATTCTAAAAATGTTGAATTTTTATTGATTCAAGCCAATTTAAGTTTCTGGAAAGGAGATATTAAAAATGCACAGAATAAAATTGACAGAATTCTTGAACTATATCCTAATACAGAGATTACAAAAGATTTATCTGACCAAATAAAAGAGTTGTCTGCTTTGTATATCAAAACAAATTTCGAATATCAAACAGATAGTCAGCCATTGAATTTTTTTGCCTACCATGTGGTTTTAGCAAAATATGAATCAGTATTATTAAATCCTCAATTAGAAATATCTGATTATAGTTTTTCCCCTCAAACAGAGGGAGCTTTGATAGTAAAATTGAGTAACCAATTTCGTTTTGATAGATTAAAACTAACAGCAAATCTAACAGGAGGCCTTTACAAAAATTCCTCTGGTGAAGATGATTGGTTGGCTGGAATAAGTTTCGTTAAAAAATTATCTAAAAAATTATCATTAAATTTAGGATATTCTAAGAATAATTTACTGAGCACCATAGCTAGTACCACTTTTAATCTAACTCAACAAGACCTTTTTGGGAGCATAGATTATCATAATAAATGGATACATTTTCAAGGTGGATACAATCATAAATTTTTTAAAGACGACAATACAATAAAATCAATTTACTCATGGATTTTATCTCAGCCCATAAAAATTCAAAATTTCAAATTTCAATTTGGATATAGCTATAATTATACTGACTCGAAAGATGTTTTATTTATTTTCGACAATCAGGGTTTGGGTGTTTATGATCCTTATTTTACTCCTAAGGAACAAAAAATTCACTCTGGTTTATTTATCATAAATTATAATCCATCAAAAAGAATATTGCTTGAAGCCAAAGTGAATTATGGTTTTAATGCAACTTTGAGAAATCCATATCCAATTCAAGTGACTGCTACTGAATTTGAAATTGGCGGATTTTATGATGAAACTTTCACCCCAGTAGAACTTACAGGTGTTATTAACTATAGTTTTTCAAAACGTTTTAACGCAAAAGTTACTTATATAGACCAAGAAACATTTTTCTACAGAAGAAAAAATATTAACCTAGGATTAAATTTTATATTTTAATGAATTCAAAATTACGAGAAGATTTATGGGAGTTTAAAGAAGCTAAAAAAGTAACCAGCTTAGACAAAGCCATCTTTTTAGGATTAACAATTGCTGGATTAATCAGTATTTTCAATTTACTAGAATGGTGGTTTAGAAAAGAACACATCGAAAACTTTTTTTTTTTCATTATTTTAAGCCTACTTTTTGTTTACGGGAATATTAGAATTGCTTTAATATGGATTAATTATTTACGTATTCAAAAACCTAAAGAGGTACCTATCCCTAAAAAAGGCTTAAGCGTTGCTGTTTTTACGACATCGTCTCCAGGAGAGCCATTATCAATGTTTGAAAATACTTTTAAAGCACTAAATAACTTAAACTACCCACACACAACATATTTGCTTGATGATACTAGAGATATCGCTTTCAAAGAATTAGCTGAAGAACATGGTGTTGTGTGGTTAGATTTACCAAATATACCAGGAGCAAAAGCAGGTAAAATCAACGAAGCACTTAAAATCACTAATGAAGACTTTATCTTAGTATTAGATCCTGATCATATTGTTTTTCCAAATTTTTTAGAGCAAACACTTGGATTTTTTGAAGATGAAAAAGTGGGCTTTGTTCAAGTAAGCCAAGGTTATTATAATATGTTCCGATCTTTTACAGCACAAGGAGCAGCTGAACAAACCTATGTTTTTTATGGGCCTACGCAAATGGGATTGTTTGGTTATGGTGGTGCAGTAGCAATTGGCGCTAATTGCACGTTTAGAAGAAAAGCATTGGAAAGTATTGGAGGTCATGCCAAAGGTTTGTCGGAAGATTTAAATACTTCAATAAGAATTCACTCAAAAGGATGGAAGTCTGTATACAATCCTGTAATTGTAAGTCGTGGTTTGGTTCCAGAGGATTTTACGTCGTTTTGTAAACAACAATTAAAATGGGCAAGAGGAGTATTTGAAATGCTATTTGATGAAATGCCAAAAGCTTCAAAAGGGTTGACTTTTTGGCAAAAAGTATCCTATTTATCCATAGGAACTTATTATTTAGTTGGACCAATGACTGCTTTTTTTATTTTCGTACCATTGTTATTTTTTACCACAAAAATAAGTCCTGCAAGTATGGATTTTAGCGAATTCATCATACTTGGAGCGCCTATTGTATTGATTGCAATGTTAATTTATGCACATGCCCAAAATTTTCTATGTGATAAAAAAACAGAAAGAGGTATTCACTGGAGAGGTATGGTATTAAAATATTCTTGTTGGCCAGTATTTACCTATGCTTTTTATTTGTCAATAATTAACAAAAAAGTACCATACATTCCAACCGCAAAAGTAGCCGTAAAAGGTTTTATGAGTCCTTTTGTAAAACCATTAATAGTATACTGTATTTTGTTTATGCTTATGATTTTTGGAATTTATATTGAAAGAAGGTATTATGTTTCTGAGAGTGAATTAATTCTTACTGCCGAAAAGACCTGGGGAATGTTAGGATTTGCAATGATTGCATTTGTACAATTTATAGGAGGTATTGTAGCAGCCTATAAATCTTTATATCTCAAAGCAGAAAATGCTTGGAGTAGAATAGTAATATCTGAGGATAAAAAATTTAAAGTAAAATAGAATATTAAAAAATCGGTTTTAAGTCAAAATCATTTTTAATAATTTATTAAAGTCGTTATAAATCAAACACAATTATGTCAACATTTAAAAAAACATCAAAAAGATTTTTTAATGTACTTCTTGCATTAGTATTAGGTTTTTTTGTAATTTATGGATTATCAACTTTAAGTAAAAGCTCTAAAGGTCCATTAGGTGGATTGCTAGAAAATTTGGGGAATATGGTTAAAGACATTGAGCATGACAATATTTTAGGGAAAAGAGAAAAAAATAGAGGAAAAAAATTAGAATGGTTTAATGACCAAAGAAATAATAAATACTCCCTTTTAAAATCAAAAAATATTCTTTTTGGAGCATCAGATGATAATAATGGATTGTCATATGAAAATCTTATTAATTTAGAGGATTCTCTTGCAATTACGTTTCCAATTATTCAAATTTACACTGCTTGGGGAGAAGGTCAATTATATGAATTTCCTAGAAATAAAATTGATGCAATTGTAAGAATTGGTTCTATTCCAATGATCACTTGGGAACCTTGGTTGGAAAAGTTCACAAAAGAAAATTTCCCTAAAATTAAAGATTTAGAACAAAGAAATAATCATGGTTTGTCTTCTGTTGCAAAAGGCGATTATGATGCTTACTTAAAAGAATGGGCAACTGAAGCCGCTAAAGTAGGATACCCAATTTATTTGAGAGTAGGACACGAAATGAATGACCCTTATAGATATCCTTGGGGACCTCAAAATAATGATCCATCAGAATTTATTGCCGCCTTTAAGCATATTAAAGATGTATTTGAATCTGTTGGGGCAACAAATATTATGTGGGTTTGGAGTCCACATTTATCTTATGGAAAATTTCAAGAATATTACCCAGGAAACGAATATGTAGATATCATTGCGACGGGTGCTTTGAATTATGGTACGAGTGCAAGTTGGAGCGACTGGTGGACTTTTGAAGAAATATTTGGTAATTATTATAATGATCTTGCCTCTTTTTATAAACCAATTATGATTGCTGAATTTGGTTGCTTAAAACCTGGAGGAAGCAGAGCAAAATGGTTTGGAGATGCACTAAAAAACTTTAATACAAAATATCCTTACGTAAATGCTATTTTATTTTTTGATTATTCAAGTGATGGAACAATTACCTATAAAAATGTAAGTTGGAATATAAAAGATGATCCCGAAGTTACTACTGAAATTAAAAATCAATTAAAAAAGTGGCCTGCCTATCTTAAGCAACCCGATATGAAATAGGGTTTTTAAAATATTTGGTATTCAAAAGCTCGTTTTAGCTTGTAAAATATTACTTTGTTTACACCTCTTTTTGAAATGATTCAAAAAAGGGTGTAAGCATGCAAAACACAAAGCGACTGATTGCTTACAATTTTTGTAACTTTGTTTAATAAAATTTGTTTATGAATACGTTTGCATCCGGAAAACTTTCTGAATCTTCATTGCCGTTACAACTTCAAATTTCATTCGAAAAGTTGTATTAGGTGTATGAAAAATATGCGAATGATTCCTACGAAAAGCATCCTTTACACACTTTTGCCAAACAACTAAAAGCAGAAGTCATCAAGCATCCTGAGCTTATTGAAGGTTTTTCGGACGTGACATTGGTAAATAAACTCAAAGAATCTATCAATATATTATTAGATCCTTTGTTTCCTGAAGCATTGCAATTGAACGAAATCAAAGCGGCAAGCATTCCTTTTTCATTTACCACTTTCAAGTTTTCTGATCGTTTTCAAAACATTGTTCTTAATGCTTGAAAAAATTTCGAATTAACGGTTCGAAATTTTGAAAATGATGGCATGTATATCATGGCATATACCTTTATTTTAGTAGCGGTGTATGGATTTAAAATCGATATGAAAAGGCCGTTTTATTTTGATATTCCTGATGAAAATTCAGGAACTATGAAATATTATAGAGCAGCTTTTAATGCTGATTTTTCTGAAATTATTCCCACAGAAATGGCTCCAAAACTCACAGAAGAAGATTTTAAAATTCTTCAAAAAATTATGATTCTATCGATACTTGGAAAGAAAAACTCCCCCCAAACAGTTATATTTTTAAAGGTTTTGGACTCATCAATTTGTTTGATGTAACTGCTGAAGAAAGTATTTCGTCAATCAAAGCCAATTTACCTTCTGGAGGAAATGACTTGATTCCAAAACTTCAAAATAACTTGAGAGACTTTTTTGGAAACAAAGATTTATTGTTGGGATATTCGTTTTACAACAAGACAAAAACAAATCATTGTGAATCTGTTTCCAAAAAATCAAATAGCATTATTTTAAGTGATTCTGAAAATATACAATGTGACACCAACTTTTTTTGTGCCAATGTGATGCATAAATTTTTAATGCGCAAGAGCCTGTTGTGATTTAGGATGTTGAAGAATATGGTCAAAAAATGAATTACAATTTCTTCTACAAAAACTTACAGAAAGCTGGTATTCAAAGCATTATTTTTAACTCCTATCAAAGCTGCAACTGAAGGTGATATTGCATTGTTAGAAATTGCTTCGCCAAGAGCTTATAAATTAAATTCAGTAAATATCAATAAACATAAAGACATTATTCCTGTTTTTGATGCTGCTGTAAAGCGAACTTCTGAAGAACGTCAAAATATTTTAGAAGCTACCATTCAAGAGAATTATACTGCCATTCATCCTGCAGTAAAATGGCGTTTTTATGTAGCTGCAGAAAAATATCAAACCGCTGTTCAATTAGATGAGAACGCAAAATTGGATGAAATCATCTTTAAAGAGGTATATCCATTATATGGGCAAAGTGACATCAATGGTTCTTCAGAGGCTAGAAATTTTGCGATTCAGAAAGATTTAAGTACGCAACTCTCTTTAGCAATTACGGTTTTGAAAGAAGCTTGTAAAGTAGAAAAATTACCCATTTATGAGGAGTTGATGTTTAGAGTCACTGCGTATTTGAAAGAGGTAAAAATGGGATTAAAAGCGGGAGATGAAATCAATATTTTAACCTTTTTAAAGCGGGAAATTTATCCAGTTTTTAATCATATTCAATTGATTAACAATCAGCTGTTTGCAAAAGTTGCTGATTATAAATCACACTTAAATCCGGATTTGGGCGTGGTTTATCAAAAGAGAAAAAACTATGAAGATAGCGTAAATACGCTCAATAATAGATTGGAAAAATCTCTAGATTCAAAACAAAAAGGAGCTCAAAAAATGTATCCTCATTATTTTGAAAGATACAAAACAGATGGCGTTGAATTCAATATGTATATTGGAAAATCAATCAATAAAGACACACATTTTGATGAGATTTATTTGTACAATTTGCGTCTTTGGCAATTGCAAACGATGGTCGAAATGGAAAATATCGCTTTTTAAAAGCGAAAAAATATGGCTTATGATTTACGTGTTGCATCCTTAATTTTGGTTCACAGCAATCCATTATCGATAAAATTTAGAATGGACGAAAAACAGTTTGATGTAGATGGCGCTTACAATATTCGTTATGAAATCATTAAAAAGCGTATTGACAAAGCGCATATCAAAGGAACTTCAAAGCGACTCACAACTCCTGGAAAAATTGCCATTGTTTATTCGCAGAATAAAGATGCGTTGGAATATATCAAATACATTCATTTTTGGCAGTCCAAAAATCAAATTGGAAAAATTGAATTCCTTGAATAAGAGGATTTACAAGGAGTTTCTTGATTAAAAGCTTTGCGAATTGAAGTTATTTATCAAAAAGATTTCAGTGAAAAAAAGACGATTACTTTTGATGATTTGATGAAGGAAATTGCGGTTTAATGAATTTTTAATTCAATTTACAGCACAAAAGCTAAGCCAAAAGCAATGATACTTACAATAATTCCAATCATAAAAACGGTATACGTTGTTCGTAATAAACCATATTTTCTGTTCAAAACCAATCCTAAAAAGTATAAATCTTTAGTAAGCGAACCATACAAATAATCTCTGTCCTGCATCATTTCTGAAATTCCTCATTCAAAATCTTCTAATTTCATTTGATGAAAATTTCCAAAAAACAACAAATTCACCTTTTTGTTTGCAACATCCTCTTTTGTAAATTTTCCTTGAGTCACACATTGGGTATTATTGCCATGATTGATAAAATCATACTCGCAACTGTAAGGAGCATAAAAATGACTGCTGGTATAATTAAAAAGCTATTATTAGGATTGTCTAATTTCGGTATCAATGTCGAAAATGATATTGAAATGATAATCGCATTGACGGATAACAAAATATTGGCTTTGGTATCTGCAATATCACTCAACGTAATATGATTTCGCAATGCTACTATAAACATGGTTTCTATGCCTAGTTCAGGAACATCTCCTTTGGTTCTTTTGATTTTAATTGCTTCATTTTTTCTGTCAAACTTCAAAGAATTTTCTTTTAACTCTTTTTGATTTTTCAACAAACGAGAAAAGTTTTTAGATTTTGTCTGAGTCCAATTTTTTAAGGCGAAAGTTGTATAATATTGATGTTTTTCTGAAAAGAATTCAATATTTTGGGTTACCCATTCTAAATCTGATAATTTTTGCCCCGTTAATTCCCATTCCTTTCGCAACAACTTAGCAAAATCATCGTAATTTTTTGATGCTAAATGAACACAATCAGCATCCATAATTATTTTTCCAAGCTCATTATTGGGTTGATGTCCCATTTTTGTGGCTAAAATAATTGATTGAATTTGCTGAATTCTTTCCTCAGAAAATTTCTTTTCTCTCAAAAATTCAGCAGCAATTTTTACACTTTCTTCTTCATGATTTTTTGCCCTTTTGATAAATCCTGTATCATGAAACCATGCTGCAATGGATGCATTTTCAGCCTCATTTTCAGTCAATTCCGAATTTTAAATTAGTTGTTTCACAACCTCAACAATGCGTTGTGTGTGCGCTAAATTATGATAAACATACACAGCATCTAATTGAAACCCTAAAAGGGTTGTTACATAATTTTCAACTTCAGAAAGGATCGAGTTCATAATCACAAAGTTTTTATAAAAACAAATATACGCAAATAAAACAGCTATTGTAAGTGATGCTTTTGTCGTAAATTTACATGAATTTTTACGACTAATTTTTCATCAAAAAAAATCAAAAAAAGTATGTTAACTTGGAAAGATATTATTCATTTCGCTTCAACAGGAAATCCAACACCTGATAAAATCATCAAAAAAACGGACACTGAATGGAAAGAAATTTTAACTCCAGAACAATTCAGAATTACCAGACAGAAAGGTACTGAAAGACCTTTTTTTGGTGAATTATGTTCAATATATGAGGCTGGAAAATACCATTGTATTTGTTGCAATTCGCCTCTTTTTGATTCTACAATAAAGTTCAATTCGAGTTCTGGTTGGCCAAGTTTTACGCAACCCATTGCTGAAAACGCTATTAAATATATCAAAGATGTTTCGTTTGGAATGGTGCGTGTTGAAGTGCTTTGCAATGTGTGTGATGCACATTTAGGACACGTTTTTCCTGATGGCCCTGCTCCTACTGGATTGCGTTATTGCATCAATTCTGTGTCTATGCAACTTGAAAAATCTGAAAAATAATGAGTAAAAATATACAAGTAACCACTGTTGGTGGAGGGTGTTTTTGGTGTATAGAAGCTGTTTTTCAACAAGTACAAGGCGTTGAAAAAGTAGTATCTGGTTATGCAGGTGGAAATGCTCCTGGAAAACCAACATACAGAGAAATCTGCTCAGGATTAACGGGTCATGCAGAAGTAATTCAAGTTACTTTTGATGCAAATAGGATTAGCTTTGAAGAGATTTTAGTGATTTTTATGACTACTCACAATCCTACAACTTTAAATAGACAAGGAGCTGATATAGGAACGCAGTACAGGTCTGTGATTTTTTATCACGACGAAATACAACAAGAAATTGCACAACAAGTGATTGAAAAAGTACAATCGTATTATGCTGACAAAATTGTCACTGAACTTATTCCATTGCCTATTTTTTATGAGGCTGAAGATTATCATCAAAACTATTATCAAAACAACAAATCGCAAGGATATTGCGAATATGTCATCACCCCTAAATTGGCAACTTTACGAAAATTATACGCTGACAAACTGAAATGATTTTAAACATCACTGAAACTTTTACCAAAGAATTACCTGCGGATTCATTGCTTGAAAATTCAAGACGTCAAGTTTTTGAAGCTGCTTTTTCGTATGTAAATCCAAAAAAAACCTCATCACCAAAAGTGATTCACGTTTCAAAGGAAATGTTTTTAGAACTAGGAATTTCTAAAGAAGCTGCAAAAACCAATTTTTTTAGAGATATTTTTACAGGAAATGCTGTGTATCCGAATACAACACCTTTCGCCATGTGTTATGGAGGTCATCAATTTGGTTCTTGGGCAGGACAATTGGGTGATGGAAGAGCCATCAATTTGTTCGAAATTGAACATCAAAACAAAAAGTGGAATGTGCAACTAAAAGGTGCAGGCGAAACTCCCTATTCAAGAAATGCTGATGGATTGGCTGTTTTACGTTCGTCAATCAGAGAATATTTGTGCAGTGAAGCCATGTTTCATTTGGGAATTCCTACAACTCGTGCACTTTCTTTGAGTCTTTCAGGAGATACTGTTTTGCGTGATGTGATGTATGATGGGAATCCTGCTTATGAAAAAGGAGCTATTGTTTCAAGAGTTGCGGAATCCTTTTTACGCTTTGGAAATTATGAAATTTTTGCCTCTAGAAATGATGTAAAAAATCTAAAGATCTTAGTTGATTTTACCATCAAACATCATTTTTCCCATTTGGGAAATCCATCAAAAGAAACTTATATTCAGTTTTTTAAAGAAGTTGCAGATCGCACTTTAACCCTAATTATTCACTGGCAAAGAGTGGGTTTTGTTCATGGAGTCATGAATACAGATAACCTATCTATTTTGGGTTTAACCATAGATTATGGACCTTATGGCTGGCTTGAAGGGTTTGATTTTGGCTGGACACCTAACACTACAGATCGTCAACACAAACGCTATCGTTATGGAAATCAACCAAATATAGGTTTATGGAATCTATATCAATTGGCAAACGCATTGTTTCCATTGATTGAAGAGGTTGCGCCTCTGGAAGCAATTTTAAATGCCTATAAAACCAATTTTGAAAGTCAATCTTTACAGATGATGAAAACCAAATTAGGACTTTTTTCTTCGGATAAAAATGATCAAAAACTCATCCAAAATTTAGAAGATACCTTGCAATTGACAGAAACTGATATGACCATTTTCTTTCGATTATTGAGTGATTTTTCCTCAGAAAAAAATGGTTTTGAATTGATACAAGAAGCTTTTTATGATATTGAAAATATCAATGAAAATATCAAAACCAAATGGCAAAATTGGTTTGAAATCTATGCAAATCGTTTGCAAAAAGAATCCATTTCAGGAGTTGAAAGAAAACAAAAAATGGATGCTTTCAATCCAAAATATGTATTGCGAAATTACATGGCGCAATTGGCTATTGATTCGGCAAATCTCGAAGATTATTCTTTGATTGAAGAGTTATTTCAACTACTCAAAAAACCGTATGATGAACAACCAAAACATCAAAAATGGTTTGCCAAAAGACCTGAATGGGCGCGTGACAAAATTGGCTGCTCGATGCTGAGTTGTAGTTCGTAAAAATGTGTATGTTTAAACAGCTATTTTCATTATGATTCACGAACTCAAAGAAATTATTCAACAAGCTTTTAACAATCAACAAAAGGGATTGAAAAACGTGTTGGCGTCTGTTGTTTTTTTAGAGGGTTCTTCTTACAGAAAACCCGGAGTCAGAATGCTGATTGCCGAAGATTTATCAACCATTGGCGCGGTAAGTGGAGGTTGTGTGGAAAAAGAAATTATTCACCGAGCAAAGAGTGTTTTCAATGACAATCAAGCAAAAATAATTACGTATGATGGCAGATACAGATTGGGTTGTGAAGGGATTTTATACATTTTGATTGAACCTTTTTATGTGGAAAATGAATTGTTTAATCGTTTTTCTGATGCTATTAAGCGCCGTGAAATAGTAGAAATTCAAAGTTATTTCATCAAAGAAGATGAAGCTTTTGGCAATTTTGGTTCGCAGATTGTGTTTCCAACTCAGGAAGCTTTTGCATTTCGAAAAAATAGTTCATTTGAAAAGGAAAAGGAAATTTTTACACAGATTTTAAAACCTACATTCAAACTTTTGATTATTGGTGGTGAACACGATGCTGTAAAATTGTGCAAAATTGCTGCAAATTTGGGTTGGGAAATTGATATAATTACCTCCGCAAAAGACCCAAAAACCTTGAAGGATTTTCCAGGCGCAAATTCGGTCATTGGCGAAACTCCTGAAACCATTCAATTTGAAAATATCGAAGAAAATTCGGCTATTGTAATTATGAATCATAGCTACATACAAGATTTAAAATATGTGATGCAATTGTCTAATTATCAACCTAAATACATTGGAATTTTGGGCGCTCCAAAAAGAGGTGAACGCTTGTTGAATGAACTTTTTGAACTAAAACCTGATTTGAATCCCGACTTTTTAGAGGCCATTTATACGCCTGCAGGATTGCATATTGGCGCACAAACTCCCGAAGAAATCGCCGTTTCAATTATTGCTGAAATTTTGAGTGTTTTCAATAAAAAAGAACCTTTTTCTTTGCGAAATTTAAAAGGAAAAATTCATCAATAATCTATGAGAAATTTGGCTGTTTTAGTCTTGGCTGCAGGTGCGTCCTCACGAATGCGATCCCCTAAACAGTTGCTTAAAATTGGAGATAAAACTTTACTAGAAATCGTTTTAGAAAAATCAAAAAAAATTTCAGTTCTCCCAATTTTTTGTGTTTTAGGTGCAAATGCAACTTTGATTCAAAACGAAATTCCATCAAAAAATACTGAATTTATCATCAATAAAAAGTATCATCAGGGGTTGAGCACGAGCATTGTTGCTGGCGTCAACTATCTTGAAAAAAATTATTCTTTTATTAATGGAGTGTTAATTTTGTTAGCAGACCAGCCTGCTATTGAAATTCGATATTTGGAAAACTTAGTTCAATTATCTATTGAAAATCCCAAAAAAATAATCGCTTCAAAATACCCTAAAAACTATGGTGTTCCTGCAATTTTCCCGAAATCAATATTTACTGAATTACAGGTTTTAAAGGGTGATTTTGGTGCCAAGGAATTTCTTCAAAAACACAAAAACCAAATTATTTGTAGCGATTTGAATCCTATTTTGATTGATTTAGATACGGAAGAAGATTATGAGAATTATAAAAAAAACACTCCGTTTATTGAATAAACGAAGTGTTTTTTATCATAAAAATATTCTAGAAAAATTTTATAAGTTCTATTACCAAAACAAGCAATATAAAACTGCTGTTATGATACAAACTATAAAGGCTCCAATATTAAAAGTAGGAGATGTTTTAAATAAATCTTTTGTTAGACTAATTCCTCTTTCATCATCAGCTCCTTTATTTTGAAGATAACTAATTAAAACGATAACCAACATTGTGAAAACTGCGGTTAATCCCATTTGGTGCATCCATGGTTGTAACGCTGGAATAGGTAAATATTTTAAAGCCAACGCTATCGGAATTGACAAAATAGCACCCCAAATTGCTGCATTGTTAGTAGTTTTTTTCCAAAATAATCCTAAAATAAAAACAGCTAAAATTCCAGGACTTACAACGCCTGTCCATTCTTGAATAAATTGAAAAGCTTGGTCTATGCCTCCTAAAAGTGGCGCCATAATAACGGCAATCACCAATGCAACAACTCCAGAAATACGACCCACGTTCACTGTTGCTTTATCACTTGCATTTTTATTGATATACTGTTTATAAATATCCATGGTAAAAATGGTAGAAGTAGAATTCAACATCGAAGCCAAAGACGAAACAACTGCAGCAGCCAAAGCCGCAAAAGCAACTCCTTTTAATCCTGTTGGTAAAAACTGTAACAACCAAGGATAAGCCTTGTCAGCTTGTTGTTCAGAAGGCAAACTTAATTTTCCTACTTCCCCTAAACTTGCCATAATTTCAGGATCATTTACCATTACATAAGCTGCAATTCCAGGAATCACTACAATTAGTGGAATGATAATTTTTAAGCCAGCAGCCAATAAAATACCTTTTTGAGATTCTTTTAAAGATTTTGCTGCCAGAGTACGTTGAATAATATATTGATTGAATCCCCAATAATAGATATTTGCAACCCACAATCCACCAACAAGTACCCAAATTCCAGGTAAATTTAAATAATTTTTGTTAACTGTTCCATCTCCATTGAATTCATCTAAAATCATGTGAAATTTATCTGGAGCGGCGTCCATCACTTTGCTTAGACCTGCAAAAACGCCTTCACCTCCAGAAACTGTATTTAAAGCCAAATAAGTTGTAACCAATCCTCCAAGAATTAAAAATATTACTTGAATAACATCTGTCCAAGCAACTGCAGAAAGACCTCCATATAAAGAATAAGCTGCAGCAAAAAGTGCCAATCCAATAACTGCATAAATCATATCTACGCCCATAATTGTTTCGATGGCCAATCCACCCAAATACAATACTGAAGCTAAGTTTACGAACACATACAGTGCTATCCAAAAAACTGCAAGTATTGTTTTCAAGTTTGTTGAAAATCTTTTTTCAACAAATTCAGGAATGGTATATAATCCTTTCTCAATGAAAATTGGTAAAAAATATTTTCCAACAATAATTAATGTGATGGCTGCCATCCACTCATAAGAGGCAATTGCAAGACCAAGTGCAAAACCTGAGCCCGACATGCCAATAAACTGTTCTGCAGAGATATTTGCCGCAATTAATGAGGCTCCAATTGCCCACCAAGGTAATGATTTGCTCGCTAAAAAGTAATCTTCGGCATTTTTTTGATGCCCTTTTTTGTCTCTAGAGACCCATAATCCTACACCTAAAATCAAGATAGCATAAGCTATAAAGATGGCGTAATCTAAAATTCCAAAACCTGCTGTCATAGTAAAAAATTAGTTTAGTTTGATTGTAAATTGCTTTTAATTTTATGCAATATCCAAATTTTTGGTTAAAAATTGATACAATGTTTAGATATTTTTTGATGATTCAAATCAAAAAAAACCAATACACAAATTTACAGTCACTTATTTCAAAAAGAAGGGGGGTTATTGTTCAAAAAAAGGGAAAAAATAGGTTTCTTTTAAAATTTTCCAAAATGCTTTCTCACATTATTACCTTGAAAAATAAAAAGGTTTTAAAATCAAAATAATTCTTTATTACTGATATTCAAATAATTACTTTTAACATAAATGAGAATTGTTTGCAATATTTCTCCCATATTTTTACATTTTGCAAAAGCAGGGTCATTTGCATAATCTCCAATTTGTTTTTTTAATTTAATAATATTTTCAGGAGTTGAAATCACGTCATTTTTCATACAATGCATCAAACTTTCAATTCTTTTTGGAGCTGTAATCATCCTTTTTGCCATATAAGAACGCTCTTCAATTTTATATTGTCTGATGGAACTTCTTGCAAGTTTTTCATTGACCATTGACATGATTTCGGCATTTTCTTTCATGAATTTCATGTTGTAAACACGAAGATTACCTTCAAAAGATTGTTGGTCAAAATCAATTGCTCTGATTTTATAAACAATATGATCAAAATCGTGGGTTGGCGTAATCACATAATTATAAGAACGCATATCACCCAACAATCTTACCAAACAACGTTCTTTGAACTTCACAAATTCTTTGGCGATTTGCGATTTTTCTGATTCTGAACATTTTGGGAGAAAATCTCGTATAAAATCATCCCCAGGAATTCCTGCAATGTGCTCTTCAATCAAAGTATCTTTATAAATCAAAAAATTGATATTGTGTGGAGACAAAATGTGTTCTAATTCCAATCCATAAACTCTGGAAGCATCTGCTTTTTTTACATAAAAATAAGTATAATTGTCATTCAGTATATTTCTGATTTTAATTCTAAATGGTTTCGAATTTCCAAAAGTGCAATAATCAATGGCATCTACATTCAAAAAAGGGATAGTATCTTCATTTCCATCAGAATGTAATAATGTATAAATCTTTTTGAGGCACAAATCAATCTCTTCTCTGTCAAATTCCGAATAATAAGTTCTTACCCAAAGCGTGTCTTGATCTTTATCATTATAAACTGTTACACAACCTTGAAAACGCAATAAATCATCATAAAAAATAGGAATTTTAATACTTCTATTATTTTCTATCAAATATTGATGAAGCAAATCACTGATTGGAAATACAGGTTTTTTTTTGGATATTAATTTTTCCGAAGAAGGCATTTTTAAAAGTTTGGAGTTGTTAAAAATAAAAAATATTACTGAAGTTCAAACATTTTTCCTGGCAAAGATTTGATAATTCCTTTCAATTCCATCTGCAACAAAACCGATGACAATTGAAAAAGCGGGATGTTACAATCAATTGCAATCAAATCAAGCATTTGCTTTCCATTTTCTTTGAGATGATTATAAATCATTTGTTCTTGGTCTGATAATGTGATAAAAAGTTCTTGCTGAATTAGTTTTTTAGGTTTTGTAACAACATCCCAATTGAGCATTTTCACAATATCACTGCTTGATGTTAACAAAATTGCTTTGTTGTTTTTGATTAAATTATTACACCCTTTACTATAAATATCATTCGTTCTTCCTGGCAATGCAAAAACATCTCTGTCATAAGAATTTGCAATATCAGCAGTCACTAACGAACCTCCTTTATCAGCACTTTCTATAATTATTGTTGCTTCAGAAATGCCTGCAACAATTCTGTTTCGTTTCAAAAAATTTTCTCTTAGCGGATTTTCTTCAAAACCAAATTCAGTGAAAAAACCACCATTTTCCATGACTTGACGCACGTATTTTTTATGCACTTTTGGATACATTTGCTCAAAACCGTGAGCCAAAACACCAATCGTTTGCAAGTTATTTTTGATGGCAGCTTTGTGCGCACAAATATCTACACCATAAGCAAAACCACTTACGATAATTGGGTTATAAACAGCCAATTCTTCAATAAGTTGCTCGCAAAAATCTTTGCCATAAGTACTCATATTTCTAGTCCCAACAATCGAAAGTATTTTATCATTTTTCAGATTGATGTTACCGTCTTTGAACATCACAAAAGGACTGTCGATACATTGCAACAAGTTTTTAGGAAAATCATCCTCTAAAAAATAAACAACTTCGTAATTGTTTTTTTCAATAAAATCCAACTCTTGCTCAGCCAATTTGATATTTTGTTTGTCAAATAGATGCTGGATTGCAAAACTACCAATACCATTTATTTTTTGAAGTGAAGCCGGTTTTTCATTGAACAATTGTTCGATATCACCAACAGCAACAATCAATTTTTTAGCTAAAATATCGCCAATTGCTTTGCTTTTTTGTAATCGTAAAATAGCAAGAATTTTTTCTTTTTTCAAATTGTACAATTTATTGTACAAGATATACATTTTTGTTGATAAATTTTTATCAATTTGCTTCTTTAAAAATTCAAAAAAACTATATTTGTTTTATGAAGTTAACAAACTATATTAAAGATTTATTGTACAGATACGATTGCGTAATTATCCCTGATTTTGGGGGATTTGTTACGAAAAGAATTGGCGCAAAGATTGATGAAAATACACATCGATTTTTTCCACCATCAAAACAACTTTCTTTCAATGGAAATTTAAAAAATAACGATGGTTTGTTGGCAAATTATATAGCTTCTGTTGAGAATATTTCTTTTGAAAAAGCTTCAAATGCGATTGCATTGTGTGTAATTAAATGGCAAAATGAAATTCAAACAAAACCAATTATTTTAGATTCGATTGGGATTCTTACATTGAACGAAAATCGTCAAATTATTTTTGAACCTACAAAAAGTATAAACTTTTTAATTGAATCGTTTGGATTGAGTTTTTTTGAAACATCAACTGCAAATAGACATCAATCAGAAGTTAAAAAATTCGTTCCTGAAGTTCCTAAAAACGATAAAAAAACAATTCATGCTTTTATTAAATATGCAGCATCAGCTGCTATTTTATTAACTTTAGGTGTTGCAACTTATTCCAATTATCAAGAAAATAGCCAAAAAGAGTTATTAACAAAACAACAAAAGTCACTAGAGAAAAAAATTCAAACTGCCACATTTGTGATTTCAAATCCATTGCCAACTATCGAGCTAACGGTTGTAAAAGAACTCGAAAAAAACTTTCATGTGGTGGCTGGCGCATTTCAAAATCCTGAAAATGCCAATAGAAAAATGAACCGATTGATTAAAGAAGGTCATGATGCGAAAATTCTTGGTGTTAATAAATGGGGCTTAACGCAAGTGGTTTATGCTAGTTTTTCTGATAAAAATGAAGCAATCAATTATCTTTATAAAATACAAAAAACAGTAACTCAAGATGCTTGGTTGCTGATAAAAAAGTAGTTTTATTTAAAGTTGAATCCTATCTTTGCTGAAATTTTCATAAATGGAAGCAAAAACACCCAAAGATTCCTTAACAATACTTACTGACTTGGTTTTGCCCGGAGAAACCAATTATCTTGATAATCTTTTTGGGGGCGAATTATTAGCAAGAATGGACAGGGCTTGCAGTATTGCTGCAAGACGTCATTCAAGGAGGATTGTGGTGACCGCATCTGTAAACCACGTGGCTTTTAACAAATCTGTACCCGTGGGAAGTGTGCTAACATTGGCTGCAAAAGTGTCAAGAGCGTTCAAATCATCAATGGAAATTTATGTAGATGTTTGGATTGAAGACCGTCAATCAGGACAAAAAACCAAGGTAAATGAAGGTATTTATACTTTTGTTGCCGTTGACGAAACTGGCAAACCTGTGCAAATTCCTCAAATTATTCCGGAAACAGATCTGGAAAAGGAGCGATATGATAGCGCATTGAGAAGAAAACAACTCAGTTTGATATTGGCCGGAAAATTAAAACCCAATGAAGCAACCGAATTAAAAGCACTATTTTATGAATAATTTTCAGGATATTTTATCCAATTTTAAAACTATTGAAACGATTATCGTAATTGCTATTGGTATTTTATTTCAAATTGGAGCTACAAAATCATTAAATAATATCCGTAAAAAATTCGGTTTTCAAAAAAATAGGGTCATCATTATTAACAAAATAATCAATGTGTTGATTTACGCATCAGTAGTAATAATTGTTTCTTTTATTTGGGGTGTTGATGAAAAGCAATTAATCTTATTTATATCCTCATTTTTAACCATTTTAGGAATCGCTTTTTTTGCACAATGGTCTATATTGTCAAACATTACAGCAGGATTGATTTTATTTGTAAATTATCCTGTGAAAATTGGGGATGAAATTACTATCCTAGAAAAAGACAACAATATTACTGGAGAAATAAAAGATATTGGAGCTTTTTTTATCACACTTAAAACGAATGAAAAAGAACTAATTACAGTTCCAAATTCAATTATTTTACAAAAAAACATTAAATTTAAGGAGAAATAAAACCCGTTTATTTTTATGTTATCTTGGTAAAATCCATTCAGCAGGATTTAAACGAGTGGTGTTTTTAAAAACCACGAAAACAAGATTTGTTTTGTTAGAAACTTTGTCTGTAAATATTTTTCCAATTCTTTGACCAGTAACCACTTTATCGTTTTTTTTCACCATGATATTTTCAAGATTATTATAAGAAGTTATATAATTTCCATGACGAATAAGCACATTTTTGATACCTCCTGAGCCCACTAAAACATTCAAAACTTCGCCTTTAAAAACCGCATTAGCGAAACTTCCTTCAGAGGTAACAATATGTAAACCAGTACTATTAATCGTTATTCCAGGAAAAGTTGGATGTGGTTGATCTCCAAATCTGCGAACGATAATTCCTTCTTTCACGGGCCAAGGCAATCTGCCTTTATTACTTTCAAATTCACCAGCCAATTTTTTTGCCTCAGGAGTCAAAAAAAACTCATTTTTAGTAATCTTTACTTGTGAAGTAGTTTTGGTTACCTTTTTGTTCGCTCTTTCAATTTCATCTCTAATCAATTTATCAATTTTTGCAACAATTGTTTGCTCATCTTTGATCTTTTTTTGAATGTCTCTTTTGTATTGAGATTCCTTCTTTTTGATGATTGCTAAAAAGTTTTCTTGCTTTTTTTTATCTAATTCTATCTCTTTTTTCTGATTTTCTTCAGAAACCAACAACCTTTCTTTTTCTCGTTTTTGGGTACTCAACGAGTCATTCAAAATTTTTACTTCAGAAGATTGAAGCACGATTTCCTCTCCTTGTTTTTTTCGAAATGACGTGTATTGTTTCAAATATTCCAATCGTTTATACGCTTGATAAAAATTTTGTGAAGACAATAAAAACATCAATCTGCTTTGTTGTGATTTACTTTTGTAAGACTTAAAAATCATTTCAGCATAATCTGCTTTCAATGCCGTTAATTTTCGATTTAACTTATTTATCTTTTTTTGATTTAGGTAAATTTCGTCAGATAATAATTTAGTTTCCTCTTGAATTGTAGCGATTAATTTATTTCGAACTTCGATTTTTTGTTTAATATCTTTCAAACTTTCCATCGCATTTTGCTCCTTTTTTTGCTCTTTAAAAAGCAATTTATTAAGCTGCACTATCTCAGCTTGGTATTTTTTTCGTTGTTCTTCAAGCTGTTTTTTAGTTTGTCCAAAACCCGAAAAACAGTGTAAAAAAACAATCAAGAAAATGATATGAAATGGATGGATTTTCATTAAAATTCTATTCTTTTATATCCGTTCGGAATTTCAAAACTGGTATCTAGTGTCTCACCAAAAACGACAGATTTGTAGATTAAATAAATATTTGTAAACGACTTTTCGGTTTTTGTACCAATCTTTATTTCTCCGGGGAAAATCGTTTTTTCGATGATGTGATAGCCAAAATATTGAATATCCAAAAGTAGATTTTTATCAATATATACAATTTTCTGCTCCTCTAATTTAAAATGTGAAGGATTGATTGTAAAGAAAATATCGAACAAAGCCGGTTGTACTTCAGGAGACAATACATATTTGTTATTAACAATTTCAAGTTGTTGTTTTTCCTTTTTTACATTTTGCAAGGCTTGTCCCAAAAATAAGTTTTGAAGCTGTTCAAAGTTGATTTCAACTCCCAAAAATTCTTCAATTAATGAAAAATCTCCTTCGAAATAGTTTTTCGCAAGAGGAGAATAATAACTCACTGAATTTGGTGTGATTTTCGCTTTAAACACCGTTATAAACTTTGTGCCTTTGATATAGATTACTTTGTCTTTTTCGATTAGCAAATTCACTGTCAAACTTTGATTAGTTTTACCATTGTTAAAATTTACTTTCAATTTTGCATCAATCGATTTTTTATCAAAATGGGCATCAAAATGCTTTTTAGCTACTTTTTTAGCAGAAGTCTCCGAAGCGATTGCATTTGCATCCATCATATTTTTTGTGGTTTTGCAGGAGGAAAATAAAATTATAAAAACGATACTCGATAACAAAAACCTCATGTTTAACTTTTTAAATTGGTTGCTTTTTGCAGGTATTTTTTTTCTTCAACTTTATTTCCTAAACCATTGTAAGCTTTCGCAATTTCGGCATAAAAAACAGCTTCCATTTTTTTATCAATCACAAAATCCAAGCCATTTTTTAGAAAAAGTAATGCCTTATGAAACGATTTCAATTGATTCAATGCTTTTCCATTTTGCAAATATATAAAAGGTTGGGCAGGAAAAAGTGCGATTCCTTCATTGCTATATTTTAATAAAGTATCCGCATTTTTTTCGGATTTCTGAAGAATTTCTTCTAAAATTTTATAAGATTTATCTTTTTTAAATTGCAATTTCAAACCATCAACATCGGTTAATTTAATCTCTTTAAATTCAGGTTGTTTGCTTTTTTTCAAACCTTCTCTTATTAATTTTAATTCTGTAGTAATAGCACCTTCAACCTCTAAAACATTTAACAAAGAAAGTGCTTCTTTAAATTTATTATTTAAAAAATAAATTCTTACAAGAGATACGCGCTCTTTTGGATGGATAGCGACAATTTTTTCTTGAACTTTTATAGCCTCTTGATAGTTGGAGTCTCGTTCATAAATTGACACCAAATGTTTCAACATCCAAGTATTTTTAGGCTCTTTTTGCAGCGCTCTTTCAATATATTCTTTAGCTAATAAAGTATTGTTCAAAAATAAATAGTTCTTTGAAAACTCAAAAAAAACAGCCACTTGATTTTCTAAGATTTGATTGCAACTTTCTAAATTTTCAATCGCTTTTTGATAATTTTCTATGGATTTTTCTGACAATGCTTTAAAGAAAAATTCTTGAAATTGCAGGGTTTTTTCTTCGGTCAAATCTTTTCTTATAGGAATGCTATCTTGCGAAAAAAAAGGATTCGTACAAAAAAACAACGAAATAAAAAAGAACAGCAACTTGAACAATGAAATCTCATTCTTAGTTATTTTACCATTTATTTCGCTATTTTTTGTCATATTTAAGTCAATTCTGTATAATCTCCAATACTAACAGAGGTAAAATTACCATTAAAAGTAGCGTGATTTCCAATCATTGCATTGTTCAAATTCGCATTTAAAATGGTGACATTATTTTGTATTAACGAATTTTCGATGATTGAATTGTTCACAACGCTATTCGCCCCTAAAGAAACAAAGGGACCAATTTTTGAGTTGGTTATCACCACATTCTTTCCAATAAAACAAGGTTGAAAAATTTCTGAATTGTTCAAAACAACATCTTCTGAAACCAAATTATTTCCATCTGCATGATCAAAACCTAGCACTTGTTTGTTGGTATCAACTGTTGGGTCTTTTTTGCCACAATCCATCCAAACTGATACTTTTCCAGGAATGAATTTTGCGCCTTGCTGTTTCAAAGATTCTAACACATTTGTCAATTGATATTCGTTGTTTTCACGCAAATCATTGTCAATTAAATATTGAATTTCCTCCAATAATTTTTCACCGCTTTTAAAAAAATAAATCCCAATAATTGCCAAATCAGACACAAATTCTTTTGGTTTTTCAATAAAATCTGTAATAAAACCATCTTGCAATTTCACAACTCCAAAAGCGCTTGGATTGTCCACTTTACTCACCCAAATTGCACCATCAGCATTCGTATCTAGGGTAAAATCTGCTTTAAATAACGTATCTGCATACGCCACAACACAAGGTCCGCTTAGAGATTCTTTTGCACAATAAATAGCATGTGCTGTTCCCATTGCTTCTTCTTGCACATACACACTGCCTTTTGCGCCTAATTCAGCTGCAATTTTTAATAATTTTTGTTCAGTATCTGAAGGAAAACCTTTCGCCGTTGGACCTATAATAAAAGCAATTTCATCAATTTTTTGATTGATAACAGCTGCTATATCTTCTACCAAACGTTGCACAATAGGTTTGCCAGCAATCACAGTAAGCGGTTTTGGAATAGTCAATGTATGGGGTCTTAAACGCGAACCAATTCCTGCCATAGGAACTATAATTTTCATCTTTCTATTTTTTAAATTTGATGGCAAGATACCATAAATTGAGACATTCTAAAATACTTTTTGATGATAAGTCAGCCAAAAATTTAACAATTGTTGGTGGAAATGATTTTACAAAAACATCCAGTTAAACTGTGTTGTTTTTCGTTTCTTTGCTGAAAATTTCAAAAAGTGAACTATTTATCAGTAGAAAATATCTCGAAATCGTATGGAGAGCGTGTGTTGTTTGAAGACATTTCTTTTGGCATCAATAAAGACCAAAAAGTAGCATTTGTCGCAAAAAATGGCAGTGGAAAAACCTCCATTTTGAACATAATTGCAGGATTTGATACGCCTGACACCGGGCAAATTGTAATGAGAAAAGAAATTTCTATGGCATATTTATCTCAAAATGATGTATTAAACCCGAATTTGACAATTGAAGAAACTATTTTTGCAACCGAAAATAAAATACTTTCCATCGTAAATCAGTATGAAAAAGCGTTGAAAAATTTGGATGATACTGATGCCTATCAAAAAGCGTTTGAGTTGATGGAACAATACAATGCTTGGGATTTTGAAACGCAATACACACAAGTTTTATCAAAATTAAAAATAGACGATTTAAGTCAGAAAGTTTCTTCACTTTCTGGAGGACAAAAAAAGCGTGTTTCATTGGCAATTGTGTTGATTCACAAACCCGATTTTTTGATTTTAGACGAGCCAACAAATCACTTGGATTTGGAAATGATTGAATGGTTGGAAGCGTATTTTGCGAAGGAAAAAATAACTCTTTTTATGGTGACTCACGATCGTTATTTTTTAGAACGAGTTTGCAATGAAATTATAGAATTAGAAAATGGAAAAATCTATAAATACAAAGGAAATTATTCCTATTACTTAGAAAAAAAAGAAGAACGCATTCAGTTAGAGCAAGTAACCACTGACAAGGCAAAAAACTTGTTCAAAAAAGAATTGGATTGGATGCGCAGACAACCCAAAGCACGAACTACCAAATCGAAATCGCGGATTGACGATTTTTATCAAATAAAAGAAAAAGCGCAACAACGAAGAATTGACCACAAAGTTCAGTTAGAAATCAATATGGAGCGTTTGGGAAGTAAAATTTTGGAGCTTCACAAATTAAAAAAATCCTATGATGAAAAAATTATTTTAGACGGATTTGATTATGTTTTTAAACGTGGAGAGCGTATTGGAATCATTGGAAAAAACGGGACTGGAAAATCTTCTTTCTTGAATATTATTACCGAAAAAAATCCTGTAGATGCTGGAACTGTGATGGTTGGTGAAACCATTAAATTCGGATATTACACACAGTCAGGGATTACCATCAAAGAAGGACAAAAAGTCATCGAAGTTATCAAAGAATTTGGCGAATTTATCCCGTTGATGAAGGGTCAAAAAATTTCAGCTTCACAATTGTTAGAAAGATTTTTATTTGATAAAAAAAAACAATATGATTTTGTTGAAAAACTTTCAGGAGGAGAACAAAAACGATTGTATTTGTGTGCTGTTTTGATTCAAAATCCGAATTTTTTAATTTTAGATGAACCTACAAATGATTTGGATGTAGTTACTCTAAATGTCTTGGAAAATTTCTTATTGGATTATCCCGGAAATTTATTGGTAGTTTCGCACGATCGTTATTTTATGGATAAAATTGTAGATGCGCTTTTTGTTTTTAGAGGTGAAGGTGTTGTGGAAAATTTTCCAGGAAACTACTCAGATTTTAGAGCGTATGAAGATTCAACTCCAAAAGAAAAAGTTGAAAAAATATCTGATGAAAAATCAGAAAAAGAACCTTCAAAAGTTGGTTTGAATTCCCAAGAAAAAAGAGAATTTGGGGCTTTAGAAGCTGAGATTGAAAGACTTCAAAACAGAAAAATAACCATAGAAAATCAGTTCATGAATGTTGAAATTTCGCCTGAAGAAATTCAGAAAAAATCAGAGGAATTGCAGGACGTCATCACTTCTTTGGAAGAAAAAGAAGAACGATGGTTGGAACTTTCTATGAAATTGGAAGGGTAAAGTTCAAGGTTTAAAAATTAATATTCAAAATTACTTTTTTATTAAGATTAACCGCAAAGACGCAAAGTTTATGCAAAGAGCGCAGAGAAATATTTTGAATTTCTTTACGCTCTTTGCGTTTGTAAAGTTATAATTTTTGCGTCTTTGCGGTAAAAACTTATTTTTTTAATGTAGTAATTTCTGGTAAATCCCAAATAACAGGCAGTAAAAAATAGACAAAAAAGGTTACTATTACAATCGAAATAAGGTTGAGTACAAATCCTTTTCTAACCATATCCTCAATTTTTAAATACCCTGAGCCAAAAACCACTGCGTTTGGGGGCGTTGCAACTGGTAACATAAATGCACAAGAAGCTGACAAAGTTGCGCCAACCAATAAATAAAATGGATGCAAACCTAAAGCTGCCGCTAGTGAAACCAGCACTGGTAATAACATCGCTGTTGTAGCTAAATTGGAAGTAATTTCGGTTAAAAAATTCACAGAAGCCACCAATATTAATAAAAGTGTAAATAGCGAAACTGCTTCTAGAGAAGTCATTTGTTTTCCTATCCAAATTGCCAAACCACTGGTTTCAAAACCTAATGCGAGCGACATTCCTCCTCCAAAAAGCAATACAATTCCCCAAGGTAATTTTACAGCATCTTCCCAAGACATTAATTTGATAGCTTTATTTTTTGAAGGAACGATAAACAACAATACTGCAAAAAATATGGCAATAATGGTATCATCAATTTTCGGGATGAAATTCTTAAGCAAAAAAGAACGAGTAATCCATGAAAAAGCCGTCAATAAAAAAATCAAAAAAACCGCTTTTTCTTCATACGAAATTGGTCCTAATTCTTGCAATTGTTTTTTAATTTCTTGTCTTCCACCTGGGAATTCCTTCTGTTTGAACTTGAAGGCAAAACGTGTCAAATACATCCAGCAAATCAATAAAAGAATGATTGCAATTGGAAATCCAAATAAAAACCATTGTGCAAAAGAAATCTCAATTCCATACGTTTGCTTGATAATTCCTGCCAATACTAAATTTGGAGGCGTTCCAATTAAGGTTGAAATTCCGCCAATTGATGCACTATAAGCAATTGCCAACATCAAAGCTTTTCCAAAAATGATGTTTTCGTTTTCAATAGTTGCAGGATTGTCCTTCAATTGTGACACAATTGCCATTCCAACAGGCAAAATCATCACTGCTGAAGCTGTATTCGAAATCCACATGGATAAAAAAGCAGTGGCAATCATGAATCCTAAAATGATAAAATTGACGTTTGTACCTACAATTTTGATGATGGTCAATGCAATTCTTTTGTGCAATTTCCATTTTTCAATAGCAATTGCCAGAATAAATCCTCCAATATATAAAAAAACGTACATGTGTCCATAAGAAGCTGTCGTTTCTGACAAACTTAATCCGCCTGTTAATGGAAATAAAATAATTGGTAATAATGCTGTTGCGGCAATTGGAATTGCTTCTGTAATCCACCAAATGGCAATCCAAACTGTGCCTGCTAAAATAGCATTTGCCTCAGGAGATAATCCTTCAGGATGGAAAAAATATTTTACCAACAAAAAACTTAAAGGACCTAGATATAAACCAATATTTTTTTTTGAGAACATAGTTTGATTGTATTCGTTTAAAAAAGCAAATTCGCCGCATTTTGAGCCGCTATCACATAATTATGGTCCGCATTTTTATGAATATATAACGTCCAATTAAAATCAAAAGTACTGTTTTTGGCTTGTTGTTTGCAAAAATCAACATAATTTGTTGCACGCTCCAATCTCTGCAAACCTTGTGCATCAGCATAAAAATTGTGACGTAAATTAGCATCATTTGGATTATTATCGAACTCACCAACTTGAACAAAAACATTTTTAGCAAAAAAGATATCTGATGTTGAACTTTCTAAAATACTATTTTTTAAACCATAAGGAAAAGGGATTGATGCATCTGGAAACGTGTACCAACCTGCAGCAGAAATAACAGTTAGATTTGCACGATTGTTGGGTTTGAACATCAAAAAGCGATGCGCAAATTGAGCACCCGCTGAATGTCCAAAAATTTTGTAGGAATTACTCGTGTTCTTTAGTTGACTTTTAATAAAATCAAACAGCTTTTCGACGATCGAAAACGACCATTGAGACTCTGGATTCAAGCTATTTGATGTTGGATTATCGCCATCAACATAAACGTTTCCTAGATTATATTGATCAGATTGTGGAAAATTTTCGTCTGAAAACTCGGGTGCTATTACGATGAAATTTTTAGCGTTCGAAGCATTTACAAAGGCATTTCTATAATCTTTTGCATTTCTACTAACGCCATGAAAAACCATTAAAATTGGCGTTGAAGCAACAGCATTGTTAGGAATGTGATAAAAAACACGCAAGGTTTTAGAGAAATTTGGGGCTGAATAATTGTAGATAAAAAAACCACTTCCTTTTGAAGATTCATCAATTGAAATATCGTCAATATCAGAATTGGAGCTACAATTGGTAAAAAGTAGCAATATAAAAATACCAAAAATTGGAACTATTTTTTGTGAGAGAGGCATCAAAATGAATTTTAATTCAAATTACTCATAAAAATTTCTATATTTATAGTACCAATTTATAAAGAAAATGAATACCAATTATATTTTTGCAATCGAAAGAATTCAGAAAGAATTCGCAAAAAACACTTCTGAAAAAATCATTTATATTTCTTTATACAAAGCAATTAAACAATGTATTTTGAACACAGAATTGCCAAATGGTTGGCTTTTGCCAGCGACAAGAATTTTGGCTAATGCATTAAAAATTTCTAGAACATCTGTTTTAAAAGCCTATGAATTGTTGATTCTTGAAAAACTAATCGTTTCAAAATCAGGATCAGGAAATAAAATAAATTACCATCCTGAAGAAAAAATAAAACAACAACAGCATACCAGTCTTCCTGATTTTTCATCAAAATATCCTGAAATTTCTGAAAAAGGCATTTCGTATTTGAAAAATACGTCAATCATTAATAGATTGGATAATGATGTGATTGCTTTCAGACCAGGTTTGCCTCCTTTGGATGTTTTTCCTATCAATCAATGGAAAAAATTATTGAATTCGTATTGGCGTCATATCAAATCATCTGGCCTTTCATATTCCAAATCAACAGGACAACTAGAATTGAAAAAAAGCATTTGTAACTATCTGAATGTCAGTAGAAATGTGAAATGCAAACCAACACAATTAGTGGTAACTTCTGGTTCATTACAATCACTTTATTTGATTGCAAATACGCTAATTAATAAAGGTGATGCTGTGGTATTAGAAAATCCGTTGTTTCCAAATGTACATTCGGTTTTTAGAAGTTCGCAAGCAAAACTGATTGCGATTCCTATTGATAATGAGGGAATTGACATCAAAAAGTTGCCTTCAAAAAGCGATGAAAATCCAAAATTGATTCATGTAACGCCCTCCAATCAATATCCTTTGGGTGTTAAAATGAGTTTGGAGCGCAGAAAAGAATTGGTTGATTGGGCTTCTAAAAATAGTTGTCTAATTATTGAAAATGATTATGAAAATGAAATTGCAAATTATGTAGAGCAAGTGCCCACTATTTATAGTTTAGACAATGAAGATAGAACGATTTACATAGGAACTTTCAACAGATTGTTGCACTCTTCCATTCGTTTGGGCTATATGATTGTGCCTTCTTATTTGATGCCAGCAGTGGAAGCATTGCTTGAGCATTCGCATCGTTTTGTGGCACCTTCTATTCAAATGGTGATGGACCAATTTATAGAAAAAAACTATTTGTATCAACATATCAAAAATAGTATCCGCGTTGCAAAAGAACGACACGATTTGTTCAAAATCTTGTTTGCAACTCATGTAAAAACAATGCACATTCAAGAAAAACCATTTTCGAGTTTTCACGTGTTGGCATTTTTCAATACCGAAAAAACCCTAAAAGAAGAAGCAGAAACCATTCAACAACTAAAATCGCTGAACATTATGGCATATCCACTCAGCAAATGCTATGTAGATGAACCACAAAAAACAGGATTGATTTTTGGATATGCTGCTGTGAGAAGCGCTATTATTAAAAAAAATATAGAAAAAATGGGTAGGGTTTTATAACAATATCATAATTGGTATGATTATATTTTAGTAATTGGTATTTATTGTAAGATGTTGTTTATTATAATTTTATGGCAAATTACATTAATCAAAATAACTTTAATCTATTTATAATTATGAAACAACTTTACACATTAGTATTTTTATTTTCTTTTACAATAGCTTTCAGCCAATCAAATTATGTAGCTGAAAATTTCGATTACACAGCAGCTCAAGTTTTGACAGACAATGGTTGGACTGCACATAGTGGGGGAACTACAAATCCAGTCTCAGTAAGTGATGGTGGTTTGACTTGGACAGGTTACATTGGAAGTGGTGTTGGAAATGCAGCATTAGTAACCAATACTGGGCAAGATGTAAACAAGCGTTTTGGAGCAGATATTTCCTCTGGAACTGTGTATGCTTCTTTTTTAATGAAAGTAAATGCCAAAACTTCTTTAGGATATTTTTTCCATTTAGGATATTATTCAAATACAACAACACCAGTTCTTATGCGTTAGCAAACTCCATTTCTGCGCTTATTGAAGTTAGAGGAGTTCATTTGGGAAGAACTTCGTTCAAGCGAAGAATTAAAACCACCTATTTAACAGGATTATCTTTCTTAAAAACAACTTTTACGAATTTTGATTTGGTAAAAAAAACCTTGAAAGACGCACAATCTATTGACCAAAAATTGAGTGTAATCAGCACAAAAAATATTTACAAAGATACAATTGAAGTGATTGATATGAATGATTATTCAATTCTAAATCTTCCAATTACAGTGAGAGATGCAAAAGGCGCAAAAACAACTTTGGAAAGAGAAAAGCCTGAAGCTTATTTACTTAGCAGTGAAATGGATTTTTTAGTTGAAAAAATAAAAACGTTAGGATTGCAAGTAGAAACTCTCTCTAAAAATACTTCTTTTACGGTTGAAGCATACAAAGTAACTGAATATAGTAGAGATGAAACTACCTACGAAAAAATGAATTTGCAAACCGTAAAAACAGAAATTTCATCCAAAGAAATTCTTTTCCCAAAAGGAAGTTTTAAAATCAATACCAACCAAAAAAATGTACGATTACTTTTCGAAGTTTTAGAACCAGAAATGCCAAATAGTTTTGTAAGTTTTGGTGTATTAAAAACAGCATTAAATCAAGAAATTCCAATATATAGACTCTTTCAAATTAAACAATAAAACCATGAAAAAACTAATTTGTATCATCCTAATAATTAGCAATACCGTGCTTTTCGCACAAAAAAACGAATCTAAAAATTCCGCTAATTTTGAACTCGGAAAAGGTTTAACCTTCAATTTAAATGAAGGAAACTATCAATTTTATTTGGGCGGTTTTATTCAACCTAGCATCACTTTCGAAAAAAATTCAGGAAGCAAAACGGATTATGGCTTCAACTCAAAAAGAACCTTTTTTATGTTGGGAGGAAATCTTGTGAAAGAAAAACTTAGCTTTTTATTACAAACTGATTTTAGCAAACCAAATCCATTAATGGATGCTTGGATTGCCTATCATCCTTATTCATGGTTAACAGTTTCAGCTGGTCAAAAACAAACATTTTTGAATAATCGTGAAATGCTTGTGAGAGAAGACAGACTTCAATTTACAGATAGAGGATTATTGAGCCAAACTTTCAGCAGAACAGGGAGAGAATTTGGGTTGTTTTTAGAAAGTAAATTTGGAAATAAATTTGGTTTTGCACCAAAATTCGCATTGACTTCAGGTGATGGAAGAAACTCATTTGGAACAGATTCTAGAGATACAGATTTAGGAGGATTAAAAGTCGGGGGACGCCTAGATATTTTCCCTTTAGGATTCTTTTCCGAAGGAAATGATTTAATGACGGCTGATTTAGCTCGTGAACAATCTCCTAAAATCCTTTTTGGTAGTGCCGTTTCTAAAAATAAAGGCGCAAGCAACGCAGTTGGTGAAGGTCATGGAAATTTTTTAATGTATGACGCTTCTGGCAGAAACAAACTTCCTGATTATACACAATTGTATGTTGATGTATTATTCAAATACAAAGGTTTTTCATTTTTAAGTGAATACGCAAATGCCACTGTTACAGGTATTAATTTGAATTATTTAAATCCGAATGCAACACAAATTTTAGCTCCTCAGCAAATTAGCGAGTTTTTAATTTTGGGGGATAGTTATAATCTTCAGTTTGGATATGTAACCGAAAAAGGATGGAGTTTTGATATGCGTTATGAAAGTAATTCACCTGAATTTGCAACCAATCTAAATTCTTTATTGAAAGACGCTAGTAGCTATACTTTTGGATTGACAAAATATCTTGACAATAACAATTTAAAAATTCAAACTGCAATAACTACTGTAAATGTTGCTAAAGAAAGTAATCAAACTTTTGGAGAAATCATGATTCAAATTGCCTTCTAGGGATGTAAATGACGCTAGTTTTAGTGTTTTTTTACTTTGGAAATAAAGGTTAAAAAGTTTTCTCAAAAGGTAAATTTAATACTAGCAGAAGTTTAAAAAAAAAAATTAAAATTAATCATTCACATAACTTCAAACCCTCACAATTTGATGTTCTTGAAGCAAATTTTCATTATTGAATCGTAAGATGATTTGAGCCACTGCAATGGTATCCTTTTCACAATACGTTACAATTCTTTCTAAATTTTTTTCTTGATAATACACTTTCGCCACTTCACTTCCATCAATATCATCTTTTGGAGAAGAAATTCCTAAAATTGCGGTTAATAATTTGAGTGATGTATAGTGCTTATAATCGCCAAAACGCCATAATTCTAAGGTATCCAAATGAGGAACTTCCCATGGCTTTTTTCCGAATAAATTTAACTTTTTAGGCAATTCTATTTGATTGATAATCATTCTTCTAGCAATAAAAGGAAAGTCAAATTCTTTGCCATTGTGAGCACACAAGACGTGTTCTTTTTTGGCAAAATGTTTGTCCAATAAAACTTTAAAATCTGTCAAAATTTTGTGTTCATCATCACCAAAAAAAGAACGAACTCTGAATTGTTTCTCCTTTTCCAAAGTCACAAAATAACCTACAGAAATGCAAATAATTTTTCCAAATTCAGCCCAAATACCTCCTCTTTCGTAAAATTCTTCAGCAGGTATTTCGTTTTTTCGTTGGTATTGTGTTTTTTGCTCAAAAAGGATTTGATTTTCTTGCGGAAGTTCATTCCAATGTGCTTGTTGCGAAACAGTTTCTATATCTAAAAATAAGACATCATGTAAGGAAATAGTTAGATTCATAGCGAATGATTTTTCTTTCCAATAAATGTATAAAAAAAAGCGCTGAAAATCAGCGCTTTTTTTAAGTTATTTAAGAAAATTTATTTTATAATTAATTTTGAAGTAGCTGATTTTTTTCCTTCTGTTACTTTCAAAATATAAATTCCAGATGATAAATTAGCTACATTGATATCAGATTTGGTACCAGTAAAATTGGTTGAAACTACTTTTTCACCCAACACATTAAAAATTGCAACTTGTTTATTCTCAGCACTATTACTTGTAATTGTAAAGTTATCACTTGTTACAGGATTTGGATAGGTTGCAAAACCTTTTATTGAATTAAAGGAATCCACTGACAAAGTTACATCAGCTAATGAACGAGCTACAACTTGAGCAGTTCCATTAAATTCAGCTACTAAAAGTACTCTGTTAGCTGCTCCTGAAGGAATAACTTGTCCAATATAATCTGCCTCTGATAACATTGTTCTAAAAATAATGTCAGAACCATCATTTAAATTGTAGTTTGTGTTGGTTACAAATACTGCTAATCCATCTGCTGTTGAAAATGAAGCATTATTAATTTGAACTAATTTACTCTCATATGTTTCAATGTTTGCTGTAATTTGGGCTGTAGTAACTACTTGAGGTGTTATTATATTTCCAGTAGAGGCAACTGTTGAATTTTCTAAAGGAGAAATTTGTAAAACTCCATTAAATAGAGATGTCTGACCTTTTAAACTTGAAATTGCATCACCAGCAACCATTGTAGTTGAAATTGTTTCAGAAACGTCATCAATTAAAATTCCTGCTGTACTGTCTTGAATATATTTTTGATTTCTAGTTGTTCTAGCATATGAAATTACGGGAGTGCTAGATACTTGATAGTATTTTCCAGCACCATTTGCTATTACATCTGCTCTCAAAGCTGCAAGGTCAGTTACAGTTACATATGAAGCTATGCTAAAATTAATTGTTGCATTTACAGCTGGAACAATAGGTTGGTGAGAAATATCAACTAATTCTACAAAAACTGTATACATTCCTGGTGTTAAAGATGTTAAAGAAATAGCTGTAGTGTCATATTTCATAACTACGCTTCCTCCATTTACTGTGTAATGAATATGTCCGTCACCTGTACCGTTCGCAACATTAAAATTTAAAACATTAATATTTACATCTGTAGCAGTTACAGTAGGATTATATATGGTGTTATTAGCAGGAGAAGAAATTGTTAATGAAGGTATAGGTGTTCCTGAAAAAGCTGTCCAAACTATATTGTCAATCGTTGTTTGTCTGTTAGTTGTAGTGGTGCCAATATTTTTAATTCTGATGGTTACACTCCCAGGTTGATTAACTGTGTATGTAAAATTATAAACTGCAGTATCTGCACCTGAAACTGTTCCAAAAATAGGTGAAGTGGAAATTGCTACACCATTTACAAGTAATTCTAATTGTCTTTCACTAGTACCAGTAAATGCTTTTCTATATTCAAAAGTAAAATCACCAATACCACCAGGTATTGTTGCTTCAATATAACTGTCAGATGCTCTTCTTAACATTAATCCACTCCCGTCAATTAAATAAATATCTTGATTTCTAGAATGACCATATTTCCAAGTAATACCTCCATTGCCAACAAAACTACCATCAGCATAAGATGCTGTTGCTGTTGAATTTGTAAAATCTTCACTGCCTTGAGAAAAAGCATAAAATGATAGGAAAATAAATAATAAAGTGTAATTTTTTTTCATCGAATTTGAATTTTATTGATTAATCTTTCAAAACTACAAATTTTTATGATGTATGATTCATAAATAATTGATTAAGAAATTGTTAAGATGATAAAAATCAAGTGAAATATTCTGTATATCAACTTATTAGCAAACATTAAATAATTGTAAACGAAATTCATCAAGATTAAATGATTGTTAACAATATACTATTCTTACAAAATTATGACTATTTTTGAAGGATGTAATTCATTAACAATTTATGAATAAAAACGATATTAAAATCCTATTAGTGGATGATGAACCAGATATTTTGGAAATAGTTGGTTATAATCTTAAAAACGAAGGTTATGAAGTTTTTACAGCAGAAAACGGGTTAGAAGCTATCAAAGCAGCAAAAAAATACTTGCCGCACTTGATTTTACTAGACATAATGATGCCTGAAATGGATGGAATTGAAGCCTGTGAAAAAATCAGAAAAATAAAAACCTTAGAAAATGTAATCATTGCATTTTTAACTGCTCGTGGTGAAGATTATTCTCAAGTTGCTGGTTTTGAAGCTGGAGCAGATGATTATATTACAAAACCTATCAAACCGAAAGTTTTAATTAGCAAAATAAAATCACTTTTAAGAAGGTTAAAATCTGACAATGAAACCAATGAAGAAAGTTTTAAAATTGGTGATATTGTGATTGATAGAGATGAATATATTGTGTATAAAGCCGATAAAAAAATAGAACTCCCCAGAAAAGAATTCGAACTTTTTTCATTACTAACTTCAAAACCCGGGAAAGTTTTTAAAAGAGAAGTCATTTTAGACACTGTTTGGGGAAATGAAGTGGTTGTTGGAGGTAGAACTATTGATGTTCATATTCGAAAATTGCGTGAAAAAATTGGTGATGATTATTTTAAAACTGTAAAAGGAGTTGGTTATAAATTTGTTTTGAAAGGAATGGATAAATAGTTTTGTTCTAATGAAATTAAAAAAAACCTACGCTTATGCTTTTTGGTCTTCTTTTTATTTAACACTACTTGTTATTATAATTTCTATTGTTTCATACTTTTATCTTTTTGGATATTTTGGAAATTTTACAATTATCATTGCCATTCTCACATTATTCTTGATTTCATTTTTTCTAATTCAATACAGGGCTGAACATTTTATTTATCGAAGACTCAAAAAAATCTACAACGAGGTTTCTATTTTAGACATCAAAAACCTAAAAAAAGATTCTACTATTACTGATATTGAAAATATTTCAAAAAGTGTTCAAGAATTTGTAGAAGGAAAACGTTTGGAAATCAAAAGTTTGACTGAAAGAGATTCATTTCGAAGAGATTTTTTAGGAAATGTGGCACACGAACTCAAAACACCACTATTTACAGTTCAAGGTTATATTTTAACGTTGATGGAAGGTGCCATTAATGACAAACAAATCAGGATGAAATATCTTGACAGGGCAAACAAGGGTGTAGAAAGATTGGTTGCAGTCATCAAAGATTTGGATATGATAGCCAAATTAGAAAATGATGGCATGAAAATAAATGTTGAAGTTTTTAACATTCTCGAACTGATTCAAAATGTATTTGATTTGTTTGAAATGAAAGCTAAAAAAAGAAATATTTCTTTGAAATTTGACCATATTTATGAGTTTCCAGTTTTTGTAAAAGCTGACATGGAAAAGATTGAACAAGTGCTTATCAATCTTATTGTTAACTCAATAAAATATGGAAAACCAAATGGAACAACCATTGTTGGCGTTGAAAGTTACAACGAAAAAAAGTTTATCGTCAAAGTAATTGACAATGGGGAAGGCATCCAAAAAAAGCACCTTTCAAGATTATTTGAACGATTTTATAGAGTTGATCAAAGCAGATCAAGAGAACAAGGAGGTTCAGGTTTAGGGCTTTCGATTGTGAAACATATTTTGGAGGCTCACGATGAAAATATACTCCTAAAAAGTACTTACGGAGAGGGTTCTGAATTTTCTTTTACGATTGAAAAAGCAAAATAATCCTATTTTTCGATCAAATCAAAGCCAATATCTTTTCTGAAATTCATTTTTTCAAAGCTGATTTTATCAATGCTATTATAGCATTTTTCAAGTGCTTCTTTAATAGTATCCCCAAATGAGGTAATTGCCATTACTCTTCCTCCGTTTGAAACCACTTTTCCATGTTTTATGGTGGTTCCAGCATGAAAAACAATTGAATTTTCAACGGTTTCAAAACCTTCAATTTCTTTATCTTTCTCATAATCATCAGGATAACTACCAGAAACGAGCATTACAGTTGTAGCTGTTTTTGGTGAAATTATACATGATTTTTCGGAGAGCGTTTGTGAAGCAACACCTTCAAATAAATCAAACAAATCTGATGCAATTCTTGGCAAAACAACTTCGGTTTCAGGATCTCCCATTCTCACATTGTATTCTACTACAGATGGATTTCCTGCATCATTCATGAGTCCAATAAAAATAAAACCACGATAATCAATACCGTCTTTTTGCAAACCAACAATGGTTGGTTTCACAATCAATTCTTCCACTTTTTTGATAAAATCATCATCCGCAAATGGCACAGGGGAAATAGCACCCATTCCACCAGTATTCAAACCCGTATCCCCTTCTCCAATTCTCTTATAATCTTTTGCAGAGGGCAAAATTTTATAACTTTTCCCATCCGTCAACACAAAAACTGACAATTCAATTCCATTTAAAAATTCTTCAATAACAACCGTTGAAGACGCATTTCCAAACTTTTGATGCGTCAACATTTCTTTTAATTCAGCTTTTGCATCTTCTAAATTTGATAAAATCAACACTCCTTTTCCTGCAGCTAAACCATCTGCTTTTAGTACAAAAGGTGGTTGTAAAGTTTCTAAAAAGGAAATACCTTCCGATAAATTATTATTTGTAAAAGATTTATATTTTGCTGTTGGTATGCCATGTTTTTGCATAAATTTTTTTGAAAAATCTTTACTTCCTTCTAGCAAAGCCCCATCTTTTTTTGGACCAATCACAGGAATGTTTTTCAAAAAACTATCAGCCAGAAAAAAATCATGAATTCCAGCAACTAATGGAGCTTCAGGACCTACAACTACCATTTTGATATTGTTCTCTAAAACTGCATTTTTCACAGCCTCAAAATTCGTTGGATTTAGTTCGATATTCGTTGCCAATTGTTGTGTTCCTGCATTTCCTGGAGCTACAAAAAGTTGTGATATTCTTTTACTTTGTGATAATTTTAAAGCAAAAGCATGCTCTCTTCCTCCTGAACCTAAAATAAGTACATTCATTTTTTGTTGATTTGATTACAAATATATTTTAAAAAAAAGTCGGAAACTAAAATCCCCACTTTAAAAAATATTTTATAGCAGATGTGAGGTGATTTAAAAATAAGTTGACATTTTTTAAAGAACCTTGCTTTAAAACATGAATAATTTGTTCCTGAGGATAGTATAATTTTTTCTTTCCTAAAATATCTAATTTTTTACAAATATCAACATCCTCCATGTAAAGAAAATACCTTTCATCGAAACCATTTAATTTTACAAAATCTGCTGTTTTATACAATTGAAAACATCCTGTCAGATATTCTGCAAAAAAGGGTTTTGATAACTCTTTTTCTCTATATTCTCCTCTAAAAACTTTATTTTCAAATAAGTGTTTTAATATTTTAAATCTTCTTGCAAGCAGCTCAATAACCACAGGATATCTTCTGCACGAATATTGATGACTGCCATCAGGAAACAGAACTTTTGGTGCAATCATTGCAACGTTTTGATGTTTTTTTAGTTCTAAAATAAGATTTGGTATTACACTCTTTTCAAAACTTACATCAGGATTTAAAATCAAATGATAATCAGAAATTTCACTTATCTTATTAAGAATTCTATTGTGCCCAGAACCAAATCCAATGTTTTTTTCATTTGAAGTATATTCAATATTTTCATGAACAAAAACGTATTCAAAAAAGTTTTCAGTAGTATTATCAATCAAATAAAGCTTTTTGTTTGCAATTGGAATGCCTAAGAATGAATTGATTGTACCATCTAAATCTGATAAATTTTCATCAAACAAGACAATTGATCCTGTCAAAAATATATTTTCCGTCATCTAATATGCTTTTTCTTCTCTATTGAAAAAGTTTAAAAATGTTTTTACAACTATTTTTACGTCTAAAAAGAATGACCAATTTTCAATGTAAAAAACATCTAAACGAACTCTATTCTTTATATCAGATTTTTTAGTTACTTCACCCCTAAAACCACTTATTTGTGCAAGCCCTGTGATTCCTGGTTTTACTGAATTTCGCAATAAATAATTATCAATTTCATTAGCGTATTTTTCGTTTTGTACATTAATATGAGGTCTTGGACCTACAACACTCATATTGCCAAATAGCACATTAAAAAATTGTGGCAATTCATCAATACTTGATTTTCTTAAAAAAGCTCCTATTTTTGTAATTCTTGGATCATTTTTAGTTGCCGAAATTTTATCGGCTTCATCATTTACTACCATTGATCTTATTTTATAACAATAAAATTGTTTTCCATCTAAACCATCTCTTTTTTGTTTGAAAAATAACGGTCCTTTTGATTCACTTTTCACTATAATCCATAATATTGGAATGAGCCAAGATAAAACTAAAATACAAACTGATAAAGAAAATATGAGATCAAATACTCTTTTTATAAAATGGGTTTCAATTTTTTCGAAAGGTAGTGGTTTTGGTTTTAAAACTGGAACGGTTCCTAGATATTCAAGAGTAAAATCTTTACTATAAATAGCCTTACTTTCGGGTAAAAATTTTAATTCAATATCAAATTTTTCAGAAAATTGTCTTACTTTAATTAAATATCTATCCGAGAAATGTGCAGGATCACAATAAATTTCTTCAATTTTATTTTCTACAACAAAATTAAAACCCTCTTTCATAGGTCCTAAATATTTTTTGGAGTCGTATTCTTTTCTTGAAAAAAAACCATAAAATTCATAACCAAAATTGTTTCGGTCATTGAATAGCAACTCTAATTTTTCAGCACTGTTGATATCACCAAATAATACTATTTTTTTGAAATCTTTATTTTTATTTCTATATTTTTTTTGAACGTAGAAAATAAAGAATTTAAAAAAAGATACAAAAGAAAAAATCAATATAAAAATTAAAGACTGATTACTGATTATTTCTCCCTCTCTAAAAAGGGTAAAATAACTAAGGAAAGCCAAGCCAAATACGAAAAACTGTGAGAGTAATAGTTTTATTAATCTTGTATAATGAGTGTATCTGTGAACATCATAAAAATTGGTATAATGTGCGATAAAAAACCAAAAAATTGAGATGTAGGATAAAAAAGGAAAGTTAAAATACATAGAATCAGAAACCAAATAGATGGCTCCATTGATTGAAATGAAATCAATGAATAGTATTAATGATTTTACTGATATGTATTTTATTTGTTTCAAGAACTAAGTTTTGCTTGCTTTTGATTGATTAACAATGTTAAGGTAATAAAAAAAATCATTCCTCTTTGCCTCCATAAAAATGATTCAGTAATACTTACTGTCAAGACTGTAATGATAAAAAATAACACAAAATAATCTTTTTGAACTATTGCTTTATGAAACAAAGAATACAAAATTAATAATAATAAACTGAATCCAACAATTCCGAGCTCAGCAAAAACTTGAAGGTATTGATTATGAAAATTATAATTCAAAAAACCTGGATATAAATTGTATTGTTTATACTTATTATTTAAATTTTCTTGTGAATTATTTAAACCACTCCCTAAAAATAGTTGTTTCTTTTCTGATACTATTTCTAAAAAGGCTTTAGTTTGAAAAACTCTTAAACCAACACCCGTCCAAAGATATACAGGCCCAAAATCGTTAGTTCCTAAAACCTCATTGATTTTTGTTTTTTCATATTCAACCCTAAAACGATTGACGAAATTTACCGAAGAAATCATAAAAATTACCAATGCTGAAATCACAACAATAAAATATTTTGGTTTTATTTTTTTAGAAAAATTAGTTTTAATCAAATAAAATACTGTGTAAATAAAAGTTATTGAAATTATGATTTTAGACGAAAGTAGCATTAAAAAAATGCCTAAAAATATGAGGTAAAAAAGATTTATTTTTGATTTTATAGAATGAATTAAAAGGAAACCAATCGCTAAACTTATAAAGACAGATAAATAAATAGCGTTTAATCCACTTAAATTTCCACTTAATTCATGATAAAACATGAAGTTTATATCATTATGAATTATTGATTTTATGATTCCTGATAAAATACAATAAAACGCATAAATTACCATAGATTTTGAAAATTTATCTAAAATTGAATCTATGCCAAATTTTTTTTCTGAGTTTAAAGTAAATGCTATTGGCAGGATTAAAAATGACAAAAATCTCGACAATCCTTCTAAGGTGTTTTTAATTGAATCTGTCCAAAGTAATGATAAGACACCTAAAAAATAAAAAGCAATGAATAGAATTGAAATTTTGCTAAATTTCAAACTTTGTTTGGTCTTTACAAATCTGTAAATACTCAGCAAAAAAAACAAAATCACGACAATACTATTTATTGCATAACCTCCAAGAGGAAGTGTAATTAAAATTAATGCAATAAATATTTCATCAATATTAGCAATGTTTTTTTTGTAAACATTTATTAAAAAAGGATAAATAGCTTCCATTTATTCTATTAATATCATACTCATTGTTTATTTTTTCAAGATTTCTTTGAATTTTACCTTCTTCAAGTTTTTTATCTTTATTTTTCAGATAAAAACTAACATCTTCTGGGGTATAAAAATAGTAGGCATTTTCTTTTAATACGGCTTTATTGAAAATATTATTGTGTGCAATAATAAAATTACTTGAGCCCATAGCTTCTAACAAAGAAGGATTTGTGCCTCCTACAGAATGTCCATGAAAATAAAAATTGCAATAAAATCTCAAAATATTAAGGTCATAATTATTGTAGATACTGCCTAAGAAAATAATTTGAGGAGTATTTTTAAACTTTTCTTTAATTCTTTTACCAAAACTATTGATGGTATAATCACCAATAACTAAAAAAGGTATTTTTGTTTCACTTAAAACAACTCCATCTAAAATAGTTTCAATATTATTTTCAGGTTCTATCCTAGCAATCAGCATATTATAAGAATACTTGTTTACCTGATATTTTTCAAGAGTGGCTTCATCAATTTCAGTAACAACCTGACAACCGTAAGCAATAAATTTTGAATTTTTATGATACTTATTATCGATATATTTTTTGATTCCTTCAGAATCTGCAATCAGATAATCACTGTATTTGACTGCTAATCTTTCGGCAAATTTTAAAAATCTTTTTACTAAAAAATTATATTTGCTACGTTTCCATTCTAAACCATCCATGTTTGTGATGATGAGTGGTTTTTTTGGAAAAACAAACGACCAAATTGAACTACTTGTGTAGCCCAATTGTAAAATGATATCTAAGTCTTTTTTTCTGGAATCAAGTATGCAATTCAAATCATAAATAAATTGACCCACAGTTCCAATTTTATTTTCTGGATCATTGCAATGTATAATATTTACCCCGTTAAAAAAAGGTTCTTGATAAGGATGATTTGAAGAGTTATACACATACACTTCGCAATTGTGCTGCACCAAATACGTCGCTAAATACTCTGCAAACTGCTCAAAACCACCATAATGATTTGGAATTCCCCTTGTTCCAATAATTCCTATTTTCATTCTTCGATCAAATTAATTTTATTCTCATTTCTAAAGAAAAGTAACGCCCCTACAAAAAACATATAAAAATCTTCATTATTGTATATACCACTAATAATTAATGAAGAAAAAAAGAAATAAACCCCAAAGCCAGAAATTAAATTATTGATGATTTTCGATTTCTCTGAAGATATCTCAACATAAGCGAAAAGATACATGTTAACTAAAAAAAGTAAGTAAATAAAAAATCCAATGATACCTGTTTTAAAAAAAACCAAAACATATCCATTATGAATGATTGGAATATATCTCATTTCAGAATCGCCAAGATATACTTTAAATTTCAAATCAACCAAAGCCCCCAATCCTTTTCCAATGAAAAAAGTTATTGGAGTATTTATTTGATCAATTGCCAATGTTGCTTCATAAGCTCTCCAATGATCCCATAAATAGGCATGATTGTTTGGGTCAACAGTTCTAATTGGCGTAAATATTTCTGAAGGAGCAATTTTTAGTTTATATAAAAATGATTCCAAGCCTGGTTTTTCACGCTCAAAATTTGAACTGTATAAATAAACATAGAATAATGAAAAAATTATTAATGCTAAAAACCCGTATTTTAAACCTTTTGAAGTGATTTTTAAATACCCAAAAATTGCCAACAAAAATAATCCTAAAGAAACAAACATTGTTCTAGAAAAATAGAGAAAAAAAGAAAAGAAAATTATGCCTAAAACAACTTTTTTAAGTAATCTATTTTTAAATACATCCAAAAATTGAATACGAAAAGAAGCAAAAATAATGGTCAATGCAATTACTTCTGATAAGTTAGAAATTCCTCCAATAGCTCTTATTTCGGCTACAGAAGCATTTGAAAAATCAACACTGAGAAAAATTTTGAATATATGCAACACCGAAAGCAAACTAACCACATAAATGAATGTTCTTAAAAAACTTGAAAAATCACGTATTTTTTTTGCCAATAAATATCCAGCAATTAACGCAATTATCGGCTTTGTGAAATAAGCAATATCTTTAACAAAATCATATAAAATAGGTTTTTGAAAAAGAGAAGAAAAGCCCGCGATTAAAAGTATAATGACCGCATAAGAAACGATATTTATAACATTTTTAGAAATCGTTGAAAAGCACATTAAACTCAATAAAAAGTATATACCAAAATGCAATTCAAATATTGAAAATTGAATAATTAATAAGGTAATAAGCCCAAAAAGAGCTTGATACTTTTTAATGGTGAGCATTTATTTTCTGTGTGTTTTAATATTACTCATTCAGTCCTCTAAAGTAGTTATTATTATAAAAACTTAGTATATAAGTTCTTAAAGTTCGTTACATATTTTTCAAGTGAAAACTCAGTTTTTGCTCTATTCTCTCCTTCTCTTCCAAATAGAGAAAGTAAGTTTTTATTATAAATAAGCGTTTCAATTGATCTTTTTAAATCAGATTCATTGCAAGGTTCAAACAACAATCCTGTTTTATAATGAACTACTATTTCTTTTAAACCTCCATGATTCGCAGCAATTATGGGTTTTTGAGAAAGCATGCCTTCTACTGCAACCAAACCAAAAGGTTCTGGGTCAGTTGTTGGAACAATAATAATATCTATACAATCATAATAATTCCAAATTTCTTTTTGAAAATTGATTATTGTAACGACATTTTCAAGATTTTTATGTTTTATTTCATTTTTGATACCTTCTAATAAAAATTGTTGCGATTTTATAGGTGAGCCAATAAACAATAAATATATATTTTCTATATTTTCTTTTTTTAATTTCTCAAAAACATTCAATAATAATTGCTGTCCTTTGTGTTTATTGATTCTTCCCACTAATCCAATTATTATAGAATCATTTTGTATGTTTTTGAAAAGATTTTTTCTAACTACAAGCCTTTCCTCTTCAACTAAAAAGGAAGTTGTTCTATTCAAACCATTGTAAATAATTTCAGATTTGAATTTTAATTTTGGTTTGCTTTTGTATAAATTTTCAGCTGAAGCCAAAGAATTAAAAACTACAAAATCTGAAAATAAATTGACTAGAAAAGGGTATGATTTTGCAACAACTTTAGGATATAAAATAATTTCATGTACGTGCCAAATGTGTTTTATACGATATATTTTTCCGTAAAATGCTCCTAAAAAAACAGCCAAAGTATTGGAATGAATAATGTCAATTTTTCTTTTTCCAATTTTTTTTCTAAGAATGTATATTGCTTTGAATATTTGAAAGGGAAATTTTAAAATATTGATTTTCTTGAATAACTCTCTTGATACTTTTAAAACAGGAATAATTAAAACTTCAACATCAATTTTTTTCAATTCATCTGTCAATGGTCCTTCTTCAGGAACAACAACTATTGGATTTACAGTATCTTTTATAGAGTCCACTAAAAACAACAACGTTTTGTCAGAACCATATAAATCTGCTGATTGATGTACAAAAAGTATGTTTTTCATTAGGTTATAATTCTTTAATTATAAGTATTGTTGTTTTTTAGTTGATCAACAATTATTGTAAATATCTTTGTAATGTATATTTCCAATCATTTTTATATATCTCTAATTGTTAATTAACGCTAGATTTAATTAATTTTCTATAAGAATTTGAAAGGTAATATTTTAATAGAGAAAAATAAAAATCGAAATAAGCAAAAGGTTTTGAAATATTTGCTGTCGAAATTTTAGCAATTCTGGCTTCTCTAAATGCCTTAATAACATTTTGATTACTGATGCCTCCATCATTCATTTCTGCAGTAAAATCATCAATAAAAACAGTTTTAAGTTCGTTTTTAGCTCTCAATAACATTTCATAATCTCCTACTATTTTATAATTTTCATCAAAATTTCCATATTTTTCAAAATATTGCTTGTTATGAAAAGCGCCTACATGAGCAATTTTCATATATCTTCTGAAAACATCCCATTTCCAAACATCAGAAAATACATATTTTACATTATTTTTATTCATTAATTTTACTTTAGAGTGAATAAAATCTGCATTTTTATTGGACAAAACTACTTTTGCATATTTTGCTAAAACACCCTCTAAATAAATATCATCCGAACCTAAAAAAGAAATCCAATCGCCCTTGGCAAGTTGCAAACCCTTATTCCAAGCGTTATAGATTCCTGTATCTGATTCGCTTATCCAAGTAAATGGTATGTTTTTTTGATGAAATTGAGATTCATATTTTTTGATGATTTGCAACGTATTGTCTGTTGATTTTCCATCTACAATTATGTATTCAAAATCAGTAAAATTCTGATTCAGAACTGATTGAATTGTTTTTTCAATCGTCAATTCTGAATTTAATGAAACTGTTATGACACTCAATAATACACTCATTTTTAAATTAAATAATACGTTTTAGGTTGTTGAATTTATGAGTAATGAAGTTCCTTTTTATCAATTTACAAAAGTTATTTTTTTAAAATAGCAAAAGTTTGAATCGGCAAAAGTATCGATAAACTTATGATACTCAAAATAGTTCCTAAAATAACAGCACCACTACCTAAATCAGTATTTTTTACCAAATACATTGAAAGAGGTATATTGATAATCGCGCCAAATATATACATCCACATTTGAAGTTTTATGTTGCCAATCGCATTTAAAAAAACCATATAAATTAGACCGTAAATTCGAATTAAGACAAATAAAGACATTAATAAAAGTAAGCTATTTAATATTTCCAAGTCTTTTTGTGTCCAAAATTTTATAAATGGTGTTGCAATAAAATATAAAACTATAATTATCAAAACAACTACGAGAAATAATTTATTTAATCTTACCAATGTTTTTTTTATCCAAGTAAAATCCTTCTTTTGAAAAGCATCTGTATACAATGCCCATAATGGATCTAACGCAATAGCAGAAAGGGTTATTAATAAATTAAATAATTTAAAAACGACGTCATAAGTTGCTACATCTTTTGGTCCTATGAGATTTGTGATGATTAAATTATCAGTAGTAAAAATGACAATCATAGAGAGCTGAATTACAAAAAATTCTAGGCTCAAACCCATTAAAGATTTCACTTTTTCTTTACTAAAAAAACTGATTTTAGGGATAATTTGCTTGTTCTTTCTAAAAAACTGAAACGAAAACCAACCTCCAATTAAAATAGTTGATCCTCCATAAATAATGGCTATTAATAAAAGACTTTTAGTGTAAAATTGCATTAACAAAGTGATTGAAATCAGAATAATTATCTGATAAATCAGTAAAGAAAGTTCTACTTTTGAAGCTTGCTGATTTGCATAATAGAGTGATTTATAAAGGGTTAAAATAAATCCAATGATTACTAGAAAAAAAGTAACTAATAAAATAATTTGGAATTCGCCATTTGATAAAAGTGTGGTATTGAATAATTTTTGAAAATCAGTGACATAAATAAATATAGCTGCAATTATAAAAATAAGAAATGAAATTGCGATGATTGAAACATAAGCTGTAGAAATATAGGTTTTTGCAAGTGCAAAATTTTTCTGACTTAATGCTTCTGATAATTTTGTTTTTAGACCGTTTCCAATGCCACCATCAACAAATATTACAATATTTACTAATGAAAAAATTGTTGCCCAAATTCCATATAATTCTTTGTCTAAATAATTGAGCAATATTGGAATCGTTGTAAAAACAATAAGCATATTTATAGACTTGAAGACCAAGCCTAGCGAAATATTTTTAATTAAAATTTTTTTTCTATCCATTTTCAACTTTCTATTGCATTCTAAACAGTGTCTCATAAGAATAAATAATAATCATCAAATAATGATTATTATTTTTACACTATCATATTTCTAAATTTTTATCACTTTATCAGACCTATTGAAAAAAGATTTTTTGTCATCGGTGGTTATAATGATTCCAATTTTATAATTTCCTTTTTTTATTTTTTCTTTCTTTAACGTTAGTTTGAAACCTGAATTGTCATAATTAAAATCATCATTAAAATAAGCTGTCACATCAGGGCGATTAACGTTATTGACATCAATTGCATAAATATTATTTTCACCTTCTAATACTAATTGAATTTTAGAGTTTACAGCAGATTTATTTGCTTTAAATGCCCAACCAATTACATAAATTAAATCGTCCTCTTGAGAAACCAGCTCAACATTATGTTTTATTGTTTCTGAAAACTCTGGAAGTGATTTTAAAAGTTTTACTTGGACTTGCTTTTTAATTTCAATCATTTGTTGATTTGCAGATTGAAATAAAATAGCACCTTCAGATTCAATTCCTAACAAAATCGTGTAATTCCCTGATTCTAATTTATCAGTAAAAAAAGAAGTCATAAAACCTGCATCTTTTAATTTTTCATTTTTAAAATGTCCTGAAACATCTAATCTTTCTACTTTGTTTGTTTTAAATAAATAGGATTTATCATGGCTTGTTAAAGCAATTACGACAGCATCTTTAGTACTATCTAAACTATTTTTATGAAAAGCCCAACCTTGAGCATTTATCACATTATTGTTGAAAGTAAAATTTTCAAGATTAAACTGAATTTTATTTTCAGAAATATTAGGGCTATCAATGATTTGCACTTGACTCAAATTATTTATTTTACTAAAAATAGAGTCTTCCTTTTGCAACTCAACTTCACTAAAAAGATGATCTTTCATCTTGGTATTTTCTTTTGAATATAGGTAATAAAAACCATCCAAAAAGCCAAGATGAACTTGCTGTCTATAAATCAAAGTGTTAAAATCAGCCAGATTTTGAGGTGTAATTACATACAAATCATTGTTATTAATAATTCCTGATGCAATATTATATTTAATTCTTTGTTGATAAATTACATTTTTATCTCCAGATTCGCGAGCAACATATCCATTGGTTATGGGTAAATTACTTTTCAATGCAATAAAACACCAATCTTGGTAATCTGAGTTGTACCCTAAACTATTGTTGTAAAGTGGATACGTTATTATTTTATCAAAGTTAGATGAAATTGCGGTCCATTTTTTTTCGTTTAAAGGCTGGATTTCATAATTTCCAAATGCAAGATTTTTGTTGAAAAATAGTTTAATATCATAAAATTGTACAATCGTGATTAGTAAAAGTAATGTCACTTTAATTGATTTGTGAATTTTTATTTTGATGAATACTATAATAAAAAACAAAATTATTGTGTAATAAAAAATCCAAACAAACCTTCCACTTGCTCTAAAAATATTTCCAAGTTTAATGATTATGCCAGGTAACTGATATTCAAATAACAACGTTTGATGAAAGGTTACTTTATTGGAAATAGCAAATAATAAATAGGCAATAAGTAAAATTAAAAATGGAAAAAATTTGTAATATTTTTTTATTTCAACTTTATTTTTAATTACTAAAAAAATAAAAAATAGGAAACTTAACGATAAAAATATCATTAATCCCAAACCTAAATAAGCATATCCTTCATATTGACGAACATTATAAGAATCTAATGCTATAAAGAAAGACGACCATCCGCTAGAATTAAAAAACGAGTTTAGATTAAGTCCATAAAGCCCATAACTGCTTACAACCTCGATATTTTTATTCCCTGAGAATGTTATCATACCAATTATATACCAACTAAATAAAACTAAAGCAACACCAATGGCATTATAGGCAAGCATTTTCTTGAAAGAAATTACCTTGTCAAAAAAATAATTTTTAAAAGTTAGTATCAAATTGAAACCAAAAACCATTAGAAATAAATACGGATTTATCAAAGCACTTACTAAAAGAAGTATGAGTTGTTTTTTGTTTATCAGATCAACATTTTTTTTTGAAGGTGTTAGTAAATAAAAATAAATTGAAGCTACAAGCAACCATTGTGCGCAAAGTGCGGGATGAATTCCTCTATACATCAATACTGGATTGAATGAAATCAGAAGAACTGATAAAATAATTAATGCATAATTATTGGTGAATAGGTTTAGGAGCTTAAAAGTAAAATATCCCATCAATAAATGACATGATAAAAACCAAATTCCAAAATATTGAAATGTTTCAGGCAATAAAAAAGAAATTGATTTGAAAAATATTGCCAATAAAGGAATCGAATCTGTAAAACCTATATTGGTACCTTCAGGAAAATTGTAGTTTTCAATTTTACCAATTGGAAAATGCCAAGGTTCATTTTGAAAATACGCCCAACCTAAATAGTGCTGTCCCCAATCATGATAAACTGACATTAACCAATTAATATTGCTAGGCAAAATAATCTGAAAGCCATAACTTAAATGAAATAGTATTAAAATAAATACTAAAGATAAAATCAGGTTTATTGTTTTATGATTTTTGAACATAATCAATACTTTCTATAAAATCTAAATAGGTTTTTGAATTTGGTACCGTAATATTTTTTCGAGAACTGAGTTGTAGTAATAATACAATCAAAGTTACTGTAAATAATTGCAATATGATTCCAGTTAAAACCAATGTTAAACTTGATGCCCAACCAGGAATCGCATTTGTTGTAAACAATTTTTGATATAAAATATATACAATAGAAGATGCACAAAGCAAAATTCCATAGAGTGTAAATTTTAAAATTCGCAGTGAAAGGAAGTCAAAATAAACAGAAATTGAACTCAACCCATGAATCGTAAGATTGTAAAAATTCATTTTTGATACCCCATGAAATCTTTTTCCTCTGTCTAACAAAACTCGATCATAAGGAATTTTTGATTGAATGACTCCTCCAGAAAAATGATTCCATATATTATTTTGATAAATTACTTTTGATAAAAGTGATGCTGGAATTGCGCTAAAATTTCCAAAATTTATTTTTTGCCCAGTAAATAATTTAAATATTTTTTTATAAACAAGATACCAAAACTTGAATAACAAAGATTCTTGTCTTTTTTTTCTTTGGGCAAAAATAATTTTTTTATCATTTTGATTTTCAGCTTTTTCGAGCAACAAGATAATATCTTCAGGCTTATCTTCGCCATCACAATCCATCACAACCACATAGTCTTTTTCTTCAATTTCATTGTAGATATATTGAAGTCCTGTAGCAATTGCTCTTTGATGTCCAATATTTATTTTTAGATTTAAAATCGTAATATCCACAGAAGATTTATTGAAACTTTTCTCTTCACTCGAACCATCATTAATGGCAATTACCGAAAAATAAAATCTATGAGCTTGTTTTATTTGGAGTTTTTCAAGATAAGAAATGAGAACTTGAAAACTCTCCCAATCATTATAAACAGGTGTTAAGCAGTAAATTTTTTTCATTTCATAGCTTTTTTGTCAATTTTAAAAAAAAGGAAAAATCGATTATTTTAAAATTAATCACTTTATTTTTTATTAAAAAATATCTTGAAATGCATCTTTTAACTCAAAATGCTTAAACTGTTTCAAAAATGTATCTTTTTCAGAAAGTATAATATCTTCTACCTTTAATTTCCAATCAATGTTTAAATCAGAATCATTATACATCACTCCATCTTCTGCTTCAGGACAATAATAATTATCACATTTGTAAGATACGATTGTATCATTTTCCAAAACCGAAAAACCATGCAAAAATCCTCTAGGTATAAATAATTGTTTGTGGTTTTCACCAGATAATTCAACAGAGATGCTTTTTCCATAAGTTGGCGAACCTTCTCTTACATCTACAGCAACATCTAATATTTTACCTTTTACAACTCTTATCAGTTTAGCTTGCGCATGTTTTCCTCTTTGAAGATGAAGACCTCTAACAACTCCATACTGCGAGAGGGATTGATTTCCTAAAACAAAATCAATCTGTAATCCTGTCTTTTCTTGAAAGCCTTTTTTATTGTATTCCAATAAAAAATAACCTCTTTCGTCTTTAAAACAGGTTGGGTCTATTACAAAACAACCTTTTAATTTAGTTTCTATTACTTTCATAATATGCATAACAAATTTTTTCCATAACCACTTTTTAATAATGGCTTGGCTAGTTTTTTTAATTCCTTTTTTTTGATTAATCCGCTTTTGTATGCTTCTGCTTCAATAGAACCTATTTTTAATCCTTGTCTTTCTTCAATAAGCTGAACAAATTGACCTGCTTGAATAAGGCTTGTAAATGTACCCGTGTCAAACCAAGAAGTACCTGTCTCTAATATTCTAACAGATAATTTTCCAGCTTTTAAATAGGCATTGTTCACGTCTGTTATTTCTAGCTCACCTCTTTTGCTTGGTTCAATATTTTTAGCAATTTGAATGACCTCGTTATCATAAAAATAAATTCCTGGAACAGCAAAATTAGATTTTGGTTCTTTCGGTTTCTCCTCAATAGAAATCACTTGTTTCTGTTTATTGAATTCAACAACTCCATATCTTTCAGGATCATCAACATGATAGGCAAAAATAATTCCACCATCAGGATTTGTGTTCTCTTTTAATAAATTTGACAATCCTGTTCCATAAAAAATATTATCCCCTAAAATAAGTGCAACTTTGTCGTTTCCAATAAATTTTTCGCCAATCAAAAAAGCCTCAGCCAATCCATTTGGATGTTCTTGAACTTCATATTCAAAATGACAACCTATTTTGCTTCCATCTCCTAATAATTTTTCGAAAAGTGGCCGATCTTGTGGCGTTGTAATGATTAATATTTCAAAAATTCCCGCAGAAATTAACGTTGAAATTGGATAATAAATCATTGGTTTGTCATACACAGGCATCAATTGTTTACTCACAGAAATCGTGAGTGGATGCAATCTTGTTCCTGAACCTCCTGCCAAAACAATTCCTTTCATAAGCTATTGTACTTTTTTAAATACCATTTTATTGTATTTTTAATTCCTGTTTCAAAATTTTCTGTTGCTTCCCATCCCAATTCTCTTTTGATTTTTGATGCGTCTATGGCATATCTAAAATCATGGCCTAACCTATCTGTAACAAACGTAATTTGTTCTTTATAAGAATTCTTTTTAGGAATAATTACATCTAAAATAGCGCAAATTTTTTGGGCAATGTTCAAATTATTTTGCTCACTATCTCCACCAATAGTATAGGTTTCGCCTTTTTTCCCTTTTTGAAAAACCAATTCAATTGCTGAGCAATGATCTAATACAAACAACCAATCACGAATATTTTTCCCATCACCATAAATAGGAATATTTTCTCCTGAAATTGCCTTTCTAATAATGGTTGGAATCAACTTTTCATCATGCTGTTTTGGCCCGTAATTATTGGAGCAATTTGTTGTCACAACATTCATTCCATAGGTGTGAAAATAACTTCTTACTAAAAAATCTGAAGAAGCTTTTGAGGCACTGTAAGGACTATTTGGCGCATACGGAGTTTTTTCCGAAAAATAGCCTGTTTCTCCCAAAGTTCCATAAACTTCATCTGTCGAAATATGATGAAAACGGGCATTTTCCAATCCCTTTTTTGGTTGGTTTGCATTTTCTATCCAATAATTTTTTGCAACATCCAACAAAACAAAGGTGCCAAAAATATTGGTTTTTATAAATTCATCCGGATTTTTAATTGAATTGTCAACATGCGATTCTGCCGCAAAATGAATCACCGATTGAAAATGGTATTTTTCAAAAAGATTCGTTACCAAATCTCGCTCGCAAATATCACCCTTTACAAAAATATATCTTTCGTTATCAATAACTTCACTTAGGTTTTCGGTATTTGCGGCGTACGTTAATTTATCCAAATTTACTACCTGAAAAGTTGGATTTCTTTCCAAAAAATAAGGTATAAAATTAGATCCAATAAAACCTGCTCCACCAGTTATGAGAACTGTTTGCATTTTTTACTTTTTATAGTGGTTTAGGAAATTGTTTAATTTTACTAGCAGTAGGAAAAAAATCATGATAAAAGCTCCTAAACCCCCTAATTGAAAAACATAATTTTTTGTGACTCCTTTAATTTCATATCCTACAGGTTGAAAGTTTGATATTACATTAATCACCTCGTATTTATTGGACTTTTCTTTTGCAATTTCTCTCAAATCTATGTTGATTTTTCTGCCGGTTTCAAACAGTTCTATTTCTTTGGTAGTTTTTTTATCGCCTCCTAAATCAATGTTGGTTCCGGAAGTTACTTTTTTAGCTTCATCCAACATCACCTGCATATATACTTTTCGTAGAGAATCTATTTGAGACAAGTTTTCTTTATAAACGGAATCTGTTCTATTTAAATTTTCGTTAGTTAATTCTTTTAATCGATTGAAATACTTATTTTTAACAACTGAAGAAATGATTACATCATCCAACTTATCAAAAACATCACTTTTCTCAGCAGTTACAATAACTTTATGAATTTTATAATCAAAATTGGTAAATGCTGCTTTAAATTTAACAAATTCGTAACTTTTGATGGTTAGCGTATCTACAGATAATATCAAATCATCATAAGCATTGATGATATCTTTTTCATTTTTTACAGGTTCAATAGTAAACTTTTTAAGAGAAGCTGCCTCTTCTTTCGTCAAATTAAACGTTTCTTGTAATTTTAAAGTGTCTTTTTGTTTTACCAAATCATTGTAGTAATTCACGTTATTATACAACTGTAAACTACTTTTGAAATTGGGTTCAATCAACAACTCAGAGGCGTACTTTTTGGGAGTAGTAACTTCTAAAAAAACACCCGCTATCAATCCAATTAGAGTTGCAATTCCAATTTTTACACTGTTTTCCTTTACAAAAATTAAAAATAAAATAATTAAATGAAAAAGTCCTTTGAAAATACTTCCAAAAAAGTTGAAAAACTTAGAAAATCCTCTTCCAATAATAACAAATAACGATCCTAAATCTACTTCCTCGTCGTTACTTTTTTGTGGTTGGTTTGTTGACATTTTATGCTATTTGTTGCTAGTTGGTTATAAAATTTGTTCTAAAATTTTTTGTGTGATGGCATACGTTGGCACTACTCCTGTCATTCCTAAACCGCCTGAAGCCAATGTTGCTCCGGTTTCAATAGGATTATCTGAGGCGTAATAAGCATATCTTACTTTCACATTTTCTGAAATATTTCCTCTAATTTTTGAGGCAGACTGAATTGCTTTTTGATAATGAGCGCCTTCCATTTCTAGACCGATTACATTCCAAGTGGATTCGTGAAAGAATTTCAATAAATCTCTATTTTGAAGGGATGTTCCTAAAACAGTAATCATAGCTCCATCATAAACTTTTACTCCAAATCCTTCTAAATCTTCTTTTGAAAGTTCATTTTTAAAAGGATAATTATCAGCAGTTCCTTCAAAAATATGAGAAGAAGGAATCATAATATCCCCTTTTCCTCCTTCCAAAATCCCTGCTTTTCCCATAATTGAAATCGATTTTACATCTAGATGGATTTTATTTTCTCCTTCTTTATATGGTTTTAACAATTCGTCCATGGTTTCAAATGCTTGTTCTCCAAAAGCATAATCCATTACAATAATCACTGGATTTTCATTCAAAGAATTTATTTTTTGAAACGATGAAACATCGAAATTTATTTTATCAGTATCAATAATTTGTACATCAATATTTGTTCCTGAAGTATCATCAATAGAAATCAAACCATTTTCGGTAGCAAAATCCTTTACTTTATTTTGTAAAGGTTTGCTATCAGCATTGCTCAACAACCTAAATAATTCAAATCCTTGGTTATTTTCAGCTTCATCTGGCAAAGCATTTTTTGCATACATTGAATTTAAAACACTATGCATATTTGCGCTAATGATATGAATGGGTCTTTCCAATAATTGTGCGTCTCTTAGCGTTTGTTTTATGCGATCTGCCCAAACTTCGCCATAAATATGATGTCCTATTTCTTCAATCAAAACCGAACTAAAAATAATGGTTCGTTTTTTTGATCCCAAAATTTCATTTATGGCCAATTTTCCTAACCAGTAAATCAAATTGAAAAATTTATGGGGGTTTTGTGCTGTTGAAAAAGTTGTGTAAACTTCAGAAACTTCATCAAATGTGCGTCCTAAAATATTTCCCAAATGAACAATCAAAACTTCTTTTTCTTTCTCAGAAATTGGTTTTTGATGTAAAACAACGTCTTCTAAATAATCCCATTCTCTGACATATTCTTCTCCTTCATTGATTACAATTCGTCCAAATATTTTGTGAGATTCAATGAAAAGAAAGGTTAAATGAGTCAAAATATCATAAATTTCAGATCTTCCTCTGGTAATCTCAATATTCATTTGGTCTTTGTCAATTCTGTAGCAATTTCGCCTTCTTTTTGGGGGAATTATTGCTTTAAAATGAGAGTTTTTATAACCTTCATCCGTTGTTAAATTGATAAATTGACATTCTTCAATTCCTTCTGGCAAACGTTCAATAACATACACCAAACCATTCAATTCCACCCGATCTTCACCAATAGAACCATAGATTTCTGGTCGCAATAATAACAACGATTTTCGTAAAGTTTCTCCTGAAATTCCCATGGGTTTATAAAAACCTCTGGTGAATAAATGTCGCATAGTAATGTATAATTTTTCTATGGCATTTGTTGATTCTTGGGCTCTCGTTCTTTCTATGTTTCTAATTGGTTTCATGGCGCTTATTTGGGGTTCAAAGATAAAATTATTTGCCAGATAAAATTTGACTGTATTTTTTGCTGTTTTGAAGCAATTTAACTGCCTCTAAAATAGCTTGATCATTTTTTAAATGATGTTGATAAACACCTTCTGAGTAGTAATAATTTCTGATAATTTGCGATTCAATAACTGGAATAATAATATCTTGATTATTCGTAATTTCTTTGATTTTATCATAAAACAACTGTTGCTTTATTTTTTCATATTCTTTCGAAATGGCTTCACTTTTTGCTACTTGATAAGCTTCTTTAAATAATTTTTCTTGTTTGATGACAAATGTAGTATCCGTGGCTAAAAATTGGGTAAATTTTTTAAAATCAGAAGTTGTAAAATGATATTTTTCTAGGGATGGAATACTTGGATTTTTATGAAAAAAATCTATCCCAAAATTAAAAATCGCTTTCGATTCGAGCAATGTTTCTGTGGCTTTTGATTTTATGGATGTTGCCATTTCAACATCGGGCAAAACGCCTCCACCATCAAAAACAGTTCTGCCTTTTTCGGTTTTAAATGTATTGATTCCCTTGTCAGAAAACTTTGGAACAATACCAGTTTTTGAATCTCTATTTGTATAATCTAGTTCCTGAATACAACGACCACTTGGCGTATAATATTTGGAAATGGTAACTTTTAATTGCGTTCCATAAGTGAGTTCGCGATAACGTTGCACCAATCCTTTTCCAAACGAACGTTCGCCTAAAATTACTGCTCTGTCATAATCTTGCAAAGCGCCACTCAGAATTTCTGATGCAGAAGCTGAGCGTCTATTGATCAAAACAACCATAGGAATTTCCAAATCCAAAGGTTCTTTAGAGGTTTTATAAGTCGCATTCCAGTTTTTCACTTTCCCTTTGGTTGATGTGATTATTTTTCCTTTTTCAATAAAGAAATTTGAAATATTAACAGCTTCCATCAATAATCCTCCAGGATTTGATCGCAAGTCAAAAACAAGCTTTTTCATGCCTTTTTTCTTTAATTCTCTGAAAGCATTTTTTACTTCAGTAGATGCTTTTTCATTGAATTCGGTCAACACAATATACCCAGTTTCTGAGTCAATCATTTCAAAAAAGGGCACTGGATTTAACAGTACTTTTTCTCTGGTGATTTCTTTTTGAAAGATTTTTCCTTGACGATTGATTTCAACCAACAATTTACTTTCTGGAATTCCTTTTAAAAACATCGATAATTGCTCAATTTCTATATTTTTCAGGGATTGATTATCAACTGAAATAATTATATCACCAGGTTTTAATCCAATTTTATCTGCAGAAAATCCTTTAAAAACTTCTTTAATTTGAATGCCTTCTTTGGTATAAAAAACATTGATGCCAACACCACCATATTCTCCTTCTCTTCTGATTTTTGCATTTTCAACATCTTGTTCTGAATAATAATTTGTGTAAGGATCAAGCGTATTTAAAGTGTTTTTAATCGCTTTTTCTGTCAATTCAGCAGCATTGATTTCGTCAACATAATACATGTTTAACTCTTTGAAAAGCGTATTGTAAATTTCAATTTGCTTGGCAACTTCAAAAAAGTTTGATTTGAATGAAAAGAACAAAAAAATCATTCCAATCAATCCGATTGCGAAAATTTGTTTTTTTAGATTATTGTTTTTCATTTGTATTTTTCGTTTCTTTCAATAATAATTGTAATAAAATTGTCATTTTTGAATACATTTCTTCAAACGAAATTTCTTCTTTCCCAATGTATGAAATCATACAAATAGTTGGTTTTTCTAATTTCGTATATAGTATTTCTTTCCGTAAACGATAGGTTTCGCGCAATAATCTTTTCAGTCGATTGCGATCTACAGCTCTCTTAAAATTTCTCTTCGGCACTGAAAATCCCGCCTGCATAGGAAATGTTGACGTGTGCGAAGTTTGCAAAAAAACCATCCGTAAAGGAAATTTTTTTACAGACTTTCCTTCAGCAAAAAGTTTTTCTATCAGCTTTCTACTCTTTAATCTTTCGAGTTTTCCTAAAGTCAATTTCATTGCAACAAACTTAACGAGACTTTTGCCAAAAAAAAAGTTCAAACGCACTGAAAATACAAAAAATATGTAAAAAAGATAAATTCGTAAAAACTTAATTATTTTATTCTTAAAAAAAGGGGATTTTTTTTAGAGATTTCAATAAATTTGCACTAAAACTGAGTAAAATTTAATAGATGAAAGCAGATTTATTTCAAGCACCTGATTATTACAATATTGATGATTTGTTAACAGACGAACATAAACTGGTCAGAGAAGCTGCTCGTGGTTGGGTAAAACGTGATGTATCACCGATTATTGAACACTATGCACAAAGAGCTGAATTCCCAACACAAATCATCAAAGGTTTGGCTGATATTGGGGCTTTTGGACCTTATATCCCAGAAGAATATGGTGGCGCAGGATTAGATCAAATTTCTTATGGATTGATTATGCAAGAAATAGAGCGTGGAGATTCTGGAGTGCGCTCAACAGCTTCTGTGCAATCATCTTTGGTAATGTATCCAATTTATAAATTTGGAAATGAATCACAACGAAAAAAATATTTACCAAAATTAGCTTCAGGCCAATGGATGGGTTGTTTTGGATTGACAGAGCCAAATCACGGATCAAATCCGGGAGATATGGAAACGAAATTCAAAGATATGGGCGATCATTATTTATTGAATGGCGCAAAAATGTGGATTTCAAATGCGCCTTTCGCACAAATTGCGGTAGTTTGGGCGAAAAGTGAGACAGGAAGAATTCATGGTTTGATTGTTGAGCGAGGAATGGAAGGATTTTCAACACCAGAAACACATAACAAATGGTCTTTGAGAGCTTCAGCAACAGGCGAATTGATTTTTAACAATGTCAAAGTTCCAAAAGAAAATTTATTACCCAATAAATCTGGTTTGGGAGCACCTTTAGAATGTTTAGATTCTGCGCGATTTGGAATTTCTTGGGGTGCCATTGGTGCTGCAATGGATTGTTATGACACGGCTTTGCGATATTCAAAAGAAAGAGAACAGTTTGGAAAACCAATTGGTCAGTTTCAATTGCAACAAAAAAAATTGGCTGAAATGATTACCGAAATTACCAAAGCACAATTGTTGGCTTGGAGATTGGGTGTTTTAAAAAACGAAGGAAAAGCAACTTCTGCACAAATTTCGATGGCAAAACGAAATAATGTGGCAATGGCAATCAATGTTGCAAGAGAAGCAAGACAAATGTTGGGTGGCATGGGAATTACAGGCGAATATTCAATAATGCGTCACTCAATGAATCTTGAAAGCGTAATTACTTATGAAGGAACTCATGATATTCACTTGTTAATCACAGGTTTAGATATCACAGGATTGAATGCTTTTAAATAATTTTAAAATATTTTTAAACAATAATAAAAGTCTGAGTAAGTAAACTCAGACTTTTTATTTTTTTGGTTTATCGTTATTCATCAGCATAAAAACTGCTGCTACCAATCCAATTACAACTAGCACAAAAATACCAATCATAACTGTGCCATTGAGCCAAGAAACCAATGGAAGTGTTAAGATTTGTGACATTTATTTAAAATTTTTATCAAAAATAATAAATTGAAGTTTGTTGTTTTATGACAAAAATCAGTTTTAAAAATGACAGAAAATTATTTTTTTATTCCCAACTTTTGAAGAATAATTTCCATCAAACACCATTTCGTAAAAGCAGACTGTAAAATGTTTGCACCAATAAAAACGGTAAACCAAATCCAATTTTCATTGACATAGACCGTTAAAACGACACTTAAAAGAATTAAAGTTCCTACGATTGCTCTAAAATATTTGTTCAACATACTATTTATTTTTATTTAAATTGATTTTTCTATGGGTAAAACAACCGCCTTTATTGGGTTGTTGGTTTCTAAATTTTTATTGAATTCTTTGATCAATTCAAAGAGTGAATCAATCAGTTCCTTGTCTGTAAAAGAAAAAAACATGGTTGATTCATTGCCTTCTTTTTTGCTTCCAAACCAATTTGGAGTTACCAAATAACCGTTTGAAGACTTATACCCATCAATAGTTGATTCGCTAAAATTCTCGATATTGGCTTTTTTAAAAAGTTTCAAAATATCATTGTGAAACTCCTCTACTGCTGTTACGATTACTAATTTCATATTATTTATTATTTATAATTCTTTTTTTCAATCATGTAATACACCAATGGCACAACCAACAGTGTCAATACTGTTGATACAATAGTTCCTCCCATCAATGAAATTGCCAATCCTTGAAAAATTGGGTCAAACAAAATCACAAATGCACCAATGACAACAGTTCCTGCAGTTAATAAAATAGGCGTTGTTCTTACAGCTCCAGATTCTATGACTGCTTGTTTTAGAGGAATTCCCTCTTCCAATCGAAGGTTGATAAAATCGATTAATAATATCGAGTTTCGCACCATAATTCCGGCCAAAGCAATCATTCCAATGAATGACGTTGCTGTAAAAAATGCACCCATCATCCAATGTCCTAAAATAATTCCTATCAGTGATAATGGAATTACAACCATCATCACAACTGGTGCTTTAAAGTTTTGAAACCAAGCTACAATTAAAATATAAATCAAGATAATAGCTCCTAAAAATGCGATTCCCAAATCTCTAAAAACCTCAAGGGTAATTTGCCATTCTCCGTCCCATTTTATAGTATAATCATCTTCAAAATTTGGCTGACCTAAATACATTTCATTGAGTTTATAGCCTTTTTGTAACGGAATTTCTTGAAGCCTTTTATCCATTTCTAAAATCGCATACACAGGACTTTCCAATTCTCCAGCCATATCTGCCATTACATAAACCACTCTTTTTTGGTTTTTTCTGAAAATACTTTTTGCGGAAATAGTTTCTTGAATGTCAACCAAATCAGAAATTGAAACCAAATTTCCTTGTTTCGATTTTATTTTTAATTGAGAAATATCTCTGATAGTTGATTTTTCATTTTCATCCAAAGCTAAAACCAGATTTATTTGGTGAACAGCATCTTCATCATATAAAGTTGTGATAGGCCTGTTAGACAAAGCCATATTCATAGTATAGGCAATTTGTTGAGGCGCAACACCATACAACATCGCTTTTTCTTTATCAATCACAAATTGATACTCAGTTTGATCTGCTTCAACCATCCAATCAACATCTACAACATCGTTGGTATTATTTAAAATATTTTCAACATTTCTGGCAATTTTGATTTGTTCATTATAATCAGGTCCATACACTTCAGCCACAATTGTTGACAAAACTGGTGGTCCAGGTGGAACTTCGACTAATTTTACATTAGCATTGAATTTTTTTGCAATTTTCTGAATGTCTGCTCGCAACGATTTTGCGATATCATGACTTGACTTAGAACGATTTTCTTTATCAACCAAATTCACTTGAATATCAGCCATATTGCTTCCACCACGCAAATCATAATGACGCACCAAACCATTGAAAGTAATAGGGGCAGAAGTGCCTACATAGTTTTGATAATTCACCACTTCAGGTCTTGTTGCTAAATATTGTGAAATTTCTTTGGTAACCACAGTAGTTCTCTCAAGAGTTGTTCCTTCTGGCATATCAATCACCACTTGAAACTCATTTTTGTTATCAAAAGGCAGCATTTTTACAGCTACTGAATTGGTAAAAAATAAGACGAACGTTAATAATAAAATTCCAAAAGTTCCTCCTAAAAAAATCCAACTTTTGGTATTGCTTTCTAATAAAGGACTTTCTAGCTTGTGATATATTTTATAAATAAAAGTTTCCTCAATTGGTTTCTCTGGTTTTGGTTCAACGCCCTTTTTATCATTCTCAATCAAGAAAATATATCCTAAATAAGGCGTAATTGTCAAAGCCACAAAAAGAGATAAAATCATTGCAATTGAAGCTCCAATAGGCATTGGTGCCATATAAGGCCCCATTAATCCTGATACGAAAGCCATAGGCAATACAGAAGCAATCACTGTAAAAGTTGCTAAAATTGTTGGATTTCCTACTTCGTTAATCGCATATAAAGCTGCTTGTTTAAAAGGCAATCGCTTCATTTTGAAATGCCTATGCATATTTTCAGCAATAATAATGGAGTCATCAACCACAATTCCTGTTACAAAAACTAAGGCAAAAAGGGTGATTCTATTTAGGGTATAATCAAGCATGTAATAACTCAATAATGTCAATGCAAATGTGATTGGCACTGATAAAAACACCACCAAACCTCCACGCCAACCCATAGCTAACAATACCAAAAGAGTCACTGCAAATATTGAACCTATCAAGTGCAACAACAATTCTGAAACTTTGTGTGATGCTGTTTCGCCATAATTTCGGGTGATTTCAACATGTACGTCATCAGGAATTAAAGTGGAGCGTAAATGTTCTACTTTGTTAATAATAACATCTGAAATATTCATGGCATCAGCCCCTTTTCTTTTGGCTACTGAAATCGTTACTGCTGGATATTCTGAATTGAATTGAGACGATTTTTCGCTTGCTTTTCCAAATCCTAAACTCACATAATTTTTTGGGACTTCTGGTCCGTCAATTACTGTTGCAATTTGTTTCAAATAAATGGGTTGATTTTGCTGCACACCAACCACCAAATTTTCAACATCTTTGGCACTTTCTAAAAATTTGCCAGTATTCACAATAAATTCGGTGTCATTTTTATCAAAACTTCCTGAATTTAATTGGGCATTATTGGCATTAATCATTTCAGAAACTGATAAGAAATCCAAACCTGCAGAAGCTAATTTGTCTTTATCCAACACCACACGTACTTGACGCTCTCTACCACCAATTTTGTGAGTTACAGCAACATCATTTACTTTTTTGATTTCTGCTTCCAATTCTTGAGCCATTTGACCCAATTGAAAATCATCATAATTTTCGCTCCACAAAGTCAATCCTAGCATGGGAACATCATCAATAGCTCTTGTTTTTACCAATGGAAACGTAACACCTTTTGGCATTTGGTCCATGTGTTTGTTGATTTCGTTGTACAATTTTACAAACGAACGCTCAATATCTTCACCCACATAAAATTGAACAATAACCATTCCTTGCTCTTTCATCGAAGTTGAATATACATACTCAACACCTTTGATATTGGAAATCAATTTTTCCAATGGTTTTATAACTCTTGATTCTACTTCTGTAGGACTTGCACCAGGATATCCTACAAAAATATCTGCCATTGGCACATCAATTTGCGGTTCTTCTTCACGCGGAATTAGAAACGAGCTGTACACGCCAATGACCATAAAAACAATCATCAACAGCACTGTCAGCTTCGAATTCATAAAAACTTTGGCAATTTTGCCTGCTAAACCTTCTTTCATATTCTGCCCCTCTAACTCCCCAAAGGGGAGAAATTTTACGGGTTATTTTTAGTTAATTAATTATTTTATATTAAATTTTTACTGAAAACTGAAAAATGTTTACTGAACACTCACTTTAGCTCCATTAAACAATTTCCCGTTGGCTGAAACAATATAACTTTCGTCAGCATTCAAGCCAGATAAAACTTCTACTTGATTTCCAACCGTTTTTCCTAGAGTCAACCAACGCAACATGGCTGTATTGCTTTGACTCACAGTATAAACTCCTGATAATTGTCCGTTTGAAACAATCACATCCTTTGGAATTAAAATACTATTTGATTTTGTGTTTTTAGCAATTGGAAACTGAACAGTTGCAAACATTCCTGATAAAATAGCAACCTCTGATTTTGTTAAACCAATTTTTACCAAAAACTGACCACCTGTATTTTTTGAAGAGGTACTCACTTCTTTCACAATTCCTTTCAATGTTTGATTGATGGATTTCACAACAACATCCACAGAAATTCCAGTTTTGATAGCCGCAATTTCTGATTCAGGAATCATTGCCATCACTTCAAAATTTCCGGGCGATTCTAAAGAAATTAAAGGTTGACCTGGATTTGCCATATCGCCCTTTTCAATCATTTTTGCAGTAACAACACCACTAAAAGGTGCTGTAATATTGCTATAGGCAAACTGAGAATTGATTTCGTTTTTCATCTGATTTGCAGCTTCCAAACGCGCTTTTGCCATTTGATAGTGAGCAGTTACATCATCAAACTCTTTTTGAGAGGCACTTTTATCAGCAAACAAGTTTTTGAATCGGTTATAATCTTTTTCAGCATTTTTAAAAGCAGCAGTTGCCTCTAAAATGCTGGCACTTAGTTGCGCTTTTTTGGCTTGTAAATCATCGTTATTAATAGCTACTAACAATTGACCATTGTTTACTTTATCCCCAACATTTACTGGAACATTTGTTACAAAACCCATCATTCTTGTGCTTAAAGTGGCACTTTTTTCAGACTGAATTTTTCCGCTTACTGATAAAAAAGGATTGTTCGAATTATTAGAAACTTGACTTACAGTTACAGAAATTGAGGGACTACTATCTGCAACATTTTTTTTATTTTCACTATCACAACTTGCTAAAAAAGCAGTTGCTAAAATTGATAATATGATTGGTATGTTTTTCATTTTAATGGTTTTTTATATGTAAACTTTGAACTTTAAATTTTGAATTTTGAACTTATATTGATTATTCTTTGGTTAAAAACTTTAGGTATGCTTGCGCATAATTATACTCGAAAATTGTTTGGTAATATTCCAACTGTTTTTGGGAAAATTGAGTTTCTGCAGCCAACAAATCCGTAGTTTTTTCCAAACCTTCTTTGAATCTGTTAGTTCTAATTCGCAAAGATTCTTCAGATTGCGTTAAGGCTAATTTTGACAGATTTAGTTTGTTTTCTGCATCCATCAACATGCGTTTTGCTTTATTCAATTCCAAGTTACTTTTAGAAAGATATTGATCGTATTCCAATTTTGATTTTTCAAATTCTGCCTTGCTTTTTTGAACTTTTCCAAAGCGTTTTGACCCATTGAAAAGATCCCAACTCAATTGAGCTCCAACCAAATAACCATTGGCATCTGCTTGAAAAATTTTGTTATCATACAATTCATAACTTCCAAAAGCATTTAGTCTTGGTAAAAAAGTCATTTTCTCAGCTTTGTTCATATCTCCGTAAGCATTTGATGCCAATTGCATTGCCTTGATATCACTTCTGTTTTCAGAAATTTTTGTGTCAATCATTGAAACCGTTTGAATATTTAATTCATCACTAGGAATGTATTGTACATAAGCTTCCTCATTCATTAAAAAAGATAAATAATTGGACGCATTTTGCACATTACTTTTCGCTTGTTGCAATTGATTTTGAACTTCTGTGACACGAACCTCTACATTCAACACATCAGCACGCTGCAAATACCCTTGCTTGAAACTATTTTCTGCCAATTTTTGATTTTCATTTGCAGCTTGCAACGCTTTTTCTAAGACTGTCACTGCTTTGTATGCCAATTGCAATTCCATATAAGCTTTTTCAACTTCAAAAACCAAATATTCCTCTGTTCTTTGAGTTTGTAAAGACATGGCTTTCATTTTTGATTTTGCTGCTTTTCGTTGATACACACCATCCATATTGATTAAAGGTTGCTCCACTTTAATGATTGTTGCAAAATTTTGTGTTTGCGTTGGATTGTTCAACAATGCAGGATTAAAATCTGCCTGAGTTAAAATCCCTTGATTCAACTTTGAACCAAAAGCCATCAAAGGATTTGTAGTGGTAAATCCTGTGTGACTTGCTGTGATGTTTGGTAAAAAAATAGCATTGGTTTGCCTATAATCTGCTTGTGCTTTATTGAATTCTTCAGCAGATATTTTTAGGGATAAATTGCGGTTTTTTATTTTTATAATTACCTCAGATTTATCAATGGAAATTATTTCTTGCGCATTTACTGGCAAGTATAAAATTAAAATTAAAACTGCGATATATTTCATATTGTATTTCATTGATATGATTTTTATTATAGCAAAATTAGGCTGAAAAAAAAGTGTAGTCAGTAACATATGTTACTTAGGATTTCAGTAAAAAAAACTGATTTTGAAAAATTAAAGAGGAAACATTTCATTATATTTACCATGTGAAAAAAGGAACTTTTTTAATTTCTTTATTTTTGAGTAGTCTGATTCTCTACAATACATTGAGAGTTTCAATTACTTATATCTATTATACAATTGACCCTATTGGTTTTGTTGAAAAATTGTGTGAAAATAAAGACACTCCAGAAATGCAGTGTAATGGAAAATGTCAATTAAAAAAAGTAACTGAAAGTAGTCAAAGTAGTGAAAAAACACCAGTTCAATTAATAGATTTTAAAGATTTATTATTATACAAAGAATCTTATTTATCATATTCAATTGTCTCTTTTTTTGAGAAAAATAAAACCTTATTCTCATATGCTAACAACTATGCGTATTTAAACTCAGATTCGAGTTTCCATCCACCACAAGTTTAGTTTTTTTTAGATTCAATTAATGAATCATTAAATAGATATGTATCAATTCGTTTAGGGTTTCATCCTTAAACTGAAGGTTCTTGTTATACACATATTAAAAATAAATAAAACTAAAATGAAACCATATTTTAAAAAAATAGCAATCTTACTGATTGCAACCATCGCTTTTGCATCTTGTTCAAAAGAGGTAAATGAAACAGAAATGAATGAATTAGAGGGATTAACTAAAATCAGAGAACTGTCAAATTCAACGCATACCATTGAATTGTACTCTAAAAAAGGAGAATTGACTCTAGGTTTTAATGAAATCAAACTTAGAATTTTAGATAATAGTTCGGATATTTTAGTAAAAAATGCGCAAGTTTCTTGGTTGCCTATAATGCACATGATGACAATGAATCATTCGTGTCCAAAATCAACCGTAGAAAAAGTGGCTGATGAAGGAAATTTATACGAAGGATATATCATGTTTCAAATGGCTGAAAATGTGTCAGAATATTGGGATTTAACAATCGATTATACAATTGATGGAGTTGATTACTCAATAACCTCTGAAATTAATGTTCTTGCAACTGACAAAAGAACTGTTAATTCATTTACAGGTTCTGACAATGTAAGATATTTAATTTCATATTTAGAACCAACTGAACCTAAAGTTGCCATTAACGACCTGAAAATTGGCGTTTGGAAAATGGATAATATGATGAGTTTTCCAATAGCAGATGATTATACAGTGAAAATTGATCCAAGAATGCCAAGTATGGGAAATCACTCATCACCCAATAATGTAAATGCAACTCAAAGTAGTGCTGGTGCTTTTTATGAAGGAAAATTATCATTAACAATGACTGGTTATTGGAAAATAAATCTTCAATTAGCAAAAGCGGATGGAACTATTTTGAAAGGAGAAGAAATTACAAGCACTGTCGAATCTAGCAGTATTTTCTTTGAAATAGAATTTTAATTTTATCAAAGGTCATTTTTTACCAATTTGACCTTTGGTTTAACCCTATGTAGATGAAAAATTTATCAACAGTGTTTTTGATATTTTTAAGTTTCGGTTTTTTAACCGCTCAAAACAAAGAAAAAGACACTACTAAAATCATACAACTTAAAGAAATTGTTTTGATAGGAAAAAAGGCTGCTACTTATCAAAAAGAAGCAAAGTCTTTGGGTACTATTGATGAATATCTCAACCAATCTTCACGCATCAATATGATAAAACGTGGTGCGTATGCTTGGGAACCAATCATCAATAATATGCCCACAGAAAGAACGTTGGTTACTATTGATGGTATGCGAATTTTTGGCGCTTGTACTGATAAAATGGATCCTATTACTTCGTATGTTGAAGTCACCAATCTTTCAGAAGCAGTTGTTCAAGATGGTCAATCAGGAAGCCTTTTTGGCAATACAATTGGTGGCTCAATAGACTTAAAAAGGAACAAAACAATTTTTGGAGAAAAAAAACTGGAAGTCCAGTTACAATCGGGATTTGAATCAAATAATAGCCAAAAAATATTGGGAAGTTCTGTCAATTTTAAAAATGAGATATTCTATTTTGATTTGGATGTAATGAGCAGAAATGCAGAAAACTATAGCGCAGCAAACAATCAAGAAGTATTGTATTCTCAGTTTAACAAACTCAATTTTTCCAATATTCTTGGTTTTCAGATCAAAGAAAATAAACTGATAGAAACTTCCATTATTTATGACAATGCAACTGATGTTGGTTATCCTGCATTGACTATGGATGTTTCATTGGCTAAAGCTCTCATAACATCCATAAAATATGAGGTGATTCCTAAAAATTCAATTATTGAAAATTGGGAAACCAAAATATATTTTAACACCATAAAACATGTAATGGATGACACAACTCGTCCAAATGTGCCCATTCATATGGATATGCCAGGTTGGAGTGAAACTTTTGGGTATTATTCTAAATTGAAATATCGGTTTGAAAAACATCATTTTTTAGTCAATTTGAATTCGTTTTACAATAAATCACTGGCTGAAATGACCATGTATCCCAATAATCCAAACGAAAACTTGATGTTTATGTTGACTTGGCCTGATGTACGAACTTTTTATAATGGGGTATTTTTAGAAGACACTTATGATTTAAGTCGCAATTCAAATCTAACATTGAATATTTCATTAGGAAGCCACATAAATACTGTTACTAGTGAATTTGGATTGGAAAGTTTGCAGATTTTTTATCCAGAAATGTCTGATACAAAAAGTAGGTTTCTAAAAAGTTTTGGTGCTAATTACCATTTTTCTAAGCTAGGATTTCACTGTCATTTTGGAGTTGCATATAGTGAACGAGCACCATCAGTTTCTGAAGGATATGGGTTTTATTTGTTCAATAGTTTTGATGGTTATGACAACATTGGAAATCCGAATTTGAAAAATGAAACAGCGATTGAGGGCAATTTTTCAATCGGATTGCAAAAGAAAAAATTTAGGATAAAAGCAAATGCTTCTTATTTTCATTTTTATGATTATATCATTGCTCACACAGACTTTAGTTTATCACCAATGACAATTGGAGCAAATGGTGTTCGTGTTTATTCGTCATTAGATACTGCAACAATTTTAAATACTAGTCTTTCTGTTGAATATTTTATCAATCAATTTTTTACTTGGAATGTACAAACGAGTTATGCAATTGGCAAAACCGATGACAATGAAAATTTGCCATTTATCAGTCCTTTAAGTTATATAAGTTCTTTGCGTTTCAAAAAAAATAAATTTACTAGTGAAATTAAATTGGTTGGAAATGCAACACAATCCAATTTCAATCCTGAATTTGGAGAAGATCAAACACCCAATTTTGCCATTTTAAATATCAATGCTGGCTATACATTTAAATTTGGAACCACAAAATTGATGTTGAAAACAGGAGTTGAAAATCTTTTTGATAAAAACTATTCAACGTATTCTGATTGGAATAATATCCCGAGAATGGGAGGGAATTTTTATGTGAATTTGAATTATGTATTTTAAAATTTATTCAAAAATCTAAATTAAAAAAGAGGACATTTCCAAAAAATGTCCTCTTTTCAATCTAAAAAACCAATCTAAAACGAAAATTAACCTTCGTTCACTTTTCTTGTACCTCCGTGACCACCAGCCACAATAACCAATATTTTGAGGCTTAAATAAATAAATTTAAAAAATTGAATAATGGGATTCATCATGATAAATCGTTGGTAATTTGATATTCTTTGTGTCATACTTTTATATTTTTAATTTTTATTTAGAAAGCTAATTACTTGAAACTATTTTACTCAGGAATTAACCACCAAAAAGGTCGCATTTTTGCTTTATAAATAAAAGCATAATGCAATGCCAATTTCAGCCAGTGACCAGCCAAACCAATTTCTCCAAAAGTTTTTCCCAATTGTCTTCCTTGAGTTTTTTGATATTTTTCATAATCAGGCACAATAGGAAAAGTGGTAATGCTCACGCCACTTCCTGACGTCATTCCATAGCCTGCAGAAGCAATACATGCAGCACCCATATTTCCCATACTTCCCTTATGATGCAAGGTTTCGTTGCCATTTTTTATGGTATCAATGATATTGTCTGCAACTAATTTTGCGGTAATTCCAGAAGGCATTCCTGTTCTTGGCGGAGCAGGAAAAATTTCAGTGCCATTTTTACTTTTTCTTGGTTTTGAAATTGTATGAGGTGGTGCAAATGCAATTCCTGGTGCAAAAATATTTTTATACGATGGATTTTGATAGGTTTCAGGCCAATCTTTCACAGACCATTGTTCGTAAGGTTTTGGACTATAATCAGCATCCACAATCATAAAACCTTTGAAAAGTTTTTCGGTAATCTCATTTTCGTTTTTGTCAAAAGCCTTAAAACCATGACCAGAAAACGAAGGAATCAACATGGCAAAATCATAAGTTTCTGATTTGTAATCACCTTCTAAATTTTCATAATGAGCAATTCCGTTTTCAATTTTGTTGACACCTGCACCCAAAATCCATTTGATATCTCTGTCTTCAAAAATCATTTCAACCATTTCACTTGATTTCATAGTCATGTTGCCATAACTCAATAGCATGCCATCCATCCCAAAATCACCTAATTGATATTCGTTTGAAATCCACGTAATTTCTGCCATTTCACGCACTTTATGTTTGCGTAATTCTTGTTCTACATTTAGAATATATTCAAAAGCAGCACCTTGACAAGTAGCTTTTGCATGCCCAGTTCCAATTAGTATTTTTACTTTTTTTCCTTGTTTCATCAACTCAATTTGAGATTTTAAACCTTGCCAAGCATGTTCAGCATGATTGTAAGTACACACAGAGTAAGTACTATTTTCACCCGGAATTAATCCTTCTGTAGCTTCAAAATTTAGTTTTGGCCCTGTGGCATTGATGAGATAATCATAGGTGATTTTCTCTTTTTGCCCTTTTTGTTCTCCAACAACATATTCAGCCAAAACATATGGTTTTTGTTCAGTTTGATCTCCTTCAGGATAAAAAGAAACGGCTTTTGCTTGTTTAAAATCGATTCCTTTTCTTTTGTATAAAGGTGCTAAGGGGAATAAAATTTGTTCAGATTTCATTCTACCAATTCCAACCCAAATATTGGATGGAATCCATTGATAATTACTATTTGGAGAAACGACTACAACTTCATGGTTTTTTGAAAGTTTTCTTCGTAAGTGAGTAGCTGCCACGTGACCAGAAATTCCGGCTCCTAAAATGACTATTTTTGACATAAGATTAATTTTGTCGAAAGGTAATTATATCAACAAAAATCTACAGTTACATTTGTTACATAAAATACTATTGATTGATGATTTTTTTCTGTACCACTTTTTCACCATTTTTAAAAAGTAAAATATATTCTCCTGCTGAATATTTTGACAGATTTACCTCAATTTTTTGTTGCCCAATAGATTTTTCTAGAACAGATTTATGCACATTTCTACCTAAAATATCTACAATTTCGATACTGCTTTTTTCGATATTAGGAACGTAAACTTCAATAGTAAAAACTTTATCAAAAGGATTTGGATAAACTTTTAATTGATAAATGTTAGAGGAATTTAATGAAACTTCATTAACAGTTAAAGCAGTTTTATTGATAAAAACTTTAAATATCAAATTGCTCGCTGAACTTTGTGTACCATTATTGATAAAGAATATATTTTCTTGCGTACTTTCAATTCCTCCAAAAATATATCCAATCAAGGTGGTTTCATTTGGCAATTTATTGACGTCCAAAATTTCATCATCCATATAAAAAGAAGAATTATGAATTGGAATAAATTCGGCTCCAGAACCAACCAAAGTTGGCATTTTGATGCCTAAAATACTTTCAAGCATATTACCATCACTAAACCTTGAAACTTTGCTGATGGTGTTTACAAAAGGAACGTTGTCATCGCGAATCAAATTGTTATTTGCATCCAATTTATACTGACTCATTCCTCCAAAAAACAAAGTGTGCATGGTGTTATTTTCACTATCAAAAACAGGAATTTTTGCGCTGTGATATTGACTTAAATATTGATTAAACGAATTATTCACAGTATAACCTGTTGAAGAAACATCCACGGTGTTTAACCAAGGTAAATTCACAGTATGTTGAAAAACGCCACTAAACATGGTAAATCCGCGAGAACCATCAGGAAAAATTTGAGGTGCCATGTTGTAATCTCTTCTGTGTAAATTATTACTATCTTTTTGGGCAGTATAATTCGTTATTGAGAGATTTGTACCATCATCAACAATTTGAAAAGTTCTGATTTCTTCAGTATAAATTTGTGTAAAACCTGTAGCATTATTTGGTCCTTGAGGATTGTACTTTCCTTTGAAATATTGTCCTCCACATAAATAAAAAACATCATTTAACAAGCCAAATTGACCTCCAGTAACTGCCAAATTTGGATTGGAAATTTGTCTGAAAAAAGAGGAAATTGATTGATTATTGATGACAGCATTTGCCAAAATATCAACATTTATTGCTGTTAATTTATCATAGGTAACATGATCATTTTGGCTTGCACTAAAACCATAACCACCAATAATATATAACGTATTTCCACGTTGAAAAAACTCTTGATTTGTAGCCTGCAATTGTTCATAAATTGATGCCGGCAAAACACTTAATGACGCACTCCAGATTTGATTATTGATAGGATCAACCACAAAAACGTATTTATTATTATCGTTTTCTAAAAAGGTCGAAAAAGGTTGCCTTTGATGCAATCCATCAATTCTACCACCAATAATAATCCATTTTCCATCCGAAGTTTTTCCCCAAGAAAATGAATGAACATTTGGTGCATTTGTGATTGTTAAAGGCTCGATTTGAACTGAAAATTGTTCTTGAGATTGCGTAAAATTAATACTGCAAAAAAGTAAAATCGATATTAAAAAAAATGATTTTTTCATCAGTTCATTATTTAGATTTACAAATTTCAGAAAAAAGAATTACGCTTACAGTTACAATAGTTACATAGCTAAATTTTAATAACTTGTATCATCCAAAGTCACTTTCCCGTTAAAGGTTTTATACAAGAATAAAAAATAGCCTGCTAAAAGTGGCGCTCCAATTGCCACAATAGTAAGCATGATTCCTAACGATTTTTGAGAAGAAGCTGCGTTATAAATCGTTACACTAAAATCTGAATTTATAGTTGATGGTAACAATACAGGATATAATTGAAATGCAACTAACATCAATAAAAAAGCCATTGTTAAAGACGAAAAAACGAGCGCTAGTGCATATTTTTTCTTAGAAACCAATCTTGGGACGTTTGCAACTGCTAAGAAAGATAAAATTGGCAATACAAAAAAAATGGGTTGTTCTTTGAAATTATCTGTTACACCTGGAATAAAAATCAATGTATATAAAGAGGTAATTGCAAAACTAACGATGAAAAATATCATCCCTCTTTTTAGTAAAAATGTCAGTTTTGAATGCAGGCGTCCTTCCGTTTTTAGGAGTAAAAAAATAGCACCTTGTGTCATAAAAATTGACAATGTAGTGAAGCCTACCATGATTGCATACGGACTTAGAAAAGCAAAGAAAATTCCACCTTTATAACTAAAATTTTCACCGATTTCAAATCCTTGCAAAATATTTCCTAAAACAACGCCCAATAAAAATGCTATTAATGTATTGGAAATAAAATAAATAATGTCCCAAGTTTTTCGCCACCAGAGCATTTTTTCAGCACTTCTAAATTTTATGGCTGATGAACGCAAAACCAATAAAATCAAAAATAACATAAATGGAATATACATCGCAGACAACATGGTTGCATACATGACAGGAAATCCTGCAAATAATGCACCACCACCTATAATTAACCAAACCTGATTCGCATCCCAAAGTGGGCCAACCGCATTAATCGCAATTCTTCTGCTCAAATCTTTTTTAAAGAACAAATGCCAAGCACCTGCGCCATAATCAAAGCCTTCCAGAATTGCGTAACCTGAAAATAATAATCCTACAACTAAAAACCAAAGTGTGGGATAATCTATGCCTAAAATTGTTTCCATTATATTTTTTTTAGCTGATTTCTAATTCGTTTTTAGTTTCATCAAAAGGGCCTTGTTTTATTTTTTTGTTTACAGAATACATGAAAAGTAAAAATAACAAAGCATAAACTATAAAAAATAAAATTAAAGAGAATAAAATTTGATTGGAAGACACTTCTTGTGAAAAACCTTCACTCGTTCTTAGATGTCCGTAAACAATCCAAGGTTGCCTTCCCATTTCTGCTGCAAACCACCCTGCCTGATTGGCAATTTGTGGTAACAAAACCGAAAAAGCAAAAATGCGTAACAACCATTTATTATCAAATAATTTTCCTCTCCACCATAAAAAAATGGCGTAAAAAGTGAGTGCAATTAAAAACATTCCAATAGATATCATGATGTGATAAAACTGAAAAACTGCATTTACTTGCGAAGGTCTGTCCTCTTTTGGAAAAGCATTCAAACCAGTTATTGAAGCTTCAAAATCTTGATGAACTAAAAAAGACAATCCTCCTGGGACTTTAAGTCCGTTCACTTCTTGACGTTCATTATCAACCCAACCAAAAAGATACAAATCTGCAGGAGCTGATTTTTCGTAATGACCTTCCATAGCAGCCAATTTTGCAGGTTGATTTTTTGAAACGCCATCTGCAGAACTATGGCCTGAAACCAACTGAGAAAAAGATACTAAAGCAGCAATAACTAACGATATTTTAAAAGCTTTTTTTGAAATTTCAACATATCGTCCTTTGATTAAATAATAAGCATGAACGCTTAAAACCAAAAATGCGCCTGACAAAAATGCGCCTTGCCAAACGTGGATTATTCTATCTACACTAGATGGATTAAAAACCATTGCCCAAAAATCAGTGACCTCTGCACGAGCACTCAAACCCTCTCCAACAATATGATATCCAGCAGGTGTTTGTTGCCAACTATTTGCAACTACAATCCAAACAGCAGAAAACATGGAACCTAAAAAAACCCCAATAGTCGAAATAAAATGCACTTTTGGAGAAACTCTATTCCAACCAAAAATCAAAATTCCCAAAAAAGTACTTTCTAATCCGAAAGCAAACAATCCTTCAGCTGCTAATGCGCTTCCAAAAATATCACCAACATATTTTGAATAAACAGCCCAGTTAGTGCCAAATTCAAATTCCATGATGATTCCTGTTGCAACACCAATTCCAAAAGTAATGGCAAATATTTTTAACCAAAAACGGGTTAATACTTCATAGTGTTTGTTGCCCGTTTTTAAATACAACCCTTCCATAATCACCATAATCAACCCAATACCAATACTTAATGGTGGATAGATATAATGAAACGCAATCGTGAAAGCAAACTGAATTCGTGCTAAAATTTCAACATCCATAATAAATTTTATTTGATGCCAAAATTAAAGCTGAGTTCTAAAAAATTGTGTAACATTTATAACATATAAATGTTAAATTTTTTAAGTTTTCTGGAGGATAAAAAACAATTCCATTCCTTGTCTGATGGATATAGAATTATGAGAATTTTCCATCAGATAAATGTTAAAAAACGAATCAAAATAAGTTAAATATTCATTTTTATTCCCCCCAAAAGGTGGTTGATCTTCATTGAGAATCGCATCAAAAAGAAGTCCCACTAATTTGCCTTTGGGACGTAAAAGTTCGTGCATTTTTGCAGCATAGTTTGGTCTAAATGTTGGATGGATGGCACAAAAAAAAGTTTGTTCGATAATCAAATCAAAGGAATCATTAAGCTGAAAAAAATCAGCATGAATTAGTTGTGAAATTGGAAAATCAGGTACTCTATTTTTGATATTTTGCAGTGCAATTTCTGATAAATCGACAACATAAACATTGTGAAATCCGTTCTGAAAAAGCCACTCAGCTTCATAAGAATTTCCTCCTCCAGGAATTAAAATCTTGCAATTTTTATCCTTTAACTGACTAAAATATGCTTTTAATGGTGGAGAAATTACGCCTAAATCCCAACCAATTTGATGGGTTTTATATTTGGTATTCCAAAAATTTGCTGATAAATCCATTAAAAAAAATTATACTTTCATTTACAAAAAAGCACTTGAAATGATTTTCAAGTGCCCATCTAACCAACTATTATAAAAAACTAACTAAAACTATTAATTATTGAAACAAACTCATTTTTTTGAACCACTCCTGATTGTCTCCAAACTTGATTTCCGTTTTTGTACAACACAAACGTTGGAACACCCCTCACTTGATATTTTGCTGCCAAAGATTGATTTTTATCTACATCAATTTTAATGATAGAGACCTCATCCCCAAGCTCAGCTTTCAATTCTTTTAAAATTGGCGACATCATTTTGCAAGGGCCACACCATTCTGCAAAAAAATCTACTAACACGGGTTTTGGTTGATTGATAATTTCCAAAAAATTACTCATGTTTAAGTATTATTTATTAAATGAAACATTCCAAATTCCACGAATTTCATTGATATTATAACCAATTGCTTTGTCATTTGGATATTTTTTTTTGATTTGTGCAAAAACAGTCTCCGTAATCTGTGTTTTTGGTGTTCCATGACATTGCAAACACATGCTATTGGTTAAAATCGGATAATATAGGTTTATATTTCTTCCATTCTCAACTACAATTGGTTCAGAATCTTTGTTGTTTTTAATATCATCTTTGAACAGCTGAATGTAAATTTCTTCGGCTGCAGTTGCTTTGTTTTTTGCATTTCGTGGCTTGTCGGAAGCCCTTTTAATCGTTGCATTTTTAACAACTGACATACTATCTGTTAATTGAAATGCCTTTATATGACAAAAATCTAACGCCGCCAAAGTGCCTTCTTTTTGAATTTTTCCCATCAAATTTTTTCCTAAAACTGCTTTGGTTTGCAAGGCAATTTGCAAACCTTTTTCTTGATTTGAAAAGGGATTATTATTCAAAAATCCTTGATTGTTTTGACGATTCACGTTTCCTTTGCCATTACCATTTCCTTTGCCATTACCATTCATATTTTTATGATTTTTGTCAAAATCAACAGGCTTTTCTAATTCATTTTCATACATGTATTCTGCAATTTGACGAATTGCGCTTTCAGAAAAATACTGTTTTGGCATCATTCCAAATCTTTTTACAGCACCAGGCATTTTTACATTTTCTGCTACAGGATTTTTTATCCAATTTTGGATGTCATTTACAAAATCTGCTTTGCTCATTCCTTTTTTGTAATAATGACTTTTTACAGCAATCATTGGTGGCGCAATTCTATTTTCATGTGGTGTTGCAGGATTGTGACACACATAACATTGCATTTCCATCAATTTTTTTCCGGGATTTTGTTCAGCGATAGCTGTTTTGATTCCGTAAGAAGGTTTTTCAGATTTTTGACATCCGAAGGAAATTATTAATAATAAAATTGGAAATATATTTTTCATATCAAGCACAAAATTAAAGTTTTACTATAATGTTTTCAGTAACAAAAGTTACAAAGCAATCACTTTTATACTATTTCTGTGAAGTTTGATTTTTCCTTCATTTTCGAGTTTTTTAAGCAATCTTGAAACGACCACTCTTGAAGTGTGTAAATCGTCAGAAATTTCTTTGTGAGTGGTATTTATCAAATCATCATGCGTTATCATTGCTTTGTCTTTCAAGTACTTAAACAATCGTTCATCCATTTTTAAAAACGCGATGGTATCAATAGCCTCCAATAATTCATCAACTCTTGCATGATAACTTTGCAAAATAAATGCTTGCCAAGTTTTGTATTTTGCCAACCATTCTCCCATTTTTTCTTTAGGAATCAAAATTAACTCCACTTCTGTTTCTGAAATTGCTGCAATTTTGCTTTTGGTTTGTCCTAAACAACAAGATAAAGTCATGGCGCAAGTGTCTCCTTTTTCAAGATAATACAAGACCAATTCTTCCCCATTTTCATCTTCACGTAATATTTTTATAGCACCTTTTAAAAGCAATGGCATAGACTTGATATACTCGCCAACATCAATGATTGCTGTGTTTTTTGGGATGGTTTTATAAATGCCAACTTTTTGAATTTCATTAATCAAATCGTCTTCAAATAAATATCCAAAATTGGCTTGTAAATGGCTTTTGTCATCTAACATAATTACAAATTTTATTTTGCTAAAGTTAGTTAATAGAATTTAAAAAAAGTTGTTAAAAAGCACTATTCAAGATGTCTCCACTTAATTGTAACAACTGAATTTCTACCAATTTTGCATCAAACTTTGCGTTGTTATAAGCTGTTTTAGCATTGATTAAATTGATTTGCGCTTGTCTAAATTCAATTGAGGTTACTTGTCCTAATTTATATCGTTCTTCAGTTCTATTGTAATTATCTTGAGTTGTGATAATATTTTTTTCTTGAGCATTCAAAATAAATAACTGATTTTGATAGTTTTCCCAAGTGTTTTTCAAGTTGTTTTGAATGGTCGTTTTTTGTTGTTCTAAGAATATTTGTTGATTGTCAAGTGTTATTTTAGCATTTGCAACTCGTGTTTTCGTAAAACCACCGTCAAACAAATTCCATGTCAAATTTAGTCCTGCATTCAAACCAGTTATAGTTGCACCTGCCAAAAATGAGGTTGCAGGATTTTCGCTTTTGTTCCATCCATAAGAGGAAGTTAAACCCAATCTTGGCAGATACGTTGACTTACTCACTTTGATATTGAACTCGCTAATCGCAATATTTTTTTCATTTTGTTTCAACAAAGAATTGTTGGAAAGTGTTTTTTCAAGTAGATTTTCAAAATTCATCATTTTATTAAAATCAATTTCGGTTTCAACAATATAATTTGGTTCTTTATCAATTCCTAAAATAATGTTTAAACCACGTTTTGCATTGTTCAATTGTTGTTTTGCAGTGATATAAGTGATACTGTCATTGTTCACATCAACCTCAGCATTTAACAATTCTAATTTGGTAGATTGCCCGAAATCATATTGATAAGAAGCGCGTTCCAATCTTTTTTTTGAAATGATCAATGCCTCTGATAAATTGGCGGTATTTTCTGACAAACGAGCAATTTGAAAATACAAAGTAAACAACTGTAAATAGGTATTTTCAATAGTTTCTCTTGCTTGAATTTGAGACAAGTTATAAGTTTCTTTCAACTGTTGATAATTGTATTTTCGTCCTAAACCGTCAAAAAATGTATAGTTTAAACTCAAAGAAGCATTGTAAGACTTTGTTTCAGCACCATCAATTGTTACGTCAGGTCTTGATGGATCTTGAAATGTAACATCTTGACTTTCGCGTCTATAATTTGCACCAGAGGCAGCTGCAATAGTTGGCAAAAAACCAGTGTTGAAAATACTTTTATTATTCTTGGCAACTTCAATATTGTTATTGGCAATTTTTATCCCAAAATTATTTTTCAAGGTAATTTCAAGCGCTTCTTTTTTGGTTAAAACCTCTTGAGAAAAACCTTGAATTGCCATCAAAAAAAAGAAGAATACTTTATAATTTTTTATCGATTTCATTTCTATCCGATTTTATTGTTTTGAGCATTTTCGAGCTCGTCTTCGTGTTCAAATTCTAGCTCCATGACTGCTCTTTCAACCTCTTCTTTGGTAATATTATCTCCTGTTTTCAGCCATTTAATACCCACTTTTATTGAGTTAGAAACAGACAATAATAATGGCAATATTAACAACGTTAATGCAGTTGCAATTGCGATTCCATAAGCAATTGAAATTGCCATTGGAATTAGAAATTGTGCTTGTCTACTTTTCTCAAAAATTAAAGGTCCTAAACCTGCAATTGTTGTAAGTGATGTTAAGAAAATGGCTCTAAAACGAGATTGACCAGCTTTGATTAAAGCATCATCGAAATTCATTCCTTCTTTAAGAGAGCTGTTCATTTTTCCGATTAAAACCAAGCCATCATTGACCATAATTCCTATCAAAGCAATGATTCCTAACCAAGACAAGATTCCGATTGGAAAACTATGAAAATAATGTCCCCAAACCACGCCAATCATACTAAAGGGAATTAGTAAGATTAATAAAATTGGCTGACTGTAAGAACGAAAAGTAAAGGCAATAACAATATAAATTAACAATAAAATGATTGGGCCTACAATTGCAACAGAGCTGGTAGTTTTATTTGCCTCACGATTTTGACCTTCATACAAAGGCGAAACAGAAGGATATTTTGAGATAATTTTAGGCATAATTCTTAGTTTGATGTCCTCTAAAATTTCTGTGGCAGTATCAGTTTTGTTTTTTAAATCAGCAGTTACTTGAATTTCACGTTTACCTTCTAGGTGATTGATGGCGATATCACCACGTTCAATTGAATAATTGGCAATTTCAGAAAAAGGAATTCTGCTACCATTTGGTGCAATAATTCGCATTTCATCTAAATTTTTGATAGAAGAACGATCTTTTTTATCATAACGAACCCATACTTTTATTTCATCTTGAGCCCTTTGAAAACGCTGTGCTTGAAATCCAAAAAAACCATCACGCACTTGTGTCATTACAGATTGTAAATTCAGTCCTAATAAATATGCGTTTTCTTTGAGTTTTATTTTTATTTCTTTGATTCCAGCAGGATCATTATCAACGACGTCTTTTAATCGTGAATTGTTCAACAATTCTTGTTTCAACTCGTCTTTTGCGGCTTTTAGTTCTTGAATATTATTACCTAACAATGAAACTGCCACTGGACTTCCACCAAAATTTCCGCCTGAGCCAAAAACCAAACTTTCAACACCATAAATTTTTCCTACGGCATCAGTAATACTATTTGTGATTTCAGGAGATGAAAAATCTCGTGCTTCGCCTGGTAAAAGATTCACTGTCAATGATCCATTAGCACTTCCAGGTCCAATTCGCTTGATAATATTTTCAACAACTGGAATATTTCCTTCTTGTTTTTTGGTGTATTCTTCACCAACAATCAGCGCTTTTCGTTCGATCATTGAAATAATCGAATCTGTAATTTTTTCATTGGTTCCTTGTGGCATTTTGAGTGAAATTTGAATTTGATCACTCGCAATTGAAGGGAAAAAAGAGGTTTTTACAATACCCCCACCAATTGCAGAAAAACTAAAAATTAACAATGCAACAGGAATTGAAATAGCAAATATTTTGTTTTTTAAAGAAAATTTTAAAATTGGCATGTAAAATTTTTCTCTCACTTTTATCAAACCATTATCTGCATATTCATTAATTTTATTAAAAAAAGTATCAAACTTATTTTTTTTTATTTCTTCTCCATTTTCAAATTTTTTCCTTTCTAATACTTTTGAATGTACAATATGTGCCGGTAATATAATAAGCGCTTCAATCAAAGAAACTGTGAGCGTTAAGATTACTATTGTTGAAACCTCCCCAAAGAAAATTCCAATTCTTCCGTCAACGAAAAAGAAGGTTGAGAATGCGATTAAAGTTGTTAAAACAGCAGAAACAATAGCAGGAATCACTTCCATAGTTCCATCAATGGCAGCTTTTATTTTTGACTTTCCTAAATCATAATAATGATGATAAATGTTTTCGCCAATCACAATTCCGTCATCAACCAAAATTCCTATCACTATAATCATCCCAAAAAGCGACAAAACATTAATCGTAACATTGAATTGACCCGCTAAAACAAACATCCCAAAAAAGGCAACTGGAATTCCAAAAGCTACCCAAATTGCCAAACGTAAGTTCAAGAAAAGTGCTAGAAAAAAAATCACCAAAAGAATTCCAAAAATTCCGTTATTGACCAATAATTTTGTTCTTCCAATTAAAGTGGTACTTCTATCGCTAGTAACATTTAGTTGAACATTTTGTTGTTTCTGATTATATTTATAAATATAATTTTTAATTTTTGTAGCAGTAGAAAGCAAATCTTCGCTATTGGTGTTACTTACTGTAATGTCAATGGCTAAATCGCTGTTATAATATAATCTGTCAGGAATTTCGGACCAAGTATCTTTTACTTCAGCAACATCTTTTAAACGAATAATGGTTCCGTTTGATTGGGATCGGACGATTAAATTTTGCAAATCTTCTCCATAATAAGAACGATTGCTTGCTCTAATCAAATAATCCTCTTGCGTTGTTTTTATATTTCCACCTGTGATTAAAATATTGGCATTTCTGACAGCATTTGCAACCTCTGTAAAAGTTAAATCATACGCCAATAAATCATTTTCACGAACTGAAATTTCTATTTCTTCTTCTGGAAAACCTGTGATTACAACTTGCGAAATGCCTTCAATTCCTCTAATATCATTTTCGATATTTCTTGCATATTGTTTCAGAGCATTCAAAGAAACCCCTTTTCCGCTCAAAGAAAAACTGATTGTTGGGCTGATATTTTCGACTTTTGCAATGACTGGAGGTTCTAAACCAGTTGGAAATGAAGGGACTCTATCAACTGCATTTTTTACGTCAGACAAAACAACATCAATGTTTTTTCCTTTGATAACTTCAACATTAATTACTGCCGAATTTTCTCTAGAAATTGATGTAACTCTTTCAACCCCAACAGTGCCTTTGATATTATCTTCAATTTTTAGTACAACACCTTCCTCGATTTCTGCTGGTGAAGCTCCAGGATAAACCAGATTAATGCTAATCAATTGCGAATCTACCAATGGGAAAAAGGACGATTTCATATTTAGAATTCCCACCAAACCAAGGACTACCAATGCAAAAATAAAAACATTAACAGCAACTGAATATTTGATAAAGTAAGTAATGAGATTTTTCATGCTTACTTGGTTTTATTAATTTTTACAATCATTCCATCAATTGCCCCTAGAACTGGTTTTGAAACTAATAAATCTCCATTTTTTAAACCTACAATTACAATGGTTTCAGTACCAAAATAAATAGGTAAAACCTTTGTCAATGTTAAAATACTATCATTAAAAATAGTATAAACTGCTTCATTATTGACTAATAATTTTCTTGAAATTTCAATTGCATTTGGTACTGATTTGGCAATTAGATTCGCTTGTAAAAACATTCCTTCTTTTAAATCAGGATGAGCCAATTCAATATAAGCCTTAATGGTTTGAGAAATTTGGTCAATTTTTCCATTCACACGAACTACTTTTCCTAAATAATCTTTTGATTTATCCATATTTGAAAGTGAAACAGTGTTTCCAACTCTGAGCATATCAGCATATTGTGCACTAATTGAAACTTCCATTTCATAAACACTGGTATCAATAAATTCGCCTAATTTTTGCCCTGAGCGAATTAACGTTCCTGGTGTTACCAAAGCTTCTGTTAAAACCCCAGTAAAAGGCGCTTTTATTTGATGTTTTGACAATCGAACTTCTAAATTTTTCACAGTGTAATAAGCCGTTAAAATGCCACGTCCTGAAATGAAATATTTTTCTTTTTCTGATGAAAAATCTGGGATTTTTAACACATTTTTGTTAATGTCAAAACTCTGTAAATAATCTTCCCATTTTTTGAATTGTGTTGGAAAATCTAAGCGAATATCTGGTAAAACCGCTGTAATTAAATTAAATAAATTGCTTTTTTGTGATTGCAAACTTGTATAAAACTCATCACTATTGATGCTTAATAAAGTCTCATTTTTATAATAAGTGGTGCCAGGTTTAAACGATTTATTGGAAGATTGCAACACACCCTGAACTTCTGAAAAAATTTCGACTTTGTTTTTAGACATCAAATTTCCATTTGCTGACAACACAATTGGAATTTCTTTGTTTAAAACAGTTTCAATAAATACTTCACTGATATTTTTTTTAAAAGTTGGTTTGGGGGCTTGATTTTTATCTATGATATATTTTCCTAAAAAAATAGCAAATACTATAAAGGCTATTCCTAGGATTGATAAAATAAATTTTCTCATGATTTTTTTGATGTAATTTAGGTTTGAAAAAGTATAATTATTTCGAGCTGCAAAGATAATTTTTAATAAATTAATAGTATTCGAGTTCCTAATTTCTTTGTTAAAGAAACGTTATAATTGTTAAATTTATACTCCAAACTTTTCATTAAATTCATTTCTAACAGACCATCAAAGTTTTTAAATAAAATTTTAGCGTTATTTTTGTAACTCAAAATTGATTTATTTAGATAACTTTAGAATAATTCCCCAAAAAACCATGAAAATTACCACAGAATTAATTGACCTTTTGCATTTAGATGATTTAGAAAATAATATTTTTAGTGGAAAAAGTGTCACCATTGGAAGTGCTATTGTTTTTGGTGGTCAAGTATTGGCACAAGCTGTAAATGCTGCATACAGAACCATTCCAAAAGATCGATTTTTACATTCTTTGCATGGGTATTTTTTAGAAGCAGGCGATTTAAATACTGATATTCAGTATCATGTAACCGAAATAAGAAATGGCGGAAGTTTTTCAACCAGAAGAATTACAGCCATGCAACATGACAAAACTATCTTTATTATGGCAGCTTCATTTCATCAAAAAGAGGAAAGTTTTGAGCATCAAATACCCATGATTTCGCCTGAAAAACAACCAGAAGAATTGATGAGTTGGGATGAAATGTTGGCGCAATTTGGCGATTTTTTACCAGCATCAACCAAATCATTTTTGAATGTAGAACGTCCTATTGAATTTAAACCTGTTCATGTTCAAAATCCTTTAGACCCAGAAAATTTGCCTCCAAAAGTTGAAATTTGGTTCAAGTTGAAAGGAGCAATTCCTGCAATGACGATTCAAAAAAAACATCAAATTTTGACCTATATTTCTGATTATAATGTATTAAATGCCGCTTTTAATCCGAATGCAAAAACGCATCATTTTGGCAATACACAAACTGCCAGTTTAGACCATTCTATGTGGTTTTTTAGAGATTTTGATTTTGAAGATTGGATGCTTTTTTCGGCAGAATCTCCTAATGTTTTTGGGGCAAGAGGTTTTGTAAGAGGCAATATTTTTACAAGAGAAGGAAAATTGATTGCATCTTTTGCACAAGAAGGTTTGATGCGACCTTTTAAGAAATATCAATAATCAAACGTTTGAAAACACAACTTTTTCGTTTAAAATCATAAAAATAAATTACCTTGGCAGTATGAATTTAAAGGAATCCATACATTTCAAAATGGCAGATTTTTTAACATTATGCAAAACACATCATGTTAAAAATCTATACGCTTTTGGCTCATCAGTTACAGACAAATTTGATGAGAAAAACAGTGATATTGATTTACTGATTGAAATTGATGAAGAAGATCCTATAGAACGTGGAGAAATTTTGATGAATATTTGGGATAAATTGGAACATTTTTTTCAACGTAAAGTTGATTTATTAACGTATTCTTCGTTAAAAAATCCGATTCTCAAAAAAAATATTGATGAAACAAAAATTTTAATCTACAATGGAACAATCCAAAAAATTGCTTTCTGATATATCAATTGCTATAGGTTTCATTGAAGAATTTACAATTGACATCAAAGATTTTAACCATTATATTGCCGATTCAAAAACCCAAAATGCTGTTGAAAGACAATTGGTAATTATTGTTGAAGCATTGAATAAGTTAAAAAAACTTTATCCAAATATAACTATCGAAAATCATACACAAATTATTGCCTTTAGAAATAGATTGGTTCATGCTTATGATAGTATAGATCATGCAATTGTTTGGGCAATTCTACATCGAAATTTAAAAAATCTTAAAAACGAAATTGATTTGTTAGTTTGATTTATTTATTTGTTGGTCTTGGTTGGTTTACTTTAGATATGACTTTTACTATTTTTTTATAGATGGTAAGGTTGTGAAAAAAAATCTCTTATTATTTACTTTTTGAAAAAAGTTACTATGAACTGGATTTTACTCATCATTGCAGGACTTTTTGAAGTAGCATTCGCCTTTTGTTTGGGAAAAGCCAAAGAAAGTTCAGGCATTGAAATTATGTATTGGTATCTTGGTTTTTTGGTTTGTTTGGGAATTAGCATGATACTGCTTTTAAAAGCAACTCAAACAATTCCTATTGGAACAGGCTATGCCATTTGGACAGGAATTGGCGCTGTTGGTACTGTTTTGATTGGGATGTATGTTTTTAAAGAACCCACTACTTTTTGGCGATTATTTTTTATCACTACTTTGATTGCTTCAATTATTGGTTTGAAAGTTGTTTCGTAGTTTAATTGAACAATTTTTCAACGAAAAACTGCCTCTAAAACCTCAATAGATTTTGGATTTCTAAAACTGTCAATATGCAATTTGTAATACGAAATCAGCATTTGCAAAACAACTTGTCTTTCTAATTTTGTAAAAGAAAGTTGTTCTAAGTTTTCAAAATTGATGTGTACTAATTTTTTAAACTGAACAACGTCATTTCCTGAAATCACATGTTTATCAAAATTATCTTCTGTAAAATAACCATCTAAAAGATGAAATCTTGGTTTTTCGATTTCAGAAATATCTGGATAAAATCCTAAAAAACTAGTCAATTTTAACAAAAACACCAAATGAAAATTGGCGACTTTTTCATGAGCATCCAACCAATTAAAAGAAGCTTCTAAAAAAGAGTACAATGCTTCATTCGCTTCTTCTTCTTGAATGACGTTTGAAACAACTTCTGATAAAAAAAAAGCGATAGATTGTTTTACAATATCTTGATAAATTGATTGATACGAGTTGAAAACTTGAATTTCCTTAAAGGAGTTTAAGGTATTTTTTGCATTGTGATTGGCTACAATTTTCAATTGTGTCAAAGGTTGAAAATACGCTACTTTTAATCCACCTTTTTTGGATTTTAAAACACCTCTCACTAAATAGGATTTCAGTCCATCTTGAAGTGTAAAGCATTTTACAATCAGGCTTGAATCACCAAATTTTAGCGAACTTAAAACTATAGCATTTGTAGCAATGATGAGCATTAATTGACAATTGCAATTTTAGTCACAGCAGTTTGCGAACCATCATCAGCTGAAAATAGCACAATATAAACCCCTGAAGCAACTTGTTTTCCTGCCAAGTTTTTTTTGTTCCAAACCACTTTTCCACCTTGCACTTCTTGACCTTCCACAACATTCGTTTCAAAGACCAAATTGCCTGCAACATCCAAAATTTTGACATTGGTTCCTCTTGGCAAATTTGTACCTTTTCTACCTGCAATGGTTACGGTTTCGTGATTTTTCAAGGCAGGATTTGGATACGAATACACCTCACCCAAAACTTCTCCAAAAGGAGCCACTTTGCTATTGTAAGCAACAATTCCTCTGTCAGTAGCAAAAAACACTTTTCCTGAACTATTATCCACTCTAATTTTTAAAATTCTGTTAGAAGGTAAAGGAGAATTTTGAGTACTAAAATTAGCAATTGTTTTTTGTCCGGAAGGATTTGTATAAATAATACCTCCACCATCCGTCCCAAACCATTTATTATCTGCACCATCAACCACAATTGAGTTTACTTTTTGATCGCCAAGCAATCTTTCTCCAACATTATTTTCCTCGATAATTACGGGCAGCGCATTCAAAACAGTCGCATCAAAAACAGATGAAGTTCCTCTAAAAACAACCAATCCTCTACCAGTTCCAATCCAGATTCTTCCACTATTATCAGCTGCAACTGAAAAAACTTGAATATCTGGCAAATTTCCAAGATTTGGAGTGGTAATAAGTCTTGCTTTTCGATTTCCATTTTCGTTAAAAACATACAATCCATTTCTTCTTGTTCCCATCCAAACTGTGCTACTTTTATCAACCGCAATTTCTGATAAACCCAAAGCAATTTTGTCTGAAGTTAATGAACTCAAATCAAAACTACTCCAAACTCCTGCGACTGATAATTTTTTTAATTCTTGATTTTTATTGATGCTACTTACCCATAAATTACCTCGATTATCAAAAGCAGTTCCACTCACTCTGACAGTAACTCTTAAAGGATCATTGGGTTCAATATCAGATATTGTACTGTTCAAATGATTGTAAAAAGTTTTAATTTCGTCATTTTCAACTACTAATAACCCTCCTGTTGACACCGAATTTACATCACTTGTATCTCCAAAAGAGCTGATAAAAACTCTGTTTTCTGCATTTGGATCAATAGAAATATGATTCAAATCAATCACAGGAAAATTTGGATTGAATTGAGTATTTATCCAATTTTCACCATTAAAATGACTAAATCCTTTTTTTCTTTGCAAAGGCGTATAAGTACCATCATAACCACCATAAACTACCCAAAGTTGATTATTTTCAGCACCTATTGAAAAAACTTCGTTTGAAGACGGTCCATCAGGATGTATTTCTTGATAAACTGTTGATTGAGAAAGTATTCTTTTTAATATTCCATATTCTTGGGTTGCCAAATAAATTGAATTATCCACAAAAAAAGCGTTGGATAATGTAAAATTATAATCTGTTGAAATACCAAAAGTGGCAATTTCGATTAATAAATTATTTAAGATTCTTGCGGCTTTTTGAAGTGAAATTGCCAAGTGATTTTCAGAAGATTTTAATCCTAAAATTGGTTCAGAATAGCCCGCAATTGAAATTAAATTAAAACCATTTAATCGATATAATGTCGAGTCTTCAGTCACAAAAATTTGATCGTTAAATATAGAAATATGAGTAAAATTTCGATTTGAAAATTGCTGTTGCCATTTGTTAAAATCAATCAATAAATTGTCATTCACATTGGCTGAAAAAATTCCATTATCAGTGGCAGCATAAATAGTATTCTGAAAGATTATTGTTTGATTGATTCTCAATGAAGAAGACGCATTTCCGATAAAAAAAGTATCACCAAATTCTAATTTTTCGATGTCATATTCAACAATTGCAAAAGGTGTGGAAAGGTATAATGTGTTCCCAAACTCAGAAATATCGTTGACACTTTTTTCTCCAGATTGATTAAAATTAGCTAAATCCGACGAAATTGTGATTGAATTATCTTCGTCAATCACTTCAATCAAACCGTTTTCATACCCAATAACTACTCTTTTAAACGTTGAATTATAAAAAATTGCAGACGTTGTTTGCCCTGATAATCCTTGAATTGAGGAAAACTTTTTGGTTTCGGAAGTAGTTTCATCAAACGTAAAGACAGCATTATCAACCAATGCATAAATGATATTATTTGCTTTTACAAAATCTTTTACATTGTTATACGAATAAAAATCTTCCCAAGAATCGCTATAATCAACTTGAGCAAATAATCTTGTTGTCAACAAAAAAAGAAAGAGAAAAAAAATGTTTTTCATAAACTTCAACATAAAACCAAAGATATTTAATAATTATAAAATAACGATAAAATCGGGTATATTCGTACAAAAATCAAGAGGATTTTATGAGTGTAGAAATTGAAAGAAAATTTTTGGTGAAAAACGATGATTTTAAGAAAGTATCTTTTCAACAAAAAACACTAAAACAAGGCTATTTAAATTCTGATAAAAACAGAACCGTTAGAATTAGAATTTCTGACAATCAGGCTTTTATCACTGTAAAAGGAATTTCAAATGATGCTGGAACAATCCGTTTTGAGTGGGAAAAAGAAATTGATATCAAAGAAGCAACTGAAATGCTTTCACTTTGCGAACCAACAATTATTGACAAAACTCGGTTTTTAGTAAAAAATGGAACTCATATTTTTGAAATTGATGAATTTTATGGCGAAAATAAAGGATTGATTGTTGCAGAAATTGAACTAAACTCTGAAGACGAGTCTTTTGAAAAACCCACTTGGTTAGGAAAAGAAGTAACTGGCATTAAAAAATATTACAATGCCAATTTGAGCAAATTTCCTTTTTGTGATTGGAAATAAAAATCCCCAAACTCAAAAGCTTGGGGAAAATAAGCATAAATCTATCCCTCCAAATAAGATTTACAAGCCCTAAAATTTTGATAATTTTGGTTTTAATGACAAAAATTGTCCTATTTTTTTCTTAAATATATTATAAATTATAAATCGCAATAAAGTGACTGATGCTTCCTAAAAGTACAAAAACATGAAAAATTGCGTGATTGTAAGGTATTTTTTTGATAGAATATAAAATGGCACCAACTGAATAAAAAATGCCTCCAGCAACCAAATATTGAAAACCTTCTGTGCTTAATTTTTCCATCAAAGGTTGAATAAAAACCATCACTTGCCATCCCATTAAAAGGTACATTACTGTGGAAATTTTGTCGAATTTTCCTGTAAAAAACAGTTTTAAAATGACTCCAACAAGTGCAAAAAGCCAAACGAAAAGAAACATATACCAACCCAAATCGGAGTCTAAACCCACCAAACAAAAAGGAGAATAACTACCCGCAATCAAAATGTAAATGGATGAATGATCAAAAATATTGAGTCTTCTTCGGTTTTTTGACTCTTTTGCTGCATGATAAAAAGTAGAAGCAGCATATAAAAGTATCATACTGAGTCCATAAATCACAAAACTAATGGGTTTCCAAAAACCATCAAATTCCTGAGATTTTAAAATTAAAAAAGGAAATGCAACAATACTCAATACCAACCCAAAACCATGAGAAATAATGTTTAATGTTTCTTCATTTTCAGGATAATGGTGATTTAAATTCTCTGTCATTATTGGGTCTGTTTGTATCGTCCATATATTTTTTATCATTCACTAAATCATTGTAAATCAATTGAAAAGTTTGTTGTTTCAATGATTCTACATCTTGCATTTGCAAATGAGTTGTTTGAATAAATTTGTGCTGATGTACTCTAATTGTCCCTGGTCCACCTTTCCAAAAATCCCAAGAAAACAACCGTTTTCCATCAAAATATACTTGTGGAACAATAGGCATTTGATGTTCGATTGCCAAACTAAAAGCGCCATTTCTAAAAGGAGCCAACACCACATTTTCAGTGGGCACTAATCCTTCAGGAAAAATAACCAAACTAACGCCATTTTTCAGTCTCTTTTTAGCTTTTTCATATACATTTTTTCTACTTTCAAAACTGCTTCTATCAACCATAATGACCACTCTTTTATAAAAAAATCCAAAAATGGGAATTTTCACAAACTCTTGTTTTCCAATAAAAACAATGGGATTTTTATTTAAAATAATTAAAATAAAAGCATCCAATAACGAAGAATGATTAGGACAAAATAAGTAACTCTTATTTTTTTCAATATGTTGATCTGCAAAAACTTTCAATCGAAAACCCATACCGTACACCAAAATTTTAGCCCAAATACGCACCATTTTCCAAAACGTTGCATAGTATTTCTCATCAGTAGTCAGAATTAACAAAAATGGAATCATTGCCAAAATTGTAATCAATAAAAGGATGTAAAACCACATCCTCCAGAGAAATAAAAACGGAATTTTCAAAAATTTCATACGTGCCAAAAATACTAATATTTTGTTGTTTGATTGATTTTTTGAAACAAAACCTTATTTTTGCCAACACATTTTTTTGAAGCATCAAAAAAAAGTTTAAAACAAATATATGTCTAGAATTTTAACGGGAGTACAAAGCACAGGAACACCGCATTTAGGGAATTTATTAGGTGCCATTTTACCTGCCATAAAAATGGCAAATGACCCTAAAAATGAATCGTTTTTATTCATTGCTGATATGCATTCTTTAACGCAAATTAAAGATGGAAAACAATTGAGAGAAAATACCTACAGCACTGCCGCAACTTGGTTGGCTTGTGGATTAGACATCAATAAAACTGTTTTTTATAGACAAAGTGATGTTCCACAAGTAACAGAACTTTCTTGGTATTTGAGTTGTTTTTTCCCTTATCAAAGATTGACGTTGGCGCACAGTTTTAAAGACAAAGCTGATCGATTGGCAGATGTAAATGCAGGATTATTTTCCTATCCAATGTTGATGGCTGCAGATATTTTACTGTATGATGCAGAAATTGTTCCTGTTGGAAAAGACCAACTACAACATCTTGAAATGACACGTGATGTAGCGAGTAGATTCAATAACTTAATTGGAGAAACTTTGATAATTCCTGAGGCAAAAATTCAAGATGACACCAAGTTAGTTCCAGGAACTGATGGTGAAAAAATGAGTAAATCAAGAGAAAATACCATCAATATTTTCTTGACAGACAAGCAATTGCGCAAGCAAATTATGTCTATTCAAACAGATAGTACTCCTTTAGAAGAGCCAAAAAATACTGAAACTGATACTATTTTCGCTTTGTATAAATTATTGGCTTCAGAAAATCAAGCTCAAGAAATGAAAGCGAATTATGAAGCAGGAAATTATGGTTATGGGCATGCAAAACAAGCCTTGTATGAATTGATTTTCAATGAATTTTCAACAATCAGAGAACGTTATAATCATTTTATAACTCATAAAAACGAAATAGATGAAGCACTTGAAATTGGCGCAAAAAAAGCAACCATTGTTGCCAATGAAGTATTGAAAAGAGTTCGTGGAAAGATTGGATATTAAATTCTAAAAGCATAAAAAAATCTCAATTAGATTGGGATTTTTTTATGCTCTAAAACGAATGGTTTAATTGATTTTTATCGATTTTGCAATTGCTTCTAGTTCAAAAACAAAAGCTCTTTTATTTACAGAAGGTGAATATGTAAATCCTTCAAAAACGACAACTCTGTTATTTTTTTTATCAATTATTGAATAATTTAAAAATGGCCCTGCCATAAAATCATCTTTTACTTCCCATTTTCCACGAGTTTCATAGGCTTTTTTTCCATCAATAGTTACATCAAAAGTAAATGGAGTATAGGCTGCTTCGGTGATCATATACATTCCTTCAAACGAACCTGGGATGTATTTTTTGCCAATACTATCTCTTACAGCCACAATATTTTCTCCGACAGTTTCTTCATTTTCTAATGGAATGGAATACACTAAAATGTTATTGCTTCCCGTTTTTGCAATGCCACTTAATAAATGTTGACGCAACCAAAGAAATTCGCCAGTATCTTCAACCAATTTAAAAGTAGTAGGAATGGTTAACGAAATTCCTAAATTTTTAATGGTTTTAAACTGATTTTCTGCCAATTTATTTTTTTCAAAAATACGTTGCGTAAACTTGATATCTGCATCAATAAAAATTTCTTTGATATCATTTTTATGTTTTTGAAGTAATTTGATGATGGTTTCATCGTCTTTTCCTTGAACATATACAATGGTTTGTGGTTGTGCAAAAACGTTATTTCTAACAGAAAATCCTTCATTGTCTGATTCTGACATGATTAATAAATTTCTGTGTGCTTTCATCATTGCCGAAAAACCACTTGGAGCCACTTGAGAAAGTGTTAAAATGGGTTCTGGTTGTGGCAAACCAACCATTAGTTCGCCAAAAGAAGTTCTGATTTCTTGACCAATATCTCCTGTCCAATCACTTACTTTTGCAACAACCATTACTTTATTGAGACTTCCAATAGAATCTTTTAAGACGTATTTGTCATTTCCTGTGCAAGAAATCAATAAAATGGAGGCAATTGCAATAAATAGAATATTTTTCATAAGGTTAGCTTTTTAATATTTTGAGTTTCATACCCGGTTTCAAAATATTCTCATTCCAAATATTGTTCCACTTTTTCAAATCATCGATAGAAACTTTGTCAAATTTTTTCGAAATAATCCAAAGTGAATCTCCTTCTTTCACTTCATACACATCAAATTTGGCATTTTCAGGAATTATAAAAGTACTTCTTTCTGGTTTTTTAGTTTCTACTTTTGCGATTGCAACATTTTTTTTAGGAAAGATATTGAGTCTTTGTCCCACAGCAATATTACTGGTTTTTAGCTTATTCCAGCTTTTCAAATCACTGACTCTTACACCAAATTTCATGGCAATTTTTCCCAAGTTATCTCCACTTTTCACTTTATAACGGATACTTTTATCCATTGCAAAGTTCTCAGGTAGTGGTTTTTCTCTTTTAGAATCGTCCAAATCAGCCAACGCATAAATTTCATGTTCTTTGTCTAAAAAATCGATAATTTTATGTTTTGGCAAACGCAAGGTGTAATTTCTATTTTCTACAAAAGGAATTACATCGAGTTTGTATGATGGATTTAAAAACGTTAAAACCTCTTGCTCTAAACCAATGATTTCAGAAATTTGATCAAAACCAATGGTTCTTTTTACTTGAACTGTATCAGTTTCAAAATCATAAAATCTTGGCATATTTGGATACAATTGATGCTCATCTGCATATTCAAAAATATACATGGTAGCATAAAAAGCAGGCACATAGCTTGCTGTTTCTCTTGGCAGAAATTGGCGAATATTCCAATAATTTTTTTGTCCTCCAGATCGTTTTATAGCTTTCAAAACATTTCCTGGACCTGAATTATAGGCTGCTAAAGCCAAATCCCAATCACCAAAAACTTTGAATAATCTACTCAAATATTCGCAAGCTGCAATGGTTGATTTTACAGGATCTTGACGCTCATCAACATACGAACTCACTTTTAAATCGTATAATTTTCCTGTTCCAAACATAAATTGCCACAAACCTGTTGCTCCTGCGTGCGATTTAATATTGGGAATTAATGCCGATTCAACAACTGCCAAATATTTCATTTCCAACGGAATATCATATTTGTCTAAATACTTTTCAAACATTGGAAAATAGTATTTTGCTCTTGACATCAACTCTGGAAATTGTTTTTTTCTTTGAACCAAATAACTATTGATTACCTTTTCCAACGCTGGATTGTAAGCTAAATTGAAAGGCGTATTTTGATTTAATTGAAATAATCTTTTTTTCAATATTTCGGTTGTTAAAGCAACTTCAGTATTATTTTCAATGTCTTTGTCGTTCATCACAAAATTCAGTGTATCAACAAAAGAAGCACTAAAAGATTGTTGCACTAACAAACTATCTATTTTTTTTAAATCTTTGTCAGAGAAAAATGGCTTGTTTTTATAAGCTCTTAAAGAATCTTTTTTAATTGAAATGCTATCAACTTTCGTTTGAGCAAAGAGGGGAAAAGAAAAAAAGAGTATTATTAAAAATCTTTTCATAATCATTAAAATTTTAATTCCAGTGCAATGGGACAATGATCAGAATGTTTTGCTTCTGATAAAATATACGCTCTAGAAATATTATTTTTTAGTGGCTCTGAGACCATGGCATAGTCCAAACGCCAACCTTTGTTATTTGCTCTTGAATTCGCTCTGTAGCTCCACCAAGAATATTCTTGTTTTTCAGGATTTAAATGACGATAACTATCTATAAATCCGTTATTTATAAAATCACTCATCCAAGCTCGTTCCTCAGGCAAAAAACCTGAAACGTCTTTCATCTTTGGATTGTGAATATCAATTTCTTGATGACAAATATTATAATCACCACAGATAATCAAGTTCGGAATTTCTTGTTTTAGGTGATTTATATACACTTGAAAATCATCCATATACTTAAACTTGAAACCCAATCTATCATCATTTGTTCCGGACGGAAGGTACAAACTCATAATGGAAAATCCATCATAATCTATTCTTAAATTTCTTCCTTCAGCATCCATCGTTTTAATTCCAGTTCCGTAAACGACATTTTTAGGTGCTTCTTTGCAAAAAATAGCCACGGAAGAATAGCCTTTTTTTTCTGCAGAAAACCAGTAATGATAAGGATATCCTGCGTTTTCAAAATCGGAAAGAGTCAATTGATCTTGATGTGCTTTGGTTTCTTGAATACAAATCACATCAGGATTTGCAGCTTGCAACCATTGAATAAATCCCTTGTTGAGAGCTGCTCTAATTCCGTTTACGTTGTATGATATGATTTTCATTAAAAAAGCTTTTTCGATTTTCAGAAACTGGAAAACGCAAATTTCTGAATTATATTGTTGTTTATTTGATTGAAAAACAACTATTTGATTTGCTCTTCAATTAGAATTTACTTTTTAATAGCTTTTGATTTTTTTTTGGAAAGGCAATATTAGTAATAATTGATTCATTATTCAAAATTTTATGAATCAATTAAGGAAATAAAAATAATTTGGATAGATAATGCTAGCAAATAGCATTTTGGAAATTAATTTTTTAATACTTTTTTAAAAAACAACCACTTAATTTGCTCTACTTGACCATGTTGTTTTTCAATCATTGTTATTTTTGGAGATAATATGTATGCTAATAAAACTGCAATTGTGGTATTTATCCGAATTTCTTCTAATAAAAAAACCTTTTCTAGAAGAATCATAAAAAATACAATTAAAATGGGAGTAATTAACCAATATGTTTTTTTGAAAAGTTTCATTATCAATTATTTAAAGTTTAAAAATTATTTTCAAATCCTCATTTCAGGAATTTCTCCTTCAACAATTAAAGTGCCTTCTGTAGCTTTTTGAACCTCTTCTACAGAAACTCCAGGCGCTCTTTCTAATAAATAAAAAGCGTTGTTTTTCACTTCTAAAACTGCCAAATTTGTCACTACTTTTTTTACACAACCTACACCTGTTAAAGGCAAAGTACACTGCTTTAAAATTTTGGATTCTCCTTCTTTATTGGTGTGCATCATAGCAACAATGATGTTTTCTGCAGAAGCTACTAAATCCATAGCACCTCCCATTCCTTTGACCATTTTTCCGGGAATTTTCCAATTGGCAATGTCTCCATTTTGCGAAACTTCCATGGCTCCCAAAATTGTAAGATGCACATGTTTACCACGAATCATGGAAAAACTAGTTGCGGAATCAAAAAAACTTGCACCTGGTAAAGTGGTAATGGTTTGTTTGCCAGCATTGATAATATCAGCATCTTCTTCGCCTTCAAAAGGAAAAGGTCCCATTCCTAAAACCCCATTTTCACTTTGAAATTCTACTTCAATATCTTCGCGCACATAATTTGCCACCAATGTAGGAATGCCAATTCCAAGATTTACATAGAATCCGTTTTGTACCTCTTGTGCGATGCGTTTTGCGATGCCTATTTTATCCATAATGATATAACAATTTAACAGTGAATCAATGTAACAATGATGATGAAACAATGATTTAATTTTTCAATTTTGATTTTTAGATTTGATACTAGTACTTAAAATTTTATACAATACAAGTCCCAATTCTTGAACTTTTTGATTTAAAAAATGATTTTTTGGATAATTTTTTGCGCTATCACATAAAATTAACCAGTACTTAGTCTCTTCTAATTCTTTCGTAGCAATTTTTATCTTGTGAATGAAATTATTTTTTCTCTCTGAATTTTGAGCTTCATGAACATTAGCTCCTATACTTGTTCCTGATTTTAACAATTGACGTGAAATGATGTATTTTTTCTCTGCATCTAACAAATCACAGTAATCAATAACTAATAAAGCAACTTCTATTGACTTATCAACAACTAAATTTTTCTTTTCCATGTTTTTTTTATTTTAGGTTAGTTTTAAATTTTTTAGGTTGCTATATTGTTACGTCAATTCATTGCTAAATTGTAACATCAATTCATTGCTATATTGTTAAATTACTTCCTTACAGTTCTCTGCTCAATTCTCTTTTCATAATTTGTTCCTTGAAAAATTCGTTGTACAAAAATTCCAGGAATATGAATATTGTTTGGATCTAATTCACCAACAGGAACTAGTTCTTCCACCTCAGCAACTGTAATTTTTGCTGCTCCACACATATTTGCATTGAAATTTCTGGCTGTTCCTTTGAAAATTAAATTCCCAGCTGCATCTCCTTTCCATGCTTTTACAAATGCAAAATCAGCCTTGAAAGCAGGTTCTAAAACGTACATTTTTCCATCAAATTCTCGAGTTTCTTTGCCTTCAGCGACTTCCGTTCCATAGCCTGCAGGAGTGTAAAAAGCAGGAAAACCTGCTTGAGCTGCCCTGCATTTTTCAGCTAAAGTTCCTTGAGGAGTGAGTTCAACTTCCAATTCTCCAGACAACATCTGACGTTCGAATTCTTGATTTTCACCAACATAAGAAGAAATCATTTTTTTGATTTGCTTTTTTTGCAATAACAATCCCAATCCAAAATCATCCACTCCAGCATTGTTTGAAATACACGTTACATTTTTGATATTCAATTTTACAAGTTCTGCAATTGCGTTTTCAGGAATACCACATAATCCAAAACCTCCTAACATAAAAGTCATTCCATTTTCAACTCCTTTGAGTGCCTCTTGAACGTTATTTACTTTTTTATTGATCATTAGATTTAGTTATTAATTTTAAGTCTTTAATTTTACTTGATTGTGATTCTTAATTAAAAATCAGTATCTCCACCCCGAATTTCGTTCAATGTATTCTCTGAAGTGCCGCTACAATTAAGATTGATGGTTACATTTTCAGGTTTTTCGAAATCATCTTTACTGATGTTTAACGATTTATCAGCATAACATTTTCTCATAAAAATCGCCCAAGAAGGCAATGCCATTGTAGCTCCTTGGCCTTTTAAAATTCCTCTAAAATGGGTCGCTCTATCTTCACCTCCAGTCCAAACTCCAGTTACTAAATTGGGTACCATTCCCATAAACCATCCGTCAGATTGATTTTGAGTAGTTCCTGTTTTTCCAGCAATTGGATTTGTAAAACTGTAAGGAAATCCTGTAGCTACTTTTCCTGCGGATGTATAATTTGAACGCAAACGAATTCCTGAACCAGCAGTAGTTACTCCTTTTAATAGATCTAAAATGACATACGCAGTTTCTTCACTTAAAACCTCTTGTGTTTTTGGCGTAAAATCTTTTAAAACGGTGCCATTTTTATCTTCAATTCTTGTAATAATCATTGGAGTTACACGCAATCCTTTGTTAGCAAATGTACTGTAAGCACTTGTCATTTCAAGTAATGATAATTCTACTGCACCCAAAGCAATGGATGGCATTGGTTTGATAGGTGTTTCAATTCCTGCTGCTTTTGCCAATCTTACCACATTCTCTGGATCAACCATATCAATCAATCTTGTAGAAATTGTATTTACTGAGCCAGCCAAACCTTCTTTCAGAGTGAGCATTCCACCATATTTATTATCTGCGTTTTCGGGAGTCCAATCTTGGATTAATCCATATTTTCCGCTTGGAATTGTATAGCGAATATTTGGCAATTCATCACAAGGAGACATGCCTAGCTGATTGATGGCAGTGGCATATACAAAAGGTTTGAAAGTAGAACCTACTTGTCTTTTTTGTTGATTTACAGCATCATAGCTAAAATGTTTATTGTCAATTCCGCCAACCCAAGCTTTTATATGACCTGATTGAGGTTCAATAGAAACCAAACCTGAACGTAGGAAAAACTTATAATATCTGATAGAATCGTTTGGAGACATGATGGTATCAAAATCACCTTTCCATGAAAAAACAGTCATATCAGTTTTTGTATTAAAAATCTCATCGATTTCAGTTTTTGATTTTCCGGCAGCTTTTAAACGTCTATATCTGTCGGAATTCCTTTTACCACGCTCTAAAATTCCATTGACGTCGTCTTTTCCAATATCATAAAAAGGCGCATTTTTATTTCTTTTTTGTTCGGCAAAAAAGTAGGACTGTAGGTTTGCCATGTGCTCTTTTACAGCTTCTTCTGCATATTTTTGAATACGAGAATCTATGGTTACATAAATTTTTAATCCATCTCTAAAAATGTCATATTGCTCACCATCAGGTTTTGGATTATTTTCAACCCAATTACGCATCACTTTTTGCAAATGCGCTCTGAAATAAGTAGCATATCCATCACTATGACTTTCAGGGTTGAAATGAATTTTGAGAGGCAATTGTTGCAGAGAATCTTTTTCTTCATCAGTAATGAAACCATTTTTTTTCATTTGAGCGAAAACAACATTTCTTCTTTCAAGAGATTTGTCTTTAGAAATAGCTCTGTTTGGGTTGTATTGTCTCGGATTTTTGAGCATCGCAACAATAATGGCAGCTTCTTGAAGATCTAAATCTTTGGCTTCTTTTCCAAAATAAATTCGGGAAGCAGAACGAATTCCGACAGCATTAAAAATAAAATCTTGCGTGTTTAAATACATCGCAATAATTTCTTCTTTGGTATATTGTCTTTCGAGTTTGATAGCAACTACCCATTCTTTCATTTTTTGTAAAACACGTTTTATTTTATTGCTTGACGCATTTTTTGTAAATAAATTCTTTGCCAATTGTTGTGTAATTGTACTGGCTCCACCTCCTCTACCCAATTTGATAACTGCTCTCGCTGTACCTCTAAAATCAATTCCAGAATGTTCATAAAAACGCTCATCTTCGGTAGCAATTAGCGCATTTACTAAATTTTGAGGCAACTCTTTATAAGTAATTGGGGTTCTATTTTCTTTGGCATATTTACCGATAGTAACGCCATCTGCAGAAATCACTTCTGTTGCCAAATTAGACTGTGGGTTTTCTAAATCTTCAAAACTTGGAAGTGCTCCAAAACCTCCTAATGAAGCAATAAAAAACATCAGAATTATAAACATGATTCCTCCTAGGACAATTCCCCAAAACCATTTCAGGTATTTATTGTAGTTTGTTAGTTCTTTTTTTGCCATTTTAATTTACTTTTTCGATGCTAAATCCAATATCTTGGATTCCTTTTAGTGTTGTTAACGGGCTCACTTCGCCATTTTTTCTCATGGCTTGGCGAATTTGAAATTGATAATTTCCTTTGTTTTGAAATACTTTATTCTCTTTATAAAAAAGTTTATTTTCTTTAGCATTAATAAAACCTTTTCCTAAAAATTTTCCTGATGTATCTGCCATTTCATATTGCAAAGTATCAATAATCCTTGTTTCATTTGGGAGCAAGAGCGTTGTAATCACATATAAATTACTGAAAGGATAATCACTCGTGTTTCTCACATAGATAAAAAGATTTTTAGGAGTCATGGTATCTTGAACATTAAAATCAAAAGACACTTTGTTACTGGTTTCCCAAGAGGTATTATTGATTGTTTCATACTTTATGAACTCGATTTGATCATCACAGGAGAAGAGAAAAAATAATAAAAACCCTAACAAGAATGACGATATTCTATTGAGAATCTTTGTCATTTTTTGGTTTCCTATTTCTTCTATTTCTGTTATTTGATCTCTTTTTATTGGCGTTTTGAATAGCTGCATTCGGCTGATTTTCTGAGTCTTGCGTGTTAACAGTTTTTTGTTTTTTTGGTTGTGGCTGGGGTTTTTTGACCTGTTGTTGTGGTCTTCTATTTTGCTGAAGTTGTTTTGGTGCAATTTCTGATACCAATTTTTCGGCAGTTGCTACCGGTTTCTTTTTTGGTTTCTTTTTTCTGTTACTTCTCACAGGAGCATCAAAACGCGTTAAACTATCCTCGCCAACAGCATCCTCAAAGCTCACTTTTACAGGAACTTCAATTTCTGATTCATATTCTTCTAACGAAGCAGATTTCTCATTATTTTTATTCAAATCAATGATTTCTAACACTTGCTCAAGATCTAAGCGAAACCATTTTGAACTTTCGTCTTTGTAAGTGTACCACAAATGATTTTTAAAGATGTCCATTTTCACGAAAATAGCCTCTCCTTTTTCTGTTTTCAAAACCAATTCTTGCTTTGGAAATGGTTTCAAAGCATCTAAATAAGAATCCAATTCAAAGTTTAAACAGCATTTCAATTTTCCACATTGCCCAGCCAATTTCAACGGATTTAATGACAATTGTTGGTAACGTGCAGCAGAAGTGGTTACTTTTCTAAAATCTGTCAACCAAGTTGAACAACACAATTCTCGTCCGCAAGACCCAACACCACCCAATCTGGCAGCTTCTTGTCTTGCGCCCACTTGTTTCATTTCTACTCGCACAGAAAAAGCACTTGCAAAATCGCGAATTAATTGTCTAAAATCTACTCTTGAATCAGCAGTATAATAGAACGTTGCTTTGTTTCCATCTCCTTGATATTCCACATCTGAGAGTTTCATTTGCAATCCCAAACGTCCTAAAATCTCTCTTCCTTTGCGTTGCGTTTCTTCTTCTTTGTCTCTAGCAGCTTGCCAAATATCAATGTCTTTTTGAGTTGCTTTTCTATATATTTTATTGATTTCTTCGCTATCAAGTGTGATATTTCGTTTTTTCATTTGCACTTTTACCAATTCTCCAGCCAATGAAACTACGCCTATATCATGGCCTGGCGAACTTTCTACAGCAACCACATCACCCATTGAAATGGTTAAATTTTCAGCATTTCTATAAAAATGCTTGCGTCCGTTTTTAAAACGAACCTCGAAAATATTGAATCGTTCTTGACCACTTGGCAATGTCATGTTTGACAGCCAATCAAAAACCGCTAATTTTTCACTGCCACTTCCACAAGTTCCTGTGCCACAATTTCCGTTACTTTTACAACCTCTAGGAACACCATTTACGGTTGTTCCACAACTTCCACATGCCATGTAATTCATTTATATTTAAATGGTTGATGGTTTTTGGTTGATGGTTTTTGGGCAATAAACTAAAACTATCAACAAAAAACTACTCACCAAAATGGTTCATAATTTTGATTCTCAAACAATTACAAAAATGATTTTTTTGTAAAGTTTAATCAGTAAATATATAAAATCTGAGTGAGAAGTAGCGTTAAAATTTTTGGTATTAGAGATTTTGTCACTTCAACATAAAGTTTTGTTCAATACACTCAACTGAATAAAACAGGAACTTTTATAAGTTTATGATACAGGTATCTAAGAAGTAATTAGCAATACAGTACGCTATAAGTATGCTATAACCTACATTAAGACAACTATTTAACCCGTCCTAAAATAACTATACAGGTTATTAAATAAATCCTATTATAGTTATACAAATATAATTTTTGATTTAATAAATCAAAATTATAACAACGACTATTTATGTAAAAATGATTTCCCCCCTACTTAATATGAATCTATAACCCATTCATTTTTAAAAGGCATCCTAGTTTTACAGCAAAATCTAAAACAAAAACTTATGAAAAAAATTACACAAAAGATACTGCTTTTTGCAATCTTTGGATTGCTTGCTTTATCGATGAATGGGCAAATAACTTATTATAATGACTTTAATTCAGAAACTGAATCTAGAGGGTTTACCGTCCAAAGAGTTTCTTTAGGTGGACAGAACTCTGCTGATGTTGGAGCAAGAGTTAGCGATATTCCAGATGGCGCTGACTCTAACCCAGTTTTTTCTGAAACAAGATCTACATTGACTATACCTGATGGAGTGACAAGAGCTCAAAGAGCTATCTCATTTAAAAATGTAAGTGGGACATCTCCTAATCTTGTAAATCATGAAATTGAAGCTTGGGCTTTGATGACAAATCAAAATCTTAGTGCTGTTAATGAACCGAAAGTTTCTTTTTGGACACAACAAAGGTTTATGATTGGTAGCGGCTCCACCTTAACAGTTTGGGTATCTGAAAATTACACCCATGGAACTGCACCTAGCACTGCAACTTGGACCAATGAAACTGCTAACATTAGTGGCGCAATCGCTACTTCTGGAGTTTCTCCACTAACATATGTATATGGTGAATTGGATTTATCTGCTTATAAAAGTGCTTCTGTAACAGTTGCTTTTAAAATTGTTACAGATAATTCTGCTTATGCTAGTGGAGTTAGTCAGCATGGAACATTCTATATTTCTGATGTGAAATTTCAAGGAACATTAAATGTAATGCCTGGCAATTTTTCTCCACTCAATACAAGCGCCACAGGACAAGCATCAATTTTTAAAACACCAACTGCTGCTATTGACGTAAATAATTTTTCAAATACTTCATTTTCAAACATTTTCACAACAAGTACTTCTACCCCTGCATTTAAACAATTTGTAGCTATGCCTGCTGGAGAAGGGTATAAATTTGAAGTATCAGGGAATTACGAACCAATTGTTGTTACTGAAGTTTTCTATAAGTTAATTGATGCGGATAGATTTAGAAATAATGTTGATCCATTAGTCGGTTCTAAATGGATTGTACAAGGCAGTAATGACGACAATTCTTGGGATGATTTAAGTCAACCTAGAACAATGACAACCGCTAATAGCGGCGATACACCTATTGAGTATACTGAATATTATATTCCTCTAACCACCTCTAAAGCTTACAGATATTACCGTTTTGTTTTGACAGAAGGATTTACATCTAATAGTGCAAATACCAGTCTTAGAGAAATAAATTTCAAAGTAGCCGCACTTTGGCAAGGAACATCCAATGCTGATTGGAGTACAGGTACCAATTGGAATACTGCTGTTGTTCCTACAAATGAGGTTGTTATTCCTGCAGGACTAACAAATTTTCCAACAATACCAACAGGAACAACCGTAACAACCAATAACATCACTATTGAATCAGGAGCCACTTTGGTAACTCAAGGTACTTCTACAGTTTCTGGAAACGTTACTTATAGGAGAAATATCACTCATACAAGTGGTAATTTAGAAGGGTGGCATTTGATTGGTGCTCCTGTTACTGGACAAGCCTATAATGCGACTTATGTTACCGCCAATTCTATTGCTTCAAGTGGAACTAATAGAGGAATCGCAACCTACAACAATGCAGTTGCTACAGGAAATTGGACCTATTTACAATCAGCTGGAAGTGGCACATTTACCAAAGGAACAGGATATTCTGTAAAAACATCCACAACTAGAGATATTTCATTTAGTGGATCTTTGCATACTTCAGATCCTGAATTAGTAGGAATCACTGTTGGCGCAGGAACTCCATTCAATTTGATAAGTAATCCTTTTGCTGCATTCGTAAACGCTAAAACATTTTTAGATGCAACCTCAAATGCTGATAAATTGACTAGCAAAACAATCTGGGTTTGGAATCCAGCAACTAAAAATTATGAAACTAAATTGGCTGGAGATCCTCAAGAATTTCTAATTGCGCCAGGACAAGGATTTTTTGTGAGCTGCTCAACTGCTGGAAATCTTGAATTTGCAAAAAGCAATCAAGTGCATTCAGGCACTGAAACATTCTTAAAATCAGCATCTATTCCTGAAATTGTTTTAAAAATGACTGCTGATACTGACGAAAGATTTGCTAAAATCAGATACCAAAATGAAGCAACAACTTCTTTTGACAATGGATATGATGGCGAAACGTTTTCGGGAGTTGCCAATAGTTTAGATGTATTTACACAATTGATTGAAAATACAACCGATAAAAAATATCAAATACAAGCCATTCCAAATTCAAATTATGAAAACATGGTTGTACCAGTAGGCGTATTTTCTTCATCAAGCAAAGAAGTTACGTTAACAGTTGATGCAAACAACATTCCTGATGGATATCATGTGTATTTGGAGGACAGAACAAATAATGTGGTTACATTATTGAGTGATGCAAATACATCTTACAAAACTACTGTTGAAAGTGGAGATTCTTTAGGTCGCTTTTTTATCCATATGAAAACTTCATCCGTTTTAAGTTCAGAAACTACTGAATTGACAGGAATCACTATTTACAAATCGAATACTGATTTAAAAATAATTGGTTTGAATGATGGAAATGCCACCGTTTCAATTTACACTGTTTTAGGTAAAAAAGTGGTATCAACTTCATTTAAAGCTACTTCAAACAATAGCATCAAATTACCAAATTTAGCGAAAGGAATTTATGTAGTTTCCTTACAAACAGAAAACAACGAATTAAACAAAAAAATAATTATTGAGTAATTAAAACCTGAAATCATGAAAAAAAATAGCACCACAAATCACGAAGAAATTACTCGTAAAGAAGCCATAAAAAAACTAGGTAATTATGGAAAATATGCTGCGCTTACAGCATTAGGAACCTACCTAATATTATCCCCAAAAAAAGCTCAAGCACAAAGTCCTGAAGCTCCTGGATCAGGATTTTAATTGCAAAAATTCGGCATAAGAAAGGTTTCTTATGCCGAATTTATTTTAAATAATCATCAAAAAATGGTTTTGAATTATTTTCTACCCAATTGATTTTATCATTTTTAGTAAAAAAATTATCATGAGTAATAAAAAAATATTTTTAAAAACAATTCTAGTAACATTATTTTGTGTGGGTTTGCATGCTCAAAACCCAAGTACATTATATAAAAATTGGTTAGATGCACAAACAAATAACACCACTCCTATTTTACCTACATTCAGTTTTGCTGGGTATAAAAATGGAGAAGTACCAATACCAACCACTTTTATTCAACAAGTGTATGATGTTACTAACTTTGGCGCTATTGCTGATGATCAAATTTCGGACAAACCCGCAATTATGGCTGCAATTGCTGCTGCTGAATCCAATCCAAATGGAGGGATTGTGTTTTTTCCTCCAGGAAGATTTATCATCAATGATGCTGCAACTGACAATAGAAATGAAATCATAAAGATTACCAAAAGTAATATTGTGTTAAAAGGAAGTGGATCAGGAAAAGGAGGAACTGAATTGTATCAAAAAGACAATACTGAACATCCAAACATGGCAACACAACCCTGGGTTTGCCCGTATTTGATTCAGTTTAATAACAATCAAAGTGCAACAAATTCTTTTATCACAAATGTAACTGCTGATGCTGCTAGAGAAACCTATACTATTCAGGTGTCTAGCACTACAAGTATTGCTGTTGGTCAATGGGTAGAACTGTATGTAAAAAACACCTCTGCAGCATTTGTTGCAGAAGAATTATCACCTTATACCACTGCTGATATGGATAATCCATCAAATTTAGATATAGTAAAAAGTGGCGTAGAAGTTAGAGAAATTCATAAAGTAGTTAGCAAAACTGCAAATACAATTACATTTAAAGAACCTTTACACAAAGACATTGAATCTAGTTATAATTGGAGAGTAAATAGATTTATAGCCATCGAAGAAGTAGGTATCCAAGATTTAAAATACACAGGAGGTTATACCTATAATTTTATACATCACAGAGCACCACAAGAACTATATCGTGGAGAAGCTGCAAATGGTCCTCATGCGTATTTGAGTGATTCTGGTTGGAGTGGAATTCAATTTAATCATGTGGTGAATGGTTGGATAAAAAATGTTGAATTTTCAGCAATGTCACAAGCAGCACAGTTTAAATTATCAGGATACAATACTGCAATTAATAATACCTACGTTGGAAATCCAGGACATAATTTTATATCTGCAAATGCAGCAACTGGAAATTTTATTGGTAAAAGCATCGACAAAACCACTGGAGTTTATCATGGAAGTGGCGTTACAGGCACAGCTATTGGCAATGTTTTATGGCGCAATGAACATCCTGCAAATGGAAAATCAGGAATGGAAAATCACGGAAGTCAACCAAGATCAACCTTATTTGATGTGTGTAAAGGAGGCTTTTTTTTCCGTCAAGGAGGAGGAACTGCAGCATTACCAAATCATCTAAGAAACATGGTTTTATGGAATTTTATTGGAATATCTTATAGAACTGATTTTGTAAAATCTTGGAGACCAAATTCTGAAACGGTCTATTCAAAATTTTTAATGCCCATAATTTCTGGACTAAGAGGATTTTCGATGTCAACAGCGGCTAATCAATTCCAAGTAAATGAATCACCTGGAAATCAAGTAGATGAAACTTCATTGTATGAACATCAATTGGCATTTAGGTTGGGTAGTTTACCAACTTGGGTAACAGAAATTAATCAAAGTAAAATTTTATATTCTGAGGATTTTAGTGCAAACTCCTCAAGAGGATACACGCAAAGAATCATCAATGATAATGGACATCCTGATGCAAATAACTTGATGAAACCAGTTACAGATATTCCTGATGAAACTGATAGTTTTTCTCTTTTTGATAAAACCAAGGACAGAGAAGGAGTAAGAATTCCGAATGGAAGTGTCAGAAACCAAAGAGCCATTTCAATATCAGGCACTAGCAATGATACAAATTATGCTGTTGATGCTTATGCTGTTTTTACGCCTTTAAATTTGACAAAATCAAACCCTTTGAGAGATAAAAATGATGACTATGTTTATGCTACCTTTTGGACACAAAGAAGGTTTGGTGATGGAGATATTGCCACAGTTACAATAGAAATTTCCATAAATTATTCAGGAACCGTTTTAGATGCTACATGGACCAAAGTGCCTTTACTTTCAGGAAAAATAAGTACAACTGCTGATGAAAGAAATTATGTAAAAGGCGTGATTGATTTAACGGCTTATGCCAATAGTGCTCAAGGAACAAATATTACTTTGGCAATTCATTATCAAGGAAGCTCATCTGCTTGGTCTTCAGAAAATAGAAATGGTATTTTTTATATTTCTGACCTGCAATTTATCACACAACCAACTCCTTTTACGGATATTTGGTCAGGAAAATTAGATTCAAATTTTACAAATCCTGCCAATTGGACAAACAAAGCTGCACCAACTGGAACGACAAATAAGATTCGAATTCCAACAAATTTACCCACATATCCAACAGCAAATACCTCTTTTTCTGCAAACGAAATTTTGCTAGAATCAGGATCAACATTCATTGCTGAATCTGCTGTAAATGCAACAGTTATTGTTAAAAGACAGTTGGAAACTCCAGAAGCAACAAGCAATACAACCATTGATACAGAAGAAGGTTGGCATTTGATTTCTGCACCTGTTTCAGGAGAAATTTACGGAACTTCTTGGTTGGATGCCAATAATATTGCCAGTGGAAATGGCTCTTTAAGAGGAGTTGCTGTTTATAATAACGCAGTTGCATCCAATAATTGGGTTTATACTGATGGAAGTAACGCTTCGTTTAATAATGGAATTGGATATTCTATAAAGAGAAATACTACTGGCGAAATATCATTTTCAGGAAATATACACACCTCAACTATTGATAATGTCTCTATAAACAAAGGCATTACTGGGTATAATTTACTAGGAAATCCATTTACATCATTCATAAATAGTGCTCAATTATTACGTTTATCTTCTAATAGTTTGTTGCTAGAATCTGAAACTTTGTGGATTTGGGATGCTACTTCCAAAAATTATATTGCAAAACTCTCTGGAGATGAAACTCCGTATAAAATTCACCCGAGTGAAGGATTTTTTGTCAAAGCAACTACTTCTGGAAATGTCACTTTTAATACTACTTTGCAAAGTCACAAGACCAATAATACTTCTTTAAAAACAACAGAATCTCCAAAAATTGTTTTGAAAATAGCATCAAATGATGGCATAAAAAGATTTACAGAAGTTAGATATTTGGATGCAGCAACCTTAGGTTTTGACAATGGATTTGACGGAGAAACTTTTTCAGGAACACCAAATAGTTTGGATATTTTCTCTTCTTTACTAGAAAACGCTTCAGAAAAAAAATATCAAGTACAATCCATTCCCAATTCGAATTATGAAAATATGACCATTCCAATTGGAATTAGTGCTGTATCACAAAAAAACATCACATTTTCCGTTGAATTTCATAATTTACCTTCAGGATACAACGTGTATTTAGAAGACAGAGTTGATCAAAAAGTGACTGAATTTAGTGATGAAAACACAAGTGTTCAAGTTTCCGTTGAAGGTTCAGAAACCTTGGGTAGATTTTTCCTTCACTTGAGAACCACAGGAATTTTGAGCGCAACTCATTCACCTTTTGATGGCGTTCAAGTGTATAAGACAAATGAAAATGATCTGCGAATTATCGGTTTAAATAATGAAAATGTTGAACTGACTTTATACACCATTTTAGGGCAAAAAGCATTAAGTACCTTTTTTAAAGGTGTAAAAGACTATCGTATAAGCTTACCTAAACTTTCTTCGGGAATGTATATTGTAAACTTAAAAACCGAAAATGGAGAATTGATTAAAAAAATTATAAAGGATTAACAACAAAAAATTTATCTTTTGTAGTGTGCATTTAATGCTATTTTGGAATCTTTTTTTCAATAGTACTAAAAAGTAAAAAATCAATTTATATCATTTCAAATAGAATCAACATCAGTCCTGTTATCAGTTCTGAAAGATGAAAATTGCCATGTTAGAATTCAATTTTTACAGTGATAAATAACAAATCTTCACCATCTGTTATGATGATATTTCTGTCAGGTTTCATTGAAATTTGAGCAGGGTTTGTTGCTGTATTTATAGCTTTTCGAGCAAAAACTTTTCCTCGATTGTTTGCTACAATTTCTAATTTACCAGCTTCAAAAGGCATATTCTAATTCAATCGATAAGGAGAATCAAAAAAATTAACAGAAATGTTGGTTTTATATACTCCTTTTTTTCCTTTTTCATAAGATTTTCTATTGACAAACAACTCGACTTCTTTTGCATTTATATAAAAAAAACAGAAATTTATTTAATTCAAGATACTTCCCAGTTTCAATGAGATAAAATATGTGCTTTTGTTTTTTTCGTCCGTTGACTTTCAAACAAATAGAAACAATTTTCGGAAAAACTGCCCAATTCAGTTGCTCTTAAATAGGAACTTATTGACTATCAATTTTATGACCAAACACTATTTAATATAACCTGTTAGGTGAAATTGAATTTTAAAACTAATTTGCCACGAATTCACAAATTTTTTATGACTATGAATCCAATAAATTCGAATTTTCATCAAACATGAAAACAATTATAGCATTGAATTATGTAAAGTCTGTGAATTCGTGGCAAAAAAAGTCTATCATGCTAATCAAAAAAATAATCACACCCAACAAGTAACATATATCTTTGATGAGTAAATTTCAAGACCAACTTTAAATTTTAAAATTTTGAATTTAATCGACAGTTACCTTACTACCCCACCAATCTTTATTGGGTAAAAAATCAGGTTGTAACATTTTTTTTCTTTCATTTTCTAAAGCAGTTAATGTTTTGGTTTTCATATTTTCATCATATTTTTTTCTTTTTTCAGCATCAAACTCCGAGTCAACTGTTGGATATTTTGCACCAACTTCGATAAGCCAAGTTTTCAGTTCTGTGTGTAATTTTTGGCTAATCGTTGGAAATGAATTTGCAATATTTTTTTGTTCAAAAGGATCCGTTTCCAAATCATACAATTCATTGTAATTACCTTCATAATAATGAATTAATTTCCATTTTCCTTTTCTTATTACAGAAGAAGGATCACCTCCTTGATTGCCATAATGTGGATAATGCCAAAACAAGGGTCTTTCGGTCAATGTAGTACTATTTTCAATGATAGGAAGTAAACTCAAACCATCTTTGTGTTGATTTGGAAGTAATTTAGTGTTTGTAAAATCAAGAATTGTAGGATAAAAATCAGCTCCTGTAACAGGATAAGAAATCTTTTTTTTAGTCTTAGAAACCCAAGGAATATGAATTAAATAAGGCTCTCTGATACCACCTTCATATTGGTATCCTTTTCCACCTCTAAAAGGCAAACTTGCTGTTGAAAAACTATCTCCAGAAGAAACCCCTCCATTATCTGAGGTGAAAATAACAATGGTGTTTTTATCTAAACCACTATCTTTTAAGGCTTTTAAAACAATACCAACAGCATCATCCATACTCTCCACCAAACCCGCATAAATTGGATTGTCTTGAGTTTGACGAATGGGCAATTTCTTTTCCATCATAAATCCAGTTTCTTTGATGCCTTGCCTTTGCGCTTTACTTCTATATTTTTCCCATCTTTCCTGATTGGTTTCGATAGCGCCATGAACTGCATAAAAAGACAAGAATGCAAAAAATGGTGTTTCGTCATTTTTTTTGATAAAATTAGCAGTTTCATGAGCCAATCGTTCCGTTAGATTTTCACCATTTGAGCCATCACTCATTTTTGGATTATTATAAGGAGAAAAATAACCACCCATAGGGCTTCCACTCTTATAACCGCCTACATTAATGTCAAAACCATGGTCTTCAGGATGTGAACCAACATCACCCAAATGCCATTTTCCGGCATAGAAGGTTTTGTAACCATTCGCTTTCAGGGCTTCTGCAATGGTAATATCTTCTTTTGGAAGTGCTGCTGCGTTTTCAGCAGGCAATAGTTTGTCATGTCTGTTATGAGAACGCCAATCTGTTCCTGTTTTTGCACCAATCCAGTCTGTGATACCATGTCTTGCAGTGAATTTTCCAGTCATAATTGTTGCTCTTGACGGACTGCAAACTCTGCTTCCTGCATAACCTTGTGTAAACACAAAACTTTGTGCGGCTAACGAATCGATATTTGGGGTTTCATAATAGGTGCTTCCTGCAAAACCCAAATCATGCAAACCCAAATCATCTACTAAAACAAATAGAACATTGGGCTTTTCTGGTTTTTTTGAAACCATTTCTTTTTTTCTATTTTCTGGATTATTGCAAAAGATTGCAAAAAACAAAAGCAATAAAAGAAGTTTTACGTCATTATTTGAAGGTAAAAAATTCAGATGTTTTAGGCACATTTTCTATAATTTTAGTTAATTCTATTTTTGTTTCAGGAAATTCATCTGACAAATTATTTTTTTCAAAAGGATTGTTATCTTTATAAAACAAGTGGAAGGTTTAAAATAGAAACAAAATAAACCCAAATAAACATATTGAAAATGTCTATTTTAAGATGGGTTCTAAAAAAGCTATAATCAATTTACTCAGTTTTTCGTAACCTTCCTTTTTGTAATGAACATTATCGGAACCTTACCCAAAAGTTTCATGAATAAGAATGGAGGGCTTGTAAATGTCATTTACAGGAATACTATATTTTTTCATAATTTTTTTCGCTATTTCATTATATTTTTCCGGGTCGTTTTCGAATCTACCGGCTTCGTTTTTTGGAACATAGGTTGTGGTCACAAAAATCAATTTTGCTTTCGTTTTTTTCTTTAGTATGGATACGATTGAATCCAAATTTGATTCGTATTCTTGTAGGGTAAATTCAATTTTGCCTTTTATTTTGTCTCTATTGCCTTGTTCTTTTGAATCTGGATGTCGATAACATAAATCCCACAATCCCCAATTAAATTGTATTACATCCCAAGATTCGTTTCCTAACCAATTTTCAATATTCAACAAGCCTGTTCTAGTGTGTTGTGCATTTCCCTCATTATGGATAATTGTCGCTCTTTGCGCAAAATATTCTTGTACAAATGGTGTGTAACCAATAGAGATAGAATCTCCAATAATTAAAACTTTTGGTTTTTTGTCATTATAGAAACTCAACTGTAAAAAAAATAATAAAAGTGACAAGAGAGATATTTTGTTCCAATACATTTTGTTTTTTATTTAAAATTAATAAAATAAATAATGCTTTTAAAAAGCTAAAGTTTTAAAAAGCGTTCAATTTATTTATAAAATTCAAAAATATTGATTTAGCCATCAATGAATGGGGTGCTATTTGTTAAATTAAGGGGGCTTATTAGTCTGCCTATAATTTTATTCATTATTTTAAAAATGTATAAAAAATGGATTATTTTAGTTTATTTTGCGTGCAAAAATTCTTCTCAATGAAAAAACTTATTTTGATTTTTAAATTTATTTTCACTGTTGTTTATAAAAATAAAAACCACTAAAAAAAATTTATGGCTCAATTTCACTGAGTGATTTTGGGGATTTTAAAACAGAACGCTTTGGTGGTTTAAAGAGTTTTTATTGACCAATTTTTATTGAGATTTTTTTTAAATTTTACTTTTGGATTTTTCAAGAGTTTGAACGGATTAACATAGGTTTTCAAATGATACCATTTTTAGGAGGACAACAAATTAGTCTTTGATGTAAAATAGCATTTTTGGAATTCTTTTCTGAGGCAAGATATTTCATCCAAAAAAAATAAACCCAACCAAAAATTAATTCAAATAAAAAGGGATTTTTAATCTTTAGGTTGGATTTTGATTATTTTAAAGAAAAATTAATTCACTATTATCTTTTTAGTAATGGATTGAGCAGATCCAGCAACATCAATTTTTATCATATAGATTCCTTTGTTTAGATTTCGAACTGGAATTTGTGATTTGAAACCACTTTTATAAACAGTTTGTCCTAAAACATTTACCATTGAAATACTTTTAATATTTCGGTTTTTATCATTCTTGATATTGATTTTATCAGAAGTTGGATTTGGATACACCAAAATATCTGTATCTACCAGATTTTCATTCAAAGATAATGTTGAGTTTTCAGCGAATTTAAAATCAGAAAAAAACCAGCGCCCATTTCTATTGTTTACATCTGAAAAAGTTCCTTCATTTTTATATTCGGTTTTAATGGCAACTGCAAACCTATCTGAACCAGCTGTGCCAGCATAACTTGTTAAATCAACATAAGAAAATGCCCATAAACCATCGTTGTAAAACGTTTCTTTTACATTGGTAATTGTTGATGTAATATCTGTCCAAGTTACCGTTGTTGGGTCAGTTCCATCCTGATAATCAGTAGTTACCAACATTTTAACCACAGGTTTTGTAGCACCTTCTTGAAATCTATTTTGTGAAGCAAAAGACAAAATCAAATTGCTTAATGAAGAAATGTCTATTGCCTCTGTAACAAACCAAACATCTGCTTCAAAATTTACTCCAGAGTCATGTCCTTTGATGTCTATACTTTTATGTGTTCTGACATCTCCTCTAGGAATATTAACTGCAGGTCTTGTGTACCCTAAAAGAGTTTCTGTAGGAATTGTGTTATTTCTAGTAATCAACGTGGTAATAGGAATATTCTCTGGATTGTGCGTTACAAAACTGGTAAATCCTGAGCTAGTTTCATTTAGAAAATCATCATAATAAATAATGTTTTCTTGTGCGTTTGAAAACTGCAAGATGAAAATTAACAGGAAAAAGAAAGTAATTTTTTTCATAATGATACGTATTTTAAGTTTGTTGTAAAACTAAAAGTTCGCACTAAAAATAAAGAGGTACAAATCATTAAAAGAAAGGGGGGAAATTCTGTAAAAAATTATTATTATACAACATTTAATCAAAAGTTTTTAACCAATCTTGCAATCTTTTTGTCCAAGATTCAATGGTCCCTTTCCCAATTGCCAAACCAAAACCGTGACCTCCTGTGGGATAAATGTGAATTTCAGCAGGAACGCCTGCTTTGAGTAAAGCCTTATAAAACAGCAAACTATTTTCAACAGGCACCAAATCGTCATCACCTGCTTGAACTATAAATGTCTTAGGTGTGCTCTCTGTAACTTGCAATTCATTTGAAAAAGATTGTATCAAATTTTCAGTAGGATTTTTACCGAGCAAATTTTCTCTTGAACCTTGGTGCGTAAATTTCAAATTCATGGTAATCACAGGATACATCAAAACCATAAAATCTGGACGTGCATCTGTATTGTCAATTTCGGAATTAGCCGAAATTTTTTGATTGAAATGAGTTCCTAAAGTTGAGGCTAAATGTCCTCCTGCCGAAAAACCCATAATGCCAATATTGTTTTTAGAGATTTGAAATTTATCAGAATAAAATCTTACATACCTAATGGCTCTTTGAACGTCCTGTAGAGGTGCCAAATGTTTTTCGATAATTGAATTGGAATTAGGCAATCTTGATTTTAAAACAAATGCTGTTATACCAATTGAGTTGAACCATTTTGCGATATCCGTTCCCTCTAAATCATACGCCAAACCACCATAACCACCACCAGGACAAATAATTACTGCCTTGTTAGTTTTGTTGATTTTGGTAGGTTGAAAAACTTCAATAGTTGGATTTTGAACATTTGTAATCCAAAGGATGCCATTTTCTTTATTGGTTTTTTGCTCCTTTTCATTACTTTTTGTTTGATTTGGAATGGCATCATCCCAAAGGTTGATGATTTGATTTTGGCTTTCTGTCATTTGAGAAAAAGAAAATAATGCATACAATAGTAGTGATAATTTATAGTTCATTTTTTAAAAATTTTAAAAATTTAATAGGGAATTAGCTGATGAAACTCCCTTTTTTGATATCAAGGATCGTTGGTTTGTTTTAAAAGAATTGCCAATTCTTTGAGTAATTTCTTTGAAATTTTTGGTATTTCATCCAACTGCAATTTATTGAGTTGATAAGGATCCTTTTCATTGTCATAAATAAATGATTCAACATGTTCTTTTTTGACATTCTTTTTTTGAATCACTAAGGTATATCTGTCTGTTAAAACGCCTCTTGCGTTGTAAATCATCAACAAACTCGCTATTGGTTTTTTGATAGTACTCGTTGATTCATTTAACAAATATGATGAAAAATCGCTGCCTTCTATTGTTTTGGGAATATTATTTTTAAGTCCAGAGAGTCCCATAACAGTGGGCAAAATATCAGGCACACTCAACAATAAATTTGTGGTACGTGGCTTTAATCCTTTGGGCCAATGGACTATAAATGGAATGGCAATAGCTTCTAATTCCATTTGATTTTTTCCTTGTTTTCCATGACTTCCTAACATTTCTCCATGATCTGAGGAAAATATAACAATGGTATTATCAAGCATTCCTTGTGATTTTAGCTCGTTTAAAACCAACCCAATATAATAATCAACACTTGAAACTGCTGCAAAATAGTTTCTAGCATGTTTGGTATTTTCTAGTTTTGCATTGTTTCTTACGACAAGGTTTTTATCAATTTCAGGATATTTTTCTTTGCTGTAAAATTTTTCAACCATTGACACATCAGTATTTTTGTCATCCCAAGGATTGTGTGGAGGATTCAAAGACCAAATCAACAAAAAAGGTTTGGTAGCATCTCTTTGATTTCGATTATTTTTAAGGTAATCAATAATAACTTTTGATTCACTTTTGGGTGAATATTGTTTTGGATAATGAATTTCGCCATCTTTTTTCCCGTCAATAGTAAATGGATCATTAGAAAAAACCATTGGATTGAAATGATCGTCTTTTACAGATTGATAAAAATATTCAATTCCTTGACGTTCTTTTCCAGGAGGAATATAGGTATCAAAATTATTGATGTAATTTCCTCCTGGTGAAGAAGTAGTTGCCACAAAATTACCAGTTTTATCGAATGTAGGTTCAGGTTTTAGCCAATGAGCTTTACCAATATATGCAGTATTGTAATTGGCTTGTTTAAATAAATTGGGCAATGTCGGGATATCATTTTTTAAAGATTCATCTCGCCCAACTTTACAATTATTCCAAATGCCATTTTGTTCAGGATATAAACCAGAAATAAGCATTCCACGAAAAGGACTGCATACAGGATAATTGCTCACAGCATTTGTAAAAACAATACCATTTTCGGCTAAATTGTCAATATTTGGTGTAATGACAGGGTCTGGTTTTCCGTAAACCAAATTCTTATAAGGCTCTTTAGACCAATATCCAGCGCTATATCTTCTTAATTGATCAGGAAAAATAATGAGTACATTTGGCTTTATTTCTTTGTTAATTTCAATAGAAACATTCTTGTTTTTATTCTTATTTTTCTTACTTCCATAGAGAAATAAAAAGCAGAAGACCAAAATAAAAAGAATTTCTAAACGAAATTTCATGTTCCAATTTTTAATTAAAGATCGATATAGCTTATTTTTTTTAGCTTATTTTTTGTTTTATAGCTTTATCCAACACCATACTTTTAACAACTTTGACACCTTTAAACATCAACGTTTTTTGTTTGTAAAAGTAATACTGAATTGCATGTTTGACGGGGTATAAATAATTTTAAAAACAGGGATTATTTGGTATTTCGACATATAACAACCATTAATTACGAACTGTTTTAATTATTATAAATTCTAATAAACAATCTTTATTTGATTACATGAATCTTGTTTTGACCATTAGTATTCTCGATTATTACAACTTCGCCTTGAACCATAATATCATCAACAATAAAAAAGTAATTTTCAATTAAAGGTGTCTTATAAGCAACTAAAACTATATATTCTGATTTGTTTGTTGATATTTGTAAAGCCTCAACATCTTTATCATCAAGAAGTTCTCCTTCCCTGTTGTAAACTGAAATTTTTGTATATTTCAAATTATTTTTTTCAGGGAAATATAACAACGTTATCAATGATGTAAACCCCACAGACGTTTTATAAAATTCAACTTGTTTACTTGGTAATTTAAGATTGTATTCAGGGGAATACCAAGCGTTGTTCAATGTAATTCCAACATCTTTTATAGGTTGAATTTTTAAGTTGTTTTCACTGTAAGTTGTTTCAATTGAAGACTCTTTGATTTCAACCTTGTCATCTGAAAAATTAAAATATTGCGAGTACTTATGATTTTCTCTTGAAGAAAAGCTATCGAACAACAACCAAATATCAGGTTTTAAATACAGCATTCTTCTTTTGACCTCAACAGGATCCTTCAATCTTTTATACCCTGTATTCTTCGCTTCTCCGTAATCAAAAAAAGTCGTGGATTTTGTATAAATATCTTCAGATGATGCTTTATAATCAGTTTCCCAAACACCTTTTAAAATACTGTTTGGTAAATCATCTACTGCGAGTGTATTGTGTTCTTTACTACTTTTAATGAGTTTTCTAAATTCATTATCCATATAAGTATAGCGGCCATTATCAACAAGATAATCTCTATTATTAGCAAATATAGTAAAGCTTAAAAGGTCGTCATGTGCATGCCCCATAGCCAATTTTCTCAAATGCAAGGAACTATAGCTTGCGTTTTTATTCCACGAACTTCGCATGTAATAATCACCAGCATTTTGCTGAAAATAGGATAAAAAAGCGGGGTTTATTGGTTTTATATTCTCATAATCTTCTGCAAGATTTTTTCCAAGTATCAAATAGTTTTCAAAATCAAGTGTATTGTATGCTCTAGACTTGAAAACTTGATTTTCAAATAAAAAGGCAGCTAAGGTTAAAAGGCCTCTTGTGTCAGTATCATCACTATCTCCCAATAATGGTTGGTGGTAATTTGGTTTTTGCCAGTGTAAATTGGCAGAAGCCATATCTTTTGTTTTTTGAACTAATGTTTTTGTAAGTTCTACATGATTGCGTTTTGCTAGAAGATTTACATTTAGCAAACAATGAAAAACTTCATTGTGATACATAGGTGAATGTTCCCAATGGGAGCCATCCTCTAATATTTGGAGTTCTACACACCTTGATAGTTTGTCTATCGCATTTTTTTGCCAAGCTAACGCCCAGTTGAAATCTTCCAGAAAAACAGACAAATTGAATAATCCATGATATTCTAGGATACCCCAATTGCTAGTTAATGAAAAATTACTAAACGTATTGTTAATGTAAGCTCCATGAACTAATAGAACTTTTAAAAATTTTTCTAGAAATTCAGGGGTAACATGCTTGGAATATTTGATAAATTCGAAGGATTTAATCCAGTTTTCACAACGTATTCCTGCTTCAATTCTGCGCCATGATGCAGATTGTTTATGAATATCTTCAAATGAAGATAGGGGATTATTTTCAATCCAATGGGTTACTTGATTTACAAAAGTTTGAGCATACTTCTCATTTTTTGTGAAAAAATAGGCTTTACCTAAATGAGTCCAATATCTATGACGATTAAGCATAAAAGTCCATTCTGGGTCTCCAAAAGGATTTAAGTTCCAATCTATGTTATTTTTAAATTGATATGGGACGTTGGTGCGCTCCATATCCCATTCTTCTCTAAATAAGAAATATTTTTTTATAACTTGGTCGGCTATCTTTATGGATCGCTTCACCTCATTTGGATATTCGCTTTGAATAAATTGACAATCTCCGTCTGAAACTTGCTTATAAATATCCTGCTTTTGCCTATAAAACTCAAGAAGCTGAACGAATCCTTTGTTCTTATTTTTTAGATAGCTGTTTTTAACCTCCAGTAACTGGGGATTTTCTGGGTTTAAATGATCAAAAATATTTTCACAAGAAAGATTGGTTTTCTGAGAAAATACCTGACCAATAATTAATAAAGCGACTAAAAATAATGAGGCATTTTTGTGTGATATTTTCATTTTTTTTAAATCTTAAATAGCAAAATACATAAAATTAGGAAGTTATTTAAAACAACATTTTTAGAAGTAGTTTTTTCTTAAAAATATCACACATTGAATTGTGTCCCAATTCAATGTGTGATTTAAAACTTTTTTTAAAATTGATTACAGTAATTAAGACTAGTATTCAGTTGTAATTATACGATTACTTAATTAATCAGTTCTGGAGCAACATCAATTTCTGCTTGAGGTATAGGAGTGAAATAAAAATTATCAGCTGAGGTATTGGTTGATGCACCATGACCAGCCCAAACATCAATATCTTCTAGGGGTGATCTATTGGCTAGCACATTCGCCAAACGTTCCATACGGATTAAATCGTACATTCTTTCATATTCTCCTGCAAGTTCCCATTTACGTTCTGTAAATGCCAACTCTTCAAGCGATCCATTAGCATTCGTTAAAGGTAAGGTTGCTCCAGCTCTTGCATGTACCTCATTTAAAGCAGCCCAAGCATCTGCCGCGGGAGCTCCTGCTCTACCCGAAGCTTCTGCGTATATCAATAAGACTTCTGCGTAGCGCATAAAATATCTATTCATATTGTTGGATGTCGTATTGACAGTCTCGGCATAGTTTCCACCAACAATTTTACGATACATTGGGTGTCTGTCAGCAACATTGGGAAAGTTTTTCCAATTAGAGGCATCTGGTTTGGTTCCTCTTGGGATTACCTCATTCAGCCATGTGTCTTCAAAACGTTTCATAGTACCCTCTGCGATTGCAGCAGCCTTAAAGTCATCATAAAAAGCAACTTCACCATAAGTTTCATTCCATCCACCAGCATTTGGCGTTAGACCAAGTCGACCTGTTGTTCTGTTTCCTGAAACTCCAAGGTTGAAACATTCGATACAAGACACCATTGTAAAAACACCTTCACGATGTTTAAACCTATCAGCAACGGTAAAAATAGAACGAATATTAGGAGCCAAGGAATAACTGTAAGGACCATTAATAACCTCCTTGGCTTTAGCAGCTGCTAGTGAATATTTGCTTGCTTCTTTTATTGGGTATCCTGCCCAATGTAAATAAAGTTTTGCTAGATAAGCCTTGGCTGCACCTTTACTTGGTCGGGCTCCTGAAGTTGGAATACCAGGATAAACATCAGGCAATAATTTTTCTGCTTCTAGCAAATCTGATTCAATTTGAGCATAAATATCTTCAAACGAAGCCCTTGGCAATGGTTGAGTAGCACCAGCAACAAGTTGGAGTGCAACTCGCCCATAAGTTCTTGTCAAATGGAAATAGGAAAATGCTCTTAAAAAATAAGCTTCACCTATAAGCCTGTCAATAACAGCTTTATCTCCATTAATGTTCTCTTTTGTATTAATGGCATTATTAGCTGCATTAATTACTAAATATGAACTCCTATAGGCATCTATTGTACGCTCGGAAGCAACACTCTGCGTGCGCCAATCTGATTCTCTAAAACCTACTTTATTACTTTCACGATGAGTTGATATATCATCACCTCCGTAGGCATTTATAAAATATCCTGACCATTTTGCATCATTAAAAAGATTTCGGTACATCCCCGTCACAAGCGACTCTAGGGCACTAACCGAAGTTAGACTTGAAGGATTTAAATTAACAGCTGTTGGGTCTTCATCAAGATTTGCACAAGAGAATATTGTGAACATAGTGAAAAGAATAGTATAAATTTTTCCCCATTTAAAATTGTTATTTTTTTTATTTTGTATCATAGTTTAAAATTTTAATTTTAGTTAAAGATTAATATCAATGCCAAGCGTAAATGTTCTTGGATTTGGTAAAGCTCCAAAATCAAATGATGGAGCAGTGTCATCTCCTGCATTAGTCGAGGAAACTTCTGGATCGTATCCTTTATAACTAGTTATCGTGAATAAGTTTTGAGCACTTAATGTTACTTTAAAATTAAGTCCATTTAAATTTGGTAATGTGTATCCTAAAGATAAATTACTTAAACGAATAAAACTACCATTTTCTAGATACCTTGTAGAAATAACTTGATTCGTTCCAGAAGTGGGACTATCTGGATTTAAAATATCGGCACTTGTGGGTACAGTAACATCGCCCCCTGCAAGTGAAATAGCACCTCTTGTAGCATTAAGAATATCAAAGCCATGAACCCCTCTTATTAAAAAATTAAGGTCAAAACTTTTATAAGTCAAAGTACTATTAAATCCCCAATTAAATGTAGGTGTACCATTACCAATAATACCTAATTCTGGATTATAAGTAGCTACACCCGAAGCGTCTGGCCCGGTGTAAGTATATCCATAAAAGTTTCCTAATGGTTGACCTTCTTTAATAGAATAAAAATTTGCCTGAGCACCAAAAATTAACGGTCTTAAAAGAATTTGTTCTGCACCATCTAAATCAACTACTTTGTTTTTAACGGTAGATAATGTTAATGCAGTGTCCCATTTAAAGTTTTCGCTATCAACGACTGAGGCAGATATGCTTACATCTAAACCCTTATTTTGAACCTCACCTGCGTTGGTACGCACAATCCCTCCACCTAAATATTGTGGCACTGTTTTATCTAACAATAAATCAATCGTATTCTTTTTAAACCAATCAACACTTAAGTTTACACGCCCATTTACTAAATTAAAATCTATACCGGCATTAAATTGCTTAGTGGTTTCCCATGTTAAATTTGGATCAACCAAAGAAGCATTACCCAATCCAATATTTATGGCGGAACCATTAAACCAATAATTATTTCCTGGATTTGCAGATGAGAACGTAGAATAGGGTGGTACATTTTGATTACCTGTTTCTCCGTATCCGGCTCTTACTTTTATACCCGTAAAAAATGAGTCCTCTTTGAGAATCAAGTTCCCTAAATTATAAGCTGTAGAAATGGAGGGAAAATACCCAGTTCGATTACCGCTTCGAAAACGAGAAGATTGATCAATACGGAAAGTTCCTGTCACTAACAAGTTGTCATTTACATTCAATTCCGCTCTACCAACATAAGATTCTAAAGAACTTTTAGAGAGGTTTGAACCCGCCGTTACAGAACCAGCAAGCTCATTTAAGTAAAAAGCCTCACTGAGTCCAGAAATTACATAACCATTGGCACTGAATCTATTTGTTTTTAGATCAGAGGATTGAAGTTCATAGATACCCGTCAATTTAAGGGTTGTGGTTTCACTAAATTTCTTAGTCCAAGTTAAGATATTGCTCAATTGGTAATTGTTAGAACTAACGGAACTGTAGGAAGCATTAGGATTAATTATAGAGGAACCTGCTGGAATTCCCTGGTAAACTTCATCATTAGAGTTTCTGGTAATAGCACCTGCTAATACTGTAAAATTAAGTTTGTCTGAAATATCGTAAGACATATTTAAAGTAGCATTAAGACGATCTTCTACCAAATTACCATCCCGTTCGTTCATGACAGCTATTGGATTAACTAATATAGAACCATAACTAGATTGTAAATTGTAATTCCCATCAGCATCTCTAACTGGTAAGGCTGGGTTGAAAGCCAAAACACCCAAGATACCACCCCTAAGATCACTAGAAGATCTAGCACCTCCTAAAACTAAATTATGCGCTTCTTCTTTCGATCCATAAATATTTAAGCCTATCGAAAGTTTATCTGTTAAATCTGTATTTAAATTACTTCTTATAGCATACCGTTTAAATCCAGTATTGATAATGATACCCTCTTGATCCACCAGATTACCAGAAAGAAAATAATTTAATTTTCCTTCTTTTCCACTTGCAGAAACCTGCATATTATTAGTAATAGCGGTTTTAAAATATTCATCTTGATAATCTGCCCCCTCTCCTTGAACAGTAATACCAGCTAAAGTAGCAAACTCTGTTGGAGATAAAAGATTTATTTTTTTAGGCACTTTTGAAATGGAGGTAAAATAATTTACATTTACTTGAGGTTTTCCACTTTTACCTTTTTTAGTAGTTACCAAAACGACACCATTGGCACCTCTTGACCCGTAAATGGCTGATGCAGATGCATCTTTCAATACATCAATACTTTGTATGTCGTTAGGATTTAAACTAGAAAGTTCCCCTCCAACAACTCCATCAATTACCACCAAAGGATCATTGTTACCATTAATTGAGTTCGAACCTCTAATACGGATTTTAATATTTCCACCTGGTGCACCAGTGTTTCTAATTACGCTTACACCAGCGGCTCTTGATTGAAGAGCATCTTCTACCCTCGTTAAAGGTTGTCTTTTAAAATCTTTTGATGAAATTGAGGAAACAGACCCTGTTAAATCAGATTTTTTGGACGTTCCATACCCTATAATAACGATATCATCCAGCAGTTGGGTATCGCTCTCAAGTACAACATTTAAGATTTTTAAGTTTCCAACTTTCTTTTCAATAGTCTTGTAGCTTATGTAGCTAAACACCAAAATATCTGTTGAAGCCACATTTTTTATTGAATATAAGCCATCAAAATCTGAAGTAACTCCAACTGAAGTTCCTTTTATAATAATATTTACTCCCGGAAGAGGCTCGTTATCACTAGTCGTCACCTTTCCGCTTATTGTTTGCTGACCATAAATAAACACGCTTGTTATTAGTAAAATAAGCGTAATTAATAATTTGTTTTTTTTCATATTTAGATAAATTTATTATTTTTAAAAGTTAAGTTTTGAGAGTTGTAGAATCTAAATTATTTGTTATGAAATTATTTACCAAAAAAGCTTCAATTTTTTTCATCTTCAAAGTTGAGACCACACATTTGTATGAAACTAGTTATTATTTCGGCCACTTTCCTAGATTATTTTTAGTTAAAATGAATTTTTGGTCACAATCTGTCTTTAAATTACACAGTTGGTTATCATAAGAACTTCCTGTTTCGATTTTTTTCTCTCTAATTTTGTGATTCAATTATGGTGGAATTAATATCCAATCAGCTTTTTTATATGTGTTTCTTGAATCGGTCTTGGTAAACAAATCATCAATCCCTTTTGACGATTTATCAAATAAAATTTCAAAAAAATTATTTGTTGTTCTGTAAAATTCGGTGTCCAAATCCGTTAAGTTCTGGAAATTAGCTAGCAGATCCGATTTTAAAAGTATTCCTTTTGATACAACACCTTTGATTCTTGTTTTTCGATAAGGTATAAATAGAATTTTGGCACCTACCTCCAACAAACTATACTTACCTCCTAGAAAGCTTTCTGTTAACATGCAGTTATCTAGTTTCTCTTCGGTCTCATAATAGCTGTAGTTCAATACATTACTTATAGGACTTAAAAACACGACCCTACTATTTTCTAACAAACTAATGTTCATGAATAATGAAATTATTGAGTAGTTTATGCCCTTGTTTAGGCGCATTTATTTTTTTTATAACGTCCATCTTAAAAATGCAACTATGTAAATTATCTGCATTTTTAATGTGTTAATTTATTTTTAATTACGAGGTTTCAAGCTGTTAATTTTATTGAGATACCTGTTTATTTTCGCAAGTTATCGTAGGCATTGTTTTAAAAATATATAGAAACCTTTCCAATTATTGGTTACTTTTTTTCATTGCTAATCCATATAACTTTTCTGCGAAACTGACTCCCAAATCAATATAAGCTTGACTAACAAAATGCCACCTATCCGTAAATTTATAAAACTTAGCATTGCGAACAATAGCGGCATTTTTATCAGTCTTAACATATTCTTCTTGTGCATAGTGCACTAATTCTTCATATGGATATACTTTATCTCCTTTATCCCATGAATCTGAAATTTTCCCTATAACTATTGGTAAATCATCTGTAAGTAAACTAGCTCTTATTAAATCCATTAACCGTTTTAAGTTATATAAATAACGATTTGCAATTTCTTTGGTATCCGTATCAGCTTCACCTTGCATCCAAACAATTCCAGTAGGCATCAAAACATCTTCTATACCATTTTTATCGATATCTCTTTCACGAAAAGCATTTCTTATGGTAGCCAAAAAATGATCATATTGATTTATCCCTTGATTTGCATTATAATCAGGTTCCCAACATCCTGGTTTTCTTTGAGCCATGCTGTCAATGGATGTACCTCCCCTAGAATATTTTATGATGGCAATTTTATCATTGGGATATAAGGATTTCATTTTCTTGGCAAATGACAATTCTAATCCATACCTATCTGATAGTCGATTTTGTTTTCCATCTGATTTAAAACCTGTGCCATGACCTGGCTTTAATTTTTCCCAAATACCTAATCCCCCATCTAATTCTCCTCCTATAGCTGGATTTCCATGAAATATAAAAACATTTTCAAAGTTTGTTTTTAATGAATCTGGCAAGTCTTTATTATATCCAAAGCCATCCATATTTGATTGTCCTCCCAAAAAGAACAATCTCACAGTTTCTGTCTTATCTTGAGCGATTGCTAAAGAGCAAAATACCAAATGACATATTGTAATGAAAGTTTTCATAATTTTTTAATTTATATTTTTTATGAGAAATTATAATCGTTAATAATTAATAGTAGGTGTTTAGCAAACTTCAATACCTTGAACTAGCCATCAACCGGAACAAATATTTTATTACTTTGATCAGTATTAATCACTAAAAAAAGTGTGCCTATTAAAACAATTAATTCATTGACTTTCGTGATTATTTATCATTTAGTTTCGTTGTTTTTTAACATCAATCAACCATTCAGGAAGTTTTCCTAAACGTAATTTTAATTGTTCTTCAAACAACGATTCAGGTTTTACTGGAGTTCCTAAACTTTCTAAAATTTGAATTTCGTCTTCTTTAAAAGTAGTTCCACTCCCATGAAAACCAACAACTATAGGATTCACAATTCTCCAATACCAAGTTTCAGTTGCAATAAATCGAAAATTCTCCTCGGGTTTGTCTATTTCTTTAAAATTCCATAAAACCAAATGTTTCCCATGATTCGGCAAGTTAAACCTAGCACCACCTGCTCTTCCTTGAAAAAAACCACCTTCAACATTGTCAAAAAGTGTGGCTCTTGGTTGAGAAGCATGTGATTCAAAAGACGTATGGGCGGCATATTTTGATCGCCAAATAACGGTATTTGTGGTGCTACCTCCAGAAACTCCAAATGAGTGATGCATGCCTGCAGAGTCAACAGAATTTGCAATCAAAATTCCTGTAGAGCCGGAAACATCAACAGCTGTGTGACCGATTTTTCCTTCTACAATAACATTTAAAGCTGTACAAGCTGCTGTTACCGAAAACTCTAACGCTCTACTTACATTTTTAAAAGTTACGTCTTTTACCCACGAATTGACTGCTCTTGTTATTTGAATACTACTCCAACCACCATCATCTTGAGCTGATCTGTGATGAATAAAGTCTTTGGTCCAATTTCCTTCAAAAGTCATGTTTTCGAAACCAACATTCTCTAAATATTCAAAAGCATCGATTTTCCAGCCGTATTTTGCTTCGATATTGTAATGAATGGGCGATACCAGATGAATCGTATTTCCTTCCACTTTTGCCACTTGATGATGCTCATTTACTTGAACTCCTTTTTCAATAATGGCTGTCCAAGTTGGATCTGGTTTTAAAGGAAATAAATCTTTTTCAACTAATTCTGGGGAATTGTTCAACACTTTGATGGTAATCCAATCTCCTTTTTTTATTTTGGAAGCATTTTCAACATGAATGATGAATGTTTCTCTAGTAGCATCTTTGGTAATATTTGTAATAAATTTACCTCTTTTTTTGGTTGCTACTTTTATTGAAAATGGCACTGTCCATAATTTTTCAGGATCAGCAGGAGGCAAATCATTTTGAAAAAAAATGATGGATTCATTTCGGTTTTCGCCTCTAAAAACAATGTTGGAAGATTGAATTAAAATAATACTTTGATCATCCTGTGGAGTATTCACAAAATAAGTTCCTTTTGGAAAATAAATAATTCCCTGTTTATTTTTAGTTGCCTCTTCTATCGCTTTTTGAATGGCTTTTTTGTCCGATAATGTGTCATTTGGAATTGCTCCATATTTAGTAACGTCAAAAATTTCGTAGTTTACAAAGGGAATTGGCTTTTCACTGTATTTATATCCAGAATAAGAAAAATCTGGTAAAATAGGTTCCGTATTATTTTTCTTGGCTTCTTTAAAATTATCCCAAAGAGTTTGCTTTTGAGCAGAACAATTTAAAAATGAAAAAGTTAAAAAAATCAGTAATATGAGTCTTGATTTCATCTATTTTTATTTTTTTATTTTTCGTAATAAAGCTTCTAAATAATAATAATCAGCATAATTTAGAGGAACATCAATCTCATTATCATGAGGGATGCTTCCAACGCTGTGTTTTAGTATAAAATTGTTATTTTCACCAAGTTTTGCAGTGTAATTTTGAGAAGCTAGGCTAGCAAAAACTTTGTCTGTATAACTGCTATAATCTTTAGAAGAAAACGTATCTAATTCTAATAATGCTGAGATGGTTACAGTTGCCGCAGAAACATCTCTTGGTTCATTTGGAATATTTGGGGCATTGTAATCCCAATATGGAATACCATCTTCAGGAAATCCATTATAATTCATGATAAAATCTGCAATTTTCTCAGCTTGATGCAAATATTTTTCGTCTTTAGTAAATCTGTAACAAACTGTAAAACCATACACTGCCCAAGCTTGACCTCTAGCCCAAGAACTGTCATCAGAATACCCTTGAGCCGTTTGTTTGCTGCGAACATTTCCCGTAATTGGATCATAATCTACCACATGAAAAGAACTAAAGTCATCTCTGAAATGATTTTTTAAAGTGGTATTTGCATGACTAATAGCAACATTTTTAAATTTTTCGTCACCTGTTATTTCGGAAGCTTTGAAAAGCAATTCCAGGTTCATCATGTTATCAATAATTACAGGAAATTGCCAATTTCTTTTGGATTGCCATCCTTTATCTACATTCCAACTTTTGATACAGCCAACCTCACTATTAAATCTTGTGATTAATGAATTTGCTGCTGTTATTAAAACTTCCTTGTAGTTTTCTTTCTCTAATAATCGAAAACCATTTCCATAAGAAGAATTAAAAATAAAGCCTAAATCGTGATTTTCAGTAAACTTTTTATGTTCTTCAAAACTTCTTTGAAATTTGTCAGCGGCCTGTAGGTATTTTTTATCGTTTGAGAACTCATAAAGATACCATAATATTCCAGGAAAAAATCCCTCGGTCCAATCGAACTCATTATTAATCCAATGAATTTCTCCATCATTTGAAACTGTTCTTGGAATTTTATTTACTTTTTCAGCAACTTTCAACATGAAATTTGTTTGAACCAAAGCATTTTCGAGTTGCTTTTTGTAAAATTCATTAGAATCATTGGTTGAAATTGATACGGAGGCAACTTCAATCGGACTGGAATTATTCACTTTATTTTTACAAGAAATTATCAAAACAATGAATAATATAATTGGTATTCTTCTCATTAAAGCTCAATTTACCAGTTTGACTTTTGCTCCAAACTGTTGTTTAGTTGTACTTCTTGCAAAGGATAAGGAAGTGACAAATGTTTTGAAGGATCAAAAAACTGACTTGGTCTTAAAAATGCTTGATGGTCTCCATTTGTTGCAGAATACGTTGGTTCGCCCTTGATGGTTTGTTCCAACAACTTTAATTTTTCTCCTAAAAGTCCCCAACGAATCAAATCGTGTTTTCTCAAAGCTTCAAAAGTCAATTCTCTAAAACGTTCATCCACTATTTCTTCGAAGAAATTTTGTTTTGATGAAATCGCTAAAGGTTTTGCAATAGCAATTGGCAACAAACCAGCACGCTGTCTAACTTGGTCTAAATATTGAATACCAAGTGCTGATGGTGCTCCATTTACTTCATTATCAGCTTCAGCATACATTAATAAAATATCTGCATATCTTAACACTGGGAAATTGATATTTGTAAAGTTTTTAAAAATTCCTCCTTGTTCTAAAATTATATATGCTTCTTGCGAACCAGGAGCAGGTTTTGCATTTGGGGCTAAATCAGCAAAGTTTGCAGGTTCCCATCTTCTATATTTTCCTGGTACGAATTGTGCAGCTAATGGATTTGTAACCGCAATTGCGTCTCCAGTAGCTGTAAATTGATATCCTGGAATATTCCATGCTTTTCTGATGCTGTCTTTATTAGCTTCATACGAATTTTTTAAAAGAGAAGTGGTATTGAAACCTCCAAAAGCAAAAGGATAGCCAGGTTGACCACCTCCAAAAGCAAAAGGAATTCCATTTACTTCTCCTATTCTTCCATCAGTGGTAAGACCTCTATCTCTAAGATATCTAAAAGAAATTTCAAAAATAGATTCATTGATATCATAGGTACTTTGGATGTAGTTTAAAAAATGTTTTCTATATCCATCTGAAGTAACAATAATTTTAGTGTCTCCATTCCCGTCAACAGTAGTTTTTGTTGATGAAGGGGTTAAACCATGAACTCCAGAATTGATAATAATAGCACATTGTTCTTTGGCAAGTGCATATTTTGATTTGTCATTCAATGGATATCCAGCCATTTTTAAATACACTCGTGCTAATAAACCATGAGCTGCCATTTTTGACGCACGCCCTTGAACATAGCCAGATTCTCCTGCCGTTAAAAGGTGTTCAGAAGCGAATGTATAATCTTTAATGATTTGACCATACAATTCTTCTAAAGAAGAAACAGGTAAATTATTGGCTGATTGATCTTTTGTAGATGTTAACGGCATTGGCACTTTTTCATACCAATTTACCAAAAGGGAATAGGCATGAGCTCTTAAAAATAATGCTTCTGCTAGTAGTCTATTGTATTCTTCTTGATCTTCAAAACTATCTTTTTTCAATTGTTCGTTGAAAAGATTGCAAAGATTTATTATTTTATAAAGACTAGTCCAAGTGGTTAAAACATAATTGTCTGAAGGTGTGTGTCTGTATAAACCAACTGTCCAAGCTTCGTTGAAACGTCTGTTATAAAATCCTTCATCAGTTCCAGATTCCATGATGATACTGATGTTATTACCATACAATTGATCTGTGGCAAAAACTGAATAAATCCCTGCAAGTGCAATTTCTGCCTCTACAGCATTTGTGTAAAATTGATCAATACCAAGAGTTGATTCTGGCTGTAAATCTAAATAGTTATCACAACTTGTGAGCCCTACAGCTAAAGAAACAGCACATATAATTAGTTTAAATTTTTTCATTTTGTTGAAATTTTAAAGTTGTATTTATTAAAAGGAAATGTTTAATCCTGCCATGATCGTTACACTTTGAGGATATGCAGACCAATCAAGATTTGGAGTTAATGCGCCTTGTCTTCCTACTGATACATCAGGATTGTACCCTCTGTAATTTGTCCAAGTATATAAGTTTTGTCCTTGCAAAAAGACTCTTAAACTCTTAACTTTCAATGATTTAACTAAGTCATCTGAAAACGTGTATCCTAAAGAAACAGTACTTAGTCTTAAAAAAGAACCATCTTCAACATATCTATCATCAATAAGATTTCCTTCTGGTGGTCTTCCAAATACTCTATTGTATACAGGTGTATTGATATTAGTATCTGTATTTGTTGGTGACCAAGCATTTAACAATTCAGGAAAACCACTATCTCTTCTAGCTCTTGGTACTGTAAAAACAGATCTATTGGCGTTTAAAACATCGAAACCATAAGACCATTGTAATAAAATTTGAGCGTCAAAATTACCTATGGTAAATGAATTACTTAAACCCCCAAAGTGTTTTGGTTGCGTATTTCCAATAATAACTCTATCTAATTGATTGATAGTTCCATCTCCATTTTGGTCAACAAATTTTACACTTCCAGGTGCAACAGGCAATGCTCCGTTATCTGGGATTCCATCTTTAAGACGAGAAATTTGAAGTGCATTGTCAAAAATAAAATCGTCTGCTTGATAAATGCCATCAAACCGAAGTCCGTAAATCATTCCAACTGGCTGTCCAACTCTTGTGATATATTGAAATTCTGTACCTGATTCCCAACTCCATTGTGGGTCAACTAAAATTTCTGTTTGACCATTGTTCAATGCCAATGTTTTATTTCTGTTGAAAGAAATATTGAAAGAAGTTGTCCAACTAAAATTATCTTTTTCGATATTTTTTGTGTTTAAGTTAAACTCTAAACCTCTATTTTGAACTTTTCCAATATTTTGTTGAATTCTTTGAAATCCTGTATGAGGAGCAACCTCAGCATTCAACAATAAATCGCTCGTAATTTTATTATAAAAATCTATGGTTCCGCTAATTTTATCATTAAAAAATCCAAAATCAAGTCCAATGTTTAATTGTGATGTAGTTTCCCATTTCAAATCTGGCACTCCTAAATTACTTTGAAAAGCGCCTGGTACAAATCCTTGACCTGAACCCCAAACGTAACCACTTGTGTTATCAATGTCTAATTGGCTAAAAGAATCGAAATCTCCAATTCTGTTATTTCCACTAAGACCCCATCCAGCTCTTAATTTCGCTTGAGATAAATACCCTAAATCTTTTGCAAAATCTTCTCTATCAATTCTCCAAGCACCAGAAACAGAAGGAAAATATCCCCATCTATTAGCTTTGTTAAATTTGGATGACCCATCAGCTCTCATGATTGCCTTGAAATAATACCGATAATTGTAGTTGTACTCAAATCTTGAGAAATAAGAAAGTAATCTATTTCCTGATGCTACCGTTTGTGGAATTGAAGGAGCAATTCCTAAACCTAGCTTATCAATTCCAAAAATATCTGTGGGTATTTGAGCATTTTTAAGGAATGTTGAGGTAAAAGTTCTGTCTTGTAATTCAAAACCAACAAGAGCATTTATTTTATGGTTTTTAATTTTTTTATTAAAATCTATGGTATTGGAGGTAGAAAGTGTTTGAAATTGTCTTTGAGTAATTGAACCATTCACACCATCAATTCCTCTAGTACCTTGTTGTGTATCTTTCCCAAAAAAGACCGATGTTTTTCTGGTATCAATTTGATAGTTTACCGTTGAATTGAAGGCAAATTCATCAGAAAAATTATGAATCAAATTGGCATTTCCTCTGATCACATCTGATCGATCTTGTCTGTCAGTATTTACCAAGTTTTTTACTGGATCAAAGAAATTGTTTTGATTTGGATCATTGGGGTCAATTCCTCCAGGCAATAAATCGTCAGAATTGATTGGGTCTATTGGTCTAAAAATGATAGCGTCTCTAATTACGCTGCTAAATCTATCCGCAGAAACATTTAACCCATTTCTGTTGGAAAATGAATATTGAAGTTGTCCTCTAAACTTCGTTTTTTTACTAATATCATGATTAAGCCTAAGGTTATTGATAATTTTCTTAAATCCGGTGTTGATTAAAGTTCCTTTTTGATCTAAATATTCTGAGGAATAATAAAAATTTGTCTTTTCATTTCCTCCACTAAAATTCAAATTGTATTGGTCAATATTTCCAAGTGTAAAAATTTCATCTTGCCAATTGGTACCTGTCATATTTCTATAATCTTCAGGATTTCCCCAAGTATTATAAAAATCATCTGTTATTCTACCTGGTTGATAATTATCCAATGCAAAGGCTGCTGCCTCTTGGTATTTTACATATTGATATGGATTTAAAACATCTAATTTTCTTGGAATAAACTGAATACTGTTCGAAATTTTTAAATTAATCGCAGTTTTTCCATCTTTTCTTCCTTCTTTGGTGGTGGTGATGATAATTCCGTTTGCACCTCTCGAACCATAAATAGCAGTTGCAGAAGCGTCTTTTAATACATCAAAAGACGCAATATCATCGGTACTAATACTTGCTGGATCAAAATCTTCTAAAGGAATTCCGTCAACTACATATAATGGAGAATTATCTCCTGTGATAGAATTTCCTCCACGAATTACTATATTTAGAGCAGCTCCTGGAGTACCATCAACACTTGATACTTGCAATCCAGAAATTCTTCCTGCTAAGGCTTGATCAAAGTTTGCAGTAGCCGTGTTTTCAAGGTCTTTGACTTTAACACTTGCAATAGCACTTGTCAATTCTTTTTTGTTTTTGCTTCCATAACCAACAACGACGATTTCCTCTAGTTGCTGTGTTTCTGAATCTAAGGCGATATTGAATGTGGCATTTTTATTGACAGTTACTTCTTTCTTTTTATATCCTAAATACATAAAAACCAAAATATCAGAATCTTTTATGGCTTCTAAAACAAACTTTCCATCAAAATCGGTTGAAGTTCCTTTAGTGGTGTTTTTGACAGAAATGGATACACCTGGTAATATTTCGCCTGTTGTGCTTGTTACAGTTCCTTGGATTTTTCGTTGTGCAGAAACATCCATGAAACTTAAAACACATAGTAGTATAAAAATTAGTATTTTTTTCATCTTGATTTTGGTTGATTATTGTTCTGTTGCTTTGTAATGTAGATCAGAAATTATAAATCTTCCTGATCTTCCTGTTGCTCCACTTATTGTTCCGTCGAAATAAGAGTTGAATTTGAATTTGAGTGTAAAATTCTTTTCGTTTTTAAAAGGATTTAAATCAAACTCGCATCTTACCCATTTTCCGTCAGCATTTCTCGACGAATTTTTTTTGCCATCTGGATTGGCTCCTTTTTGATCTCCTGGATAAGGGGTACCTATGAATGGAGTGCCTGTGTTCGCGTTAATCAAACAAGAAATATCATCGTTAATTTTTGTCCAAGAGGCGGTGCTATTATTACCAGTATAATCTGTTGACATGTATATTTCTAAATCTGTGGGAGTTCTTCCGTCTTGCATATATTCAACAAAGACATTAGAGGTATAGAAAACCGCTTTTAAGTCAAAACCTAGTTTGAATTGTGATAAATCTTGAGAGTTGATAATGACATCTGATTCGTGAGGTGTTGAAACGTTTCCAACTACCGCATTGGTTACAATTGCTTTTTTGCCATTTATTTTAGGCAAAGAAGTATCTAAATTTGCTAATGGAGAAGAGGCTTGTTGTATCCAAACTAAGTTTGTTGGAATATTTCCAGCTCTTATAATTTCGGTACTGTAACCATATAGTTTATTGTTTGCTTGTAACGTTGGGTAAAAAAAGTACTTTGTTTGTTTCGGTAAATTAACAGGTGTTAGTGACGCAACTAACATCAAAAAGCTTTGGCCTTTGAAACTAGTAATTTCGCCACTTATGTTACTAATTACATTTACTCCTGGATAAATAGTATCATTATCAACAGTTGTGTAACCAGCTTTTAAAGATATTTCTCCTGTTTGAGAATTAATAGTTAGTTTGTCTTCATCCGAACTCAATTGAAAAGTTACTGCTGGATTTCCTGTTATTAAAAATGGTTTGGTGGTTTTTGAGTTTTGACCAACGACAAGATTTTGTGCTAGTGGTGAGTATAATAAATTGGTTACCAATTGAGGGCCAATGGTAATTTTAAATACATCTGTAAATAGCGTATTGAACGTAGTTTCTTTTTGAGTTGTAGATACGTTTATGGTAAAATAATACGTTCCAATATCAAAATTATTATTATCTGCAATGGTAATTTTTCCACTGTTGGTATAATCAACAACTGTGTAAGTTGTAACCTCAACACCATTGGAAAAATAATAATTTTCTGGTTCTAAAGGTTTTTCAATTACCTCTGGATTTTGAATACTGACATCTTTCATGAAAGATGCATCCAATGTTGTTCCATCTTCTTTTCTTGCTGAAACAATTTCAAAAGTTGGCATTAAATTGTCTGTGTCGATGGTTGGTACGTTAGACCGTAAAGAAGAGAATTCTCTTGCGTTCGCAATTTCTTGATACGCCAAGTTTTTAGGAGCTTGCTTATTATCAAGCAACATTGACTCTGAAATTCCATCATCTTTACATTGAGCAAAAACAATAAGAATAATAATAATTGACAGTTTAAAATATTTTTTCATAAAAATACTATTTAATGATTTTAAAAAAAAAGAATCCTAAAATTAGCATTCCTTGTACAGCAAAATTGATGAATAATTTGAGTTGAAAGGGGGTTTAAATAATTATAAATGGAGGGGTATATTGTGATATTGATTTATAAAAACCCTAAGTTTTGTTGATTTTACGATACTCAGAAGGAGTCATGTGAAATAATTCATTGAAACATTTTCTAAAATATTTTATATCATTAAAACCAATATCATAGACAATATTTTTTACAGGCAAGTCTGTTTTTTGTAATAATTGACAGGCTTTTTTTAGTCTCACTGTTCTTATAAATTCTGAAATTGATTGACCTGTTAATATTTTAATTTTTCTGTAAAGCAATGATTGACTCATGAACATTTTTTCAGTGAAACTATTCACATTAAAATCAGGATTTGCGAAATTTTCTTCAATAATTTGCATGGCTTTGTGCAAGAATTCTTCATCTGCAGAAACTACTGTAATTTCTTTGGGTTCAATTAAAATGTCTTTTTTAAACTTTTCGATTAAACTTTTTCTGGAGTTTAGGATGTTATTTACTTGCAGTTTTAAGGTTTCTGCATTGAATGGTTTGGTGATATAAATATCTGCACCTGTTTCATAGCCCTTTTTTTGAACCTTTGAGGATGTTCTTGCTGTAAGCATAATCACAGGAATATGGCTTGTTCTGATATCGGATTTTAAATTTTCGCACATTTCTAAACCATCCATTTCTGGCATCATTAAATCGCTTACAATTACATCAACATCATGATTTCGAGAAAACTCCAATCCTTCAATACCATTCGATGCTAAAATCACATTGAATGAATCTTTAAAAATTTCGTAGATAAAGTTTCGAACTTCATTGTTATCTTCTACTATTAAAATGGTGTGCAATTGGGCATTTATTTCAAAATTATTCGAAACCGATTTTGTTCTTACCCAACCTGGTTTTACATCAGCAAAACCATCATAATCATTAAAATCATTTTCAATATCCTCAAAATTTTCAGTCCCATCAATTTCAGTTTCTTTGAAATGCGAATTTCCAGAAAGCAACGAAATTGTAAATACGGTTCCTTTATTTATTTTGCTTTTTACAGTAATTTTACCATGATGCAACTCAACAATATCTTTGGCCAATGCCAATCCAACTCCTGTACCTGATCTGTATTCATTTTTTTGTCCTAGTTGAAAATAGCGGTCAAAAATATTTTCTAAATCTTCTGATGGAATTCCCTTTCCGGTATTTGAAATGATAATTTCTATGTTTGATTTGCTTTGCAAAGCATATTTAATTTTTATTGATATAATTCCACTTTTCGGGGTAAATTTAAACGCATTTGATAAGATATTTAAAACAACTTTTTTCATTTCAATTTTATCAAACCAAACATCATTGATTTCTTCAGAGATACGCAATTTATAATGAATATTTCTTCTAGCTGCCAATTCTTCAAAAGCCAGTTTACAATCTTCAAAGAACTTTTTTAAATCAATTTTTTTGGCAGAAATGGTCAACTTTCCAGCTTCACTTTTTCTAAAGTCCAATAACTGATTGATGAGTTCTAAAAGCGTTTTTGCATTTCGATACATTAAATCGAGCTTTTTTTGAACTTCTTCACCTACTTTATTTTCTTTGATTAGTTGTTCTAAAGGCCCTATAATTAAGGTTAAAGGTGTTCTAAAATCGTGAGAAATATTGGTAAATAATTGCAATTTTAGTTTGTTAATTTCTTTCAACTGATCCTTATCCAAACGTTCTTGCTCTAAATCGTGTTTGTTTTTTATTCTTAAAACCTCGTACTTTCTGATCAACCAAAACAATGAAAAAATCACTAAAAAATAAAAACTATATGCCCAATACGTTTCCCAAAAAGCTCTTTTTATTGCTAGCTTAAATGATACTTGATTTTGTGCAATCCAATCGCCTTCTGTATTGGAAGCTTTTACTTTAAAAGTATAATTTCCGGGTTTTAAATTGGTATAGGATGCGGTTTTTTTGTTCCCAACATAGTTCCAACTTTCTTCAAATCCTTCTAAAATATATGCGTACATTATTTTTGTGGGTTTTGAATAATCTAAAGCGATATACTCAATATTAAAATAATTTTGATCGTGTTCTAATACCAAGTCTTTGCTTGAGTTTAAAAATGCGTTTTCGGAATTATTTCTGAGTTGAAATGAAGTTATAGTAATTGGTGGAATAAATTGATCTTGCTCAATTTTTTGGGGGTTGAAATAGGTAAATCCCTCAATACCTCCAAATAGCAAATCGCCTTCTTTTGTTTTTAGACTGGCATTAAAATTAAATTCATTACTCTGCAATCCATCTTCCTGTTTGAAGTTTTTTATTTTATTTGATTTAATATCAATTTTACTAATTCCTTTGTTTGTACTTATCCATAAACTTCCAGAATCATCTATCAAAATACTGTGAATGAACTCGTCAATTAATCCATTGTCAAGCCCGTATTTGATGCTTTTTTTGGAATCTAAATCATAATTATACAATCCATCACCTGCTGTTCCTATCCACAAAGTATTTTTGTCTTTAAAAATAGACGTAACTGTATTAATTGAAAATGCACTTTTTGAATGAGTTCTAAAACTAATTTCTTGGCTCTGTTTTGTAGTCATGTTTAGCAAAAACAACCCATTATTGCTGGCAACGTAGAGATGATCTTTGTCTGCCATGATTAGTTGATAAATAAAACTTCCTATTTTTTTATTGTTTATTACGACACTAAACGTATTCGTTTTTCTATCATAAAAATTTAATCCCCCTTCATTGGTTCCAATCCAAATATTGGTTTTATAGTCTTCAAAAAAAGTAGTTATTCTATTATCACTCAATTCATTGTACCTAATTACTTTGATGGATTGGTTTTTTTCGATAATTCTATTAACACCTCCTCCATGTGTACCAACCCAAATATCTCCATAAAAGTCTTTTAAAATTGCTTTGACATTGTTTGAACTTAAACTGTTGTTATTTTTTGGATCGTGTTTTAAAAAGCGAAATGAATTGCTTTCTTTGTTAAAAATATTAATTCCTCCACCTTCTGTTCCAATCCATAAATTATCAGAATCGTATTGCAAAAAAGAACTGACAACCTTATAATTGAGGTTATTTTGATTAAATCCTTCTTTATATGTCAGAAAATTATTATTGTTTTTACTGTAATAACTGATGCCTCCTGCCCAGGTTCCAACCCACAATCCATCATTGAAATCTAAGAAAATATCATATATGGAATTTTGACTTAAACTTTCTGAATTGCTAATGTTGTGGGTATATTTTGTGAGATTTTTATTTACATCTAATTTGAATAATCCAGTATACGTTCCAATCCATAAATTTTTCTTATTGTCGTGTATGATATCTCTAATAGGATCAGAAATCACTTGATTTGACTTTATTATCAAAGGTTTGAAAAATTTTTCTTCTTCGTCGAAATAAACCAATCCCTCAGTATAACCCAACAAAATTTTTCCGTCAAAATCTTCATGTAACGCTACAGAAGTGTTTAATGATAAAGTTATATTATTAGGGTAAGAAACTGAAAACCATTTATGTACCGATTTTTTATAAACATCAATTTTGATAGTATTTGCAATAAAAACATCTCCATTTGAAGCTAATAAAACCTTTTTGATATAATTTGAACTTATATTTCTTTGAATTTCTTTTTTAAAAGGAGTTTCCGAAAAGGTATTTTTTTGTAAATCAAAAAAATCAACACCTTCATTAGTACTAATTATTAAAAAAGTGGAGTCTTTTACAAAAATATTGGTAATTTCTTTTTCGTAATAATTCTTGTCTTTTGGGATTTTTATTCTTGTAAAATTATTGCTTTTTGGCTCATATTTGTTAAGTCCTTTTTTGGTTCCAATCCATAAGTTTCCTTTGCTATCAGAGACAATACTTGTGATCCAATTATTACTTAAACTATTAGAATCTTTTGCTCTGTAATTGTAATTTTTAAACACATACCCATCAAACTTATTCAAACCATATCTGGTTCCAAACCACATAAATCCTTTTTTGTCTTGTGCAATACTGGTTACAGAAATTTGTGATAAACCATCTTTGGTTGCAAAATTTTTAAATTTAATATTCCCTCTTACAGAGGTATTTTCTTGAGCTGTTAGGTTGTTAAAAACCACTAAAAGAAATAAAAAGCGTAGATTTCTCATGGGTTTCTTAAAAAGATTTATTTGAAGATTCTCTGATGATCAACTCTGAAATTAATACAAAAGATTGATTCACAGTTGATTTATGTTCAATTTGCGATATCAATTGACTAGAAGCTTTTTTGCCCATCTGAAATGCTGGCTGATTTATAGTAGTCAATGATGGCTCAATTACAGCCGCAATTGGATCGTTGTTAAATCCAACAACAGCAATATCTTTTGGGATTTTTATGCCTTCTGATTTTAAATATTGAATGGCACTAATTGCAGATGTATCATTGGCGGCATACAATCCATCAATTTTTTTTGTCTCTATTATTTTTTTTGCCATGATAATGCCATCTTCTTCTGAAAGATTGGATTCAAAAATTAAACTTTCATCAATGTCAATTTGATACTTTTTCAAAGCATCCAAATAGCCATTTTTTCGCTGTTTGTACAACTCAATATTTTGTTTTCCTGAAAAATGAGCGATTTGTTGGCATCCTTTTTGTAGCAGATGCTCGGTTGCTAAAAAACTCGCTTGATAATTATCAATATTGATATTGACACAGTTTTCTAGAGTGCATGGTCTATCAAAAAAAACAATTGGATTTCCAAAAGATTGGAAATTTTTTAAGTGCTCATAATCTGTAGTTTCCATTGAAATTGAAATTAAAATACCATCTACTCTATTCGAAATTAAATTTGAAATGATTTTTTTTTCTCTTTCAAAACTGTCTAAACTTTGACAAATAATTACATTATATCCCTTTTCTTGTGCAATTTGCTCAACACCTGCAATTACTGTCGCAAAAAAGTATCTTGAAATTCTAGGCAAAACAACAGCTATGGTTTGTGTTTTATTTGTTCTTAAATTTGAAGCTAGCGTATTTCGTTGATAGCCTAATTCTTTTGCTTTCTTTAAAATGATTTCTTTTGTTTTTTTTGTGACTCTATCACTATCATTCAATGCTCTAGAAACTGTAGAACTATCAATTCCTAAAACTCTTGAGATATCATGAATGGTTATTTTCTTTTGACTCATAAATTATTAAAAAAGAAATATTTGAAACAAAAATAGTAAATATTTATTTATACAATCGATTGTATTTTTGAAATATTTTTTTACTTTTACCAAAATTTTACAAACTTATCAAAATGAATACTTTTTACAGCTCAAGATACGCTTCTTCTCCAAAAGATGTTAAAACGTACAATACCAAACGATTGCGTGAAGAATTTTTAATTGACACGCTTATGGAAGAAGATAAAATCAATCTCGTTTATTCTCATTTTGATAGGTATATTGCTGGAAGTGCTGTTCCAAAAAATAATTCTTTAGTTTTAGAAACTATTGATGCTTTAAAATCGGAGTTTTTTTTAGAAAGAAGAGAATTGGGAATCATCAATGTTGGTGAAGAAGGAAGTGTTTTTGTGGATGGAGTTGAATTTACTCTGGCAAACAAAGAAGCGCTGTATGTTGGTCAAGGAAATAAAGAAGTGATTTTTTCAAGTAAAAATTCAGAAAATCCTGCATTATTTTACATAAATTCTACTCCTGCACACAAATCCTATCCAACAAAAAAAATTGGAAAAGAAGATGTAGAAACTATCGAATTAGGTTCTCCAGAAACTGCCAATGCAAGAACTTTGAGAAAATATATTGTTAGTAATGTGGTTGATGTTTGTCAATTGCAAATGGGAATGACAACGCTAAAACCTGGAAGCTCTTGGAATACCATGCCTGCTCATGTGCATGATAGAAGAATGGAAGTGTATTTCTATTTTGAAATTGATCCAAATCAAGCCGTGTGTCATTTTATGGGCGAACCACAGGAAACAAGACACATTTGGATGGCAAATCATCAAGCTGTGATTTCTCCTCCTTGGTCTATTCATTCTGGCTCAGGAACTAGTAGTTATTCTTTTATTTGGGGAATGGCTGGCGAAAATTTAGATTACGGAGACATGGATCATTGCAAAATAAACGAACTTAAATAATAAATAAAATACAAAAAATATGTCAATCAATTTATTCGATTTAACAGGAAAAACTGCTTTAATAACTGGGGGAATTCACGGTTTGGGAATGGCAATGGCAAAAGGTTTAGGAAATGCTGGAGCTACAATTGTGGTTAATAACAACTCTGAAGATGCTCTTGCTGATGCTGTTGCAGAGTACAAAGCCTGTGGATTAAAGGCTTTTGGATATGTGTTTGATGTCACTAAAGAAAATGAAGTGATTGAAGCTATTCAAAAAATCGAAAAAGAAGTAGATCCAATTGATATTTTAGTAAATAATGCTGGGATTATCAAAAGAACGCCTATTGTTGATATGGAAGTTTCTGATTTTAAAATGGTAATTGATGTTGATTTGGTGGGGCCATTTGTTGTTTCAAAAAATGTCGCTAAAGGAATGATTCAAAGAGGTGGAGGAAAAATTATCAATATTTGCTCTATGATGAGCGAATTGGGAAGAGATACTGTAAGCGCTTATGCGTCTGCAAAAGGTGGATTGAAAATGCTTACCAAAAGCATGGCAACTGAATGGGCTAAATTCAATATTCAAACAAACGGAATTGGTCCTGGGTATTTTGCCACTAGCCAAACTGCACCTATCAGAGTTGACGGACATCCGTTCAACGAATTTATCATCAGTAGAACTCCAGCTGTACGTTGGGGAGAACCTGAAGATTTACAAGGTGCTGCCATCTTTTTGAGTTCAAAAGCAAGTGATTTTGTAAACGGACATATTTTGTATGTTGATGGTGGAATTTTAGCTACCATTGGAAAACCATCTAACGAGTAATTTGATTATGAAAACCAAAATTTTAATACTGATAAGTTCACTGTTGCTATTTTTTTCATCCAAAAAAGAGCCTTATAAGATTGTCATTACCGTAAAAAATACGTTGAAAATTGACCGTCAATTCGAAACTATTGAATTAACGAAAGAGCAATTAAACCTTGCTGATTTGAGTTTTTATGGCGTTAAAAATATGAAATCAAAAGAACTATTGGTATCGCAAACTGTTGATTTGGATGCTGACGGAATAATGGATCAATTGTTATTTCAGCCAATAATAAAAGCAAATTCTGAGGAGAAATTTGAAGTTGTCAAGATTTCAAAAAAACCTTCTAAAGATACAATTGAAAATTGTTATTCTCGTTTTGTTCCAGAAAGAACAGACGATTATGCTTGGGAAAATAATAAAGTTGCTTTCAGAGCTTATGGCCCAACTGCCCAAAAAATGGTGGAAGAAAACATTAAAGGAGGCACACTTTCTAGCGGCATTGATGCTTGGTTGAAAAAAGTTGACTATCCTATTATCAATAAATGGTACAAAAAAGAATCTGAAAAAAAGGGAACTTACCACGAAGATACAGGAGAAGGATTGGATAATTTTCACGTAGGAATTAGTAGAGGTGTTGGAGGAATTGCTGTTAAAAATGAAAGTGTTTACACCTATTCCAAGAATTATACTAAATGGCGAACCATCACTACTGGTCCTATTCGAACAAGTTTTTATTTAGAATACGCAAACTGGAAAGCTGGGGAAAATGAAATTTCAGAATCAAAAATCATAACGTTAGATTATGGAAATAATTTATCCAAATTTGAAATATCCATTCAAGGAATACCAACTATTTCTGCTGGTTTGACATTGCATGAAAATGATGGTAAGGTAACTGTAAACAATGAACATAGTTGGATAAGTTACTGGCAACCTCATGAAGACTCTGAACTAGGAACAGCCATCATAACCAAAAAAAACCATTTTGCGGGTCAAGAAACATACGAAACAACCTCAAAAGACGAAAGCAATGCCTATATGCATATGAATATCATCAACAATAAAGTTGAATATTATGCAGGTTTTACTTGGAAAAAAAGCAATCAATTCAAGGATAAATTGGCTTGGGAAAATTATTTGAATGATTTTTCAAAGAAAATAGAAAATCCTTTGCTTGTTAAAATAAAAAAATAATATACAATGAGTCCGGTAGTCACATTTGGCGAAATCATGCTACGATTATCTCCGCCAGAATTTTTACGATTTTCTCAAGCTTCTCATTTTGATATTGAATTTGGTGGTGGCGAATCCAATGTGGCTGTTTCATTAGCGAACTTTGGCATGGAGGTAGATTTTATTACACGATTGCCAAAAAATGACATTGGTGATTGTGCCAAAATGGAATTGAGAAAATATGGTGTTGGTGTTGATAAAATAGTCTATGGAGGCGAACGTTTGGGAATTTATTTTTTAGAGACTGGCGCTATTTCTAGAGGTAGTAAAGTAGTCTATGACAGAGCATATTCGTCTATGGCTTCTATTCAACCTGGTATGATTGATTGGGAAAAAGCATTGAAAGGCGTATCTTGGTTTCATTGGACAGGCATTACTCCTGCCATTTCACAAAGTGCTGCAGATACTTGTTTGGAGGCTTTAAAAGTGGCAAGTGCTAAAGGTATTATCATTTCTACAGATTTCAATTACAGAGCAAAACTGTGGAATTATTGTGATGAAAATCATCGAAAAAATATCATGACAACATTGAGTTCTTATTGCGATATTATCCTTTGCAATCAAGAAGATGCTGCTGTTTTTTTCGGAATTCATCCTGAGAATTCATCTTCAACATCTACTAGAGAATCTGACATTTTGAATGTTATTGAACAACTCTTTCAGAAATTTCCTCACGCAAAAAAAATCGCTACAACACTACGAACTTCCATTTCTGCGGCTTATAATACTTGGTCAGCCATGTTATCTGATGGAAAAAGTATTTACAAAACGAAAACCTATGAATTAAATCCGATTGTTGATAGAGTTGGTGGTGGTGATTCTTTTATGGCTGGATTGATTTATGGTTTGAAAACCTATGCTGATGATGACCAAAAAGCCCTCGATTTTGCAGTTGCAGCATCCACTTTAAAACACAGTATCAAAGGGGATGTAAACCTAGTTTCTGTGGAAGAAGTTACCAAATTAATGGAAGGTGACGCTTCTGGAAAAGTAGCAAGATAAATCAAACAATATGATCTTAGATTCACTACACAACGCTTCAACATATACCAATTTGCATCCTCTTTTTGCAAAAGCTTTTGATTTTATCCATAAAAACGATTTTTCTACCATTGAAAATGAAATTATCGAAATCGAAGATGGATTGAAAGTAATTGTCAATACTGCTGAGGGAAAAACTCAGGAAATGAGTTATGCCAATTTTGAATGTCACAATCAACATATTGACATTCAAGTATGTTTACAAGGCACAGAAATCATGGGATGGAAACCCAGAGAAAAATGTACCAATCCAAAAGGTGCTTATAGTTCAGAAAAAGATGTGCTTTTTTTTAAAGACACTCCTGATATGAATTTTCAATTGACTGAAGAACAATTTGTTATCTTTTTTCCTGAAGATGTTCATGCGCCTATGATTGGTAATGGAATCATTAAAAAATTGGTATTTAAAGTTAAAGTCTAAAAAAAATGAGCAAAATACACATTGTTATCAATACCATCGTTCAACAAGGAATGCTTCCCTTATACTTTCATGCAGATGAAAATACCTCCATAGAAGTGTTAAGAGCTTTATACAGAGCTGGAATAAAAGCCGTAGAATATACAAGTCGTGGAGAAACTGCTGCCAATAATTTCACCAAAATGGTTGCCATAAGAAATGCAGAAATGCCTGATTTATTATTAGGAATTGGCACGATTAAAACCAAAAAACAAGCAGAAAAGTATATTGAAATAGGCGCTGATTTTTTTATCAGTCCTGGTTTTGTACCTGAAGTTGCAGCATTGCTTAAAGAGAAAGAAATGTTATACAGTCCAGGCTGTATGACTCCTACAGAAATTATTGTTGCAGAGAATTCAGGGATACAATTCATCAAATTATTTCCCGGAAATATGTTGGGTTCTGATTTTTTAAGTAGCATCAAAGATATTTTTCCTGAGTTGGTTTTTATGCCTACAGGTGGTGTAGATACCACTACCGAAAACATTGGTGCATGGTTCAAAGCAGGCGTTTCTGCGGTTGGAATGGGCAGCAAATTGATCAGTAAAACATCAATGGCAAACAACGATTATGCAACCATTGAATTTGAAACCAAAAAAGTATTGAGTTTGATACAAACTATTAAAAATAACTAACCTAAAAACACCATGACAGCAACAAACACAGCCATAGGAAAATACAGATGGACCATTTGTGGTTTGCTTTTTTTTGCAACTACCGTCAATTATCTTGATCGTCAAGTATTGAGTTTATTAGCTCCAAGTTTGTCAGAAGAATTTGGTTGGTCTAACACTGATTATGCCAATATCACAGCTGTTTTTCAGTTTGTTTATGCCATTTCTATGATTTTTGCGGGAAGAATTATCGATAAATTAGGTACCAAAAAAGGATTTATATTGGCGATAACTATTTGGTCTTTGGGTGCCATTATGCACGCTTACTCACTGCCCATTGGCACTGCTTTTTCTACATTTATGGTATGGGTTGGTTTGGGGGCTGTGCCTATATCCATTGCAGGATTTATGATTTCAAGAGTTGTTTTGGGTTTTGGAGAATCAGGTAACTTTCCTGCAGCAATCAAAGCGGTTGCTGAGTATTTTCCAAAGAAAGAACGTTCCTTAGCGACTGGAATTTTTAATTCTGGCTCCAATGTTGGGGCAATTTTAGCACCATTAACAGTGCCTGTAATTGCTGAATTTTATGGATGGGAATTTGCTTTTATTTTAATTGGTGCCATTGGTTTTCTATGGATTATCTTTTGGTATATTTTTTATGAAACACCTTCAAAACAAAAACGTTTGTCGAAAGCTGAGTTCGATTATATTCATCAAGATTCAGAGGAAGTAATTGAAATTATTGAAGAAAAAACTGAAAAAGTAGCTTGGATAAAGTTGTTGGGATACAAACAAACCTGGGCTTTTGTTTTTGGTAAATTCATGACTGACGGAATTTGGTGGTTTTTCTTGTTTTGGTTGCCAAAATACTTAGAAGCTCAATTTGGAATGAAAGGCACAGATATTGTGCTTCCTTTAGCTGTATTGTATAGCATGACTATGTTTGGTAGTATTGGTGGTGGTTGGTTTCCAATGTATTATATCAACAAAGGATACAATCCCTATGTTGGTAGAATGAAAGCTATGTTTGTAATTGCATTATTTCCTTTGGTTGTTTTATTAGCGCAACCACTTGGGTATATTAGTTTTTGGATTCCTGTTTTGTTAATCGGAGTTGGAGCCTCTGCTCATCAAGCTTGGTCTGCCAATATTTTTACAACAGTTTCAGATATGTTTCCCAAAAAAGCAGTTGCATCCATCATTGGAATTGGTGGAATGGCTGGCGGAATTGGAGGCGTTTTGGTCTCAAAATTAGGTGGCTATATTTTTGATTATTATGATGGATTGGGTCATATTCAAACAGGATATACCATCATGTTTGTGCTTTGTGCTGTGGCGTATTTGATTGCTTGGTTTGTGATGAAACTTTTAGTGCCTAAATACAATCCTATTAAGGATTTATAATGTAAAATATCTTGATATAAATTTTTTTTTAATTCCACTTATTCAATTGATAATTTAAAAATATTCACTCCAATTGAATATCCATAAATTTTATTGTTATTAGTTTTATAAATTCTGATTTTATTGCATGCCATTCCTAAATCTATTTTTGACCACGAAACACCCCCATCTTTGGTTTCAAAACCACTGTTCATTGTACCTACAAAACCATGATTTTCATCAATAAAACCAATTCCAAATTCTCTAGAACGTGCATCTTCAATCAGATTTATTTCTTGCCATGTTTCTCCTCCATCAATAGTTTTTGCAACTCTTTGTTGTTTTATCGTTGGGTCAGGATTGTAAGATTGAATGGTGACATATCCAATTTTTTGGTTAGGAAATGATGCTTTCCAAGTTGTTTCGAAAGGTCTGTTTGATTGATATACTTTTTTCCAACTTTTTCCTCCATCAATAGTTTTCAAAATTAACGCATTGGATGAAGAAATATCTTCACTAGTTGCAGCGCATGTAATTCCAGTATTTTTATCAAACATTTTAATATCAAACAGCATTTTGCCAACGTTATTCATAGAATGTGAAGTCCAAGTTTCTCCACTATCATGCGAAACCATGATGTTTGCGGGACTTCCAACTCTACCAACGGCATAAATATGATATTTATAATCGATATTCCCATGATTGATGAATTGCTCTTTGACAATATCTATCGCACACAAACCTTTTACGTAAGAACCTTTATATGGAACTGGTTTCCATGTTTTTCCTCCGTCTTTTGTTCCGTACAATGGAATTGTGTCAGAAACATTTGGAAAATAATCAGTGCCAACAGTGCCTACAAATCCGATATTCTTGTCAAGAAATGCAACTGATCTAAAAAATGACCCTTTTTGTTCTAATTGTTTTTCCCACATTTTTCCACCATCAATTGTATGAAATATTTTGCCAAATCCGTTTACATACCAGCCAGTATTTTCATCAACAAAAGTGATGTCATCTTGTTTTCCAGGATATACTTCTGTTTCTAATTTTGTCCAATAAAAATTTTGGGAAAAAGTTACATTCGTAAAAATGAATAGTAACAATGTTTTAAAAAATAGATTTTTCATGATTGTGTGATTTGAAATTCATTTAAATTTATAGGTTTATGGATGGTTTTATTTTTAAAATTATTCACATTTATTGAAATTGATTTGATTCCTATTTTTTCAGTTCGCCATTTTTCTAGTTACGAAAATTACCGTTTTCAACAATATTTCTCCTATTCTTTGAGGGTTCATTTTTAAAGAGAATAAATCAAATCTTACAAAGCAGTAAATAAAATGATTAGTTTCTTATTCTTCTAAAATGTTACATTTTTTTAAATATTTCACATTCTACTAATTTGAATTTATTGAAAATCAAAAAAATTAGAACCTAAAAAAAGTTATTAAATCACGAATTTAAATCGATATTTTTGTTTAGTAATTAAAAAATAAAAAACGAGTTAACTATGAATCAAACCAAATCGGATATTATTGATGCTACTATCAATTTTGTAAAAACTGAACTCAAAAACGCAGAAGGAGGTCATGATTGGTTTCATATTGAACGTGTTTTTAAAAATGCTATACTCATTTCAAAAGATGAAAAAGTGGATGTTTTTATAGTTTCATTGGCGGCTTTATTACATGATATTGCTGATCCAAAATTTCATAACGGTGATGAAACAATTGGCCCAAAAAAAGCTGCTGAATTTCTAAATAATGAGAAAGTTGATGCGAAAACTTGCAAACATGTCATCAATATAATTAAGCATATTTCTTTTAAAAATTCATTAGAAAAAAATTCAAAAATATTTAACTCTAAAGCATTAAAAGTTGTGCAGGATGCCGATAGATTGGATGCCATTGGTGCTATTGGAATTGCACGCTGTTTTCATTATGGAGGTTTCAAAAATAGACAAATTTACAATCCTGAGGTTATCCCAAATTTCAATTTATCAAAAGAGGCATATCAAAATTCTAATGCGCCAACAATCAACCATTTTTACGAAAAATTACTACTTTTAAAAGATAAAATGAACACAAAAACTGGGAAAAAAATTGCAGAAAAAAGACATCTTTTTATGGAACTATATTTAAAAGAGTTTTATGAAGAATGGAACGGAGTTTTGTAATGTTTTAACTTTCCTTTGCAACTTCTAAAGCTGTGATTTTATACTCTAAAATCGCCAATTCTTCCCCACTTTCAATGACTTGTTCAACTGTTAAATTAGAATTTGAATTGATATAATCAAGAATTTTCTTGCTTTTAAAATTGTAATATTCTATTGCTTTTTCGATTTTTTCTTCCATAATTTTGAATTTATTGAATTAAATTTTTCATTTCACTTCGATATTTTGAAGCGCTTTTGCCAGTTATTGTATTGAATAATTTGTTGAAGTGTGAAAAATTATTGAATCCGCATTCAAACGAGATATCAGCAATACTCATGGTGCTTTCTGCAAGTAATTTGGTAGCATGAACAACTCTATATTCATTTACTAATTTTGTAAATGTTTTTCCTGTTGATTTTTTAAAATACCTACAAAACGCAGGCACAGTCATGCTTACAAGTGCAGCGATTTCATCCAAACTAATGTGCTCTTGAAAATGCTCGTTGATATGTTTGTAAATAATTTCGATTTTATTACTGTCTTGAGGAATGGTTTCAAAAGCAAAGCCATTAGCATTCAACAAAGTATAATCATCAGTATTTGCCAAATCTTTTAAAATATCTAAAAAAGCGATGATTCGTTCAGGGCCATCAATAATCACAAGATCTTCAATCTTAGCTCCAATTCTTTGTTTGATGTCAATATTAAAACGAACTCCTTTTTTTGCACGTTCAAAAAGACCGTCAACAGCAACCATTTCCGGAATTTTAAAAAATTGTTCTCCTAAAAAATCAGGTTTAAACTGGATTAAAGTCTCAGAACCATTGGTAGTTAATCTATCTAAATAACCAACATGTGGCAAATTAGAACCGATTAAAACCAACTGGCTGTTATTAAAATAACTAATATGATTGCCAATATGTCTCTTACCTCGACCTTTATTTACATACACCAATTCAATTTCTGGATGAAAATGCCAGAAAGGTTTATTGGTTTTTAAAAACTCAACATGTTTCTTTACCAATAAAGAGCTACCAAAATTGGGCGTAATCTTCTCTAAGGTTGGTTTTATTTGTTTCATAATTTAGCACAAAAATACAACACAAATAGGAGAATATCTATATAAAATTATCTTTAAAATATACTATTTTATCATTAAGATGATTTAGACTGCATTTTGGAGTTAAAATAAGACATAAATATACCAATTTTGTTGATATAAACACTAAATAGCTGCTATAAATTTGCAGTGTTATTAAAAATAAATTATGATAAAAATTAATAGTATTTTATTTGTTTCAGTAGTTGCTATTTTTATTGCAATTTACATTTTCCAAATTGTAGTATTAGGCATTCTATTGATGAAAAATGGTGGAAAAACGATTCAGTAAATTTCAAAAAAGTAAAAAAATGAAAAAACAAATTATAACGATAGCATTATTAATTAATTCATTAATTGGCTATTCAAACGCGGAGATTAATAATTATTTGGTTGACAACAGTAAAAAAGTAACTGTTGAATTCAGAAATGTAAAAAAAGGACATCTTTTATCAATTAAAGACAATAAAGGGGTTACCATTTATTCGGAAGTGATTTCTGAAAACGGCCATTTGGCAAAAATTCTTGATGTAACTTATTTAGAACAAGGAACTTATTATGTGGAATTAGATAAAGATTTCGAAATTGTGATAAAACCTTTTAAAATAAAAGAAAACATTGTGATTTTTGAAGAAAATGAAGAAAAAACAATCTTTAAACCTGTAATTAGAAATCAGGAAAATATGATTTTTATCTCTAAAATCGCTTTGGATAACGAACCAATGCAAGTAGTTATTTATTATAATGACGAAGTAATTTTTTCAGAAACTATTCAAACCGAAACTATTTTAAATAGGATTTATAGATTGGAAAAAGAGATAAAAGGAAACTATAAAGTTGTTTTTTATAACAATAACAGAAGTTTTGAAAACGCATTTAAAATTTAAAAGAGTTCATAGATTAGATTAGTTAAGTAGATTGTAAATTTGATTAAAGCGGGTGTGATTAGCCCGCTTTTTTCATTTTATAACATTTCTAATTTGAAATAAAAATTTAAAAACCAACAAAGTCAGGTTTTCTTTTTTCTAAAAACGCAGTAGTTCCTTCTTTGAAATCATTGGTACTAAAACAATCACCAAAAGCTTCAATTTCTACTTCAAACCCATTTTTTGAAAAGTCGAAATTGGCATTTACAGCTTTTATTGCAGCTGCAATTGCAACTGGCGAATTTTTCATGATTTTTTGGGCGATTGTAATTACCAAATCAATCAATTGTTCTTGAGAAGTGACATGATTTATCAAACCAACTTCTTTTGCTTCCTCAGCAGAAATCATTCCAGCAGTCATAATCATTTCCATAGCTTTCCCTTTTCCAACCAATTGTGGCAAGCGTTGTGTGCCTCCATAACCAGGAATTACGCCTAATGAAACTTCTGGCAAACCCATTTTTGCATTGTCAGAAGCTATTCTGAAATGACAAGACATTGCTAATTCTAAACCTCCACCCAAAGCAAAACCATTGATGGCAGCAATAACTGGTGTTGACAAGTTTTCGATAAAATTAAACAGCATTTCTTGACCTTTCCTAGCCAATATTTCTCCTTCACCAGGAGTAAAATTCGCAAATTCTGAAATATCTGCACCTGCTACAAATGCTTTTTCTCCACTTCCAGTGAGCACTATTACTCTAATTTTTCTATCGTTTTCAAGCATTTCAAAAGCTTTACTCAGTTCCAAAATGGTAATTTCGTTTAGTGCATTTAATTTTTGTGGTCTGTTAATGGTTATTGTTGCAATTCCATCATTCTTATCAATTAAAATGGTATCAAAATTCATATTTCTTGTGTTAAAAATCAATTAAATTTTTTAATTTTTTGGCAAAATTACCGTAAAAATAGTTCCTTTATTTATTTCTGAAATGAAACTAATGTGTCCGTCATAAGCTTCAATAATATTTTTGATCATCGCCAATCCTAAACCCATTCCACTGGTTTTGGTGGTGAATTTTGGTTCGAAAATCAACTCTTTGAGCTCATTTGCAATACCTTTTCCATTATCAGAAACAGTAATTTTCAAAAACTCGTTTTCGGAAGATACATTAACAATGATTTCTGGATTTTCTATTTCCTCAGTTGCTTGTAAAGCGTTCTTTACCAAATTAGTTAATATTCTGATTAGTTGTGTTTTATCCAAAAAAGCGTGCATTTCTTTTTCTTTTGATTGAAACTGAATACAGTCATCATTAAAAATATCAATGGCCAATTTAATGACACTGATCACTTCAATTTGCTCTTTATTTTGAGTGGGCATTTTCGCAAAATCTGAAAAAGCGGAGGCAATTGTGCTCAATAAATCAATTTGTTGGATAAGTGTTTTGCTGTATTCTGATAATTTTTCTTTGATATTTTCATCGTCAGGATTGAACTTTCGTTCAAAACTTTGAACAGATAAACGCATTGGAGTCAGAGGATTTTTGATTTCGTGAGCTACTTGTTTTGCCATTTCTCTCCAAGCTTGTTCACGCTCACTTCTTGCCAATTTTGAAGCACTTTCCTCTAATTGGTCAATCATATTATTATAAGCATCAACCAAAATATCAATTTCTGAACTTGCAGCATGTAATAAGATTTTCTCATTACGCTGATTTAATCGAGTTTGCTCCATTTTATCAGAAATAGATTTAATTGATTTTGTAATGTAACTTGATAAAAAATAAGCTAAAGTGATGGCAATAATCAACATTAACAAATACACCAAACCTAATCTCAAAATAAATTCGCGCAATTCTTGTTCGATTTCGGAATTGTCTTGGGTAAATTGCAATTCTAAAATTCCAATTCTTTTAAATTTTGGGTCGTTGATATACGTGTATGAAGATTGGTATCCAGTGCCATCTTCTTCTCTAACTTTTAAAATTCTATGGTTTGAATTTTGAGCTAAATCATTCAAAACATTGTGTGGTAGTGGCTGAATAGTGGTTTTTTCAAACGCATTTGTTTTAGAAGAAACTAATAAATTTCCATGCAAGTCATAGATAGAAATATTTAATTTGTTAATTGATGAAATTTCGTAAACACGCTCTTTAAAAATTTTGTGTAAATTCTCGGTGTTTACGGGATACGTAGTTTTATTGCTTAATTCTAAATCAATAATTTGAATTGCTGTTGATTCTTTTCTTTCAAAACGCTGCAAGTTATAATCCTGAGTTTGCTCATCATATTGATAAATAGTTACCCCTATAATTAAAATTGACGCAAGCAAAACCAATAAAATCATCGATATAAAAATACGATTCCGTAAAGACATTTTTTTAATTAAAATCACAGATATATTGTATTAAATTCTTAATTTACAATGATTCATAACCAATAAATTTTTAAAGATTTTCTAAAAAAAAATCAAAATTTTTATCTTACAATGTACTCAAATTATAATGTCTTTGCAAATAAGATATTTGCATAAAAATAGGAAAATGTTCAAAATAAATATCTGTAAAAAAAAATGAAAGTACTACTTTAGAAAAAATCAGTAACTTTGTAAAAAAATTTACACTATGCACCACATTTTAGTACCCATAGGATCCACTGAAAGTGCTCACAACAACTTACAATATGCCATTGATTTTGCAGCTGAAATTAAAGCTAAATTATTTGTTTTTAGAGCTTATAGTTCTTATGCAAAAGCTGGAACAATGATCAATATTGATAGCATTATAGAGCGTGAAACCAATTTATACATCAAAACTTTGTTAAACACTGTTGACACAAAAAATGTTGATGTGAAAATAATTTCAGCTAAAGGAAATGTCATTGAAAGTGTGTTGTCAATTGATGAAGAAATTGGGATTGATTTGATTATTTTAGGTGCAAAAAGCAACTCAATAAGACAGGAAATTTTTTTAGGAAAAACCGCTGGCAGCCTAGTAAAACAAACTGATTTACCAATGTTAGCGATTCCTGAAGGATATAAATTTATACCCATAAAAAATATCTTAATGGCCTTTAAATCAGGAATTGTTAAAAAAAGAGCTTCGTTAAAACCACTCGAATTTATGATTGAAAAGTTTGAATCAAAACTTGATGTTTTGTTGGTAAAAACCCCAAATTATACCGAAGAAGACTTGCAACTTGACAAAACTGTTGACAAGCTAAAAAGTTCATTAACAATTACCGAAAATGCTACTACTTTTCAGGGAGTTTTAGAGCATATTAATTCATATAATCCAGATTTGTTGTGTGTTTTTAGACGTAAAAGAGGGTTTTTTAAGAAATTATGGGAAAAAAGCACCATTCTTAAATCTGAATTTTATACAAATGTTCCTTTGCTAATTATCAAAGGCAAATAATTAGTATTTCAAATCAGCAGGTTCAATAAAAGCGATTTCAAGATTAAAAATTTCAATAATATAGTTTTTTAAAATTTCAATAAAATCTTCAAGTTTTTCTTGGGTAATATTATTGTCAATAATTCTGCTTGAACCAAAATTGACAGCTAAAAAGCCTTCATTCAAATTTTTAAATGAAAATATTCCTGCATGTAATGGTTTTGTAAAATCATAATTATTACTTTTAGAAAACAAGAAAGCATACATTAATATCTGGATGGCTTTGTGGTATTTTTCTTCCTTTAGACTCTCAAAATTTGATGCTTTCAGGTTTTGCTTATTTACTTTTCCGGTTTTGTAATCAATAATTCTAAGAACACCATTCAATTCATCAATTCTATCAACATTTCCATAAACTTTAAAAGGAAAATTAAAACCATTAATATTGATTTCAGTCTCTAATTGTTGTTCAGTGGCAATAATTTTCAGTTGATTATTTGTATCTTTCAAAAAGTCTTTTTCTTTTGCTAAGAAATTACTTACAAATCGTTTTGCAACCTCAAAAATCAATCGATTTTTCCCTGTGACAATGTTCCCATTTTTGAAATGAGTTTTAAAATACTTCACGACCAAGTCATTGGCAATTTTTTCCATTTCAACAATATCATTTTCAGACAAAAATTTACCAATAAATGGTTTATAAAGTTGGTCTAAAGTTTCATGCACCACAGTACCCAAAGTATTGTGTGCAATTGTTTCTTCAACATCATCAACCTCTTTAATTTTAAGTATTTTCTGTTTATAAAATTGAATAGGATTGTGTAAATAACTTGTTAATGATGACGGAGATATACCACTTTTTGCAAACAATTCTAACTTGTTTAAAATAGCTTTATTTTTAGAGATTTCTTTTAGGATTATGGGTTGCGAATTCATTTTTGGCGTCACAATTTTCTTGATTATATCTGGTTTCATCAATTCTAATTGAGTGACAAATCTACTTTTTTCACCACTTCCAAAATGGTCTTGTTCAGTATTATATAAGATGTAAATGTTTTTTGCTCTTTGAATCAACCTAAAAAAATGATACGAAAAAATGGCATCTTTATGTTTGTACGTTGGCAAATCAAACTCGATTTTAACATCAAAAGGAATAAAAGAAGTTTGCTGTTTGCTTGCGGGCAAAACTCCTTCATTAGCAGATGCCAAAATGATGGTTTCAAAATCCAATACCCGAGTTTCTAACATTCCCATCAATTGCAAACCTTGCAAGGGTTCTCCTTGAAATGAAATAGTTTCAGAAGTAATCATTTGTTTAAAAAAACCGGAAAATGTTTTTAAATTATTGAAAAAAGAAAACTTTTTTTGAAGTTTTTTTAACTGGGTAAAAATGGTGTAGAAGCGAAATAAATATTCTTTTTCTAAAACATCGGCAGTTTCTTTCAACAAATGAATCAAATTCAAAATATTGTCAATAAAACCATCGATAGATGAAATTGAAGAAAACAACTCAAGAAGGGTGTTTTTAGCCTTATTTGATTGAAAAATCAGTGCAGATTCCAAGGTATTTTTTGAAATAAACAAAGTGTTTTCTTTAGAAATTTTAGTGATAAAAGCAGCAATATTTGGCATGAATTTAACAATAAACGGATGTTTTAAAAGACGAATAATGTCTTTATAATAAAACTCATTCGTAATGGTTTTTTTTAATTTTTCTTGTGTTAAAAACAATTGAAAAATAGACAAGAATAACTTGGTTGCAGGAACATCTTTTAAAGGATACCCCATTGTAATATTAACGCCATTGATGTTTTTAGGCAAAGAATTTAGCGTAATTGGCAACAAATTCTCATCTGCTAAAACGAGTGCAGTTTTGTTGAAATTTGAAATATTTTGAAGAATTTCAGCAATATATTTTACTTGCGTATTGTTTTTTGGAGCACCAATAATATGGATTTTTTTCTCTGACAAAAAAGTATTTCCTATAGTTTTCAAAGGATTTTTTTCAAAATATTTCCACGAAGTTTGGTACTTTCTAATAAAATTTCCGGCTTGATGATTTGATTTTAAAAATGCGGCATCAATATCCCAATAAATTTCGGCATTGCCATATTCCAAAACCTTTTGGAAAATAAATTCTTCAGCTTTGTTAAGCGCATTAAATCCAATAAAAACGAATTTTTTATGATTTGTTTTTTTCAAATAATCATAAATTTTATTGCAAGATTCTCTATATAAAACTCCATGATATCCAATATTTTCACTAAGCAAAAATTGATAAAATGCAGTGTAATATTGATATAATTTTTCAAGAAATGATTGGTGATTTTTGATTAAATCTGTTTCTTGAAAAGTGCCTTTTACAGACCATTTTTTTAAACGTTCAATATCTTTAATATAAGTAAAAATACTCTTACTATCTACCAAATGCTGGTCAATTTCATTAAAATCCTGCAAAACCGTAGAAGCCCAAGAAGAGAAAATATCAAAAGAATCAGGTGATGTTTCATTTTTTTTATAAATTTCATAAAAATAAAACAACAATTGAATACTATCTACTTTTTGAATTTCAGAGATTTGATGGATAAATTGCTCAATATTTAGAATTTCTGGCAAGAATCCTATGTCAATTTTATCTTTTAATTCTTGCTTTAAGAAGATTTTTGCTCTTTGAGAAGGCAAAATAAAAATGACATTCTCAAAAGATTTTGTTTTTTTTTGGATGTCCTCTAAGGTTTCAGAAATAAAAGATTGCATAGAATTTTTGGATTCAATATTGAATTTCTAAGTTACAAAAACTTATTTTTATAGTTGAAAATTTTTTACACAAATTTTATGAAAAACGAAATGTTTGTTGCTGGAATTCAAGCGCCATTGGTTTGGGAAAATCCAACTGAAAACAAGCTTTATTTTGAAAAAAAAATAAATTTATTGCCAGAAAATCTTGATTTATTGGTTTTGCCAGAAATGTTTACAACAGGATTTACCATGAATCCTGAAAAAGTGGCAGAAAAAATGGACGGACAAACCATTTCTTGGTTACAAAAAATTGCCTCAGAAAAAAATTTCGCAATTACAGGTAGTTTAGTAATTGAAGAAAATGAAAAATACTATAACAGACTGGTTTTTGTACATCCTTGTGGTAAAGTAGATTTTTATAATAAAAGACATTTATTTGCGCTTGCTGGCGAAGATAAAGTGTATGTTGTCGGGATGAAAAATTCCATTATTCTTTATCAAGGTTGGAAAATTTGCGCATTGATATGCTATGATTTGCGCTTCCCAGTATGGAGTAGAAATACCGAAAATTATGACCTTTTGATTTTTATGGCCAATTGGCCAATTACAAGAATAAATGCTTGGGATACACTTTTAAAAGCACGAGCAATCGAAAATATAAGTTATACAATTGGGGTTAACAGAATAGGTGTTGATGAAAATCAGTATCAATATTGTGGAAATTCGTTGATTGTTGATTATTTAGGAGCTGAAATTTCGAAATTAGAAAAAAATCAAGAAGGGATTATCTCATCAAAAATCAATAAAAAAGAACAAGAAATAACCAGAGAAAAACTTGGGTTTTTAAAAGATAAAGATTCGTTTTCTATTAAATACTAAAAAGCCCGCAAGGTTTTGAAAACCTTGCAGGTGTTAAAATTTACTATTTTTGGGTTTATAAACTTGGTTGAATCATCCATTTAAACTCGAACTTTGTGTCAGGAATCACCATTCTTTCTGTAATTCTAAACATTCTGTCAGGTAAATTCATCAAGAAATCTCTGGCTTTTTCAGCTTCTGGAGTCAAATTTGTGATTTTATCAATATCCCAAGAATCGATTAATTTTTTCAAAATATCAATGTAATCATAGCCTGTATAAACACCAATTCTTTGTGCTACTGTTGAAAAGTCGTTAAATAAACTTCCTTTTGCATTGAATGATTCTCTTAAATGCATGGCTGGCATGACAATCTTGTGTTTCATCATGTGTTGAAACGCCAACATCATTTCACTGGCATCCATTTTAAAAATTTCTTTCACAAAATGCGTGTATGCCAAGTGATGACGCATTTCATCGCCAGCAATAATTTTAGACATTTTAGCCAATGCTTTGTGTCCTTTTTGTTTGGCAATTTTCGCAACATTGTTGTGAGAAACATAGGTTGCTAGCTCTTGAAAACTTGTATATACGAAGTTTTTATAAGGATCTTTTGAAGTTCCAATATCAAAACCATCCGTAATTAAATGTTGCGTAGAAATCTCTACTTCACGCATATTAACTCTGCCAGATAAATAGAGGTATTTATTCAAGACATCTCCATGTCTGTTTTCTTCAGCGGTCCAGGCTCTCACCCATTTTGCCCAATTATTATCAGGATCTTGTGTAATACCGTCTAAATCTAACAACCAAGATTCATAAGTAGGAAGTGCTTCTTCAGTAATAGTATCACCCACCAAAACCACCCAAAAATCATCTTCCAATTCTTTGGAAATTTCACGAATTTCTTCTACTTCACTAATAAATTTTTCACTTTGAGAATGGGGTAAAAAGTCTGTTGGCTGCCAAATTTTTTCAGCAGGAATTAAATAACTATTAAAAATAGTTTCGATATTTTTTTCGAGCGTCAACATGACTTCTTTTCGAATGTTTTGTAGTGACATTTTATATTAGTTTATGGATTCTTTAATTATTGTTTCGGTTTTTGCTAATAATTCATCAAACGGCAGGGAATCTATTTTGATAGGTTCGTGGGTTTTGATGGAAATTGGACTTGCAATTCCCAATGGAAATTTTCCATATTTGAATACTTTCCATGAATTATTAATGGTTAAAGGTACAACAAATCCTTCTTTGTTATATTTTGTAAGCACTTTTAGTCCATTTACTGCAAATTCCTTTGGGTTGCCATTTCTGCTTCTTGTCCCTTCTGGAAAAATGACAGCAGACCATTTATTTTGATTGATTTTTTTTGCAAAAGCAGTCAATTCAGCAATGGCTTGTTTGCTATCTTTTCTATTGATTAACGCAGCACCTCCGTGTCTTAAATTGAAAGAAATACTTGGAATTCCTTTTCCCAATTCGACTTTTGAAACAAATTTTGGTTGGTGTTTTCTAAACTTCCAAATAATTGGAGGAATATCAAACATTCCTTGGTGATTTGAGACAAAAATTAAGGTTGTATTTTCTGGCAAATCGTATTCATTTTCAACTTTTACAGGAATCAAAAGAACGAGTAATGATTTGATTAAAAACCAATTCATGATATTTACCACAAATTGATGACCTTGATGGCCAAAAAGTTTTAGTCCAAACCACTGTAAAGGATGAAAAAAGATGAGTAATGCATAGAAAACCAATGCAAAAATTGGGGAAAGTATATAACTTAAAATCTTCATTAATTAAACCAATTATTCCAAGGAATTTTTGACAAAATGAATACCAATCCCAATCCGTAGAAAATTACAAATGTTTTAAATTTTGCTGTATCCGTTGTTTTCTTTTTGTGTTTTGACCATCCAATTGTAATCAAAACAAGTGCTAAAATCATCATTGTTGGGTGTTCAACAGCTAATAATCTTGTTGCTTTGTCAGCCATAACTGAAGATGCATCATTTTTTAAAGCCTTATACCAAGGAGACATAAAATACCATCCTAAACCAATTAATAATTGGATATGTGAGACAATCAAAGTAAATAATCCTATTCGCAGGTCTTTGTCAGTAAATTGTTTTTTTTGAATAAGTCCAATTATAGCATTTACAACAGCGATAATTAATAAAATAATCACTAAATATGCCCAGTAAGAATGAATATCTTTCATGATGTTGATGTTTTATAAAATCGTTGTAAAGTTAGGGATTTTATATAAAAAAAAACCACCTCAATAGAGGTGGTTTTTAAAAATATATAATAAATTTTACTTAGAAATTGTAACGAATTGAAAGGTTCCAAGTTCTTCCAAAGCCAAACCAAACGTTGTTTCTAGTATCTATACCATTCCAAACACCAGAGCCTGTTTGGTTTGTTACGGTTGGACTTGTATCTCCAACAAAAATACTAGTACTAGCTTCTGAGATATATACTGTATCGAATAAGTTATTCACATTTAATCTGAATTTTAGAGAATTTTGATTTTTAAATTCAAGTTTGTACCCTAAACCTAAGTCAACCAATTGATAGCTTGGTAATTCCAATGCTCCTCTATTATTTGGAGTATCAAAAGTAGTATCAATTGCGCTAAAATCAGAGTATAAATTTGCTGCATATCTCCAGCCTAAATCAATATTAAAGTTTTCAAAAGCAGCGTAATCAAGATTTAAGAAAGCTGTTGTTTGTGCAGCGTCTCCTATTTTAGCGTCTTTCAAATATAGAGTTTTAGTACCTGTATTAGCAGGATTTCCAACTTCAGTAATTGTTCCTAAAGCATCTTCTTTATATCTCCAGTTTCCTAAAGAAACCATTGCATTTACTTTCAATTTATCAAAAGGCTTGAAGTAACCTTCAATTTCAATACCTTGGTGTAATTGTTTTACATTTTCAAACACTGCAGATCCATCTAAATTTGCACCAAAAAAATCATTGAAATTTCTTGAAACTACTCTATCACCCCAAACTGTGTTATATAAATTAACTGTTAAGTTAGAATTTGTTCCTTTAAAACCATAACCCAATTCAAAAGAAGTGATTGTTTCATTTTTAACATCTTGATTTATGTTGTTTGAAAAACCAGGGAATACTGCATCAAACATTGGTTGTCTTTTAATGACACCGGCATTGAAGAATACATTGTGTTTGTCATTGATGTTATAGTTTGAACCTCCTTTAACATATCCACCAGTCATAGATTTTTTATCACTTGTTACGTTGTTAGGTTGGTCAAAATAATCAATTCTTCTGTAAGATTGATTAGATAAACCTAATTGCAACACCGCAGATAATTTATCTTCGTCATTATATTCAATCATTCCATTATAACCTTGCCAGTTGACTTCACCAACATTGTAATAATCAATTTTATCACTACTTAAACCAGTATCATTAAAGGGAGAAGCAGTAATTGTTTCAGTTTGGATCATGCCGTTAACTAAATTTCTGTTACCAGTACTATAATAACCGTCTAATCCTAATAAATCATTTAAAACTCTATAGTGGAAACCTTCATAAGATCTTAAATCAAGACCCAAACTATAGGTCCATTTGTCAGATTCGTATTTTAAATTAGAAATTGCACCATACCAGTTGTGTGAGTTCATAGAAGCTCTTCTTATCAATACAGCTCTATTAACACCATTACTATTGAATCCATTAGAGCCAATTAACATTCCTTGGTAATTGCTTGGAGCCCCGGTATATGGAGATGTTGTTGAACGGTTAATACTTACTATATTGTCATAATTAATTGATCCATCAGCATTTCTTGACGCAACACCATTTCCTCTATCAAGATGTTCAGTTAAATCCATATTAAAAGGAAATACATTTATATTTCTATTACGGAAATTACCACCTCTAGCGCCTGTTCCTCCACCACGACCCCAAGAGCCATAGACAGATGTTGATAAAGATAATTTATCATTAATATTCCAATCCCAGTTTAATGTTCCAATTGGTTTATTGTAAAAATTTCTTCTAATGTTGTATTCCTCACCATTTAAAGTACCCCAATCAGCATTAAGTCTTCTGTTTATTTCGTCATCTCCTCCAAAGTTTTGAAAATCTCTAATAGAAAGTCTTGTGCCTCTTTGGTGATGCCATTGTGCAGCTCCTGTAAATGTAAAATTGAATGCATGTACATCAGATGGTTTGTATCCTAATGAAACTAAGTAAGTTGTTCCTTTACCTTGAGTTCCATCAACATAACCATCACCTTGCCAAGTTCCTAATAAAATACTAGCTGCCCAGCCATTTTCATTAAGACCCGAGTTATAGGCAATTGTGTTTTTAATATAACCGTCATTTCCTACGCTTGATGATAATGTTCCTCCTTCTTTTTTATCGGTTGATTTTGTTACGATAGTAATTGTTCCCCCAACAGAAGGAACCGCTAATTTAGAAGCTCCTAAACCTCGTTGAATTTGAATACCTGAAGCAACATCAGATAAACCTTGCCAATTTGACCAATATACCCAACCATTTTCCATGTCATTTACTGGTTGACCATTGATAATTACCGCTGTATTACTTTGATTAAATCCACGAACATTGATTCTTGAATCTCCATAACCACCACTTGTTTTTGTTGCATAAACTGAAGGTGTTGTGTTCAAAATTTCTGGAAATTCTAGATTTCCCAATTTTGTTTGAATCTCAGTAGCTTTGATAGTAGATGCTGCAACTGGTGTTTTTCTTTCTTGAACCAAATCAATTACACCTTTACCAACAACAACGATTTCATCTAAAAGATTTCCGCCTACTTCTAAAGAAATAGTTCCAAGGTTTGTTTTTGATGAAGAGAAAGCAACTTCTCTTGATTTGTATCCGATATAGGAAATAACAAGAACACCTGATTTAGATTTTGCGTTTAAAGTAAATTTACCATCAAAATTTGTTTCTGTTCCGTTTGCAGTTCCTTTCTCTAAGATACTTGCGCCAGGTAATGGTTGATTTGATTCATCAACGATAACACCTGAAATTGTAGTTTGTCCTATTACAGTAGCTGTAATAAAAAACAAAGCTATAAATAATAAGTTTTTAAAATTTTTCATTGTTTAATTTTAAGTTATTAAATGCACCGCAAAAGTCTATCTTTTACACAATTGATTTGTTAAGCTAATGTTAAGTTTTAACACGAAATTAAGACAATTAAATTTCTTAAAAAAAAGTTTATCCATTAATAATCAATTGATTATATATCAATAAAATTATTAAAAAAATCTTTGAATTTTATTAATTTTTGATTAAATCTTTTCTAACCAGAAAGTTTACTGATTTTTTAGGAATTTATTAGCAAGTTCTTTACCTAATTCTACCCCAAATTGGTCATAACTATATATATTCCATAAAATCCCTTGAGTAAAAATTTTATGTTCGTATAAAGCGACTAATTTGCCTAAAGATTCAGGTGTAAGCTTATCAAAAAGCAATAAATTACTTGGTCTGTTTCCTTCAAAAACTTTGAATGGTAATAGAGTAGCGATTTTATCTTCTTTTCCTGAAAATTTTAATTCCAAATGTACTTCCTCTGCTGTTTTACCAAAAGCCAAAGCATCCATTTGCCCATATAAATTTGCCATCAATTTTTTGTGATGATCTGTTAAGCCATACAAAGATTCTTTAAAACCAATAAAATCAGCAGGAATTAATTTTGTCCCTTGGTGCACCAATTGCATAAAAGCATGTTGCATATTGGTACCTGTGCTTCCCCAAACAATGGTGCCTGTTTGATATTCAATTTTTTCACCATTTCTATCCACGCCTTTTCCATTACTCTCCATAATTGCTTGTTGCAAGTATGCAGGAAGTTTTGATAAATATTGTGAATATGGCAACACAGCTTCAGTTTCAGCATTGTAAAAATTATTATACCAAATACTAATTAATGCTAAAACTACTGGAATATTTTTATCAAAATCTTCATTTCTGAAATGGATATCCATTTCTTCTGCACCATCTAAAAGTGCTTTGTAATTTTCAAATCCAACAGATAAACTGATTGATAAACCAACTGCTGACCACAATGAAAAACGACCTCCAACCCAATCCCACATTGTAAAAACATTTTCTATAGAAATTCCGAAATTGTCAACAGCTTGTAAATTTGTAGAAACCGCTACAAAATGTTTTGGAATATCAAAAATAGTGGCCGATTTTAAAAACCAATTTTTGATAGTTTCAGCGTTTGATAATGTTTCTTGAGTTGTGAACGTTTTCGAAACAATCACAAAAAGAGTGGTTTCTGGATTCAATTTTTTGATAATCTCTGAAACATGATCCCCATCAATATTTGAAACAAAATGGGTATTTAATTGATTTTTGTAGAATTTTAAAGATTCTACAATCATATCAGGTCCTAAATCTGAACCACCAATTCCAATATTTACAATATCAGTGATAGATTTTCCTGAATATCCTTTCCATTTTCCTGTAATAACTTTGCTACTAAAACTTTTGATTTTTTTTAGTGAAGCTTGAATTTGAGGTTTGATGTTTTTTTCATCCACCAAAATTGGTTCATCAGAATTGCTTCTTAAAGCGGTGTGCAAAACAGCTCTGTTTTCAGTAACATTGATAATTTCACCAGAAAATTGGCTTTCTATAGCCTCTTTCAAACCGACTTCTTTTGCCAATTCAACAAGAAGTTGAACAGTTTCTTTATTGATTCTATTTTTAGAAAAATCAACTGACAAATCATTCAATTGAAGAGAAAAATCCGACTTTCTGTTTGGGTCTTTATAATATTCTTTTATGGTATCGTTTTGAATATTATGAAAATGATTCGTTAATTTTTGCCAAGAAATTGTTTTGGTAGGATTGCTATTTTTTAAAAACATTGATTATTTTTTTGCTATTGTTTCGGTTGCTTTATCCGGTTTTTCAACTGGAAGTATTTTATTGTCTAATTGGTATTTTAAATGTGAAATATATTTTAAATAATCTGGTTTAATGGCATCTCCAATAGGCGTTGTTGATGAAAACTTTTCTCTTAATGGATCTACCTCTTTTCCAAATTTCCAAAATCGATAACATACATGAGGTCCTGAGGTGTTCCCTGTCATGCCAACCCAACCAATAAGATCTCCTTGTTTAACATATTCTCCTTTTTTCACTTTTCGTTGCTTCATGTGCAAGTATTGAGTAGTGTAGGTGCTATTATGTTGAATTTTTACAAAGTTTCCATTTCCACCTCTCATTGCAGATTCAATGACAGTTCCGCTGGCAGTTGCTATGATTGGAGTTCCTATATTTGCTGCAAAATCAGTTCCTCTGTGCGGTCTTACAACATTGCCATAAAAGGCAATTTTTCTATTTAAATTATATTTTGACGAAATTCGATATTGAAATTTTATTGGTGCTTTTAAAAACATGCTTTTCAACATATTCCCTTTTTCATCATAATATTCTGCAACTCCTTTAAGACTGTCTTTGATATATCTAAAAGCATATAAATTCTTTCGATTGTGTTTAAAAATAGCCGATTTTATATTTCCATATCCTACAGAGGTGGTGTCATCAATAAATTTTTCATCATACACAAATTTGAAAGAATCTCCTTTTTGCAATTTATAAAAATCCAATGTCCACGCATAAATATCAGCAATTGTCCAAGTTAAACTTGGTGGTAATCCCAAACTATCCATAGTTACAGAAAGATTATAATTAATCACTCCTGTAACCACTTTTTGAACTATTTTCACGTTTTTTTTGTGGAGAGTTGCAGTGATTATTGAATCTTTAAAATCTACAATAGTTGATTTTACTTTATCGTGTTTATAAATGAATACTTGGGCTTTTTCAGTAGAATCTTTGCTTGCTAAAATTGTATATGGAATTCCTGCGGCAAGTTTTCTAACATCAAAGATTTCTTTAATCGAGGTAACAATTTCATTAACTTGAGGATAAAGAACATGGTGTCTGTCAAGGATGATACCGAAACTTTCACCACTTTTTATAGTGTCATGAATTACTTTATAATCATCTAATTTATAACCAAATCTGTATTCAGATTTTTTTTCATTTTTAGTGTCATTTTCCTTTTTTTCATCGTTTTTGCAGGATGACAAGGAGAAAATTACAACAACTAAAAACACTATTTTTTTCAAGTTTTACTGGATTTTTTGATGATTTTCAAAAGTACAAATAATTTTGAATTATTCTAAAAGGATGCGAATAAGTTATTATAATGATTTTGTTAAATTTTTATTACTGTTTTAGAAACGGATTTGCAAGTCCTTTAAATTCCTCTAATTCAGCAGTCAAAGAGCCTACTCTTAAATCGGCTCTTAATTTAATTGGAATTTTATTAGCATCATCAGAAATCCACATGGTTACACTTTCTTGTGCTTTAAAAACCCTTCCAGATTGGACTAATGGTCTAAATATCAATGTATTTATTTTTCCAAAATGAGTTCGAATAGTTTCTTTTCCTAGATATCTCAGTTTGAATTGATATACTTGAGAATCTAAAAACATATCAAGTTTAATTTCATCTCCATATTTTATGTTTGAAATGTCTTTGCTTCTCAGATAATAAAAAGAAGAAAGCATGTCTTGAACATCATTAAAAGCTACTGAAGTATCTTTTTGAAGCTTAAAATCTTGAACATATGCTTTTTTCACATCATAATTAAAGGAAGTTATTCTGTGTTTTTTATAGCCTCCTTCGTTTATTTTTCTTTTAAAAACATACGGTTTTATATTTTCTTCATCAAAATATGATTCATAATAATCTTCTACTTCAAAAAACCATTTTATCATGCCAGAAGTCCAACCTGTTCCTTTGGTATGATAAACTTTTTTGCCTTTTAATTCTTTTTCTTGAACCTCTAAAATAGCTGTTCCTGCTCTTAAAAAACCACTGTAACTCATTTTGTAGCGAAGCCATTCACCACTTTTAAAAGCTGGGATTTTTTCTTGACCAGAAATAATTGTCAAAAAGAAAGTAAAAATTAAAATTGAGATGTGCTTTTTCATATTTAAATCAAACATATAAAAAACTAATGACAAATCTCGTTCCAAAAAAGAAAAAGTAACTATTTATTCATTTTCATATCTCTTTTTAACGTTTTTTTACCTTTAAAAAGTTCCCCAGTTTTTTAATTCTTCTTCACTCCATAGGTAGGGATAAAAAATTCTACGTTGGTATTTTGGGTGCATATATTTTCGCCAACTACTGCCACCTGTTGCTTCCAAATCTTTATCATTTCCTCCCAAATACTTGGTTGCAGCATTATAATGTGCCATCACCCATTTTACATTTACGGTATAATCGTAATGACGCATTGCTTTGATCAAACTTTCATTTTGTTTCACTTCTTTGGGTAATTGCTTAAATTTTTTAGACAAATTAACATCATTATAATCTTCCATAAAATTGATAAAATCTCCTAAATATTTTTTTTCAAAAAGAGTTAATAAGGTTGATTTTTGTCCTGTGGTATAATTTTTTCCCGCAGCTTGCCAATACAAATGATTATAAGCGTTTTTGAAAGAAGAATTTCTATCAATAGTTTCTCTGTAACGTGCATCAATCAAATTGATGAGTTCTGTAGAAGCAAATTCAATTTTGCGATATTGCGCACTTTGAAATCCACTTGCAGGTGTCAAAGTGGTTCTAAATTTCAAATATTGTGCAGGCTCCATTCCTTCAGCCATTACTGAAAAAGAACTACACAACATATCAAAATAACGACTGATTCTTTGCAAATGCATCGTAAATTTATCCGCAGAAATTTCATCAGATTTTGCAACTTGGTCTATTTCCCACAAAACCATTTTGAATAATAACTCGTTGACTTGATGATACATTATGAACACCATTTCGTCGGGCTGTGTAGTTCTTGGGTTTTGTAAACTTAGCAATGCGTCTGTTTGAATATAGTCCCAATAGGTAATTGGTGTGCTCCAAAACAATCCCTCTAAAATTGTATCAACAGGAACGCCTAGTTCGTTGTATTTTTCTTCAATTGCTTTTAAGATTTCGTCTTTGTTCATATTATTTTGAATCAAAATTGTAGAACAAAGATAGTAGAATCAAGAAAAAAGATTTGATACAACCAAAAACTTTAAATTTTGAACCCTAAAGTGTCCCTCTTTTGGCTTGCTCCCTTTCAATGGATTCAAAAAGTGCTTTGAAATTTCCAGCACCAAATCCTTTTGCGCCCATTCTTTGGATGATTTCAAAAAATAATGTGGGTCTGTCTTCCACTGGTTTTGTGAAAATTTGTAATAAATAGCCCTCTTCATCCGCATCAATCATGATGCCTAACGCTTTTAGTTTTTCAATATCTTCTTTCAATTCATGGCTAAAAGTTTCCAATCTTCCAGGAACTGCTTTGTAATAAGATTCTGGTGGCGTTGATAAAAACTCAACACCATTTTCCTTTAATTGACTTACTGTTTTGATGATATCATCCGTAGCCACTGCAATATGTTGCACTCCTGCACCTTCATAAAAGTCTAAATATTCTTCAATTTGAGAACGTTTTTTACCTTCTGCTGGTTCATTGATTGGAAATTTGATACGACCATTTCCATTCGACATTACTTTACTCATCAGTGCTGAATATTCTGTGTGAATTTGTTTGTCATCAAATGATAAAAAGTTTTCAAAACCCATCACATCTTCGTACCATTTTACCCAAACATTCATCTGATTCCAACCTACATTTCCAACCATGTGATCAATAAATTTCAACCCTGCAACTGGTGGATTGTAGTCTGATTCCCATTTTTGGAAGCCTGGTAAAAAAGTTCCTTTATAATTTTTTCGCTCTACAAAAAGATGCACAGTTTCGCCATACGTATAAATTCCTGAACGAACTACCTCACCAAATTCATCTTTTTCAACAGTTGGAGTCATATACGATTTTGCCCCTCTTGAAACCGTTTCTTTATAAGCTCTTCTAGCATCTTCTACCCAAAGTGCTATGACTTTTACACCATCACCATGTTTTGTAATATGCTCATTAATAGGTGATTTGCTAGTTAAAGGTGTTGTTATAACCAACCTGATTTTGTCTTGTTTCAAAACATAACTCACAGAATCTTTTGAACCCGTTTCCAAACCCTTATAAGCATACGATTGAAAACCAAAAGCAGTTTTGTAAAAATGGGCTGCTTGTTTGGCATTCCCAACATAAAATTCTACATAATCTGTTCCTAATAATGGAAGGAAATCTTGTGCACCTGAAAATATTTTTTCTAAACCGTAGTTGACTGATTGTATATCTTTCATATAATAGCCCATCCTAGCCTTCCCAAAGGGAAAGAACTCCTAACTGGGTATTTGGAGTTTTTAATTTATTAATTTTGATAATTTTAAAGAACAAAACAACTTAACATCATTAAAATATTTTTTCAAGGATGAGAACTCCTTCCCTTTGGGAAAGTTGGGATGGGCTTATAGCCACGATTGATAATAGGTTTCATCCGCAATTTTCATAGCTTCCTCAGTAAGCATCAATGGTTTAAATGTATCCACCATTACTGCCAATTCTTCTGTGGAAGTTTTGCCAATACTTCTCTCTGTGGCTCCTGGGTGTGGCCCATGAGGAATTCCTGCCGGATGTAACGAAATATGTCCTGCTTCAATATCATTTCTACTCATAAAATCGCCATCAACATAATACAACACCTCATCAGAATCAATATTACTATGATTATAAGGTGCAGGAATTGACTGCGGATGATAATCGTACAAACGAGGTACAAAACTACAAATCACAAAAGCACTCGTTTCAAATGTTTGATGCACTGGTGGTGGTTGATGAATTCGCCCAGTAATAGGCTCAAAATCGTGAATTGAAAATGCATACGGAAAATTATATCCATCATAACCAATCACATCAAAGGGATGAGAAGCATAGACCATTTCTATAATTTCTCCTTGTTTTTTTACTTTGATAATAAAATCTCCTAATTCATTATTGGTTTCTAATTCATAAGGTCTTCTGATATCTCGTTCGCAAAAAGGAGCGTGCTCTAATAATTGCCCAAACCAATTTCGATAGCGTTTTGGAGTATATACAGGATGATAACTTTCTACAATAAAAAGTCTGTTATTTTCAGTATCAAAATCGAGTTTATAAATAATTCCACGCGGAATTACCAAATAATCTCCGTATTTGAAATCGATATTTCCTAGATGAGTTCTTAATTTTCCTGATCCTTTGTGGATGAAAATGACCTCATCAGCATCTGTATTTTTATAAAAATAGTCTTTGGTTGATTCTTTTGGGGCTGCCAAAATGATATTGCAATCTGAATTTGTCAGCACCACTTTTCTACTTTCCAAATAATCATTCTCTGAAGCAATTTGAAAACCTCGCAAACGATACGATTGAATATTAGTTGCCTTGGCAATTTTTGGCGCAATTGAATATTGATTGCGAATTTCTTTGACCATCGTAGGTCTTTGTTCATGATAACTATTGGTTGACATTCCGTCAAAACCAATCCTACCAAACAATTGTTCGTAATATAAACTTCCGTCTTTTTTTCGGAATTGGGTGTGTCTTTTTGGTGGAATTTTTCCTAATTGATGGTAAAAAGGCATAGTTTTAATGTAATAATGAATTAATGAAACGATGTAGCAATCTTGGTACCAGCAAAATTGAACCATTTTTACATTGGTAAATTGCTACATTAATAAAACTTCAATCGATTTCGTTACTTGCACAAAGATAGGAAAAGTAGTTTAGTTTTTAGTTGGGGAAAAAGCTTTATAACTTATTAACGAACTTGAAATTCTCATAAACGTATCGTCAATTCTCATAAAAGCATCGCTTTTTATCATAAACGAACCAACATATCTGATTAACGCACCATAAATTATCATATACGAATCTAAAACTCTCAACAACGAATCCGTAAATTTCATTAATGAACCCAAATATTTCATAAACGAACCTGAAATATTCATTAACGCACCCGTAAAATTCAAAAAGGAATCCAAAACTTTGAATATTAAACCCCAAACTTTGACTAATAAATCCAGCATTTTGAATAGTAAACTCCGAACTTTGAGTATTGAATCCTAATCAATAGATTTAATTACCTATTTTGGAACTTCTTTGTTATAAAGTTCAATAAGTTTTCACATTCTTTGCAACCACGTTTTTACATCAACTTCAGCTTTAATAATAGCTTTCAAATCTGATATTGCAACACGTTTTTGTTCCATAGAATCTCTGTGTCTGATTGTCACAGAATTGTCTTGCAACGTTTCATGATCAACAGTAATGCAAAAAGGCGTTCCATTAGCATCTTGTCTTCGATAACGTCTTCCAACAGCGTCTTTTTCGTCATAATCAACGTTGAATTCCCACTTTAAATCTTCAAAAATTTCACGCGCAATTTCTGGTAAACCATCTTTTTTTATCAATGGTAAAATGGCAGCTTTATAAGGTGCTAAAACTGCTGGCAAACGTAAAACAGTTCTTGTTGTGCCATTTTCAAGAGTTTCTTCTTGCAAAGAATTAGAGAAAACAGCTAAAAACATTCGGTCTAAACCAACAGAAGTTTCAACAACATAAGGCACATAACTTTTGTTTTCTTCGGGATCAAAATAGTGTAATTTTTTTCCAGAATATTGTTCATGTGCTTTTAAATCAAAATCTGTTCTTGAGTGAATTCCCTCCAATTCTTTAAATCCAAAAGGAAATTTAAACTCAATATCTGCAGCTGCATCAGCATAGTGAGCTAATTTTTCATGATCGTGAAAACGGTAATTTTCTGCACCCAAACCTAAACTCAAATGCCATTTTAAACGGGTTTGTTTCCATTGTTCATACCATTCTTTTTGAGTTCCTGGTTTGATGAAAAATTGCATTTCCATTTGTTCAAACTCACGCATTCTAAAAATAAATTGTCTTGCAACAATCTCATTTCTAAAGGCTTTTCCTGTTTGAGCAATGCCAAAAGGAATTTTCATTCTACCAGATTTTTGAACGTTCAAAAAGTTTACAAAAATTCCTTGAGCGGTTTCTGGACGTAAATATACTTGCGTTGCATTTTCAGCAGAGGCACCAATTTGTGTTCCAAACATCAAGTTGAATTGCTTTACCTCTGTCCAATTTTTCGAACCCGTTAATGGATCAACGATTTCTAATTCTTCAATCAAAGCTTTCACATCAGCCAAATCTTCATTTGATAATGATTTTGACATTCTTGATAAAATAGTATTGATTTTTGCTTGATAATCAACCACTCTTTGATTGGTTGAAACGAAAGTTTCTTTATTGAAAGCGTCTCCAAAACGAGTAGCTGCTTTTTCAACTTCTTTATCGATTTTTGCTTCAATTTTGGCACAATGATCTTCAATTAAAACATCCGCTCTGTAACGTTTTTTGGAATCTTTATTGTCAATTAATGGATCGTTAAAAGCATCCACATGACCAGAAGCTTTCCAAGTTGTGGGATGCATCAAAATTGCCGCGTCAATGCCAACAATGTTTTCGTGCATTTGCACCATTGCTTTCCACCAATAATCTCTGATATTTTTCTTTAACTCAACACCATTTTGAGCATAATCGTAAACCGCACTTAAACCATCATAAATTTCTGATGATTGAAAAACGTAGCCGTATTCTTTTGCGTGCGATAAAACTTTTTTAAACTGATCTTCTTGTATTGCCATAATGAACGCAAAGATAAACGTTTGAAGAACTTTGTCAAGAAAAAAACAAACTAGTTTTCTTGATTGTATCTTGCAAGAATTTCAAAAACCTTGCAGGTATCTATTTTTATGTTTAAGATGCCCACAAGTTCGAAAAGAAACCTACTAGGAAATAAAACATACATTAGATTGCTATTTATCAAATAATTAATTACATTTCAATCGAAAATTGCAAAAAAAATGAAACTCTTAAAAGACTTTTTCTCTCTTTTTTTTCCTGAAATGTGTGGAATTTGTGATGAACAATTGGTTGAAAACGAAAAAACGATTTGCACACTTTGCAGGCATGATTTGCCTTTGACGAACTTTACAAGTTTTGAAGAAAACAGTGTTACTCAAACATTTTTTGGAAGAATTGATATCGAAAAAGGCTATTCTTTATTACATTTTAGGAAAAAAGGCATCACTCAGAAAATAATTCATGAATTAAAATATCGAGGAAATCAAGAAATTGGTGCTTTTTTTGGAAATTGGTTGGGAGAAATGATTCTTGAAAAAAATGAACTCAAAAATGTTGATTATATAATTCCTGTTCCTTTACATCCAAAAAAAATGAAACAAAGAGGGTATAATCAAGTTACAAAATTTGGAGAAAAATTGAGTGAACATTTACAAATACCGTATTTAGAAAATGAGTTGGTTCGCGTATTTGCATCGAAGACGCAAACTTTTAAAGCTCGTTTTGAGAGATTTAGCAATGTTGATACTCGGTTTTTAGTAAAAAATACAACTCGTTTTAACAACAAACATGTGTTGATTATTGATGATGTTATCACAACAGGAGCCACTTTAGAAGCCTGTGCAAAAGAGTTTCAAAAATCAGAAAACTGCAAAATAAGTATTTTAACGATGGCATGTTCAGACTTGATTATTTGATATTTTTTTAAATTGGGTAAAGAATTCCCGGTATTTTCATTTAAAATTCATAGAATAAATCGTTAATTTGTGGAAAAATATTTTTTTTGTGAAAGCATTTTACAAAGTCATTATTCTATTTTCGATTTTCGTAATGGTTGCAAACTGTGCAAGAACTGGAAGACCAGAAGGAGGTCCTAAAGATGAAGATGCGCCTTTGTTTGTGAATTCGATTCCACCTTATAACACTGTCAAGTTTGATAAAAAAATCATCAAACTCAATTTTAATGAGTTTGTTACTCTAAAGGAATTGAACAAACAATTGGTTGTTTCCCCACCATTGAAAAATCCACCTTTAATTACGCCTCAAGGTTCGCCAAGTAAGGAAATTAAAATTCAGATTTTAGACACTTTACAAGAAAATACAACTTATATTTTTAATTTTGGAAATGCAGTTCAAGACAACAATGAGGGCAATCTTTTAGAGAATTTTAAATACGTTTTTTCTACAGGAAATTATATTGATTCTTTAACAACAGCAGGCTCTATAAAAGATGCAAAGCTTCAAGAACCCCCAAAAAGCGTCAATGTTTTGATGTATAGAATTGATACATCTTATACAGATTCAATTGTTTATAAAAAGAAACCAAATTATATTACGAATACTTTGGATACTACTAATTTTAAATTTACAAATTTAAAAGATGGAAAATATTTTATGATTGCTTTGAAAGAAGACATAAGCGATTATATTTTCAATCCAAAATTTGACAAAATCGGGTTTTTGACTGACACCATCCATTTGCCAAAAGACAGTACTATAACAAAACCAATCACTCTTTTTAAAGAGATTCAGCCATTTAAATTTGTTAGAGGAAGAGAAGTTACCAAAGGAAAACTTCAATTTGCTTTTGAAGGCGAACAAACAGATATGAAAATCACTGTGATTTCAAAAGTTCCAGAAAATTTTAAAAGCGTTTCAAAATTTGAAAAAGAGAGAGATTCATTGAATTATTGGTTTACGAATATTGAAGCAGATTCATTGAATTTTGTGGTTTCAAATGAAAAATTTTCAGATACTGTCACTGTAAAATTAAGAAAAGAAAAACAAGATTCTTTGACAATAAATATGCTTCCAAAAACAGTTTTGCATTTTAGAGACACCATTTTTGTAGAGAGTAATAATCCAATAATTAAGATTGATACCTCAAAAATCAGCTTGATCGATAAAGACACAATATCAATAAATTACAAAACTTTAATCTCTGCAAGGGAAAATAAAATAGGATTTATTTTTGACAAAAAACCTTCTCAAAAATATACTTTTATTGCTTTAAAAGAGGCTTTTGAAGACCTATTTTCTTTCAAAAACGACTCATTAAACGCCAGTTTTAGCACCAAAGAAATTGATGATTATGGCAGATTAACTCTGACTGTAAACAACATCAATAATGAAAATATCATTGTAGAATTACTTTCAGGAAAAAATCAAGATGCACTTGTTGAACGTCAGATTATGAACTCATCAAAAACAATTATTTTTGATTTGCTTGATCCAAAAAAATACACATTGAGAGTTTACATTGACAGTAATAAAAACAACAAATGGGATACAGGAAATTTCTTGATGAAACAATTTCCAGAGAAAATCATTTATTTCAAAGAACTTACAAATTTTGAAATAAGGGCAAATTATTTCTTGGAAGAAAATATCAGTATTGAGTAAGTTTTTTATCAATTTTTTCGTTAAACAAACTTTTTGATAGCTCTAATAATGCCATAATGAATGCCTTCATGAAAGTTGTTGAAAGCAATTGCATCTTCAATAGAATGAATCACAAAACCTGTACTTGTTGAGTATTCTGTAAAATTTTCGAAAATTCCGGCTTCATAATCTTCTTGTAAAGTATCTGGCAACCCTGCAAAAAGTTCCTTTACTTCTTCAAATTCTTCTTCTGTAAAAGTAACTGTTGGCGAAGTTCCTTTTTTATAAGTTTCAATCAAATCATCAGGACATAAACAATTCAAATCTGATAATTTATAGTGTAATAATTGTTGAGTAACCAATACATGCGCCATATTCCAAGCAATATTATTTTTAAAACCAGCCGGAATTGCGTGTAATTGTTTCAAAGTCAATCCTTCCAATTCTCTTAAAATAAGTTCTCTTGAAGTTCGTAAAATATCAAAGTGTGTTTTCATTTTTATACGTAATTTTGAAATGTAAATATACTCTATAAATATGAAGAAAATTTATTTTTTACAAACTTGCGATACTTGCCGAAGAATCTTAAAAGAGGTAAGTTTAAACGGATTTGAGCTCCAAGAAGTGAAAGCAAAACCAATAAATGTAGCTCAATTAGAGGAATTATTTGCATTTACAAAAAGCTATGAAGCGCTGTTTAACAAACGTGCAAAACTATATAAAGAAAAGAATATAAAGAATCAAAACCTATCTGAAACAGATTATCGTCAGTTAATTTTGGATGATTATACGTTTCTTAAACGTCCTGTTTTTATTGTTTATGACGAAATTTTTGTTGGAAATAGTAAAAAAGTTATCGAAAATTTAAAGGCAAAAATTGGGTAAAAAATCCATAAAAATCTAAACTTTTTTTGATTTCTAAAGCAAACTATCTTCCAATAAATCCTTGATTCTATTAACAGAAATAGTTTCAAAACAGGCTAAATATTCTTTAGGAAATTTATTTCCATAAACAGACGTAGGGATTAATGGAAATTTTTTTAAATCTGGAATTACCTGATTTTTTAAAGGTTGATGAAATGGTGTAAACCCTAAAAAAGGATGTGTAACACCCCAAATAGTAAATACAGAAACTCCATACATCGCTGCAATATGTCCATTTCCTGAATCCATAGAAATCATTGCATTTAGGTTTGAAATTATTTTCAATTCATCATCAAAAGACATTTTTTTCACTAAAGAAAAAACATTTTTGTATTTTGAAGCAATACTTTCTAAAATTGATTTTTCTTTTTCTCCTCCTCCAAATAAAAAAATAGTTGTGTTGGGCAATTTGCTGATTTCAAAAACGAGCTCTTCTATTTTTTTTTCAGGAAATGATTTGCTTTCATAAGTTGCAAATGGGGCAAAACCAACCAGATTTTTCGTATGAAACTTATCTGAAATTTCTATTGGAAGGGGTTTTTTCTTTGGAAAATTTACTTTTGATAAGTCAATATTGAATCCCATTTTCCTAAAAACATCTGCATATCTCTCGTGCATTGATGGTAAAGGAATCAAAATTTTATCAATCCTTGGTTTTGTTAATTTTCTTTTTTCACCTCTTCCTTTATCTAACTGGACAAATGGAGTTCCTGAAAATCTAAAAAACTGGACTAAAAGTTTGGAACGAATCACATTGTGCAAGTCTGCAATTGCATCTATTTTTAAATGAGATAACTCTTTAAAAAGTTTTAAAATTCCAAAAAAACCTTTGTGTTTTCCTTTTAAATCAGGAGAAAAAACGGAAACATTTTCAAATTCTTCAAAAAAAGGTATGAAAAAAGAACGTGTCAAAAAAGTAATTTTTACAGACTCGTTTTGTTGTATAAGAGCTCTAATAACAGGAACAGATATCGCAACATCTCCCATCGCTGAAAGACGAATTATCAGAATATGTTTCATTCGTAGAAATTAAAATATTGATAGTAAAATTGCATATTGCAACAAATCACGATTTATAATCTTCGTATGATTTTTCTTCTATTAAATCGGATCCTGTAAATTTATTAATTTCTTTTTTTACGTTTGAACGATCATCATTTGTGAAATAAACAGCCCTTGCCAGCTCAATAAATGTTTCATCAAATACTTTATTTCGTTCACATTCTCTGATGTCGTCTTCAATTTTCCACAATTTTTTATTGATATTCCGTAAATCTTCATGCAGTTTTTTTAGATGATTTTTATCGGACGTTGATGCGTAAATAGTTTTCAATACAGGTGATAAAACATCATATTCATTTTGGATATTTAATCGCTTTTTAGCATCTTTAATTTCAGAAAGTTTAATTTCTAAAATTGTAAATTTATCTATTATTTCTCCGTTTGACACTTCTATTTTCATTGTGAGTTTAATTAAATTTACGTGAAACAATTTCCAAAAAACGATTTTCTAGTGCCGCATGCTCAGCCCAATTATAATCAGGTTTTACCATTTTTTCAATGAATTTTTTTGCTTCTTTCTCTGTTTTAAAAGAATTTAACTGAGAAACTACCCTGTTAAAATCTTCTTGCTCGCCATTGAAAAGGTTTTTTACAAAAGCAATTCTGTCATTTAATCCAATTTGAATTGTATTTATCAACCGATCGTTAAGCGATTTTGGTTGCGAATTCTCAAACAATTCTGCCATAATATCTACTGAAATGGTGTCTTGCAATTCGTCTTCTAATGTAAAAGTTTTGCGCTCTCCAACATCTTTTACATCATTTTTAAAATTTGTTGGATTGTTATTTTGAGAAAATAAAATCTCTTCTAATTCAGCAAAAGGTTGTTCGATTATTGGTTTATCTTTCGCAATTTCTTCATCAAGAATTGGAGCTACAACTAGTTCTTCAATTTGTTCAACTACTATTTCTTTTGGGGTTTCAGGAATCTTTTTCGCCTCTAAAGACAATTCTTTTGCCTCAAAAGCTTTTTCAACTTCCTGAATTAATTCCTCTTTAGTTGTTTCTAAATTGGGAGTTGTTTTTACATATTCTTCAACAAATGCGAGCATTGAAATCTTTTCAAAAACGGCTCTTGACTTTTCTTTTAACGCAAAAATATCATCCCTATTTTTCATTTTTAAGATGTCATGTGCTAAGCTGATCAAATCTTTCTCTAATTTTTTGTGCATAAGTTGTTTATTGAAGTCCATTTTTCACTATAAATATTTATAAATTTGTTAAAACTCAAAGTAACACAAAAATATAAAACTAGAACGCTTAAATTTACAAAATGTTTCTTGAAAATACCGTAAATCACTCAGAACAATTTGGTTGGATAGAAGTCATTTGTGGTTCTATGTTTTCTGGAAAAACCGAAGAATTAATTCGACGTTTAAGACGTGCTCAATTTGCAAAACAACGTGTTGAAATTTTTAAACCCGCCATTGATATTCGTTATGATGAAGACGAAGTTGTTTCTCATAATGATAATAGAATCCGTTCAACTCCAGTTCCTGTTGCTTCCAATATTCGTTTGTTGGCAAATGATGTGGATGTTGTTGGCATAGATGAAGCGCAATTTTTTGATGACGAAATTGTTGCAGTTTGCAATGATTTGGCAAATAGGGGAATTCGTGTTATTGTAGCTGGTTTAGACATGGATTTCAAAGGAAATCCGTTTGGACCAATGCCAGCTTTAATGGCAACAGCTGAATATGTTACGAAAGTTCATGCAGTTTGTTCACATACTGGAAATTTGGCGCATTATAGTTTTAGAAAATCGAAAAATGGTAAACTGGTAATGCTAGGAGAAACCCAAGAATATGAACCATTATCAAGAGCAGCCTATTATAAAGCGATTTTAAATCAACAACAAAAAAACGAAAAGAAAGAAAATTCTTCAGATACTGAAACAAGTTCATCAAATTATGAATAACCACATAACTGTTCTAGAAATTGATGGAAAAGCATTAGAACACAACCTTTACTATTTTAAGCAAAAACTACAACCAACAACCAAAGTTTTGGCAGTCGTAAAAGCATTCAGTTATGGAAGTGATGATGTTTTGGTGGCAAAATTTCTAGCTAATAAAATTGATTATTTCGCAGTTGCTTATGCTCACGAAGGAATTGCCTTACGTGAAGCAAATATCCAAAAACCAATTTTGGTTTTACATCCTCAAATTGCAAATTTACAATCCGTTATTGATTATTGTTTAGAACCAAATTTATATAGTTTTGAAATTTTTAACGCCTTTTTACATTTGGCAAAAGAGAATTCATTGAGAGCCTATCCTATTCATTTAAAATTTAACACAGGTTTGAATAGATTAGGATTTTTACCATCAGGAATTCCAAAAATTCTTGACGAAATTTCTAAAAATCAACACGTTAAAATTCAGTCTTTGTTTTCTCACTTGGCAGCAAGTGAAGATTTGAATGAGAGAGAGTTCACGAACAAACAAATTGAAAGTTTTAAAAATATTGCTAAACAATTCGAAAATCATTTATCTTATAAACCAATTTTGCATATTTCAAATACTTCTGGAGTGATCAATTATCCTGAAGCTCAGTTTGATATGGTTCGTATTGGGATTGGTTTATATGGTTTTGGAAATGATGATTTTGAAACTTCTCAACTAAAAAATACGCATAATTTAGTTTCTATTATTTCTCAAATTCATGAAATTAAAGCAGGAGATTCTGTAGGATATAACAGAGCATTTGTGTCAAAAACGCCAATAAAATCAGCCACAATTCCTATTGGTCATGCAGACGGAATTTCAAGAGGTTTGGGAAATAAGAAAGGATTTGTAACAATTAATCATCAAAAAGCACCTATTATTGGAAATGTTTGTATGGATATGATCATGGTTGATGTTACCAATATTGATTGTAAAGCAGGGGATAAAGCAATCATTTTTGACCATCAAAAAACGATTCAGGAATTTGCAGATGTTTCAGGAACAATTACTTATGAAATTTTGACAGGGATTTCTCATCGTGTTCAAAAAGTGTTAAAGGAATAAAAATATTTAGTATTTTAGCAATATCAATCTACTAAAAACCGATTAAAAATGGGAATGCTTAAAGAATTTAGGGAGTTTGCAATGAAGGGAAACCTCATTGACATTGCTGTTGCTTTTGTGATGGGTGCAGCTTTTAATAAAGTAGTAAGTGCTTTTACTGGCGGAATTGTTTCGCCCTTAATTGGGTTGATTTTTAAATCAGATTTTAAAGATTTAAAGTGGACAATTAAGGAAGGTGTTGCTGATGAAACTGGAGCTATTATTGGCGAAGTCAGTGTGATGTATGGTGATTTTATAACCAATTTAATTGATTTTGTGATAGTTGCATTTGTGATGTTTATGATTGTAAAAGCAGTAAATATCATTAAGAAGAAAGAAATTCCTGCGCCTGCGGTACCAAAAGGACCAAGTCAAGAAGAATTATTGGCAGAAATTCGTGATTTATTGGCAAAAAAATAAAATTTAATTTAATTTAAAAACTTTTTGACCTCACAGGTTTTCAAAACCTGTGAGGTCTTATTATTAAAAAAATAGTTAATTTAAAAAAACGAAAATCCAATTCCAAATGAAACGCTGTCTAATCTATTATTTTCAAAACCAATGATTCCTTTTCTATGGAAATCAAGCCTAATAATGGTATTCCATCTTTTTTCGCCAGCAATTTGAACTCCAGTCCCAAAACCATAATAATTTCCATTTGGATAATTGCTTGAAGGACGCCACATTTTTCCATAACTTCCTTCCACAAAAAAGGCATCTCCTTCATTTTCAGTAATGTTAACACGCATTGTTCCATAAGTTGGAAACGCGCTCACTGCATAATTCCAATGATAATCAAAACCTGCATTGACACTTATTGCAATTCTTTTCATGAATTCATAACCAAATCCAGCTCTAAAAAAAATAGCTGAAGGAATTAACATAGATTCATCATCTTCGGAATCAAAAAGAACATAATTTTCATTAAAAGCCAAAGAAACATTTACACTACCATTAAAAAATGGTTTTCCTAACTTTTCTTGAGAAATTATAGTGAACGACGAAAAAATTAGTAGAAAAAAGAATGTTTTTTTCATAAAAAAAAATTTAAATTTTAACGTATCAAAAATTATTCCGAAGAAATTTGTTTAATAAAATCATCCACAGAAATTGCTTCATTCACACTAAAATTCCCAATTTTAGTTCTTCTCAAGGCTGATAAATACGCTCCAGAATTTAATGCTTTTCCAAAATCAAAAGCCAATGAACGAATGTAAGTTCCTTTGCTACAAACTACTCTGAAATGAAGATTTGGCATTTCAATTTTGGTAATTTCAAAATCAAAAATCGTAATTTCTCTTGATTTTATTTCGGCTGTTTCGCCTTTTCTAGCAATGTCATATAATCGTTTTCCCTCATGTTTGATAGCAGAAAAAATGGGAGGTTTTTGTTGAATTGTGCCTATAAATTGTTTGGTAGTTTCTTCAATTAAACTGGGAGTTATATGAGAAATGTCGAAGGTTTTATCAATAGTTGTTTCTAAATCGTAACTTGGAGTTGTTGCGCCAATTGTAAAAATTCCTATATATTCTTTGATTTGCGCTTGATAAGAATCAATGTTTTTGGTTTGATTTCCAGTGCAAAGAATCAATAGTCCTGTTGCAAGAGGGTCTAAAGTGCCTGCATGACCTACTTTAATATTTTTAAAATGAAAACGCTGTTTGATGTACCAACGAAGTTTATTGACTACCTGAAATGACGTCCATCCTAAAGGTTTGTCAATCAATAAAACTTGACCATTTTTGAAGTTTTCTTCGGTCATGAAAATCTTAAATAGTTAATTTATAAACGAAAAAATGAATGATTAACAAGATTATTCCAAAGAAAATACGATAATATCCAAAAATTTTAAATCCTTTTTTACTTAAATAATCAATGAACGATTTGATGGCAATCAAGGCAACAATAAAAGCAACAATATTTCCAACTATTAAATAGTTGATTTGATCTGCAGAAAGTTCAAAACCAGCTTTGTAATAATCGTAGCTTTTTTTCAAAGTAGCTCCCAACATTGTAGGAACAGCTAAAAAAAATGAAAATTCAGCCGCTGTTTTTCTATTGATTTTTTGGGTCATTCCACCCACAATACTTGCACCACTTCTTGAGGTTCCCGGAATCATTGCCAAACATTGAAAAAATCCAATTTTTAAAGCTGTCAAATACGAAATTTCAGTGTGAGCAATTGGATTTTCAGCGTCAAATTCTTCATTTGCTTTGAACCAATCATCTACTTTTAAAAGTATAAATCCGCCAATAATTAAAGAGATAGCCACTGTTACTGGGCTTTCTAGCAATTCGTCAATCACATCACTCAACAACAAACCCAAAGCCACAGCAGGAATAAATGCAACTGCTAGTTTTAAATAAAAATCAAAACTTTGAAAAAATCGTTTCCAATACAAAACTACGACTGATAAAATGGCTCCTAATTGAATGACAATCGTAAAAAGTTTGGTAAAATCATCTGTGGCAATTCGCATAAATGACGAAGCAATGATCATGTGTCCTGTTGAAGAAACAGGTAAATATTCGGTTATTCCCTCAATAATTGCTAAAATAATGGCTTCAATTAAATTCATTTTTATTTTTTTGGATTCAATAAAATGGCATAAATCTCTATTCCTAAACCAATAATGACTAGGGTTGGTGACAGCCGAATTCGCTGCCAATTGTAAATATCTTCGTTAAAAACATTCGGATTTTCACTTCCTCCACCTGCCATAAAAATAAATCCAATTGCGATAAAAGCAATTCCAATCAACATGAAAATATAATTTTTTTTACCAAAGAGAAATGTTTTCTCTGAATTTGTTTCATTTTTCATAAAATTCTAATAATAAAGTTCGTCTGTTTTTAAATTTAAAAAACGCTGCGTTGCAAAAAATGTACTTAATAATGTAATTAAAAAAGAAGTAAAAATAACTCCTAAAAAAAGAAAAATCAATGAAGGATAATCCTCTAAAAGCAACAAACTTGGGATGTATTTGTCAATATAATACACCACAAAACCCAATCCAATGAATGCTAAAAGAGCACCCATCATTCCTAATTTTATGCTTGTTAAGATAAATGGTTTTCTGATAAAACTTTTTGTTGCGCCCACCATTTGCATGGTTTTTATGGTAAATCTTTTTGAGTAAATTGTCAATCTGATAGCACTGTTGATGAGAATAATTGCAATAATTCCAAAGAAACTACTGATAACTAACAACCAGAAACTGACTCTTTTAATGTTTTCGGTCAATAAATTAATCAATGGTTTATCATAAGAAACCGCTGTCACAAAAGTATTTTTCAAATATTTTTGCTCCAATTCTAGCATTTTTTCTGGAGTCACAAATTCCGCTTTTAGGTAAAGATCAATTCCATTTTTCAGTGGATTTTTTCCTAAAAATTCTAAAAAATCTTCACCAATTTCTTCACTATAAATTTTTGCTGCGTCTTCTTTACTGATATAAATCGCTTTGTTTGTAAAAGGTTCTTCTTGGATAAATTTCAAAAAAACATTGATTTGTTTTTGAGTTACTTCATCTTTTAAAAATAAAGTAATTGCTACTTGTTCTTTTACGATATTGGCAACTTTGGTTGATTTTAATAAAATCAACCCTAAAATTCCGACCATAAATAATACCAAAGCAATGCTTATTACGACCGAAAAATAAGAAGATTGTAATCGTCTTTTTTGGTAAGAATCAAACTTAGATGACATTGATTTTTTATTATTAAACGCTCGCAATATACAAAAATTAGATGGCAGAATTGAAGTTGAAAGCTTTAGATCTTTTGAGAAATATGAATTTCTTGGCAAAGTTCAATAAGCACTCCATTTGTGGTTTTTGGATGTAAAAAAACAACTAATTTATTGTCAGCACCTTTTTTGGGTGTTTCATTTAAAACTACAAAACCTTCTTTTTTAAGTCTTACTATTTCAGCAAAAATATCTTGAACCAAAAAAGCAATATGATGAATTCCTTCGCTTTTTTTTTCAATAAATTTTGCAATCGAACTTTCAGGATTTGTGGCTTGTAACAATTCGATTTTATTGGGGCCAGATTTAAAAAAGGATGTTTTTACTCCTTCTGAAACTACTTCTTCAATTTTATAATGTGGGGCTCCAAAAAGTGACGCAAATAATTGATTTGATTTTTCCAAATCTTTCACTGCGATTCCAATATGTTCAATTTTATCCATGATGTAAAAATAAAAAAACCAGTAAACAAAAAACGTTTACTGGTTTAAAATTTTTCTGTTTGTTAGTGTTATTTTCTAACTAATATTTTAACGTTATCTACTTCATAAGTTCCATCAATTGTATTAGCGGCATTATCTCCTCCTATATATTTGAAAGCAATGTGAGCTGTGCCTGAAAATCCACTTAAATCAATAGCACCAGAATCAACCCAATTTTGGAAATTTTCACTTCTAGAAACGATTGTTGCTGGTAATTTTTGCCAAGTTGCGGTTGCAATACTTGTGGTTGTACCATCCCAGTTTGTTGATATTAATACCTCTAGGATACTATCATCAGGAAAATTATTGGAAGTTTGGAAATTTAAAAACTCTAAATCTTGTGCATTTAGATTGATAATTGGAGAAATCATCCAAGCAATATTACTTTCATTGCCTGAATTAAATGCACCCATTGAAGCAATTTTACTGTTGGGGTTGCCAGAGTCTGTTGAGGTTAAAACTCTCCAATTAAAACGCCCTGCTTGTGCAAAAGAAATCCAACCATTTCCTCCTAAAGGATTTGTAGAAGTCATTGCTTCAAAATTTTCTTGAAAAACTGGGGTAAAATCGTTCGAATTTAGTGGAGTACATCTATCATCGCTAACCATATTTACATCTTCTATTCCATTTAAAACCAATACAGTAAAATCTCCACCAAAGTCTTTACTAACCACTGCATTTATAGTTCCTGCTTTTTTGGGCAATGTGTTATTAGCAAATGATGCAAAAGAACTGGTTTCTAATTTTGCACTAACAAATCCAAAACCCTCACATGATTCTAATGAACGTTGTGTGTCAAAATCTTCTGTAGGATCAACATAGGATTTTCCTATTAAATTATCAGGAAAAAACACATTTTGTACAGTAACAAAAGTGCTTACATGTTGACCGATACTTGATAAGGAAACAATTTTTGGCACGATTACTTCAGTTTTTTCAGATCTAAATAGATGAAAATTTAATTGATTTCCTGAGATATTTTCAATTTCTCTAGTGTCAGTTGGTTTAATTTTACCGCCAATTGCTGTTACACCATCACCAGAATTTGTCTCTCCGATATACAAATCTTTTAGATAAACATATACTTCTCTACCAATATTAAATTTGTTGTAATTGTCATTTAAATTCAAAGCAACTTTAATTCCTGTTGTAGGGTTTTCAGGAGAGTCTTGCATGTAAAATTCTTGATAAAAATTTCCTGATTGATCAGAAGAAATGACATATCCTTTTACGACAGTTTTAGAAACAATTTGCAATGGGTTATTTCCGGATGTAAATAAAGCTTTTACGTCACTTATTGTTTTTAATTCATATTTTCCTTTTTGGATACTATCTAAAATAGAATTTAATTTTACATTCTCTTCAGTTCCTAAAGCATTTGGAACTTCAAAATTTCCTTCTTCTACACAAGATGTAAAAGAGATACTTGAGATAAATGTTAGTATTAAAATGATGATTTTACTTGTTTTCATGTTCAATTGTATTATATTTTAAAATCTTAAGTTTACGTTTAAAAAGTAAGTAGTGCCTCTACCATACCAATATTTATTACCAAAAACGGGAGTATCCAATGCTTTGTCATCTTTTAATTGACGAAAGTTTGCGTTTCTTCCTTGTTCAAATCCACCAGATTTGTATTCTTGATTCAATAAGTTATTTACAGTTGCAAAGACACTGATAAATTTATCGTTAATTTTCCAAGATTTACCTCCAATTAAGTTGACAACCATATAATCATCAAAACGTTCTTGTTGCAACAATTCTCTTGCCAATGCTGGATCATAGTCATTAAAAGGTAATCCATCATCATCAGTATAAAAATTGCTTGTTCTATTTAATGGTGCAACATCTACAAAAATATTACTGAAAAAATTTGCTGTTGTGCCAAACCACCAATAATCAGGATCTCTGTATTCAAAACCAACAGAATAAGCATTTTGTGGTCCTGAAGCTAATCTGTAATTTTTTAAATTAGAGACGTAATCTATAGTTCTAAATTTATTATTAAAACTAGCCTTATTAGCTACATCAGATGTCAAATATAAATTTGGATTATTTGCATACGTATATTGCCCTATTGAAGCAGCTCCTTTCAACTTAATGGTTGGGGTAACTTGCGCTTCTAAACCTAACTCAACACCTAGATGTTTTTTGTCAATTCCATTTAAAATTTCTTGCACGAAAAAATTATTGTCTCTATTATCCCCACTAATTCCATCAGCAAAAAAGAAAGAAATTTCAGTTGCATCTTGAATGTAATTATAAAAACCTGTTATTCTTGAGGTGATTATTGGGCTTCTTACGATATAACTCGCATCAAAAGAAAATATTTTTTCGCTTTGTAAATTTTCAACAACATTATTATTTTCCCTTGAATTTGAAAATGAATTTCTGATTGTTGGTGCTTGTGTCATGTAAGCCACATTTGCATCCAATAAATGACGTCCGGTGATTTTATACGTTGCTCCACCTTTCAATCCAAAATTAGTGAAATCAATTATTTCTGATAATCCAAGAGAATTGTTAGGAAATCTTCCGTTTTGAAACAAACCCCTTCTTTGATGAGTAGTATTTGAAATATTAAATGCAGTGAAAAAATCAATTTTTTTATATTTAAACTGTAATTGCGTAAAAGCACTAACCACACCTGAAACCAATGTATAATTGTATTTAAACTTATCTCCTTCTCGTATAACATTGTTTTGATTCAATAAATTGTTTTGCATTTTATCTGAACTATCTGCAAAAGGATTGATGTCCAAATATCCTATTCCTCCTAATAAATCTAAAACAGAAGCAAAATTTTTAGAGTACATAGTTCTCGCTTCTAATTTTGCATTCAGAGTAATGTTATTATTAATTTGTGAATTCAAAATTGAATTCAAGGTCAATTGTTTGTCATCATTTCTATCTTCATAAAACACATAAGCATTGTTTATTCCTACTGATGCGTTGGTAATATTCGCATCATAAATTCTATTCCAATCAATTTGACCATCATTTTGAAAGTTTTGCAACGATTCATAAGCACCCGCTAAATCCTCTTTAGATAAAAAATAACTTGGTAATTTTTGATAATAAACAGGACTCGGATTTGCGCCACCATTAAAATCCAAACGACTATTCCCAATTTTCCCAAACTGATAGGCGAAGTTTGTATAAAGAGACGTATTTTCAGAAATATCCCAATAATGGTTTAACATTAAAATAGGTTCTTCAACATTTTTGATCCTTGAATTGATTTTATTACCATTCAAATAACCCCAATATTCATTATACTTAATATCTTTTAAATCATAAACTTCTTGCGTGTTTGGGGAGGATTTTCCTCTTTTATTAGGAGCAAAAATAGAAGTGAAATTAATACTATGTTTTTTATTTATTTTTTTTTCAATAGATGCAAAAAGTGAATAAGCATCATAGCTTGAACCATCATTAAAACCCTCAATTCCAGATCTTCTACTTCCAGAAAAAGTCATTGCCCAACCATCTTCTCTAATTCCTGTTGAATAGGTTGCCATCACTCTGTGAACGTAACTTCTGTTTGATGAAGCATACGAAACTCTAACACCCGGTCTTTGTTGTGAAGCTCTTGTGTTGATGTTTGTAGAACCTAAAACGCCACCAAAAGTAAATGCTGACGGACTCAATCCGTTGTTGAATTCTTGATTTCTTAGCACATCATTTAAACCTCCCCAATTGCTCCATTGTGCTCTGCCATCATACAATTTATTCATTTCAATACCATTGACTAGCACTTTTCCGTTTCCAGAATCTAATCCTTTGATACTAAAAAATGAAGAACTAAACTCAAAAGCAGCAGTTCTTAAAAAAACATCCTGAGTTGCTTGCAATAACCCAGCAATATTATCTGCAGCACCACTATCGTCATTTAACTCATCATCGGAAAGACTAATTAAGCTTAAATCTAAACTTTGATTGGCATCTTTATAAAATAAAATAGTACCCAAATCAATAGTTTTTCCTGTTAATTCAATTGGGAAATTTTGAGATTCATAGCCTATTAATTTTAGCGCCACAATATAGCTTCCATTAGGTAAGTCTTTAAGAATAAAAATTCCATCATCACCAGTATTCTGAATTGATGCAGTATTTAAAATACTTACCAAAACACCTTGAAGAGGATTTCCGGAATTACTATCAGTTACAATTCCTTTTACAATATTTTGCGCATTGATTCCTAATGTTAGGAAAAGCGAGGCAAATATTGTTAAAATAATTTTTCTCATAAATTAACGTTTGTTTTTTTATTTTTTCTAATAAAATGGACACAAATTTAAATGTTTTTAACATATCCTAATGTTAAAATAACATTATGATATTAAAATCAAACTTTTTGTTTTATAAGTTTGCAGTATTAATTTCAACCTATGAAAAAATCACTTTTAATTTCGTTCATTTTTCTTTTGACAATGACGGTTATTTTTTCTCAAGAGAAAAAAAAACAATACAATATTAGAACAATTGCTTTTTATAATTTAGAAAATCTTTTTGACACCATCAATGATCTTACCATTAACGATGAAGCAAGTCCAATGATGGAGTTGAAGTCAAATAAGTCTAAAGTTTATTGGCAAAAAATAAATAATATGGCAAGCGTTATTTCTCAAATTGGCGCTGATAAAACCAATACGAGTCCAGCCATTATTGGTGTTTCCGAAGTTGAAAACTTAAGCGTTTTGGAAGATTTAGTAAAATCTGAACATTTGGCAAAAATGGATTATGGAATTGTACATTATGATTCTCCGGATAAACGAGGAATTGATGTAGCTTTACTATATCAAAAAAGATATTTTAAACCTGTTTATCATGAAACTTTTAATCCGAATATTTATAGAGAAGGGTATAAAGTTTACACAAGAGACCAATTGTTAGTTTCTGGTTATTTAGACGATGAATTGATACATGTGATTGTAAATCACTGGCCTTCAAGAAGTGGTGGCGAAGCCAAAAGCAGACCTTCACGCGAAAAAGCAGCTTTTCAAAACACCAAAATCATTGAACAAGTCCGTGAAAAAGACCCAAATGCAAAAATTATGATTATGGGTGATTTTAACGATGATCCAACAAATTCAAGTTTTAAAAATGTATTGAAAACCAAAGAAAAAAAAGAAGATGTTGTTAAAAATGATATTTTTAATCCTTTTGAAGAAATGCACAAAAAGGGTTTTAATACATTAGGTTATCGTGATAACATCAACTTGTTTGACATGGTTTTAATTTCTGAACCTTTACTAGAGAAAGGTGAAAAAGATTTTTCTACTTATAAAATGTTCAAAGCGATGATTTTCAACAAACGTTTTTTAACAGGAAGAATAGGACAATATAAAGGATATCCCTTTAGAAGTTTTGCTGATGGAGGCTTTACAGGTGGATATTCAGACCACTATCCTGTGTATATTTATCTCATTAAAGAGAAAAAATAAATCAAGATATTTAAAATAAAAAGTCCCGCAATTAAAAATTGCGGGACTTTTTTTGATAATAAATTATTGCCTTTTTACACTACGGACTTTTCTTCATCAGAAATAAATTCATAATGTAAGTATGTGTAAGCATCTCTAGGTATAATTGAAATCCACTTTTTGTGTTTTAAATACCATTTAAAACGAATAGAATTTACTCCTTTAGTTAGATAAGCAGCAATAAAAGGATGAATGTGTAATTGAATCTTCTTATTGGTTGATTTATCACTTTTTAAATTATAGAGATATTTCTCTAAATCTGCTTCTATTTTGTCTAATAAAACAATGGGAGCTTCTACTTGTTGTCCATTTCCATTAGGATCAGTTTCGGTAGTTTTGATACTCAACTCAGGTCTTACTCTTTGTCTTGTAATTTGTACCAATCCAAATTTACTTGGTGGTAAAATTTTGTGTTTTGTTCTGTCAAATGACATTGCCTCTTTTAAATGCTGATACAGTTTGTTTCTGTTATCTGCATTGTGCATGTCAATAAAATCAACTACAATAATGCCTCCCATATCACGCAATTGTAATTGACGTGCTATTTCTGAGGCTGCAATTAAGTTTACTTCTAAGGCCGTTTCTTCTTGAGAACCTGCTTTGTTAGATCGGTTTCCGCTATTTACATCAATAACATGCAACGCTTCCGTATGCTCTATCACAAGATAAGCACCTTTGCTCATTGACACTGTTTTGCCAAATGAGGTTTTAATTTGTCTTTCAATGCCATATTTTTCAAAAATTGGCGTTTGTGCGTTGTATAATGTCACGATTTTTTCTTTTTCAGGATAAATTTCTTGTAAATACTCTTTGATTTCATCATAAAGAGTTTCGTCATTTGTTACAATATTTGTAAAAGATTCATTCATGATATCTCTCAGAATTGAGGATGCCCTATTTAGTTCGCTTAAAATCTTTGTTGGTGTGTTTGTGTTCGCTATTCGTTTACACATTGTTTTCCAACGTTCAAGAGAATTTTGCAAATCTTTGTCTAGTTCTGCTACCTTTTTTCCTTCAGCAACAGTTCTTAAAATAACACCAAAACCTTTTGGTTTAATGCTTTTTGCCAATCTTTTTAAACGTTCTTTTTCTTCTGGATCTTCTATTTTTTGAGAAACAGAAACTCGGTTTGAAAAAGGTACTAAAACTAAAAATCTGCCTGCGATAGACAACTCAGAGCTGAGTCTCGGGCCTTTTGTGGAAATGGGTTCTTTTACAATTTGTACTAATAAATTTTGTCCTGTTTTTATAACATCACTGATACTACCATCTTTATTGATGTCTTCTAAATATTGGAAATTTTTAAAAGTGAATTCTTTATACTTACCTGTGCTTACTTTCTTAATGAACGAATTTAATGAGTTTACTTGCGGACCCAAATCGTGATAATGTAAAAACCCATCTTTGGGGTATCCTACATTCACGAAGGCTGCATTTAAACCTGTTAACACTTTTCCTATTTTGGCTAAAAAAATATCGCCTACAGAAAACTTGTTTCCAGTGGTTTCATTATTCAATTCAATAAGTTTTCCATCTCTTAATAAGGCAAAATCAATATCAGCTGAATTGGAACGAATTATTAATTCTGTTTTCATACTGAACCGGATTTAACACTACATTTTTCAATGCAGATGGATTAATATTGTCAGGTATTTATAATACCATTTGAGGTTTTTCATAACCTCGATGTCAATGAACTTTTTACTTTTTGCTAAAATTTAAACGAAAAAGTAAGCATTAGCTTACTTTTTCTTTTTATGTCTGTTTGCTCTAGCTCTTTTTTTTCTTTTGTGTGTAGAGATTTTTGATCTCTTTCTTTTTTTACCACTTGGCATAATTGCTTGATGTTTTTGTAAACCTATGATTAGGTTTCGATTTGTACTGAATTACTTTACTACTACTTTGTTTTTTACTCCTTCTGTAAACGTTTTTGATGGTTTAAAAGACGGAATATTGTGGGCTGGAATTTTAATAGTAGTGTTTTTTGAGATATTTCTACCTGTTTTCTCTGCTCTAGTTTTGATAATAAAACTACCAAAACCTCTTAAATAAACGTTGTCACCTTGTTCCAATGCACCTTTCACTTCAGCCATAAAAGATTCTACTACATTTAAAACGTCTGTTTTTTCAATTCCTGATTTGTCTGAAATTTTCGATACGATATCTGCTTTCGTCATGTCTATGTTTTTATTAATTTAATTTCAAAAATGCGGATGCAAATATATGATAATTAATCTATTCCAAAAAAATAAACCCTTAAAATTATCCGAATTTTAAAATGTATTTTTGCGTTCCAATTTTTTTGAATGACTTTTACTAACAAACTTGTTTTTTGGTACTTAAAAAACAATCGAGAGTTGCCTTGGCGAAAAACTAAAAACCCATATTTTGTGTGGCTTTCCGAAATTATGTTACAACAAACTCGTGTGATTCAAGGAATTAATTATTATTTGAAATTTACTGAAAATTATCCAACAATTTCTCATCTTGCAAATGCATCTGAAAGTGAAGTTTTGAAAATGTGGCAAGGATTGGGTTATTATTCTCGTGCCAGAAATCTGCATTTTACCGCAAAATTTATTGCGAACGAATTAAAAGGAGATTTTCCAAAAACATTTAATGAAATTATCAAATTAAAAGGAATTGGAGACTACACTGCATCAGCAATTGCTTCAATTTGTTTTGATGAGCCAACTGCGGTTGTTGACGGAAATGTATATCGTGTTTTAGCTCGTTATTTCGGAATTGAAACTGCCATTAATTCATCTGCAGGAATGAAAGAATTTAAAGAATTAGCGCAATCATTATTAGATAAAAATCAACCAGGTACTTTCAATCAAGCCATTATGGATTTTGGCGCGTTGATTTGCAAACCTCAAAATCCTTTGTGTGATGCATGTCCGTTTGCAGATAGTTGTGTAGCACTTCAAAAAAATAACATCAAAGAATTGCCTGTAAAGGAGAAAAAACTGAAAGTAAAAAAACGTTTTTTTAATTATTTGGTGGTTAAAACAGTTGATGATAAAACAATATTCTCTCAGAGAAGTGACAAAGGAATTTGGCAGGGTTTGTATCAATTTCCGTTGATTGAAACGGATGAAATGATTACCAAAGAACAGCTTGTTTCATCAAAAGAATTTTGTATTTTGTTTCCTGAAGAAACTACGATTTCATTGTTCAATCAAAAAGAAATTGTGCACAAATTATCGCATCAACATTTATACACACAATTTTGGATTATTGAAACAAAACAACATAAAGCTGCCGAAATTCCTTGGGAAACAATTCATTCATATCCAGTTCCAGTTTTGATTGCTAATTTTTTGACCGATTTTCGTTTTGAGAAGTAATGAATTTTTTTAGTACTTTTGATACATTAAAATGAAACAAGCTATGTCAGGAACTGTAAACAAAGTGATATTGGTAGGCAATCTGGGTGATGAAGTAAAAATGCACTATTTTGAAGGTGGTGACTCAATTGGTCGTTTTCCAATTGCAACTAGCGAAACGTTTGTAAGCAAGCAAACTGGAGAAAAAATCACGAATACTGATTGGCATAATATTTTGGTTAAGAATAAATTAGCTGAAATATGTGAGAAATATTTAACCAAAGGCGACAAAATTTATTGCGAAGGAAAGTTGAAAAATCGTCAATGGGAACAAGATGGTATAAAACGCTATTCTACAGAAGTTCATGTGACAGAATTAACCATGCTTACCAATAAAAAAAGTACTGAAAACAACGCAATAATTTCTCAAAATAATCAACCAACTTCTAAAAATAGGTCAACTATTTCTGAAGAAAAAGATGATTTGCCATTTTAATTAACGAAAAACTTTAACCTTGGATCCAGATCCTGAACCTTTATTTTTACTTTTTTTATCTTTTAATTTACTGATAGTAATTAACGGAATTGCGTTGCTTTTTCTGCTTTTTGCATCTGCATTAATTTCAGGTACAGAAGTAGCTTTTTTTTCGCTTTCACAAACCGACTTAAATGAATTGTCTGATGAAGGAAAACAACAACATATTGTCGTAAAACTACTAGAACACCCAAGGAAATTATTAGCAACAATCTTAATTGCAAATAATTTTATCAATATTTTAATCGTACTGCTTTTTGCGACTTTGGCCGAAAATTTATTTGGTGATTTTGACTATTTATTAAACTTAATTTACTTTCAAATTCCGATTCGATTTTTGATTGAAGTAATTTTAGTTACCTTTTTAATCCTACTTTTTGGTGAAGTTTTGCCAAAAGTGTATGCCTCAAGAAACGCACTTTCTTTTTCAAAAAAAATGGCAAAATTCATCAATGTGATTAACACGATTTTAACACCTTTTAGCATGCCTTTGATTTGGATGACCAAATTTATTGAACGAAATTTAGGAAACATGAATCACAACTTCAATGTTGAAACCCTTTCACAGGCTTTAGAATTGACTTCAGATGGCGCAACAACCAAAGAAGAACAAAAAATTTTAGAAGGAATTGTAAACTTTGGAAACACTGAAACTGTACAAATCATGACGCCTCGAATTGATATTTTTGCAATTTCTGAAGAAGAAACTTTTGAAGTAGTTTTAAATAGAATTTTGGAAAAAGGGTATTCTAGAAACCCAATTTATAAAGACAATATTGATAATATTGTTGGCGTTTTATATGCAAAAGATTTATTAGCACATTTGAATAAAACAAATTTTAAATGGCAAACATTGATTAGAAAAGCTTTTTTTGTTCCAGAAAATAAAAAACTAGACGATTTATTGGATGATTTTAGAGGGCGCAAAAACCACTTGGCAATTGTCGTAGATGAATATGGAGGTACCAGCGGTTTGGTTACTTTAGAGGACGTCATTGAGGAAATTGTTGGCGATATCAATGACGAATTTGATGATGAAGATTTGAGTTATTCAAAAATTGATGACAATAATTATGTGTTTGAAGGCAAAACATCAATCAAAGATTTTTGCAAAGTTTTAGACGATGAAGATGAAGAAATTTTTGAGCGCGAAAAAGGTGAAAGCGAAACTTTGGCTGGGTTTATTTTAGAAATTTCTGGAAAATTTCCTCGAAAAGGCGAAAAAATAAATTTCAAAAATTATACATTTACCATTGAAGCATTAGACAATAAACGCATCAAACAAATCAAAGCCACTAGAAATGCGTAATTTTTTTTTATTTTTTCTTTTCTCATTTTTCTTTTCTATTTTTTCTTGTAATAATGACTTTTTACCAAAACCAAAAGCGTATTTGAGTCTTGAATATCCTAAAAAGCACTATGAAAATTTAGCACTTCAAAGACCTTATTTTTTTGAAGTGCCCAAAAATACCGTCATTATTGATGAGTCTAATAATTGGTTAAAAATTCAATACCCAAAGTTAAAAGCGTCTATTGATATTACTTATAAATCTGTCAATAACAACCTCCATGAATTGCTTTCTGATGCCGAAAAATTGGTTTTTAAACATGCCGTAAAAGCAGAACAAATCATCCCAAAAGACTTTGTAAATAAAGAAAAAAGAGTCTTTGGAAGTTTTTATGAAATTACTGGAAATGCCGCTTCAAACCTACAATTCCACGCAACTGATAGCACACATCATTTTATAAAAGGCTCTTTGTATTTCTATGCAAGACCCAATTATGACTCCATTTTGCCCGCAGTTGATTATATCAAAAAAGATGTTTTAAAATTGATGGAAACTTTAGAATGGAAGAAGTAATTTATTGGAAATTTTCAATGCCACCAGCCAAACTTAGCACGTTCAAATCTGGAAAATGGCTTTTTAAAATGGAAGTTGCTTTATAACTATTCAATCCTTTTTGACAAACCATCACATACGTTTTTGAAAAATCAATCTTTATTTTTTCAATTGAAAAATCTTGAATTGGAATAACTTGAGAAACTGAAAAAGGCAATTTTAAATCAGGTAAAACTGCAATAATTTCTATATTTTTTGAGGATAATTTCTCATTTAATTCCGAAAATGAAATCAACCAATCTGGATTTTGAAACTCGCATTTTGCATCAAAATAGCTTTCTGAATCAAAGATTTCTTGAATATTTTCTTTGGTAAAATTCGAAGTTAATTTCATTTTTAACTGTGAATTGTTCAGCGAATTGTAAATCAATAATTCATTTTGCAGCGGTTTTCCAATTTCGCTAATGATTTTCAACACTTCATTCACTTGAAATGTTGCAATGATTCCAACAATTGCATTCAAAGTTCCTGTAACTTCGCAATTGGGAATATCAGTACTCATGATTGGGAAAGCATCTCTTAAATTTGCAGAAAAATTTTCTTGTTGAGGAATATTAAAACTAGCAACATAGCCATCAAATTTATACAAAGAACCATACACTAGTGATTTATTTTTCAATACACAAGCGTCATTTAAAAGGTATTTTGTAGGCAAAGAATCTGTACCATCAACCACAACATCAACCTTAGAAATCAAGTCAAAAACAGTATTTTTTGTAACAGGATTGTTGTAAAAACTCACATCAGTAAATGGCGCTCTTTCTTTGATAAATGAAGCCAAAACAGCTGCTTTTGGCTTGCCAATATCTGATAAATTATAAAAAACTTGTCTGTGCAAATTGCTAATATCAACAGTATCAAAATCAACCAAATGAATTTTTCCAATGCCACTTGAAGCCAAATAAACTGCAATTGCACTTCCCAAACCTCCACAACCAACCACCAAAACAGCTGCTTTTTGGAGTTTTTCTTGTCCAAGTTCTCCAATTTCTGATACCGATATTTGACGTTTGAAAAGTTGGTTTTTAGTTGGTTTCATGCTGTTTTGTGATTTCGAAATGAGCCTTTTTAGGCGATTGAGAAATCTATTTGTTGATTTAATCTTTACTTTGGATAGTTAATTTTGACAATTCAAACTCTTCAGGAGTATTGATATTTCGAATCAAATCATCATCAACTTCCACAATTTCAACATCATTATTGATGAGCATTTTTCGTGGACAAGAATACCCTTGAGCCAAATATTGCAGCAAAACTAGATAGGCTTTTGGTTCATAAATAGTGATTAAAGGCTCCATAAATTCCTTGTTTTTACCTTTGATTGCAGTAGCTACTTTTGAGGGATTTCTCTTTTGAAGCAACAATTTAATTAGTTCATCATCCACAAAAGGAAGGTCAGTTGCCAACACTAACCAAGCCGAATTTGGGTCTTTTTGAAACGCAGAACAAATACCTCCCAAAGGACCTAAATTCAAAAAAGTATCTGAAATTGAGTTGTCATTTTCCGAAGAATTTGCAACCGAAAAATACGTTTCTAAATGGTTATTTTCCAATGATTCTTTGGCAACTTCTTTTTGTGGTTTTCCATGAAATTCTAGTAAAGATTTGTTTGTTCCCATTCTAACACTTTTTCCACCAATCAAAATCAAACCTTTAATAGGAGCAATTTTTTGCTGAATTAAAAGGTGAATGTGATTTGAAATTTTGTCAATTTCATTCATTGAAAAACAAGGAATAGTATTGATTTCTGGAAATTTTTCTATCAAAAAAGGAAAAAATTCGATGTCATTTTTCAGTTTTATAATAAACTGAATGTCTTTTAATTGATGGAGTCTTTTCAAAACAGAAGCCTCTTTTTCTTCATCCAAAATCAAAATTTGTTTGGCACCTTCAAAATGATTTCCGTTGATAAAAACCAAATCAAATTGTGCAAAATCTAATTTTTGTTGATAGGAATTTACTTTTTGAAAAGAGGAAATTTGTACATTTCCTTCATGATGAAAAGTGAATGTTGAAAGCGAATTTGGCTTTTCATCTTTTGCGTGAGAAGCATCAAAATATGCCAATGTAAAGGGTGATAATTTTGCAGAAATTTTGTGAACCAAATCCGAAATAACATCACATTTCGAGCCTAAGATTGCGATTTCATTGGGCGCAAAAAAATCGTTGTTTCTTCTTATTAAATTGTTATGTTTTTGATGTTTATTCATTTTTTATATCCGATTTTCCACCTTTTTTTTCAATCAATTTTATATTTCTAATTTCCATTTTTTGACTGATGCTTTTGCACATGTCATAAATCGTTAAACAAGTAACAGAAATTCCTGTTAACGCTTCCATTTCAACACCTGTTTTTCCTTCAATAGAAACTGCACAGATTACTTCAACAGTTTCATTATCGATAATTTGAATATCAATATCAACACCTTGAATCAATAAAGGATGACACATTGGAATCAATTCTGATGTTTTTTTAACTGCCTGAATTCCTGCAATAATTGCCGTTTGAAAAACGGGTCCTTTTTTAGTCATCAATTCATTATTGGTGAAATTTGAAATTACTTCATTTCCTAAAAACATTGTTGCTTTTGCAATCGCTGTTCTTTGTGTTATTTGTTTCCCAGAAACATTGACCATTTTTGGATTTCCAGAGGAATTGATATGTGAAAAATCAGACATGAATTTTTAGTTTTTAGTGCTTAGTTTTTAGTTTTAGATTCACTAATATTTAATTGTGAAGTTTTTACTATAGAAGTTAAAATTCTTATTAGTTCATCGATTTCCAAAATTAAAGAATCTACGTTTAACTCTGAAAGTTCACTTTCCTTTAATAATCGTAACCAATATTTTGTTTCTCTTGCTTCTTTCGATGAAATTGCCATTTTTGAAGCAAAATCCTTTTTACTTTGCCCTGCTAAAGCTTCTTCAATATTTGCGCCAATTGAAGTTCCACATCTTAAAAGTTGTCTTGAAATAATAAACTCCTTTTCAACTTGTAAATTTTTATAAAGCGAGATAATATTTAGCGAAAATTGAAAACTCTTTTTTTGAACAATACTTTCTTTCATAATAACTTATTTAACTAAAAACTAAGCACTAAAAACTAAACACTTTAAAACTTTCTCCTTTTTTAAACTCTATTTTATCATTTGGCAATTGAATAAATCCATCTGCATTAATCAAACTTGATAAATCTCCTGAACCATTAGAATTGATAGGAGTTGCAATCAAATGCCCAAATCTATAACTCAATTTTACTTGCAAAAAGTACGTTAAATTTGGTTTGAAAATTACATCTTCTGATAAAATAGCTGTTTTTTTTTCGATTTTTGTTCCTGTTGAATTGTAAAACCATGGATAAAAATACACCAAACAATTCACAAAAGTTGAAACTGGATTTCCTGGAAAAGCAAATACTTTGCAAGAAGTTGTTTGTCCAAACCAAAAAGGTTTTCCAGGTTTTTGAGCCACTTCATGAAACAATTTTTCAACACCTAAATTCTCTAAAACTTCTGGCAAAAAATCAAATTTTCCTTTGCTCACAGCACCACTGAAAAGCAACACATCAAAATTTTCTAAATATTCTTTAATTTTTGATGTTAAAACCATTTTATCATCAGAAATATGATTGGTTTCTGAGTGAATGTTTAGCGTATTTAGCAAAGAAACTAAGGTGAAAACATTACTTCTTCTGATTTGATGTGCTAACGGAATTTCTTCAACACCAACCAATTCATCACCTGTAGAAATAATCATCACTTTTGGATGTTTAGCCACTTTTACCATCGATTTTCCAACAGTTGCAAAAACACCAATTTCTGCAGCGCCAATTAAGGTGTTTTTTGCAATTAGTTCAGTTCCTTTTTGCTCATCTTTTCCTTGTTCGTGAATATTTTGTCGGTCGTAAATCGCATCAATATTTATGATTGCAATTCCATTTTTGATAGTAATATCCTCATATCTAACAACAGCTGAAGTGTTTTTGGGCAACACAGCTCCTGTCATCACTTCAATACAATTTTCACGATTTTTCAACGAAATTTGTTCACTTCCAGCAGCTTGAATTCCTTCTATTTTATAGCTTCTTTGTCCGTTTTGAAATGAAGTAACATCAATTGCAATTCCATCCATGGTAACTCTATTGAATGGCGGAAAATCGCGATCTGCAAAAATCGATTCTTTCAAAATTCTTCCAGAAGATTGTAAAAACGGGATTTCTTCAACACCAAAATCTTGGGTTGAGTTTAAAATTATTTCTAATGCTTTTTCTACTGAAATCATTAATAATTTTTCTACTAATATTTTTTAAAATTTCATATTACGTATTCCCCCCTTTGGGGGAAAGGGGGCTTCACCCTCCAATTGTACTCATACTTTCTGAAACACTTCCTGTTTTTCGGTTGGCTTCTGCTACAAATCCATTTTCAGGTTTTTCTATTACAAGTGATAAAAAAAGCGTTTTTACATCTTCATCACTTGCGCCATTTCTGATAAAATCTCTTAAATTAAAAACACCATCATCAAACAAACAATTTTTAAAAGTGCCTTTACTGGTGATTCGAATTCGGTTGCAATCACCACAAATTGTTCTTGTAAATGCAGGAATAATTCCTACTGAACCCAAGTGATTTTCTATAACATAATTTCGTGATGTGGACGATTTTTCTGACACAATTTCAGTAACATCAAACTGGCTTTTAATTTCATTTAAAATTTTAGTGAATGTCCAATTTTCTTTCAAATCACGCTGACCTTTTCCGTTGAAAGGCATTTCTTCAATGAAACGAACTGCTACATTTTTGTCCTTGGTTAATCTAACAAAATCACAAATTTCATCTGTATTAAAACCTGACTGAACAACCACATTTAATTTGAGGTTGAGACTACTTTTTTCAAGCAATTCAAAGGTTTTAAAAACCTCAGAAAATACATCTCTTCTTGTGATTTTAGCAAATTTTTCTCTCTGTAAACTATCAATACTCAAATTGATACTTTTCACTTTTTTCAGTGTGTCAATCTTTGAAATATGTTCGGAAATCAATACGCCATTAGTGGTAATGTTGATTTCTTGTAACAAATCATTGGTTGACAGCATCTCTAAAAACTGGATAAAATCTTTTCTAACAAAAGGTTCTCCTCCTGTTAAACGCACTTTTTTAACGCCCAACTCTGACAAAATACGAATTAAACGTGCCATTTCATCAAAAGTCAGCAATTCATCTTTTGGAACAATGTCAATTCCGTGCGCAGGCATGCAATATTGGCATCGCAAATTGCAACGATCTGTGACTGCCAAACGCACATAGTCAATTTGACGACCAAAAGAATCAATCAAAGAATTCATCAATTTGGAAGTTTTTTACTGAGCAAACCATAGATAAATGCCCCAAATAATGCTGAAATTAACAAAATCAATGCAGGTAAAAATTTGAATCCGAGAATTACAAAAATAGGTCCTGCACAAGCCCCAGAAATTCCCCATCCAATTCCGAAAAAAGTACCTCCAACCAATGTTCTTACAACACCTTTTTCTTTCTTTTTTGGTGTTATGATATTCCCATGGATGTCTTTTATAATTCCACGTTTGAATAATTGCATGAAAATAGCAGAAATCACAACAGCACCTCCAATAATTCCAAACATATGAAATGATTGAAATCGAAACATTTCATAAAATCGAAACCAAGAAATGGCTTGAGATTTACTCAAAACAATCGCAAAAAAGATTCCTAAAAGTAAAAATTTGATGTTTTTCATAACTTAAAAAATTGTTGGAATGATGAACCAAGCAGCAATAATACCGCCAATAAAAAATCCAATAACTGCCAATAAAGACGGAAATTGCAAACTACTCAAACCCGTAATTGCATGACCAGATGTGCAACCACCTGCATAACGTGTTCCAAAACCAATTAACAATCCCGAAAAAACTAAAATCAAAAATCCTTTCAAGGAAAAAACGGCTTCGTTACTAAAAATTTCGTCAGGAAAATACTGATTCGCCACATTCTTAAAACCAATTTCTGTCAATTCTTGAATTGTTTTTGGATTTAAATCAACTGTTTGATCAGGAATTAAAAAATTGGAAGCGATAATTCCGCCAATGACCAATCCAATTGCGAACATTAGTCCGAAATCACGTTCTTTCCAATCTTTCTTGAAATAATCTGAAAATTTTCCTGCACCAGCCAAGGTACAAAGTGTTTCAAAATCGGTTGAAGTTCCAAAATTTTTCCCAAAATAAAAGTATAAAACCAATGAAAGTGCAATCAAAGGTCCACCAACAAACCATGCAAAAGGTTCAAAAATAAAATCCATGTTAGAATTGTTTTTTAAGGTAATTTATAATTTTTTGGGATGCGCCCAAATGTTCTTGAATGTATTTTTTATTAATATTTCCAGTAGATTTTCTAAAATCTTCCTCTTTTTTCAGTTTTGTAAAAATACTCGAAAACTCGTTTTGATTACGGATAGTAATGCAACCTTTCAAATTTACCAAATCTACAGCTTCTTTAAATTTATCAAATTTATTTCCAATCACTACAGGAATTCCAAAAGTTGCAGGCTCTAAAATATTGTGCAATCCTGTTTTGAGACCTCCACCAACATAAGCCACATCTACAGAAGCATAAATTTTAGTTAAAATTCCAATAGTGTCAATGATAATAACATCAAAATCAGCTAAGTTTTTTCCTTCTTTTTCAGAAAATAATACTGTTTTTGTAAGGATTGATTTTCGCAATGTTGCAATTGCTTCTTTGTTAATATTATGTGGAGCAATGATGAATTTTTCATCCTTTGAAGTCGAATTATTGATGTAATTTACCAACAATTCTTCATCTTCTCTCCAAGTGCTTCCTGCGACTAGCGTATAAGTATTATTTTTAAATTCATTTATAAAATCAATCGAATTATCTTGATTCAAAATTCTTGAAACCCTGTCAAAACGTGTATCTCCAACAACTGAGCTATTTTTAAAATCAATACTTTTTAATAGCTTTTTAGAATTTTCATCTTGCAAAAAAAAGTGATGAAAAGCTTTCAAGGAATTTCGCATAAAACCCCCATAAAACTGGAAGAAAAGCTGTTGTTCTCTGAAAATTCCAGAAACTAAAATAGTTGGAATTTGATTTTTGCTTAATTCATTTAAAAAATTTGGCCAAAATTCATATTTTACAAATATCGCCATTTTAATATTGATATTCTTTACGAATTTTTCAGCATTAGAAACACTATCCAAAGGTAAATAACAAACCACATCAGCTAAATCATAGTTTTTTCGTACTTCATATCCTGAAGGAGAAAAAAATGTAACCAATATTTTATATTTTGTAAAACTTGATTTTAGTTCTTCAATAATTGGGCGTGCTTGTTCAAATTCACCCAAAGAAGCCACATGAAACCAAACAGTTTCTTCATTTTTTAATGCTTGAATTTTGAGAAATGTTTGCTTTCTGCCGTCTATGAAAAGCTGTAATTTTTTATTAAATAGCGCAATAATAGGCAAAACTAGTGAAATCAAAAAAACGGTAAGATTGTACAAAAATTTCATGCACGTAAAAGTACAAAATAGAATGAAGTAAATTTGTTTAAAATTATTGGAGTTTTCAGGGTTCTTATTAATTGAATAAATTTCTGAATACAATGAAGTTTTTCTTTAAAAAAAAACAGATACTATCATAAAGTGTAAACTTACACAATTATTGAAATATTACCTAAAATTTCAAGTTCTTGTCTAAAAAAAAGTCACTAAACGAATTGAATCAGAAATCAAAATGATAGAATTTCATTTCACTTTTAAGAACCAACTACTTCATTAACGAGCTCGAAACTTTGAGTATTTCTATCTAATCAATTGCTTTTATAACTTGTTTTGGGGCTTCTTTTCTAGTGCCATCAAATCCGTCAACACCACCAACAGTAGTATATTTCATCACATATTTTTTGTTCGGAAAAATGCGTTGATAGGCACTTTGACACATCAACGTTGCTTCGTGAAAACCACATAAAATCAACTTTAATTTTCCTGGATACGTGTTCACATCGCCAATCGCATAAATCCCTGGAATATTGGTTTGATAATCCAAGGCATTGTTCACTTTAATCGCATTTTTTTCGATTTCTAAACCCCAATTTGCAATTGGACCTAGTTTTGGTGACAATCCAAATAGTGGAATAAAATGATCAGTTGCTAAA
>MNYM01000029.1 GCA_001873065.1 Flavobacteriaceae bacterium CG2_30_31_66
TAATCCGCCTACAGATACCGTTGGTGAAAAATTTTATTATGCTGAAATCTCTTTTACCTCTGGTGGGTGTGACAAAATTGTCTCGGAGGTCGCTCGGGTGATTGTAAATCAAATCCCTGATATTAATAATGCACAAATAACCATATACAGTGAAGACACCTTTCGCTTTAATCCTACTACAATTTCGGGTAATATTGTTCCTACAGGCACAAAATACACTTGGTCTACACCTAATTTTAATCCAATAGGTTCAATTATAGGAGCATCCGCAGAAACAATTCCACAAGATGTAATTAGCCAAACTTTAGAAAATACAGGTACTTTACCTATAGTGGTTACTTATACAATAACACCTTCAACCTCAAAATGTATAGGAGATCCTTTTGTTCTAGAAGTTACTGTAAACCCAAATATTAGTTCGAATACAGTAGTTACCAATATTAGTTGTTTTGAGGCCAATGATGGAAAAATCACTACAACTATTGAAGGAGGAATTCCTTTTAACAACGGAAATCCCTATTTGATTTCTTGGTCAGGACCTAATGGGTTTACCTCAACAAATGGAAATATAGGAAATTTAGGAGCAGGTGTTTATACATTAAAAATTGAAGATAGCAAAGGTTATTTTATTACGGAACAATTGGAAGTAACACAGCCAGATCTTTTAGAGATTACTAAAAATTTAGAAAAAAATATTTCTTGTTTTCAAGGAAATGATGGGGCTATAGAAGTTACCTTTTCTGGAGGAACAACTCCTTACACTTTTAATTGGACAACTACTAATGGTAGTGGAATTATACCAAATCAAAAAAATCAAAATAATTTAACCGCAGGAACCTATACGTTACAAGTTACCGATAAAAATAATTGTACCATAAACGTAACATTTGTACTTACAGAACCTGAAGGACTGAATATAGAAACCACCACTAAACAAGATATTTTATGTTTTGGAGATGCTACTGGCGCTATATCAATTAATGTTACTGGGGGCACACGTATAGAAATTTCTTCTGGTGTTTTTGATTATATGTACAATTGGTCTGGTCCAAATGGTTTTACAAGTGCTTCTAAGAATATCAATAATTTAATTGCAGGAACCTATACTGTTGCGGTTACCGATAATTTAGGATGTACCACAAGTACTGATATTATTATCAATCAATCTCCTGAAATTGAAATCAATTTTACTAAAACAGATGTTAGCTGCTATGGAGAAACTGATGGATTCTTAAAGGTATTGGTAACAGGTGGTGCAGCACCTTATCAAATTTCTTGGAGTAACTTTGCTAACGGATTTTCACAATCTAATTTAAGTGCGGGTACTTATAATGGAATAGTTACAGATGCGAATGGCTGTGTAAAACAAGTTTCTATTGATATTATTCAACCCATCTTTTTCATAGCTCCTGTGGCTACTCAGATTTCCTGTAATGGCGAAAATGATGGTTCAATCAATTTGAAATTAACAGGGGGTGTTGCTCCAATAAGTGTTATTTGGGATGATGACCCAAGTGCAGGAGTCCAAAGAAATAATTTATCTGCAGGTACTTACAAGGTGTTGATCACAGATAGTGATGCCAACCAATGCCCCATAGAACAAACATTTACTTTTACCAATCCACCAGCAATGGCTGTATCAAGCACAGTAACAGAAGCCATAGATTGTTCTATCGAAAATAGCGGAAGTATTGATTTAACCGTTTCTGGCGGAACATCTCCTTATACTTTTACATGGAGTACTGGCGAAACTTCCGAAGATTTAAATGATATCGGTAAGGGAGATTATTCTGTAGCAATAAAAGATGCTAATGGATGTATTGTAAATAGATCGTTTTCTATTTTTAGACAAGACCCTATTGAAATTAGTTTTGTAGAGTCCTTTATCACAAACTGTGAAACAAAAACAGTCACTAAAAAAGTGGAAGCTATCGTGTCTGGTGGTTTTTTACCACACACTCTCAATTGGTCATCAGGAACTGTTTCTGGAACAAACAACACTATAATGACCACTACTCAACCAGGGGCTTATGTGTTAACTGTAACAGATAACAACGGATGCATAAAAGAAAAATCAATTTTAATTAATAACATCCCTAAAATTGGAGATCCCGATTTTAGATACAATGCTTTTTCATTAAGCACCTATGATTACTTGTCCATTGAAGATCCCATTCAATTTACCAATCTTTCTTCAGGTAATTACACCACCCTAACCTGGGATTTTGGAGATGGAAGCCCAATAATTAAAGAAGAAAACCCAATTCATACCTATGATTCTGTAGGGATTTACACTGTAAAATTAACTGTTGAATATGATACAGGATGTAGTTACGTTATTGAAAGAGATGTGAATATTACTATTGGTTATACACTAATTAACCCTATTGCTTTTACTCCTAATGGAGATGGATATAATGAGACTATAAGACCTAATTTCGTAGGGTTTAAGGAAATTGAAATGGCTGTTTATGATAGTTGGGGAACACTCATTTATATTGAAAAGGGAACTACATTGAAAGGATGGAATGGTACTATAAGAAATACTCCAGCTGAAAACGGAAATTACATCATGGTTGTAAAGGGAGTTACATTTTACAATAAAGATATCACCACCACAACTTCGGTAACATTACTAAAATAATATGAGAAATTTCCTGATTTTAAGTTTTTTAGTTTTATCTGTAAGTACGATGAGTTCTCAAGACGTCATTTTTTCTCAAAATTTTTTAGTTCCCGAAACCTTAAATACTTCATTTACTGGAGCTTTACGATCCTCTAAAACGGGAACTGTGCATAGATCTCAATGGCGAAATTCTGCTTTTAAAACCAATTCTAGTTTTGTGTTTTTTGATACTTGGTTTGAAGGCTATAAAACAGGTTTGGGCGTTAGTTTTCTTAATCAAACAGAAAGTGCATCAACCTATAGTTTTAATCAAATTAATTTTAACTATTCAATGGCATTTCAAATAAGTGATTCTTGGTATTTTAGACCAAGTATTTCTGCTGGTTTTGGAATGAAAAATTATGGTTTTCAAAATCTATTATTAGAAGACCAAATCAATGTAAACAGTGGAATTATTAATACCTCAACTATTGATCCTTTGTTATTACAATCGCGTAGAAGTTTCTTTGATTTTAGTTCTTCTGTATTATTTAACAACGAAGACTCGTGGATTGGTCTTACCATAAAACATTTAAACAAACCGAATATATCTCTAACTGCGAACGGAAACGCTCCTTTAGATATCTTTATCTCTGCACATTCCAATATTTTAATCCCAGTATTTAATAACTACAGGAATGATTTTATTGGAATGAGTAAGCTTTTTTTGATTACCAATTTTATGTTACAGGGACAATTTAATAGATTAGATATTGGAACACAATATGTCATTGATGATCAATTTTCGCTAGGTATTTTAGCTTCTACAAGCCCTGTAAAAAACACTAATCAGGGTTCATTTATTTCTTCTGTAACGGCATTTGCAGGCATACGATTGAATGGCTTTCGTTTTGGATATTCATATGATGTAAATACTACTCAACTTTTAAATACGGGAGGTATTCATGAATTTTCAATTTCTTATGATTTTATCGTAAATATCCGTCGCTTGGAAAGATATAAATGTGTGCCTTTTTTTTAAAAATTACACCAAATGAAAAAGCAAGCACTATTTATTATTCTATTACATTGTTTTTTTTTGCAATCAAGTTGCCACGGTTTTCAAAAACCCTCTCAATTTGATGCAATAACTCTAAAAATTATCACTTGGAATATACAAGATTTAGGAGGCTCTAAAAATGATGCAGAAATAGGAGTTATTGCTAAAATTTTAAAGGATTTCGATTTGGTTGCCCTTCAAGAAATTGTTGCAAAAGACCCTGCTGGTGCAAAAGCTGTTACTAGAATTGCAGATGCGTTAAATCGACTCGGCAGTACTTGGGATTATAGTATTAGCAATGCTACAAAAAGTTCGTCTAGTTATGTCAGTGAACGTTACGCCTTTTTGTGGAAAACTGCTAAAATACGACTTAAAAAAAAGGCTTTTTTAGACAAAGAACTTCAAGACATCATAGAAAGAGAGCCATATATTGCATTGTTTGAGTGGAAACAGAATAATGCTTCTTTTTATGTGGTAAATATGCATGCACGAACCTTCAACAAACATCCAGAAATGGAGATTTCAAATTTTAAAACATACCCTAAACGATTTCAAACGGATCAATTTATCATTTTAGGAGATTTTAATTTAAATGAAAAACATACCGTTTGGAATCCGTTGTATAAAATGGGTTTTAAATCAGCAATATTTAATCAACCAACCACTCTAAAAAGAACCTGTGTAGATGGCAATTATTTAAATTATCCTATTGATAACATTTATTACAATACTTCATATTTTACGCAACAAAAGGCTTATACGATTGACTTTGTAAAAGAATGTAAAAATTTAGATGTGGCAAGAAGAATTTCTGATCATTTACCAGTGGTATCAGAATTATTATTTCATCATTAAAAAATATAAAAATGGGATTATTCAATAAATTATTAGGAAATGCAAGCGAAGTTTCAGTTGAAAAATTAACTGAAAAATATCAAAGATTATTAAGTGATACTGAATACATACAAAATACATTTTTAGTGACACCTTGAAAGACACCTAAACTTTGAGATTTATTGAATAATTTGATAATACCCTAAAAGAAAAAACCCACTAAATCCTTGAATTTAATGGGTTTTGTTACCTTTTGTATTGCTACTTGCGGAGAAAGAGGGATTTTAAAACCTCTGTCAAGCCTTGTGTTTATTGACTTTACGATTGTATTTCAAAGTGAATGCACCGAAAAGTGCACCTTTAAATTTGACTCAATTTATTACCTATACTGACAGCTCAAATTTAAGCAATTTGTTTCTTATTTGCAAAGGAAACAAGTTCAAAGTTTGGTTAGGTTAACATACTATTAATCAACAATTAAGAGGATAACTTGTTCGTATTTTAAACTTGTATAAAAGCAAAATTCTTCAATACTCACAAACTCTTTTTCAAGCTTATTAAGGTCTTTTCTAATGTTTTGCAACAATCTAATGCTTTGACGGTAACTCTTACCTGTAATGCGTTGTATATCCTTTGGGTATATGCATAGTCTTTTCGTTTCAGTTCTCATACTTTATCTATGGCTTTGATTAGGATTTGATTGGTATCAAAGGTTAACGGTTTTACAAATTTAGAAAAAAAATGGAGGACAAATGTATTCTTTATTGCCATTTATGTCGATGTGTGACATCTGGAACAGTTCATTGATTATGGTGTGGATTTTCTTTTAAGCTTTGTATTCAATTCAAAAGGAAAGTGTTGCAACATGAATGGAATTGACTGAGTTTGAAATGAATTACTAATTTAAATTTTTAGAAATTATGGCTAGACAGAATAGCATTATTAAATTGAAAGGTACTATTGGAGGTATTACCTTTTACAAAACGCAAGATGGTCATTTGGCGAGAGAAAAGGGCGGAATTGACGCTAGTAGAATCGCCAATGACCCAGCGTTTCAAAGAACCCGTGAGAATGGGTCGGAATTTGGAAGAGCAGGAAGAGCAGGAAAAGTTCTTAGAACTGCATTGCGTTTGCTTTTGCTAAATGCATCTGACAGAAGAGGAGTGAGTAGATTGCA
>MNYM01000047.1 GCA_001873065.1 Flavobacteriaceae bacterium CG2_30_31_66
TTGATGTTGTTAGCAGTCTCAGAATACAATTCTTCCATTTCGATTTCACCACCTACAGTTCCAACATCGCTTCTCAATTTCAATACCAAATTATCAGCAACTCTCGATACTTTTGCAGCATAGGTTTTAGGCATTCTGTGTTTTTCGTTTTGAGTCACAGGAATGAATGATTTTAAATTTGCTAAAATATCTTTCACCAATTTTTGAGTATCCTCAGGATTTGTTGCCCATACTTGTGTAGGAGAATAACAATTATCAGCAGGTATTGTATATCTAATGACAACAGTTGTATTTGATGCAATGTTTGCAGGAGTGTAAGTATTTCTAGAGATAGAACCACCAAAAGAAACAATAGACCAAGTTCCTCCAGATGGAGCACCAACCAAAGTTTTGGTTTCATTTTCTGTAATGCTTGCTACGGTAGTGTTGTTTTTTGCACCTATTACTTTATCTGAGGGTCTCAATAATGCGTTTAACAACATTCTTTGATCATTAATTTCTGTATTATCTCCAGTGCCATATTCATGACTAGCTAAATAATGCACGTAACCACCCACAACTGATCCCGAAGAAGCTAATTTAACAAAGTAAGCTTTATAATTTGTTCCACTATCACTGTCGTATGCTACTCTCAATCCTGGGTTGTTAGTAAATTTAAAAGATTTTACAGAACCTCCTGTATCGTCTAAACCACCTTGTATTTGAATATATGGTTCATCAGCATTGTCAAAAATAATGCTGCCTCCAATTCCAGGTTTGCTTGAAAATGAAGCTAACAAAGGATTTGTTGTACTTGTGTACGATTTAACAGCTTCATATTGGCCTAAAAAGTTTCCACCACTGTTCAAAAAAGCTACTACATTATTCACTTTTGCAGCTGTTATGTTACTTGAATGTGGCTCACTTGCAAAAGTATAACATGAATTTCCATTGATGTTAGATGCAGAGCTTTCAGTTGTATAATGAGTTCCGCTGGTTAAACCTGCCCTTGAATAGATACCTGTATGAATACTTACATTTCCTCCATCATTCAATACAGCAGCTTTTGGTTTGTGGGTTAAAGTATGTTTGATATCAACTGTTGTATTTTGTGTCAACTCATATACATTCACGTTGTTTCCAAAACTTGTTATGATTGCAAGTGCAGCAGTTTTATCAGCAACATCAATAACTAATGGTCCTGAAAGAAAACTTCTACTAGATACAGCTTGTGCACTTGGTTTAACTCTGGTTGCATTGGTCGTAAAATCAATAGCATCTTTTGCTTTTCCAGATTTGATAGCCCACTTTAAAGGAATTCCAGCATGTAATAGTCTTACTGCCAGTCCATATGCTTTCAAATTGAATTTTCTACTCACTGATTGCAAATTATTATCCATTGCAATCACAAGAGACCCTGAAGGAATTGTTTCTGAAGCACAAGCAGCATTATCAAAATTGTTTGATGTAGCTGATTTTTTTTGTGCCATTCGAAACATTTAATATTCTTTTCCAAAAAGAATCTCCGTTGAAATTTTCAATATTTTTACAATTGGAATCGTGTTTACTCCAAAATAAAGAAACTGTTTTGGTTTGTTTAGCCTGGTTTTCTGTCATTAGAAAACTATATCCAAACGTTGTCTGTACAAGTACAAATGTTAAAAGGATTAATAGACTTTTAAGTAATTTTGTTCTCATTTTTTTGTTAGCTGGTAAAGGGTTGATTTCTCTTTTAATTTGTTAATTCTGTTTTTTTTGGTTTGTGTTATTGATTGAATATGTTTAATTTTTATGAATGCTTTAATTTTCTGGTTTCATGAAACTTACAAATTTCTTAATTATGGAATTTGTTGGTAGCAATGTAAATTTAGATTGATTTTCAACTTTAAAATAATTCGAGTGAGACAAACTTTTCTCGTTGACATTATAATCTTGTCTAGAATCAAGAGTATTTAAATTTGAAAAATTAGTTTGATGTAGGAATAAATCCTTATTTTAATTGTCTGCTTGAGTATCAAAAGCTGAGGGTATTTTACCTAGATTCAGGTGAGTTGTAATGCCCAAAATCAAGATAATAAGACCGCGTTTAGGGGTAGCTATCATATTACTATGTTTATTTACTGTTTTTAAAAAAAATACCATGTGATAATAAAATTTTCATTTTACAAACGAAAATCTTATAGTTGGGGGCTCACAAACATTTTTTAAGAAAAATATTCTTAAAAAAATAAAGAACGTTGATTGATTAAAATCATTGAATACAAACCTAATAAAAGGCGACAACAAAATTTCAATATTTTTTTTAACGAAATGTTTCGTTAAAAAAAATATGTTATGTTCTGAAAATCTGTATTTTGTGTGTGAAAAATTATAACTGATAATTTAATTGATATTTTAAATATTTTAAAATATGATTATTATGTATTAAAGCCTAAACAAAACCCATACAAAACTATCATAAAATCAATAAATACTATGTAAATTCAGATTTTTATTAAAATTTTATAATTAATAGTTGGTTTTAGAATGATTTTAATTTTTCAGGAAAATCTCAAAAAAACTAAGTAATTCAAAAAATACATTTTTGAATGTTACTATTAAAATAAAAAATCATTATTTAAAAATTGAAAATTGTTCTTAAAGCTATAAAATATTATTAAAAGGGGTAATTAATTTAAAACTTTAATGATACAAATATTTTTAGAGACCACTTATTTTATTGTTAATTTTTGTAGATTTCATTTATTTTCAAACAATTAACTATGAAAAAATACTTTCTGCTTTCTCTTTTTCTTGTGAATGGTTTTTTTGGCTTTTCTCAACCTCTACAAACTGCTGAAAATATCTTAAAATTTGGTGAAGAGCTTTATTCTAAAGGGAATTATCAAGAAGCAATCGTTCAGTTTAATAAATGTGTAGTGATTTTTAAAAAATCAGAAAATAGCCAGCTTTTAGGTAAAACGTATAATAATTTAGGGCGTGCTTTTTCGCAAATAGGAAAATCAGAAGAAGCACTTGCCAATTATTTAGCATCATTAGATATTTCAAAGCAAAGAAATGATAGTTTGAGTATCTCAAAAACATATAAAAATATTGGTACTTTGTATGAAGAGCAAAGAGATTTTGACAATGCAATGCACTATTATATTCGTTCTTTTGAGATTGCAAAACTTAAAAATGATTTATCAATAATGGCTGATTGTCAGAATAATATGGGAATTATTTATGAGCAAAAAGAGAATTACCAAAAAGCGTTAGAATTGTATTCAAGTGCTTTAAAAATCTATAAAAAGAAAGGTGATGAACAACGGATTTCGATGGTTTTTAACAATTTGGCAATCGTTTATAAATATCTTAAAAACTATCCTGAAGCCATCAAAAATTATAATGCAGCTTTGGCTTTATCTGAGAAATTAGGTGATAAATTTATGCTTGCGGCAAATCAAACGAATCTTGGAAATGTCTATGCTTTGATTGGCGATTATAAAAAATCATTGGAATTATGTTCGTTAGCTAACAAAAACGCGAAAGAAATTGATGCCAAAGAAGTGATCATAGAATCTTATGACGGAATGTCAACTGCTTATGAAAAGCTAAATCAGTTTCCTGAAGCAATCAAATATAGAAAGTTATACGAACTTGAAAAAGAGAGTTTTATCAATCTTTAAAGGTCAAATCAGCTAGCTGAAATGCAAATTAAATTTGACACTCAAAAAAAAGAAGCTGAAATTAAATTTTTAAATCAGGAAACTAAAATCAGAGATTTAAAAATTAAGGAGCAAGCATCACTTTTGACAAAAAAGAATTATCAAATTACAGCATTTTTGGTATTAATGATTGGTCTTTTTGTCATTGCTTATTTCTGGAAAAAAAGTCAAAATTTAAAAAATATCTTAGCAAGTGAAAAAATAATCAAAGAAACTGAAGAGCATGAAAGAATCAGAATTGCGAAAGATATTCATGATGATTTGGGTTCTGGATTGTCGAAAATCAATTTTTTAAGTGAACTAATTTCTCAAAAAACCGATCATTTACCAGAAATCCAAAATAATTCTGAGGCTGTAAAAGAGACTTCAAAAAAGATGATTGAAAATATGCGCGATTTAATTTGGGCTTTGAATCCTGATAACACCACAATTGCCAATTTGTTAGCGAGAATTAGAGAATATTCTACTGATTATTTAGAAGATTATCCAATTGAAATTCAAAATAGTTTTCCTGAAAATCCTCCACAAACTAATATTACTAAAGAATCTCATCGCGAATTATTCATGGTTGTAAAAGAATCACTGAACAATATTGTCAAACATTCAAAAGCGACAAAAGTCAATTTTACTGCAAACATAAATTCAAAATTTTTAGAACTTTCTATCAAAGATGATGGAATTGGTTTTCAAACAGAAACAATCAAAAATGGAAATGGATTGAGAAATATGCAAACTCGATTGCACACCATTGATGGAGTTTTTAAAATTGTTTCTGAAAACTCAAAAGGAACTGAAATCAATGTTTCTGTGCCACTTGAGAAAATTATAAAATAGAGTTTTCAGAAAATAGAAAAAAGCCAATTACTACTTTTGTGGTAGTTTTTTTAGGAAATGAAATGCTAATTTAGTGGCGATGAATATACAAGTTGGAATTGTCGAAGACGAAAAGCAAATAAGGGAAAGCCTTACTGTTCTGATAAATGGCAGTGAAGGTTTTTCGTGTATTCATGCTTTTGAAACTGCTGAAGAAGCAATAATTTCAATTCCTAGCTTACATTTAGATGTTGTTTTAATGGATATTCATCTTCCTGGAAAAGACGGAATTGATTGTATTTTAAATTTAAAACCAACATGTAATTCAGTACAATTTTTAATGTGTACTTCATTTGAAGATACTGATTCTGTGTTTAAAGCTTTAAAAGCTGGGACTTCAGGCTATATTACAAAAACGACTCAACCTTCAAAAATCTTAGATGCAATTGTTGAAGTTTTCAATGGAGGTTCTCCAATGAGTAGCAATATTGCCAGAAAAGTGGTCAATTCTTTTCAAAATTCGAATGCTGAAAACAAAGAAATGCTAAAATTATCGGAACGTGAAAAAGAAATTTTGCATTTACTTTCAAAAGGTTTGCGCTATAAAGAAATTGCCGATAGTTTGTTTTTAAGCACTGAAACTGTCAGAACTCATATTCGAAATATCTACGAAAAATTGCATGTCAATTCCCGAATTGAAGCTTTGAATAAAGTTTTTCCTAAATAATTCCAAATCATTACTTTTTTGAAAATTACTACTTTTTGGTGATTGTTTGACGTTGTTTTCTCAGCTAGATTTGTTGAAATAAAACTGCTTAAAAAAGCAAAAACTCAATTAACAACTAAAAACCAACATTATGAGATTTTTTAAAAAAGTAACGTTACAATTCATTTTCCCAATTTTTTTAATTGGAATTTTATTCACTTCATGTTCAAAAGACGACGACACAAGTGCTTATTCTTGTACAACTTGCAAAACAACTCCAGATGCTTTAGCAGTAAATGATGCAAGTATCAAAGGAATTTATAAAGGAATTATTGTTGGTTCTACAGGAACAATTTCTATTAATATTCAAAATGGAACAAGTGCAATTACTGCAACCATGATTTTAGATGGTGTAACTGTTACATTAACTTCAACTGTAAGTGTGGTTGATGGACAATCTTATGTTGCACCATTTACAGGAACATTTAATGAAAGCCCAATATCAGTTACTTTTTCTGTAGGATTGGGTGGTTCAACACCAACAATGGTTTCTTCAAGTATTTCAGGACATCCAAATGCAGTTTTTATTTTGTCAAAAGAAACATCAACTTCGCTTATTGAAGCTTTTGAAGGAACGTATGCAATTTCTGATGGAACAAAAGGAATTTTTAATTTGGTGTTGTCAAGAGCAATTTCAAAATTTGGATATATTGCTAAAGAAAATGGACAAACTGATACAGATTCTGGCTCTGGAACTGTGAATTCAAGCAATCAATTGGTTGAAGATGGTAGAGTTATTGGAACAATTTCTGGGGATGAAGTTAATGGTTCATTCAAAGATAGTGACAATAATACAGTGACAGTAGCTGGAAAAAGAACATTATAAGAATTGTCATTTTCAAATAAAATATCCTGAGTTTTTACTCAGGATTTTTTTTGAGTAGTTATTTTAAACCAGCTTTTTTTCTAAAAATAACAAGTCCTAAATATGTGAAAGCGCCATTCAAAATTAGTAAGGCAAATCCGAAATTGAAACTTAAAACTTCTAAGAAAAAAATATTGGTGAAATAAGTAACAAATGGAGATAAAATACAAATAATTGGCACCATTTTGTCTTTTACTTGAGTTTTGGTAAACAATCCAAAAGCATACAAACCTAATAATGGTCCATACGTATAATTTGCAAACGTAAATATTTTAGCAATCACACTTTCATCTGCAATAAAATATTTGAAAATCAATATGGTAGCAATCAAAACAAATGAAAACAATACATGAATTTTCTTTCTGATTTTTTCTTGATCTTCAGGATTTTTCTTCTTGTCTATTTCTAAAATATCAATACTGAAAGAGGTTGTCAAAGCAGTCAAAGCTGAATCTGCACTTGAATATGCAGCAGCAATCAATCCAATTAAAAAGAAAACTGCAGTCATAAAACCTAAAGTTCCATTGGTGGCAATTACTGGGAAAAGTGAATCTTTATGTGCGTCAATGCCGTTTTTTTGAGCAAAATCTGTCAATAAAACGCCCAAAGCTAAAAATAGAAAATTCACAAAAACAAGCACAATTGTAAACCAAAACATGTTTTTTTGAGCATCTTTCAAATTGCGGCAAGTCAAGTTTTTTTGCATCATATCTTGGTCTAAACCTGTCATCACAATGGCAATAAATGCGCCAGCCAAAAACTGTTTCCAAAAATAATTTCCAGCATTCACATCTTCAAAAAAGAAAATTTTAGAAAGCTTATTATCAGCAACATATGAAAAAATATTTTCGATTTTTAATTCACTTGAAATTGTATAAATGCAAACCCCAACAGCAGTTAACATGAATAACGTTTGCAAAGTATCTGTCCAAACAATCGTTTTGATACCACCTTTAAAAGTGTAAACCCAAATTAATAAAATAGTGATGCAAACTGTAATCCAAAAAGGAATTCCATACGAATCAAACAGAATAATTTGCAACACATTTGCCACTAAAAACAATCGAAATGACGCGCCAATTATTCTGGAAAGCAGGAAAAAACTTGCGCCAGTTTTGTAAGAATACGCCCCAAAACGACCTTCCAAATAGGTGTAAATGGAGGTTAAATTTAACCTGTAATATAAAGGTAAAAGCACCAAACCAATCACTGCATAGCCAATGATATATCCAAAAACCATTTGCATATAACTCATGCTTTGCGATTCAACCCAACCTGGCACTGAAATAAAAGTGACTCCAGAAAGTGACGCTCCAATCATCCCAAATGCCACTAAATACCAAGGTGAAGAATTGTTTGCTCTGAAAAAAGTGGAATTATTTGCTGATTTTCCTGTGAAAAAGGAAATCAAAATCAATACTGAAAAATAAGCAATGATTAGTAGGATGATATAATGTGGTTGCATTTATAAATTAAGAATTACGAATTGTAACACGAATATAGTTTTTAATATTTATTTAGCTAAAAATCTCAACTGAAATTGTAATTTTGTTGGCTATGGATTTTTCGTCAAAATTATTAGAAAACGCTGTCAATGAAATGTCGCGTTTGCCAGGAATTGGCAAGCGAACGGCTTTGCGTTTGGTGTTGCATTTATTAAAACAACCTAAAGAAAATACAGCATATTTGTCAGAAGCATTATTGCATTTAAGAAATGACGTAAAAAACTGCGAAAAATGCCATAATATTTCCGATACTGTTTTGTGTGCGATTTGCAATAATCCCAAAAGAAATTCTGATATTGTTTGTGTTGTAGAGGATATCAGAGATGTGATGGCAATTGAAAGTACCTCTCAATTTCATGGATTGTATCATGTTTTGGGTGGAAAAATTTCTCCAATTGAAGGAATTGGACCTCAAAATTTGCAGATAGATTCTTTAGTAAAAAAAGTTGCCCTTGGCGAAATAAAAGAACTTATTTTTGCACTTAGCTCAACTATGGAAGGTGATACAACTAATTTTTACATTTATAAACAAATTGAAAAATTTAATATCATTATTTCAACGATTGCAAGAGGAATTTCTGTAGGTGATGAACTTGAATTTGCGGATGAAATTACGTTAGGAAGAAGTATTGTTCATAGAATTCCTTTTGAGCAAAGTATTAGAGCATAGTATTCAGTATCAGTGTTTTATTGAAAACTATCACTGCAAACCGAAAATTATTTCGTTTTTTCCCAAGAATTTTTTTCGCGAATTCTCTTGTACAATTTTATTCCAAGCATCAAAACGATTCCGAAAACAAAAATTCCGACAACTCCCCAAATCCAATTCATAGCATCTTGTAATGTTACCAGAAAAATCACAGCAAACAAAATAATGGTAGAAACTTCGTTCCATATTCTTAGTTTGAATGCAGAATATTTGATAATATCGTTTTGCAATTGACTGTAAATTCGTTGGCAAGAATAATGATAAAAATATAAAGCTAGCACAAATGCTAGTTTTACATGCATCCAAGGCATAAAAAAATAATCCGGATTTTTATATAACATCCAAAAGGCAAAAAAACTCGCCAAAATCGCAGAAGGCCAAGTAATGATATACCACAAACGTTTGCTCATCAATTTGTATTGTGTTTGCAAAATTTGCTTATCGGGTTGTGGTTTGCTTTCCGCTTCTACATGATAAATAAAAAGCCTGATAATGTAAAATAATCCTGCAAACCAAGTAATTACAAAGATAATGTGTAATGCTTTTACGTAATAAAAATCCATATTACAAAGTTAGTTTAAAAGTTGTGAAGTTTCAAAGTCGTAAAGTTACAAAGTTTTAGTTTAACCATCAACCAATAACCACCGACCTTTACCCATTTTTCCAATCATTCAGCCAAGAAACCATCACATCCACCCAATCATCATTATCGTTCATACAAGGAATGTGTTTATAATCAGTGCCTCCCGCTTTTAAAAAATCTTCTTTGCCTTCCATCGCAATTTCTTCCAAAGTTTCTAGGCAATCAGATACAAAAGCAGGTGTAATTACGGCCACTTTTTTCTTGCCCATTTTTGGAAATTTTTCCAATTCGAAATCTGTATAAGGTTTTAACCAAGGATCTTTTAACAATCTTGATTGGAAAGAATTGCTATGATTGGCTTCATTCAATCCCAATTCTATGGCAATTGCTTTTGTGGTTTCAAAACATTGGTGTCTGTAACAAGTGTGATGCGCTACTGAATTTCGATTGCAACAAGAACCATCTAATTTACAATGACTTTTTGTTGGATCCGATTTTTTGATGTGTCTTTCAGGAATTCCATGGTAGGAAAAAAGCACATGATCGTAGTCAAAACCCTCTAAATGATTGGCAATATTGCTGCTCATTGCTTTGATATAGGCTGGTTTATCATAAAAAGGAGGCAATACATCCATAATTATATTTGGATATTTTTCTGCAAGAATTTCTTCTGCTTTTACCACCACAGTTTCATAAGAGGACATGGCATAATGTGGGTATAAAGGCACTAAAAAGATTTCAGTAACGCCTTTATCAACCAGATTTTTAATCCCATTTTCCATGCTCATACTTCCATAACGCATGGCAAGTTCAACAGGAATATCGATTTTTTTTTTGATTTTTTCAGTAAATCTCTCTGACATGACTACCAAAGGAGAACCTTCATCCCACCAAATTTTTTTATACGCTTTAGCAGATTTTTTTGGACGAAAATTTAAAATTATTCCATTGATTAATAGGTAACGTTTCCAATAATCAATATCAATAACGCGTTCATCCATCAAAAATTCGCCTAAATATTTTTTTACATCTTTAATTTCAGTTGAATCTGGTGATCCTAAATTGTTTAATAATATTCCTTTCATTTCAAGGTTTTTAAAAGTTTAAAAGTTTTAAGTTTAAAGATTTTATATGTATATACTTAATTTTTCGCAATCTATTCCCTCCCTTTTGGAAGGTTGGGATGGGCATTTATTTGATTTGTAATCTCATACAATGCAATCGCCAAAGTATGTATCACGTTCATGCTCGAATTTCTGCCAAACATTGGAATTTTAATGCTGAAATCAGCCAAATTAATGTTTGAAATTCCATTTCTTTCACTTCCTAAAAGTAACACGATTTTTTCGTGATTTTTGAAATTAAAATCTTGAATATTGATGCTTTTATCAGTAATTTCTATACCAATAATCGTATTTCCCTCCTGTTTTAATTGATTAATTTTTTCTTTAAAATTGCTATAAAATTCGTAGTCAATTTGATTGATGGTATTTCTGGAAGTTTTTAATACTTTATTATTTTCTATAGAAGGTGAGCTTTCATGAAAATAGATTTTTTGAACGCCAAAACTTTCAGAAACACGAAAACACATGCCAATATTTTCGGGTGTTCTTATGGCATCACAAACAATTGTTATTGGGAATTTTTGTTGTTTGTTTTGATTATCTTGATGTGTTAGTTGTTTCAAGGTTTGGTTATTAATTCTTGGTTGGTGGTTGTCGGTTTTTAGTATTTGATATTGAGTTGATTGAGTAGCTTTTAACTCAGCGATTGTAAATATTTCTTTGGAGTGATTCCAAATTTTTTTCTAAAAGCAGCAATAAAATGACTTGCAGTGCTGTAACCCACTTGAATACCAACTTCATTAACGTTATATTGGTTGGTTTCTAATAATTTTCTGGAATGTTCCATTTTGTAATCAAACAAAAAACTATACACTGTGTCACCATAAATTTGTTTGAAACCTTCTTTTAACTTCTTGATATTTAATCCTATCTCATTTGCCAATTCTTGCAAGCTTGGAGGTTCAGCCAATCTTGAAATAATGATTTCTTTGGCTTTTCTAATTTTTAAAACGTTTTGTTCATCTACCAAAAATGGACAATATTCGCCAATTGTTGTTTCGTCTTTCTGAAAATGTAAACTTAATAATTCATAAATTTTTCCTTTAACATACAATTCTCTGATAGCACTATTCACATTTGCATTGATGATTTGTTGCAAAACAATGGCGACAGTTGGCTTTATTTCTGTATCATCATAATATTTTTTGTTGCTATTTTCATCACTCAAAAATGAAATATATCCGGATTCTTTTGAGAAAAGTGAATGAAATTTTTCAATTGAAATTAATATCGAAATCAATGTTGTTTTTGGATGAATTTCTAAATTTATTGGCAAAGTTCTTTGAGGATTGTACAATAAGATTGAACGATTGTCCAAAACATCAAAAGTGTATGAGCTGCTGTTAAAAAGAAACTTTGAACTTCCTTTTAAACAAAAATGCATTTGAATAAAAGTACTGTTAATTATTCTTTCAAATATTTGTTTTTCAGCACTTTCATTTTGGAAATGAAGCACGTAAAATCCGTCTTCAATATTAATTTCTTCGATAGTACTTTCACCGACATTTTTTATCATACAAAACTTTTGTAATGGAATTCTTTAATTTAGAATTAATCTATATAAAATAGTTGATAAATCAATTATCTTCGCAAAAATAAGTATTTACAAGGGGTTTAATTATAAAATTTTGCCAAAAAACAGACAACGTTATTAAAAGTACTTTTATCGATACTTTTTTTAACAAATCCTTTTTACTTTTGACCCACTTTACGAAAATATGCAAGACTTTAAACAACAGCATTTTTATAACATTGGTGTAAGTTATAAAAAGGCAGATGCTACCATTCGTAGCAAATTTTCATTATCAAAAGAAAATCAAATTACGCTATTAAATACTGCAATTGAAAGAGGGTTTGATGGAATTTTTGTATTATCAACCTGCAATAGAACTGAAATTTCGGGTTTTGCAGAGCGTCCTTGTCAGCTAATTGAACTTATTTGTGAATTTACGGAGGGTTCAATTCAGGAATTTGCGAAATATTCCAATGTTTATAAAAATCAAGAAGCAATTGACCAATTGTTCAGAATTGGAACAGGATTAGAAAGCCAAATTTTGGGTGATTACGAAATTGTTGGGCAATTAAAACAGTGTTTTAAATTGGCAAAATCGCTCAATACAACCAATACTTTTACAGAAAGGCTCTTAAATGCTGTGCTGCATGCCAGCAAAAGAGTGAAAAACGAAACCAAATTAAGCTCAGGAACAACTTCTGTTTCTTACGCAGCAATACAATATATCATCAAAAATATTCCGAATTACAATACCAAAAAAATATTGGTTTTTGGATTGGGAAAAATGGGAAAATATACTTGCAAAAATTTGGCAGAATATACACACAACTCCAATGTTTGCTTGATTAATAGAACAGAAGCCAAAGCCTCCGAATTTATAAAAGAACACCCATCAATTAGAAAGTCAACTATTGAAAATTTGATTTCTGAAATTGAAAATACCGATGTTTTGATTGTTTCAACAGGTGCTGAAAAACCAACAATTACCAAAAGGCATATCCCCAAACATAAAAAATTATTGATTTTAGACTTGTCTATTCCAGAAAATGTTGCAATGGATGTTTCAGAATATGAAGGGGTTACTTTGGTTAATGTTGATGAACTATCAAAAGTAACTGATGAAACTTTGTCAATTCGTCAACAAGAAATTCCGTTTGCAGAAGCTATTATTGAAACTCATAAAAGTGATTTTAATGATTGGCAAAATCATCGGAAGTTATCACCAACAATAACTGCGCTTAAGAATTCTTTGGAGCATATTAAAAACGATGAAATTAACTTTCAAAGAAAAAAAATACCTAATTTTGACGAGTATCAGGCAGAGGTTATTTCTTCAAGAATTATTCAAAAAATAACTACACAATTCGTAAAATATCTTAAAGAAGACGAAATTTCAGCTTCAGAAAGTATGCAACTAATCAATAAGGTATTTCAATCATAATTAAAATATTATGCAAAAAATAATCAGAATTGGAACTCGTGAAAGCCAATTAGCACTTTGGCAAGCTAACAAAGTGCGCAAAGAGTTAGAGGCTTTAGGGTTTGAAACTGAAATTGTTTCCATCAAATCTGCAGGAGATATTGTTTTAGACAAACCGCTGTATGAACTAGGAATTACAGGAATTTTTACGAAAAATCTAGACATTGCTTTGCTTAATAAATCAATCGATATTGCTGTTCATTCCATGAAAGATGTGCCCACAGTTTTGCCTCAAGGAATTGTGCAAGCGGCTGTTTTAAAACGCGCGAATTACAATGATATTTTCATTCTAAAAGGAACTGAAGAATTTTTTGGTCAACAAGAAGGTACAATTGCCACAGGAAGTTTGCGAAGAAAAGCACAATGGCTCAATCGTTATCCAACTCATAAAGTGGTGGATTTGCGTGGAAATGTTAACTCAAGATTAAATAAATTAGAGAATAGCGATTGGAATGGGGCTGTTTTTGCTGCTGCGGGTTTGGAAAGATTAGGAATAAGATCTGCAGGTGCTATCAATCTTTCATGGATGATTCCTGCGCCAGCACAAGGGGTAATTATGATTTGTTGTCTTGAAAATGACGATTTTATCAAAGAAGCTTGCTCAAAATTAAATGATTATGAAACCCAAGTTTGTGCTGGCATTGAACGCGAATTTTTAAATCTGTTAGAAGGTGGTTGCACAGCTCCAATTGGCGCATTAGCTTATATTGATAAAAAAACAGAAGAAATAAATTTTAAAGGAATTTTACTGAAAAGAGATGGCTCCAAAAAAATTTCAGTAGGTAAAAATGTAGCTTTTGGACGTCATAAATTTTTAGCAAAAGATTGTGCTGATTATATTATCAATAAAGGAGGAAAAGAACTGATGCTGGAAGATGAAGAGTTTTCTCTCATAAATCATACCATTTATTCTACAAAAAAATTATCCGAAGCTCAAAAGAAATTGCTACCAAGAACGATTCAGGTTTTGGACAGCGATTTTGTCAAAATTCGTTTCAATAGGATTTCATCAAAAGTAATGAAAGATGAAATTGAAAATGTGGTCATCACAAGTCAAAATGGTGTTGATTCTATTCTAAATTCATTCACAAGAAACGAAATAAAATTCAAAAATATTTTTTGTGTTGGAAGACGAACAAAAAATTTGATTGAAAACAATCTTGGAAAAGTAACCTTTGCCGCTAAAAATGCGAAACAATTGGCTGAATATTTAGCTGAAAATTTGATTAACAAAGAAGTAACTTATTTTTGTAGTGATGTTCGTTTGGATATTTTACCAGCTTATTTGTTTCATAAAAATATTATTGTCAACGAAGTTGAAGCCTACAAAACAATGTTAAGTCCTGTGAAAATTGAAGATTCTATAAAAGGAGTTTTATTTTACAGCCCATCAGGAATTGAAAGTTATTTGAAGAAAAATGACACTAACAGAACTGCTTTTTGCATTGGTGAATCAACCGCTAATGTTGCAAGAAAGTACTTTAAAAATGTTGAAGTCTCTAATTTACCAAGTGTTGAAGATGTTCTAGAATTGGTAAAAATTTATTTTTCAAATCCTAACTTTTAAACTTTACAACTCTCAAACTAAAAACAATGTTTAGAACAAGAAGACTCAGAAAAACACCAGCCATCAGAAGATTGGTGAGAGAAACCAATTTGTCTGTTGACGATTTTATCTATCCCCTTTTTATTGAAGAAGGCACCAATATTGAAACAGAAATTGTTTCTATGCCCGGCATCAAACGTTTTTCTTTGGATAGAATTTCAAAAGAATTAGACGAAGTTGTTGCCCTAAAAATTCCTGCAGTATTGCTTTTTGGAATTCCGTCAAACAAAGACACTGAAGGTACAGAAACTTGGAACGAAAACGGGATTATGCAAAAAGCCATTCGTTTCATCAAACAAAAGTATCCAGATTTGTATGTAATTACAGATGTTTGTTTTTGCGAATATACTTCTCATGGACATTGTGGAATTATCCACGAAAATGATGTTGATAATGATGCTACTTTGGTAAATATTGCCAAGCAAGTTATTTCTCACGCAAAAGCGGGTGTTGATATGGTGGCACCTTCAGGAATGATGGATGGAACTATTGAAATAGTGCGTCAATCTTTGGATAATTCAGGTTTTTCTGATTTGCCAATTATGGCATATTCAGTAAAATATGCCTCTGCCTTTTACGGTCCTTTTAGAGATGCAGCAGATTCTGCACCTACTTTTGGCGACCGAAAAACCTATCAAATGGATCCTGCAAATAGAGAAGAAGGTCTGCGAAAAGCCACTTTTGATGATGAAGAAGGAGCTGATATTTTGATGGTAAAACCAGCTTTGTCATATCTAGATATTATTCGCGATTTAAAAAATAATTTTGACAGACCTATTGCATGTTATAATGTAAGTGGTGAATATGCCATGATCAAAGCAGCTGCTGAGAAAGGTTGGATTGATGGTGAAAAAGTAATGATGGAAAGTTTGTTGTCTATGAAAAGAGCAGGAGCAGATATTATCATTACCTATTTTGCGAAAGAGGCAGCAAAAATATTGAATAAATAGCCAAAAGCTTATATCCTAAAGCATGAAACATAAAATGTTTAAAATATCACAAAAACTATACGAAAAAGGATTGGTAAATCTTGTTGGTGCTGTAAATTCTCCAGTAAGAGCATTTTCATCAGTTGGTGGAAATCCGTTGTTTATCAAAAAAGCAAAAGGTTCTAAAATTATTGATGTTGACGACAATGAATATCTAGATTTGGTATTGTCTTATGGTCCAATGGTTTTGGGTCATCGTCACAAAAAAGTACAAAAAGCGGTTCATAAAGCGCTAAAAAGTGGCTATTCATTTGGAGCATCCACAGAAAACGAAATTATTTTAGCAAAAATAGTTTGTGACGCTTTTCCAGGAATGGACAAAGTACGCTTCGTAAATTCTGGAACTGAAGCTGTTATTAGTGGCATTCGCTTGGCAAGAGCGTTTACTGGAAAAGATAAAATCATCAAATTTTCTGGCTGTTATCATGGACATCAAGATGCATTATTAGTTGCTGCAGGATCAGGATTGGCGACTTTGAGTTTGCCAGGAAGTTTAGGTGTTCCTGAAGGGGCTGTAAAAAATACCTTAATTGCTGAATACAATAATTTAGAAAGTGTTAAAATGCACTTTGAAAATGATGACAATATCGCAGCAGTCATCATTGAACCTATTTGTGGAAATATGGGCGTTGCTATTCCACAAAATAATTTTTTAAAGGATTTAAAATCCTTTTTAGAAACTAAAAATTCTCTCTTGATTTGTGATGAGGTCATGACAGGTTTTCGTTCAAAATTTGGTGGTGCACAAGAATTATTGGGTGTTGAAGCGGATATTACTTGTTTAGGAAAAGTAATTGGTGGTGGATTTCCAGTAGGTGCTTATGGTGCAAGAAATGAAATTATGGAAAAAGTCGCGCCTTTGGGTGGCATGTATCAAGCAGGAACTTTGAGTGGGAATCCAATTGCAATGGCAGGAGGAATTTCAACATTGACCGAATTAAAAAGACAAAATCCGTACCAAAAGTTTGAGGAAATTGGGGGTATTTTGGAAGTGATCTTATCTGAAACTGCCAAAAAATATGAAGTAGATTTGGTTGTAAATCGTTTTGGTTCGATGATGAATCCGTTTTTTACAAATTCAAAAGTCACCAATTTCAAAGAAGCACAAACTTCAGACACCAAAAAGTTTGCAGTTTTCTTTTGGGAAATGATTAAAAACGGGGTGTTTTTACCTCCATCACAATTTGAAGCTTGGTTTTTGTCTTCAGCAATTTCAGAAAAAGATATTAAAATATTTGCAAAAGCTGTTGACAAAGCGATGATAGCAGTTTCTCAAATAGAAAATTAATTGTAAAAAAATTAAACCGCAAAGACGCCAAGAAACGCAAAGAAAAAACCTTTGCGTCCTTTGCGTTTAAACTTTGCGAACTTTGCGTTTAAAAAAGAACATTGCTTTTAAAATTTTAAAAAAATGACTGAAAATAAAATTGCTGAAATAATAGTTGATTGTTCTTTGAAAGTTCACAGAGCATTAGGTCCTGGTCTTCTTGAGAGTGCTTATGAAGAATGTTTGTTTTATGAGTTGAGAAAAGGAGATTTGATAGTAGAAAAACAAAAGCCACTTCCTTTGATTTATGAAGATGTTAAGTTGGATGTTGGTTATAGAATAGATTTATTTGTCGAAAATAAAGTGATTATTGAATTAAAATCTGTGGAAAATCTTACAGACGTTCATCTTGCTCAAATTTTAACATATTTAAAATTATCTGACTGTAAATTGGGTTTGTTAATCAATTTTAATGTTGCACTTATAAAAAATGGAATTAAAAGAGTAGTAAATAATTTATAATTGAAATAAATTAAACTGCTAAGACTCTAAGAACCGCATAGAAAAAAACTCTCTAACCTTTGCGAAAACCTCTGCGTCTTTTCGGTTAATTAGAAATTTACGCCTTTGCGTTTAAATAAAATAGAATGATAAAAAACGACCTATTTCTCAGAGCCTTAAAAGGCGAAACTGTTCAAAGACCTCCAGTTTGGATGATGCGTCAAGCAGGACGCTTTTTGCCTGAGTTCAGAGCACTCAGTGAAAAATACGATTTTTTCACACGTTGTCAAACTCCAGAATTGGCATCAGAAATCACTGTGCAACCCATTCGTAGATTCGGAATGGATACTGCTATTTTGTTTTCTGATATATTAGTTGTCCCACAAGCAATGAATATTGAGGTGCAAATGAAACCCAATTTTGGACCCTATTTGCCCAATACGATTCGCAGTCAAAAAGACTTAGACAATGTTGTTATTCCTGATGTGTATCAAGAATTAAATTACGTTTTTGAAGCTATAAAAATAGCGAAAGAAAAACTAAACAACGAAGTTCCTTTGATAGGTTTTGCTGGTTCTCCTTGGACAATTTTTTGTTATTGTGTTCAAGGTCAAGGTTCTAAAACTTATGAAAAAGCAAAAGAATTGTGTTTTACCAATCCTATTGTAGCACACTCATTTTTGCAGAAAATTACAGATACCACCATTTTATATCTAAAAGCAAAAGTGGCTGCTGGCGTTGATGCAGTGCAAGTTTTTGATTCTTGGGGTGGCATGTTGTCGCCAACAGATTATCAAGAATTTTCTTGGCAATACATTCAGCAAATAATTGATGCCTTGAAAGATTTGAGTCCTGTAATTGCTTTTGGTAAAGGTTGCTGGTTTGCATTGGATGTTATGGGAAAATCGGGTGCCTCAGCATTGGGCGTTGATTGGACGTGTTCCCCCAAAAATGCGCGTTATTTATCTGGAGGAAACATCACTTTACAGGGAAATTTAGATCCTTCAAAATTATTGTCTTCTCCTTCGGAAATCAAAAAGATGGTGCATCAAATGATCAACGAGTTTGGGAAAGATAAATATATCGTTAATTTAGGACACGGAATTTTACCAAATATTCCGCTCGAAAATGCGAAAGCCTTCGTGGATGCTGTGAAGGAATATCGCCAATAATTTTTTTTGGGCGTTCCCTAAAGGTCGCGCTTTCGGCAGTCGCTTCCCGCAAAAATGCGAGAGAGCTCCAACAATGCCTCAATCGCTAACGCAAACCTAGTATATGATAAAAAATATCGTTCTTGGAATAAAAGCTTATGTCGGTGCTATTGCATTAATTTCAAAATTAAAACTTTGGAAATATTTCATAATTCCAGTATTTATAAGCATTTTGACAGCTGTTTTTATCGGATTTGAAGCTTATATTTTGTCTGATAATATTGGTGCTTTTATCTCAAAAGCTTGGATTTGGGATTGGGGAAAAGAAATATTTACCTCTGTCAGTAATTTCCTTGGTGTGGTCTTTATTATTGTACTAGGATTGATTGTTTACAAACACATTATTTTGGCACTATCTGCGCCATTTATGAGTATTGTTTCAGAAAAAATAGAACATCACTTGTATAGAAATCGAAAACATTTGCATCGAAAGTCTTCTTTTTTTGAGCAATTAATCCGAGGAATTAGAATAAATAGTAGAAATTTATTCAAAGAATTGTTGTTCAGTTTACCGCTTTTAATCTTGAAATTTGTTCCAATTGTCAACCTATTTTCAACCATGCTATTGTTTTTATTACAGGCATATTATGCAGGTTTTGGGAATATGGATTACACGTTAGAACGTCATTTTAAATACAAAGATAGTGTTGATTTTATTCAAAAAAGAAGAGGTTTTGCTATTGGAAATGGGATTGTTTTTATGCTGTGTTTATTGATTCCTTTTGTCGGAATTATCATTGTTTTGCCATTGTCAATAACTGCTGCAACCACAACAACACTTAGTTTGTTGCACGATAAAAACGAAATTATTTATGAAAAATAAGTTTTATAACTACATAGAAAATCTTCAAAATACCATTACTTCAACGTTAGAAACAATTGATGGAAAAGCAATTTTCAGAGAAGATATTTGGCAACGTGAAGAAGGTGGAGGTGGCAACACCAGAGTCATTGAAAACGGAGCCATTTTCGAAAAAGGAGGTGTAAATATTTCTGCTGTTCATGGAGATTTGCCTGAGGTTTTACGAAATCAATTTGGGGTGAAAAAAGGTAATTTTTTTGCTTGTGGATTGAGTTTGGTGTTGCATCCAACAAATCCATTTATCCCAACAGTTCATGCAAATTGGCGATATTTTGAAATGTATGATTCACAAGGTGAGATTGTTACGCAATGGTTTGGTGGTGGTCAAGATTTGACACCTTATTATTTGTTTGAGGAAGATGCAATTCATTTTCACCAAGTTTGTAAAACGGCTTGTGACAAGCATCATCCCCATTTTTATCCCATTTTCAAGAAAAATTGTGACGGGTATTTTTGGAATGCACACAGAAATGAAGCACGTGGAATTGGTGGTTTGTTTTTCGATTATTTGAAAGAAACTGAGGAATTTTCATTAGAAAATAGATATGATTTTGTGACAGAAATTGGCAATAGTTTTTTAGAAAGTTATGTTCCGATAGTTGAAAAAAGAGGGAATTTTACTTTCAACCAACAACAAAAAGATTGGCAAGAAATTCGCAGAGGTCGTTATGTAGAATTCAATTTGGTGCATGACAAAGGCACACTTTTCGGATTGAAAACCAATGGACGCATAGAAAGTATTTTAATGAGTTTGCCACCAAAAGTACAGTGGAAATACGACCATCAACCTGAAGAAAATTCAGAGGAATCAAAACTGATTGCTGTTTTAAAAAATCCCAAAAGTTGGGTATAGGTTTTTTATAAAATCTATAAAACGCTTCTTAAATTAGATATTTCGTAACTTTTAAGGATGTAAATCGTAATTTATTGTTAATTACATAATTTTATATTCAAATATCTTTTGTTTTTCAAATCTTTTTTCCAAAAATGTCATCCCTTTTTTTTGTATTTTTGCAATCAGAAAACCAAATTACATGTCAAGATTTGAATTAAAACTGCCAAAAATGGGTGAAAGTGTTGCTGAGGCAACCATTACATCTTGGTTAAAAGAAGTTGGAGATACTATTGAATTGGACGAAGCTGTTGTGGAAATTGCAACAGACAAAGTAGATTCTGAAGTGCCAAGTGAAGTTGAAGGAACTTTGATTGAAATCTTATTTGAAAAAGATGCAATTGTTCAAGTTGGACAAACCATTGCTATCATTGAAACAAATTCTGGTGCTGCTCCAAAAATTCAAAAAGAAGTAGTTGAAACCCCAGTTGAGGTGCAAGAAGTTGAAAAAACCATTGAAAAAGCCATCGAAATTGTGGCAACTCCCATCACAAAGACTTCTGATTCTGGTAAATTTTATTCGCCTTTAGTGCGTAACATCGCTCAAACTGAAGGAATTTCCATGCAAGAATTGGAATCGATTTCAGGAACTGGAAAAGATGGCAGAGTTACCAAAGAAGATATTTTACAGTTTATAGAACATAAAAAAGTTGCTCCAAAAAACGTGGCAACTGCAATGCCTGTTCCCGAAAAAGTAGCCACTACAATCCAAAAAGAGCAACCAAAAGCGCCTGTTTCTGTGAATGGTGGTGACGAAATTATTGAAATGACACGAATGGGCAAGTTGATTGCGAAACACATGGTGGATTCTGTGCAAACTTCCGCTCATGTGCAATCTTTCATTGAAATTGATGTTACGAATATTGTGAAATGGCGTGAAAAAGTAAAAGATGCTTTCTTTAAAAGAGAAGGAGAGAAGCTGACTTTTACACCTATTTTGATGCAAGCTGTGGCATCTACCATCAAAAAATATCCGATGATTAACATCACTGTTGATGGGGATAAAATTATCAAACGTAAAAATATCAATTTGGGCATGGCAGCTGCTTTGCCTGATGGAAATCTCATTGTTCCTGTGATTAAAAATGCAGACCAACTGAATTTGGTAGGCATGACCAAGCAAGTGAATGATTTGGCAAACAGAGCAAGAATCAATCAACTAAAACCTGACGAAATCCAGAATGGAACTTATACTGTTACCAATGTGGGTAGTTTTGGTTCTGTGATGGGCACACCAATAATCAACCAACCACAAGTTGCTATTTTGGCTTTGGGCGCTATCAGAAAAGTGCCTGCAGTGATTGAAACTCCTGATGGTGATTTTATCGGCATTAGACAGAAAATGTTTGTGTCACATTCGTATGATCACAGAGTGGTGAATGGCGCTCTTGGTGGCATGTTTATCAGCACGTTAAAAGATTATTTGGAGTCTTGGGATTTGAATCAGGATTTTTAAATTTCGGGTTTAAAATTCAAAATTTAAGGTTTATTTTACTTAGACAAATTCTCATCTAAGAGAAGTTTCATGAAGCTAATTCAATTTTGGTAATACTTTCTCTATTAGCGGTAAAAGACAAGACAGCCAATATTTTTTCTTTATCAAGTTGAGGAAAATCTACAATAATCTCTTCAATAGACATTCCAGATGCTAAAAAAGACAAAACATCAGCAACCGTTAATCGAGTTCCTTTAATACATGGTTTTCCGCTTCTAATTTCAGGATTTATCGTGATGTGTTTTTGCCAATTTTCCATGAATCGTAAATTTGAATTTAAATATAGTTAATATTTAATACAAAACTAGATTTGATTTTTGATTCCGTTATTGCGAATTTGATTTCGCGTATTTAAGGTTCAAATCCGCTATCCCCCAGCTAGCGCAAGCGTCTCGCTCGTGCCAGTAATTGATTAGTGTGAATACGAGGAGACGCTCGCACTAGCGTGGGATACATGTCACTCTATTGTTGATGTATGTCACTCTATTGTTGATGTATGTCACTCTATTGTTGACGCATGTCGCTTTATTGCTGACGCATGTCGCTTTATTGTTGACGCATGTTGCTCTATTGCTGATGTATATTGTTTGCGGAACGCTCCAACAATAGAGCGTCAAGAAGTTACCATAAATCAGCAAAAAGTAACAATAAGACAGCAAGAAGTAACCATAAAGCGACATTTATCTAACATGAAGCAACTTGTTGTAACCTCAAAGCGGAATGTGTTAAAGGAAAAGCGGAATGTTTTGAAGTTTTGGGGTGGAGGGCATAGATTTCAAATCTGTGCTATGATTTTTTTAATTTTTTTAAATCTTCTAATTTGTTTACAATTCC